>JBAUWF010000001.1:0-1542 GCA_049583635.1 Rhodanobacteraceae bacterium
GCGTGTTCAGGCAACGCGCTGCCGCGAGCGAGTCTTTTCCTTCGCTGCCCTCGGCCGCCGCCAATGCTTCCCCGGCCAGTATTTCAGCGCGCTGATAGTCGCCCCGTCCCATCAGCATCGAGGCCTCCCGCTCGCGACGTTCCCACTCCGCGATCTTTTCCGCGGCAGGCGCAGGCGGGGCCGCCGCGGGTATTGGCGCACTCGCCGCTTTGACCTTCACGGACATTGCCGCGGATTTCGCACGACGCGTGCGCACCCAGTAGACGAACCCCAGGTAGAGCGCCAGAGCGATACATTGCGGCGCCATCATGGCGTGACACCGTCCATGTCCGGGCGGCTCCGACAGAGCAGACGCGCGCCCGATACCAGCGAGCGATGCCTCGGCGCATGCCGGGCCCCGATCCCCGCCATCGACCAATCCACCCGCCCGTTTCCCGGATCCATCCCGACCGTCTCCGCCTCGGCGTATCGGCGCATGATCCCGCCGCGCTGTCTCATATCACGCGACACGGATCGCGCGAGACCTGACCTTTTCTTGACCTCTCTTGAGCCTTGACCTCTTCATGATCGAGCGGCGCATTGACGTTCCTCGCCGACGCATCATCCGGCCGAGCCACCACCGCGGTGCCCCCGTAGTCCCAAATCAAGCGACCTGGCTTTCTCGTTCGCCGAGTTGTGCACGGGGGCGATGCTGTCGACCTCGGCCGCGTGGGATTTGATTCCTAGCGGTAAATTTCCAGCTCACGCTCATGCCTTTTGGTGTCCGGGTCATCGATAGCCTCTACCTCTTCAATCTGCACGATATATTCGGACGGCAACCCGTTCTCACGAGCCCCGACCAAGACGTGTTTCTTGTACCAACGATATGGCTTCAACGCCGAATCCACTGCCGTCGCGAAATACATCAAAGCGGTCAATTTTCCTTGATCCGTCGTTACTTCCACTTCCTTTTCCTCGTAGCCCGATCCTAGCCCTTCCTTTCGATCAAGGGCCGACTTTTCGACGTCGGCAATTTCATAAACCACGCCGATAACTTGGTCCTTCGGGTCCCCGGTTTCTACAGCGTCACACTTCCCGGATCCATCGTTGCTGACCTTATGGAATCGGAGCCTATGCGCTGCCAAAGTTGCCACCGCGACGAATCGAGCGGATGGCACACGATCTTGCAATCGCGCGACCGACATATTGGATCCATACGAAAAGCAGAGCACGAATTCTCCTTGCTGCTGACCCCCGAAATCAGCGGCGCGCGTAGCGCGCCTGCCGGATTGACATGTGCTAACAGTTTGCTCTTCTGTAAGCCGTTACTGTCCGAGAGTTCCTACGAAAAAGTAGACACCATCGGTCAGACACACTGGGCCTCGAACTCGTTCGGCGAACGATATCCCAAGGCTGAGTGTAAGCGGTGCTGGTTGCAGAAATCGATGTAGCTGCGAAGGGCTGCGCGCAGTGTCCGATCGTCGGTGAAACGCTGTCGGTGATACATGTCCGACTTCATCGATTTGTTCCACGACTCCATGTGCGCGTTATCGGTCATGCGTC
>JBAUWF010000002.1:0-11968 GCA_049583635.1 Rhodanobacteraceae bacterium
ATCGCGCTGCTCGAAAAAGCCGGCATGCTCACGAGCGGCGAGCGTGGCTCCAGATACGATCGTTTTCGCGATCGCGTGATGTTTCCGATACGCGACCGGCGCGGCCGCACGATCGCATTCGGGGGAAGGATCATTTCAAGCGCTCTTCCTGAGCGCGAAGATCAAGAAGCGGGCGTCTCTGTCCGCACTTCTCGTGATTTCAGCGATCATCCTGATCGCGAGGATCAAACAGCGCGCATCCCCGCGCGCACTTCTCAAGCAGGTCCGAAATATCTCAACTCGCCGGAGACGCCGCTATTCCACAAAGGCCGCGAGCTGTTCGGTCTGACCGAAGTGCGCGCGGCGCACGCCAAGATTCCGCGGCTGATCGTCGTCGAGGGGTATATGGACGCGATCGCGCTGCACCAGTTCGGCGCGACCCAGGCAGTGGCAACGCTCGGCACGGCGACCACGCGCGATCACGCCGAGATCCTGTTCCGCCAATGCGCCGACGTGTATTTCTGTTTCGACGGCGATCGCGCCGGGCGCCAGGCTGCGTGGCGCGCGGTCGAATCGGTGCTGCCGCGCATGCGTGACGGGCGCCAGGCGTATTTCGTGTTTCTGCCCGAGGGCGAGGACCCCGACAGCGTGGTCCGCAAGGAGTCGCTGGACGGCTTCGAGCAGCGGCTCGCCGACTCCATGCCGCTCAGCACTTTTTTCTTCGCCGAGATCGGCAAGGACGTGAACCTCGCGAGCCTCGACGGACGCGCGCGCCTGGCCGAACGTGCGCGGCCCTTGCTTGCGGAAATCCCCGATGGCGCCTTTCGCGATCTGATGCTCGCCGAACTCGACCGCCGCACCGGCCTGTCGATCCAGCTCGCGCCGCCGGCCGTCGGCGCCGCGGCACGAACCCGCCCCGCTTCCACGCCGCGCCGTTCACTGGTACGCACGGCGGTCGCGTTGCTGGTGCAGAACCCAGGACTGGCCGAAGCCTTGCAGCCTCCGTGGCGATTCGCCGTATTGCGCCAGCCCGGCGTGTCGTTGCTGATCGAACTGATCGAACTGTGCCGCAGTCGCCCCGACATCAGCACCGCCGGACTGATCGAACGCTACGCCGATCGCGATGAAGCCAGCGCGCTCGCAAAACTCGCGGTCGTCGAGTTCCCGGGCGGCGAGGACGAATCGCGCATCGAATTCGTCGACGCCATCACCCAGCTCGGTCGCCAGGCGTTGCAGCAGCGCCTTGACGATCTGCTCAGGAAGAAGACCGAAACCGCGCTCGGCGACGATGAAACCGCCGAGCTTCGCGAACTTCTCGCGAGCAAAGGGCGTGCGCGGAACTGACGGATCGCAACAGATGCAGGTGCGATATGCGCTGCAGCGCGCACTTCGTGCGCAGAGCACACTACATGCTGTCGGGATGACCCTGCAAAACTGCGTTCCCGAACGGCGCTTACGGAACCTCGAAACCGTCGATGAACACGGCATCGGCCGCGTCGACGCATTGCCCCGGTACCTGCGCGTGACTGACCGTCAGGTCGTCGAGCCACCAACCCGCGTCGGTCTGTGCCGTATCGGTGCCGAACAGCCAGCGCAGGCGAATGGTCTGACCGGCCCAGTCACTCAATGGAATGTGATATTCGGTCCAGTCGAGCGCGCTGCCGGTGAACACCGGTGTGCCGCTTGGTAAACCGCAGGCGTTGCCGCTGTGCGTGAGCATCGACGGATAGCCGCCGGTCGGCGTCAGCATCTGCCAGTTCTGACCGCCATCGATCGACAGTTGCACGACGCCGGCATCCCAGCCCAGTTCGATGCCGTAGCGCGTCCAGAAGCCGAGATCGCTTTCCATGTCTGAACTCAGAACAATCGGGTCAGTCGCCAACGCGAGGCATTCGGAATTGTTGTAGCCGGAGTAATAGCTGCGTTCGCCGCTGTGGGAGACGTCGTCGACGATCTCCCATGCGACATGCAACGGGCTGTCTCCGGTCCTGGCCGGTGTTTCCAATGGCGTCGCGTTGCCGGCCAGCTCCGGATCGCCGACTTCGGCACCGCTGAACCAGTTGCCGTCGGCGGCTGGACCGAACGCGCGCGCGGTCAGGCGCACGCTGTTGTCGTCGCTGACGCCGCTGGCGTCGTCGACCGAACGCACGATGTAGGTGTAGTCGGTCCCGAACGAAACGCCGCTGTCCGCATAGCTGTCGGCGTCGATGCCATTCGTCAGCAAATCATCGGGTCCGGGTTCGGCCGCCGGATCGGTCGAACGATAGACCGTGTAGTTCGCGCCATCGCCGCAGGACGGCGTTGCCGGCGCCCAGCCGAGATCGATGCGGCAGATTGCGGCGCCGGATGAGATCGCGCTGGTGATGCCCTCGAACTGCGGTGGTGCGGTGCACTCGCCCGTGGTGTTCGCTTCGACGCAGGCGCTGGCGGGGGCCGAACATTGTCCCGACGCAGCCACGGCACGCACGCGGTAGCCGTAAGTGACCTGACCCGACGCCGTGGTGTCGCTGAACCCGGTCGCGGTCAAACCATCGGCGATGGTTTCGCTGTGGTTGGCCATGCAGCCGCCGAGCGTGCGATCGATCGCGTAGCTCGCATCCGGTGTCGCGCTCGCGTTCCAGACCAGATCGATGCGGTTGTCACCGGCCGCCTGCGCCGAAAGGCCGTCGACCGCCGCCGGTGCGATGCACAGATTCGGTTGTAACAGGAACAGGCCGCCGCTGATGTCGCTGACCGCGACGATGCCGCTCGCGAAATACGGATAGTTGCTCCAGGCGCCGTCGAAGTTGGCATCGTCACCGGCCGGAAACGTGTCGAAGTAAGCCGCTTCGCTGAGGCTGCCGTTGTCGATATCGGCCAGGCTCAGGATGCGCAAGCCGCTCTTGTAGTCCGATTCGAATGCGTAACCGTCGCGGATATAGAGATTGTGATCGATCGCCGCGACCGGCCCGGTGTAGGTGAACTGGACCGTCGGCACCGTCAGATCCTGGACGTCCCAGACATAGGTGCGAGTGTTGTGGCCGTCGTGCTGCTCGTCGAGTTCGTCGTCGAGCAGAAAATGCCGGCGATCGGCCGTCAGCCAGCCCTGATGGGTGTAACCGACGCCGACGTAGGTGGTGCGCGAGAGCATGACCGGATTGGCCTTGTCCTGCACGTCGACGATCGTCAGCGTGTCTTCGTTCGAGGCGAAGCAGACTTCGTGGCCGGTATAACGCGTATCCGGGCCATCGTAGACAATGCATTGCGCGTCGTGCGTATAGCCGTCCGCACTGAAGCAGCCTGCGAATACCGGATTGAGCGGATCGTGGATGTCGATCATGTGCAGACCGGCGGCGCAGGTCTGGGTGCCCGATCGCGAGCCGACCGCGAACGCGAAACCGGATTGCTCGTCGATCACGATATTGTGCGCCTGACCGAATTGGCCGTACCAGGCATCCTCCGTGAACGTGACCGGCGGCGCCGTCACGTCGCGCAGATGATCGAGGTCGAATATCTGCATGCCATGGCCCGACGCCTCGGACACGATGAACGCATAGTGGCTGTAGGTCTTGATGTCACGCCAGATCGAAGTCACGGTATGCGTCGGCAGGTTGCCGAGACGCAGTGGATTCTCCGGATCGCTGATGTCGACGAACGCGGTGCCGTTCTCGAGACCGACCAGCGCATATTCCTTGCCGGTGTCGGGATCGGTCCAGCCCCACATGTCGTTGCCGTCGCCGCCGTTGGCGCCGAGTTCGGCCAAGCTCAGGTGTCCGGCCAGATCGACGTTGTTGCATGGGTAGCCTTCGGCCATCCCGTCGATGCAGGCCGCCGCATGCTGCGGCGACGCGTGCGCATGCGCTGTCAAGGCGAAGGCAGCCGCGATCAACGCGTACTTGATGATGCCCATCGTGTCGCTCCCCGAACCGATGCAGACGCAGGAAACTATCACATCGGGCGCGACGCCTGCGAACCGCACGCATCGCGGCGAGTTGCACGCAGACATGCGTCGCGCGAAGTACCCGGTGAAAAACACACCGGTGATGCGGCACCGGATACGCCGGTGCATTCATCAGCGGACGCACCCGCAACCAACGGCACAACGCGGGGAACCGCGCGATTCAGCGCAGGTCCGCGGTGATCACCTGTGCCGCGTTGTGTCCCGGCGCACCGGTGACGCCGCCGCCGGGATGGGTGCCGGCACCGCACAGGTACAGGCCCGGCAGCGCACCCCGATAGTTCGCCTGACCGAGCATCGGTCGTGCGCTGAACAACTGGTTCAGGCTCAAGGCGCCGTGGAAGATATCGCCGCCGAGCAGGCCGAAATCGCGCTCCAGATCCAGCGGGCTCTTGATCTGGCGACCGAGTACCGATGCCCTGAATCCGGGCGCGCAGCGGTCGACGGTCGCGATCATCAGGTCGGCGACCTCGTCGCGATGATCGTCCCAGGACTGCCCGCCCGGCAACGTTGGTGCGACATGCTGACAGAACAGACTGGCGACATGGTGGCCTTGCGGCGCCAGCGAATCATCGAGCGTCGAGGGAATCAGCATCTCGACGATCGGTTCGCGCGACCAGCCGCAGGCCCGCGCGTCGGCATAGGCGCGATCCATGTAGTCGAGGCTCGGCGCGATGATGATGCCTGCGGTCAGATGATCGCCGGGCTCCGGCAACGCGCTGAATCGCGGCAACTCGCTCAATGCGACATTCATGCGAAATGTGCCCGAACCGCAGCGCCAGTTCGCCATGCGCTCGCGCGTCGGCGCGGGCACCAGCGCGGGCGCCAGCAGGCGCTCGTAAAGCAACTTGGGATTCACGTTGGCCACGATCGCGCGCGCGTGCAGCACATCGCTGCCGTCGGTGACGACACCGACTGCGCGGCCGGGCTTTCCATCGACGCTTTCCACGATGACTTCGCGTACGCTGCAGCCGGTGCGAATCTCGACACCGGCTGCGGTGGCCGCCTTGGCCATTGCCTGGGTGATCGCACCCATACCGCCGATCGCATGGCCCCAGGCGCCCTTGACGCCGTTGACCTCGCCGAACACGTGATGCAGCAACACATAGGCGCTGCCCGGCGTGTATGGACTCGCGTAGTTGCCGACGATGCCGTCGAAGCCGAATACGGCCTTGATCGGTTCGCTCTCGAAAAAACGGTCGAGATATTCGGCGGCCGAGATCGAGAACAGGTCGAGCAGATCCTGGCGCAGCGTGGCGTCGAGTGTGCTCAGACGCTTGCCGATGCGGCCGGCGCGCAGGATTTCCGGCAGCGCCTTGAGCCAGCCGCCCTCGGTGACGTTCGGTGGCGGCTGCAATGCGAGCGCGCGCAGCACATCGGCGATGGCTTCGAGACGACGCTCGTATTCGGCGAGCCGTTCGGCATCGCGAGCGGAAAACTTCGCGACTTCCTCGCGTGTGCGTCCGTTGCCGACGGCGAGATAGCGATCATCGGGCAAGGGCAGGAAATTGTTGAGACGGCGCTGCACGATGCGCAGGCCGTGTGCGGCAAGATCGAGATCGCGGATCACTTTCGGCTGCAGCAGGGATACCGTGTAGGCGGCGACGGAGTTGCGGAATCCCGGATGGAATTCCTCGGTTACCGCGGCGCCGCCGACGACATCGCGACGCTCGAGCACCAACACTTTCAGCCCGGCCCTGGCCAGATAGGTCGCGCAAACCAGGCCGTTGTGGCCTGCGCCGATCAGGATTGCGTCGAAGTCGCGCGCGGTCATGCGGTCATTATGCGCTGCCGATCTGCATCTCGAACTGGTGGTTCAACTTGAGCAGCAGCGGTCATAGGTGCGCCAAGCGACTGCGTCGTCGTCAAGCGTCCGCGTAGTGCGCCGCCGAGGTCGCGTCGCGATCGCGAGCGGTTGCGCCGAGATTCGCGAACCAGGTCACGAGCGCCGCCAAGACGATATTGGCCAGCAACGCGATCAACCCGATATAGACCTTGCCGAGACCGGGCAGCGGATAGACCGGCTTGACGCCTTGGGTCCAGCTCAACGTCGTGCCCAGCGTCATGCCGAGCGCCCAGCCGGCCAGCAGGCCGCCGGCGCGGAACCAGCGCGTATACAGGCCGAACACGATCGCCGGGAAAATCTGCAGCATCCAGATACCACCGAGCAATTGCAGGTTGATCGCGAATTCGAGCGGCAGGAACACGACGAATGCGAGTGCGCCGAACTTGACCGCCAGCGAGGTGATCTTGGCAACGCCCGATTCCTGCTTCGCCGACATGTTGGCGTTGACGTACGGTCGCCAGATGTTGCGGGTGACCAGATTCGCCGCGCCGATCGACATGATCGCCGCCGGCACCAGCGCGCCAAGCGCGATCGCGGCGAAACAGAATCCGGCAAACCATTCCGGGAAACTCTTGAGGATCAGCGCCGGTACGACTGCTGTGCCTTTCGCATCGACATGCGCCGCTATCGCCATATAGCCCATCAATGCGATGAGACCGAGCATGACGCTGTAGATCGGCAGCAGCATCGCATTGCGCCGCAGCGTGTTCGGGCTGTCCGCGGCGAGCATGCCGGTGGTCGCGTGCGGATACAGAAACAGTGCAAACGCCGAACCGAGAGCGAGACTCGCGAACGGCATCGCCTGTCCGGCGTGCAGCAAAATTCCGCTGCTGCCACCCTTCGCGGCGAAAGCATGCGCGGCCGCGGCGAAGACCGCGCCATAACCTCCAAGCCGGGCCGGGATGATGATGACGGCGGCGATCACGAACACGTAGATCATTGCGTCCTTGATGAAAGCGATCATCGCCGGTGCGCGCAGGCCACTGGTGTAGGTGTAGAGCGCAAGCACGACGAACGCGACGACGAGGGCGATCTCGGCACCCTCACGCACAGCGCCGAAACCCATCGCCTCGAACACCACCTGCATGCCGACCAGTTGCAGCGCGATATACGGCATCGTCGCGAGAATGCCGGTCACGGCGACTGCCAGTGCCAGCCAATGGCTGCCGTAACGGCCCTCGGCGAAATCCGCGGCGGTCACGTAGTTGTGGTGCCGGCACACGTTCCACAAGCGCGGCACGAACGCGTAGAAAATCGGAAACGCGATGATCGTGTACGGCACCGCGAAGAAACCGTAAGCACCGACCGCAAACACCAGCGCCGGCACCGCGATCACGGTATACGCCGTGTACAGGTCGCCGCCGAGCAGAAACCAGGTGATCGCGGTGCCGAAGCGGCGCCCGCCGAGGCCCCATTCGTGCAGCAGATTCAGATCCGCCTTCTTCCAGCGCGCCGCGACGAAGCCGAGTACGGTCACCAGCACGAAGAAGAACACGAACACGCCCCACGCGGTCCAATGCACGCCACCGTTCATCGACGCCGGCCCCGGTCGACGAAGTAGATCAACGGCGGCAGCAGCAGCATCCACAGGAACAGGTACCAGTAGAAGAACGGAAATCCCCACAACACCGGTTCGATGCGGTTGAAAAACGGCACGACCAGGGTAGCGACGAACGGGATCAACAGCAGCAGCTGGCGCATGACGGTTCCCGGAATCCGACTTGTCGCCGCTTCAGGCGGCGCCGGCGAATGTACCGGCTCGACGGCGGGCCGACAACCGTTCGGAGCGGGTTTGCGGCGATCTTCGCTGATCATGCGAGCGCGCAAACGGGAGCGTCAGACTACGCGCGACAGCGGCGTCGCAACATCCTCGAGCGAGCGGCGTTCGGCGGCGACACCGAGTTTCAACTCGACCACGGCCGCGATCAGCATGAGGGCCGCGCCGAGCGCGTAGCCCCACGCGATCGGCTCGCGTGCGCCGGTCCCGATCAGATGACCGAACAGCCACGGTCCGGCGATACCGCCGAGCGCGGTGCCGAGTGCATAGAACAACGCGATCGCGAGTGCGCGCACCTCGATCGGAAAACTCTCGCTGATGGTCAGGTACGCCGAACTGGCCGCCGCCGACGCGAAGAAGAACACGATCGACCAGGCCAGCGTCTGCGTTGTCGCATCGAGCAGACCCGCGACGAACAGCCGCGCGGTCACCAGCAGCAGCAAACCGGACAACGCATAGGTGCCTGCGATCATCGGCCGGCGCCCGAGTGTGTCGAACCAGCGTCCGAGCAGCAGCGGACCGAGAAAATTGCCGGCTGCGAACGGCACCAGATACAGGCCGATGCGATCCGATGCGATGCCGAAGAAGCGCCCGAGCACGAGTGCATAGGTGAAGAAGATCGCGTTGTAGAAGAACGCCTGCGCCGCCATCAACACTACACCGAGCGTGGCGCGCCGCGGGTACAGGCGAAACAGCGTGCGCGCGATATCGAACCAGCCACTGGCATGCGAACGTACGCGCAGGCGGATCTGCGGCAAGGCGTGCAATGGTCGCATCAAGCCGGCGTCGCGTTCGATTCCAGTGAGCACTGCATCGGCTTCGGCTTCGCGGCCGTGGATCATGAGCCAGCGCGGACTTTCGGGCAGGTAGCGGCGCAGATACAGAATGCCGAGTCCGAGCACGGCGCCGATGCCGAACGCGACGCGCCAACCGGCATCGACGGGTAGCAGGCCCGGCTGGAGCAGCACCACCGCGCCGAGTGCACCGAGCGCCGCGCCGATCCAGAAACTGCCGTTGACGACGAGATCGGTGCGCCCGCGGTAGCGTGCCGGAATCAGTTCCTGGATGGCCGAATTGATCGCGGAATATTCGCCGCCGATGCCTGCACCCGTCAGGAATCGAAACAGCGCGAAACTCCAGAAATCGAACGAGAATGCGGTCAGCGCGGTCGCCGCGAGATACAGGCCGAGCGTCACCGTGAACAGGCGCTTGCGTCCGAGCCGGTCGGTCAGCCAGCCAAAGAACAACGCTCCGATGACTGCGCCGGCCAGATAGAAGCTCGCCGATACGCCGATTTGGGTATCGCTCAGATGAAGACGCGGGCTCGCCTGCAGGGCACCCGAGAGCGCGCCGGTCAGGGTGACCTCCAGACCGTCCAGTATCCAGGTGACGCCGAGTGCGACGATGACCAGCGTATGGAAACGGCACCACGGCAGGCGATCGAGTCGTGCCGGAACATCGGTCGAAACGAGCGCCGCCGCGTGTGCATGGGGTTTCATGCGGCCGGCCGTTGATGTATGGACACCGCCAACATTATGCGAGCGCCACTGTCGCCGCACGTCGGCCGGCGTTGCATGGAGGCCGATGGATGGTCGGCAGCAGACCGATTGCTGGTGTCGGCGGCGCCGTCAGGGAAACGCTCAACATGGACATGTGCTTGCGTCCGTGAGGATGTCGTCGCGCGTCGGCGCCGCCTCGATTTGGTGGTTTCGGGCGGCGGCATGAGTGCGTAATACTGCGTGAACGGGAACGCGTGCGCTCGATGCAGGTCTCACCGTTGGCGCAAGCGAGCCTTGCCCATGCCAATATGCAACAGCGCGCGTTGCACGCGCAATGGAAGTCGCCTTGATCAGATCGCCTTCACGTATCCTTGTATTTGCGCTACTCGTCGCGCTGCTCGCAGGTTGCGCGCATGATGCGAAGTTCGCGTTGACCAATGTGCGCGGGCACCTGCCCGACCTTGCGTTCACCCTCACGTCGGACGACGGCAAGCGCGTGGATGCCGGTGATTTCAGGGGCAAGGTCGCGCTGCTGTATTTCGGGTATACGCACTGTCCGGATGTGTGTCCTCTGACGTTGACGCATCTGCATGTGGTGATGCAGCGGCTTGGCGCGGTGGCGGACGGCGTGCGCATCCTGTTCGTCAGCGTCGATCCGGCGCGCGACACGCCCGACATATTGCACGCCTATGTTCATGCGTTCGATCCGCATGTGACCGGACTGACCGGCGACGAACGCAGCATCGAGGCGCTGGCCAAACGCTATCGCGCGGTATTCAATCGCAATCCGCCCGCACAAGGCGGCAACTACGAAGTCAGTCACAGCTCGTCGATCTACATTTTCGATCGGTCAGGCCATGTGCGCCTGCTGGCAACGCCGATCGATTCGCTCGACGACATCACCCACGATTTGAAACTGTTGCTGGGACAGCCGACATGAGGGCTTTGTCGAAAATCCTTGTCGCGCTGGTACTCGTCGCGGCGACGGGTGCCACACTTGCGCAGGTTTCGGCACCTGCCGCGCCGTCGATCGCGGTCAGCGGCGCCTGGGTACGCTGGCTGCCGGGTGATCTGCCGGCAGCAGCCTATGCGACCGTGACCAACACCGGCGATGAGCTCGTGCGACTGACCGGCGCCACGAGTTCCGACTATGCCAGCATCATGCTGCACCGTTCGGTCGTGCGCGATGGCAAATCGCTGATGCAATCGGTTGCGGGGCTCGATATCCGTTCCGGCAGCTCGGTCACGCTGGCGCCGGGCGGCTACCATCTGATGCTCATGCACGCGCGCCACGCGATCAAGCCGGGCGACACGGTTCACCTGCAACTCGATTTCGCCGACGGTGGAGCGCTCGACGCGGCGTTCGTGGTGAAACCGGCAAACACCGACAGTGGTGGCTAGCAGTCGAGTCCTTGCTTGCCTTGCCTCGCGCGTCCGGCATGGGAGACCCGCAAGTTCCGAATCCGGCGGCTCCGGTCTTTGTGGTACCTTCGCGCGTGGCGCGCGGGGGATGCGCCTGACAGGACCGCGTGGCTGGATCCGGTGCGGGCGCAAGCCGCATCCGGTCCCGGACGCCTGGTGGCGCGGCGAGGTGATCCGCATGGGCGTTGTCGCGGTCGCAAAGGCTTTTCGCATTTTTCTGCTGGTTCTTGCCGGCGCCGTTGCGACTGCGGCAAGCCCGCAGATGACTGTTCTCGCGCCGGGCGCGATGCGTAGCGACCGTCTGGCGATCGGCGAGGAACAGCATTATCGGATCGATCTGATGCGTGGTCAGGCCGTTGTTCTGGCCCTGACGCAACTCGATGCCACCCTGCAGTTACGCTGGATGACGAGCGCCGGTGCGCGATCGCCACTGTTCCAGAACGACGCCGGACGCCATGCGCGATTGCGTCTGACGCTGGTTGCCGACGACGACACCAGCTGGCGGATCGATGTTGCTGCGGAAAACGCCAGCCTGCCGGCAAGCTATCGACTCGAGGTGAGCAAGGCGCATCCGGCGACCGCCATCGACCGCGAGCGCGCGCTGGCTGAGCAAAGCCTCGCGCGAGCCGAGACCCTGCGTCGCGAAACCGGAAGTCTCGAATCCGGCCACCGGCCCGCGAACGACGTTGCCGTCGACGCACGAGCACAGTTTCAGGCGGCCATCGACCACGGCGAGGCGGCAGAGGATGACTGCATCCTGTTGATGGCCCATGCCGACCTCGCCCGATTGCAGTATGCGCGCGGCGATTATGCGAATGCCGCGCAGTCGGCGAAATCCGCGCTGCGGTTTGGTTGCGGTGAGGACAGCGACGCGTCCGCAGCGGCGGAACGCGCAGTGGCCGAGAGAACGCTCGGGTCGGCGCTCGGCTACACCGGCGATCTGGTCGGTGGCACTTCGGCACAGGAACGCGCGCTTGCGCTGTATCGGCAAACCGGCGATCCGCATTTCCAGGCGATGGCGCTCGGCAACCTCAGCGCGGATTATCGCGTGCTCGGTGAAACCCACAAGGCGCTCGATGCCGCACAACGCACCCTGCGTCTGGCCATCGCGAGCCACGATGCCAAGCGCGCGTTGTTCGCCCGCGAAAGCATCGCCGCGATTCACCTGCAACGCGGCGAACTCGCGCTCGGGCGCGAGGCCTACCGGCAGACGATCGAGGATCTCAAGAAGACGCCGAACCCGATGATCGAAGGCATGGCCTGGAACGATCTCGGTTTGCTCTACGGCGAACTCGGCGACGACGAGGCGTCGACACGGGCATACCTGAAGGCCGAAACCGCCTGGCAGGCCGGCGGCAATGCCGACGGTCTGGTCGAGACACGCATCAACGAAGCCGAAGCGGAGCTTCGCAACGGCCATGTCGAACGGGCGAGCAACTTGTTCGAATCCGCCCTCGGTTATTACGCAAGTCACAAGCGCGAGCGCGAACGTGCGCATGCGCTGGGCG
>JBAUWF010000003.1:0-29487 GCA_049583635.1 Rhodanobacteraceae bacterium
GGCCAGCGGCGTGTTCCTGAACTTGAGCGTCAGCGCACGACCATCAAATGCAGCGAGGCGCGCACGCGATTCCGCATCAAGCACGAGCACGCTATTGATTGCGCGCTCGAGCAGAAGGCCCAAAGCGGCCAGTACCGCATTTGGCGCGCGCGTGTCTGATTCGACGGATGGGTCCGGCATTGTTGGATTCTAGCGCCTGATGCACACGATCCCGCTTCGCCGCGGCGCGAGATTCGAAAAGACATCACTGCGGCGGGCCGCCCAGCATGCACCTTGACAGCGGATTCAGCACGAATCCGGCGCACTCGCTGCATCGAGTTCCTCGCGTGCGGCACGCATCAAATCCGCAACGACCACCGGCTTGTCGATGAAGCGGATACGCTCGATCGGCGGCAACCCGTCACGTTCAGGCGGCGCCTCTGGTCGCACCAGCAGCAGCACCGGACCGGTGTAGTCGCGTTCCAGCAATGCCGACATGGTGCGTACGCCTGTCATCAGGCTCATGTCGGCATCCATGATGACCAATGCCGGCAGCGTCTCGGCATCGATGGCCTGCAACGCGACCGTGCCGCTCTGTGCCATCCTGGTGTCGTAACCATGCAGGTCGAGACTGTCGGCGAGGAACGACAAGGTTGCGATTTCCTCGATCACGATGAGTACGCGCTCGCCCTTGCCCTCGGGCACTGGAGCGGCTTCCCCGAGTGCGGCGTCCTCGGTTGGTAACGGCAGGTAGAGATTGAACGTGGTTCCCTTGCCGGGTTCGCTTTCGATACGCATGACGCTGCGATGGTTGTCCAGAATGCGCTTGCACGAGATCAGGCCGAGACCCGTGCCATCGACCTTGGTCGTGAAAAACGGCTGGAACAGCTTTTCGCGCACCTCCTTGGACATGCCGGTGCCGGTATCGCTGACAACCAGATTGAGATACGCGCCCGGGGGATGGTTCTCCGCTTCATCGAAGAAAGCCTGATCGAGTTCGGCGGGTCGAGCTGAAAGTGTCAGCACACCCCCGCTCGGCATCGCCTGCAGGGCATTGAGACACAGATTGAGCAGGCACTGCTGCAGCTCGGTGTGGTTGCCCTCAAGCTCCAAATCCGTGTCCGGCTTCTCGATCCTGAACGTGATGTTGTTCGGAACGCTGCCCTGCAACAGCAAGACCAGCGCATCAACCAGCGCTGCGACGCTTACGCGACCGCCGCCGGTGCGGCTGCCGCGCGCGAAGGACAGCATGGAGGCGACCATGTCGAGTCCGCGCTGGGCGCAGTCGGAAATCAACTGGCCGAGCTGACGGAGTTTCGGATCGTCGCGTTCCTCGATCAGGTTCGACGCGATCAGCAGGGGCTGCAGAATATTGCGCAGATCGTGGCTGAAGCCGCCGGCCAGCAGCGCCAGGCTTTCGTAACGCTGCGCCCGGATCAGTTCAGTCTCCATGCGTTCACGCACGCTGCGCTCCTCGACCTCGCGCAAGGCCCGCCGTGCCACCGACGGCAGGCGCGCAAGATTGTTCTTGAGCACAAAATCGGTGGCGCCGCGCTTGAGCGCCTCGATCGCAGCTTCCTCCCCGATTGTGCCGGACACGAACACGAAAGGAACATCAGACGCCACGTCGCGCACGAGATCGAGCGCGCGATAGCCTGAAAAACCCGGCATCGTGAGATCCGACAGCACCATATGCGGTTTGAATTTCCCGAGTTCGCGGTGAAAGCCGGCTTCGTCATCAACGACGCGATGCTCGAATAGAAATCCGTCTTTGCACAACTCGTCAGTCAGGAGTTCGACATCGTCAGGATCGTCCTCCACGATGAGCACGCGTGCTGGAAAATTCTGGCCCGGCATCGCCCTGTGCCTCAACCTCCAGGCGACGGTTCGTTGAGGACCGCCCAGAACTGACCGAGCATCTGCACCGCCTCGAAGAACTGATGCGCATCGACCGGCTTGACCACGTAGGCGTTGACGCCCAGGTCCCAACTGCGGACCAGATCGCTGTCCTCGCGCGAGGAGGAAAGGATCACCACCGGCACGCGCTTCAAGCGCTCGTTTTCACGCATGCGGCGCAGCACTTCCAGACCATCCGTGCGCGGCATCTTGATATCGAGCAGAACCACCGCCGGATCGCCCGGGCCGCGCTCGCTGAACGCACCGGTGCGAAGCAGGTAATCGAGCGCCTCGACGCCGTCCTCGACGTGCACGATCGGATTGGCGAGCTTGGTCTCGCGCAGCGCATCGATGGTCATCTCGGCGTCGGCCGCACTGTCTTCGGCCAGCAGGATGGTTCGGATTTCCCTTTTCATGTTGCGACTCCGGACGAATTGCCGGCATCGGACGAAGCCGGGATGGAGAAGCAAAATGCGGCGCCCTGCCCCGGCGCGGCTTCGGCCCACACGCGCCCCCCGTGCCGCACGACGATCCGGCGCACATTCGCCAGCCCGATGCCGGTGCCCGGAAAATCGGCTGCCTTGTGCAGGCGCTGGAACACCCCGAACAACTTGCCCGCGTGTTGCATATCGAAACCGACGCCGTTGTCACGAACCACAAACGCATGTTCACCTCGCGGTGAACGGCTGGATTCTATTTCAATACGCGCCAATGCGGTCTTTGCCGTGTACTTTACCGCGTTGCCGAGCAGGTTCTGCCATACCTGGCGCATCATGTTTTCGTCAGCGATGACGATCGGCAGCCGGCCGATCAGCCACTCGATGGCGCGGCCTTCGGAATCGGTTTCGAGCAGCGCGCGCGCGTCCTCGGCGAGTGACTGCATATCCACCGGTTGCAGGCGCAGCGCATGGCGGCCGAGCCGCGAATAAATCAGCAGATCCTCGATAAGCGCGGACATGCGGCGCGCGGAAGTGCTGATCACCTCGAGATAGTGAGCGGTCTTTTCGTCGCACGAACCGCCCAGATGCTGGCCGAGCTTGTCACTGAAACCGGCGATATGGCGCAGCGGTGCACGCAGGTCGTGCGAGACCGAATAGCTGAACGCCTCGAGTTCGCGATTGATTTCCGATATCTGTTCGATCTTGCCCTCAAGCTGGTCGTTGAGCTCGACAACCTGATCTTCGTTGCGCTTGCGCGCCGTGATGTCGCTGGCGACCAGCAGCACCGCCGACGCGTCACTCTCCGGCAGGCTCATCAAACGCGCATTGACCAACACGATGCGCTCGGCGCCATCGATGCTGGTCTGTTCAAGCTCGTAGTCCCATAACTCGCGGCCGCGTCTGGCCACATCGGACAGACGCTGAAGCAATGCGGCGTCGGACCATGCGCCATCGCCCGCGGCTTCAAGATACTGGCCGACATTCACTTCGCCGTCACTGCCGTACAACTCGCCGAAGGCCGCGTTGGCCATGATCACGCGCAGTTCGCTGTCGAGCAACGTGATCGGTTCGCGCACCGTCTGCACGATTCGCTGCGCGCGCGCGACCGCGCGCCTGGCGACGTTTTCCGCGCGCAATCGTCTTCTTACCTGGCGCTCGGACAGCAGGATCACGGCGCCGAGCAACAACAGCTGCATGACCATTGCGCCGAGCGTTGCCCAGTCGGCATTGCGACGCCCGATCTCGGCGATGGCGTAACGTTCCTGATACAGCTTCTGTTCGGCGGCAATCAGCGCCTCGGCGGTTTCGCGAAACGTAAACAGGCGCTGCGCATTTGCAATGTCGATGCGTGCCGCGGCGGCGTCTCCCGCCTTGAGTTCATCAAGGGCGCGGTCGAGACCGGCTACGCGGCCATCGATGATTGCCTGCAGCTTGCCGATGCGGTTTAGCTGGTCGGAATTGTCGCGCGTCAACGCGCGCAGCCGGTCGAGCTGGTTGGTCATCTGCGCACGATCATCGCGGTAGCGCGCCGACGCGTCGGTGTCCGGCAGGCCCGCAAAAATCGTCAATGCTGCAGCTTCCATGTCGCGCAAGGTATGCAGCAAATGGTACGCCGTCGCCTTGACCTCGGCGGTGTGGGTAAGCCGCTGCGACGCCTCGCTCGTGGCGTGGTTGGCACGGCGTAACACCATGAACGGCAACCAAACGCTCACCACCACGGCAACCATCATGAGGATCAGCCGCAGGTTCGGTTCGGTGTCACGGGAGAATCCGAACCATCGCACGATGAGCAGTTTCCTGTTTGCGCGCCAAGTCCGATTCTTGCATGACGCACGAGGGAATGCGCGCACTGACGGAAGGTCAGCGCAAGTCCGACTGGTGAATGCCCCGCAATGCCACGCCCTTTCACGACCCACCAGATCCCGGAGACGCAAGGGCGCTTGCTCGACCCAATGGGGCTGAACAGCAGCGCCCATCACGACTTGTGCAGCGTCTTGTGCGAAGGATGCGTCCAGCGGCCGGGGCCCAACCAGCCACCACGCGAATCGTCTACACTGGCATCAAGCCGGCTTCACCGCCAACAAGGAGAAGAAAAACATGCGCACCGGATTGATTGTTGCGGGCATCATCATTGTGGCGCTTGGCGCCGCGGCGTTTCTGGGCAAATTCAACTTCAACCAGGACCAGCAAGTATTCAAGGTTGGCGATGTTTCGGCCACGGTACAGAAGGAAAAAACCGTTCCACAATGGGTTGGCGGTATCGGCGTGCTGGTCGGTCTCGGACTGATCGTGGTCGGCGCGACGCGCAAGAACTGACACGACTCGCGACGAGCGAGCCAGTGTTGCAGCGGCTCAGGTGCCGCCAAAGAGTTTGCTCGCCAGACCTTCCAGCGCCGCGACATTGATTCCGGACTGGACCTGATCCGGGGCCGGGACCTGTCCGTCCGGAGTCAGATGATCAACCACCTTGGGCAGCATGCCGGCCAGCTGTCCGGTCAGCTGATTCGCATCCATGCCGAATCTGGCTGCCGCTTCCTGGAGCAGCGGCGCGAGCGGTGAGCTCTTGAGTGCCTCGCCGAGCTCGCCAGCGGAGATCGGCTTGTTGGCGTCATTCGATACCCACGATTGCACATGCGCGCCGAGTCCACTCTGTTCGAACAGCGCGACCAAGCCGCCGATGCCTCCGGCTTTCTCGATCAACCCACCGGCGAGGTTGAGCAATTGACTGCCGTTTGCATTGTTTGAACCACCGGCGAGATCGCCGATTACCGTATCGAGCAGCGACATCGAAACCTCCTTGACGAAGTGCAAGGACGCAGCCGCCCGCGGGCGCCCGTCCAGCGCATGATACCTCTCCCGTTGCGCTGCGTCCTTGGAAGCACACCAGCCGCGATGGCGATTTGACGCGCGCGCCAGTCGATGTTTTTGCACCGACCGGCCATTGCAAGCCTCGGCGAGGAGTCGCGCCACGCAGCTACAATTGCCGCCATGGATGTTTCCTATCTCCTCGACGCGCTCAATCCGGCGCAGCGCGAGGCCGTGACTGCGCCGCTCGGACATTATCTGGTCCTGGCCGGGGCCGGCTCGGGCAAGACCCGCGTTCTGACCCATCGCATCGGCTGGCTGCTGGAAGTCGAGCGCGCCTCGCCCTGGTCGGTGCTGGCGGTCACCTTCACCAACAAGGCGGCCGGCGAAATGCGCGCGCGTTGCGGCGAGCTCATCACGCACGGCGCACGCGGCCTGACCGTCGGCACGTTTCACGGCATTGCGCATCGGCTGCTGCGTCGCCACTGGCGCGAGGCCGGCCTGCCGGAAACATTCCAGATCCTCGATAGCGACGATCAGCAACGGCTGGTCAAGCGCACCATTCAGGGTCTTGGGCTCGACGAAGCGCGTTTTCCGCCGCGTCAGGCAGCCTGGTTCATCAACAGTATGAAGGACGAAGGCAGGCGTCCGGGCGCGATCGATGCCGGAGCCAATCCGGCGGCGCACACACTGGTCGGGATCTATCGCGCCTACGAGGTCGCGTGCCAACGTGCCGGGCTGGTCGATTTCGCCGAACTTCTGCTGCGATCGCACGAGCTGTGGCTGCGTGATGCGGATCTGCTCGCGCACTACCGCGAGCGCTACCGCCATCTGTTGATCGATGAGTTCCAGGACACCAATACCATCCAGTACGCATGGATTCGTGTGCTCACCGGCAGCACTGGCAGGGTGTTCATCGTCGGCGACGACGACCAGGCAATCTACGGATGGCGTGGTGCCAGGGTCGAGAACGTGCAGCACTTCCTGCGAGATTTTCCGAATGCCAGCACCATCCGGCTGGAGCAGAACTATCGCTCCACCGCGAACATCCTGAGTGCCGCGAATGCGGTCATCGCGCACAATCCGAGTCGGCTAGGCAAGCAGTTGTGGACCGCCGGAGATGCCGGTGCGGCGATCGAGCTCTATGCAGCCTATAACGAGCGGGACGAGGCGCGCTTTGTCATTGATCGCGTTCGCGTGAATCTTGACGCTGGAATCCGTGCCAGCGCTATGGCAATCCTGTATCGGTCGAACGCACAATCGCGATTGTTCGAGGAACAACTGGTGCAGCGTGCGATCGCCTACCGCATCTATGGCGGGTTGCGCTTTTTCGAACGTGCCGAGATCAAGGATGCGCTTGCCTACCTGCGCGTGATCGCCAATCGCCACGATGACGCAGCGTTCGAACGCGCGGTGAACACCCCGCCCCGGGGCATCGGCGAGCGCACGCTTGACGTGCTGCGCCGCCGCGCGCGCGAGAACAACACATCACTGTGGGAGGCCGCGCTGGCGGCGCTTCCCGGCAATGTGCTGGCCGCGCGCGCAAGGAACGCGCTGCGGGCGTTCCTGGATCTGATCGAGGTGCTGGCGCACGACTGCCTAGGCGCTTCCGGGCGGCGCCCCGACCAGGCTCGCAGCCCGACCTTGTCGTCGACAGGCCGACACCCCGATCAAGATCCGGGGCCGGACGACACCGCTCGTCGCGCCGATGCCCTCGCAGGTGGGCTGTTGCCGCTGGCCGAGCAGTTGGATCACGCACTCGCGCGTTCCGGCCTGCGCGATTTCTACGCGCGCGATACGCGCGGTAATGCCGAATCGCGCATCGAGAACCTCGACGAATTGATCAACGTCGCGAGCCGCTTCGAGCGCACTCCGGAGGACATCGATGCAGGTTTGTCGGAACTGGTCGCGTTCCTGTCGCATGCGGCACTTGAAGCGGGCGAAGGGCAGGGCGAAGTCGGCGAGGACTGTGTGCAACTGATGACGCTGCACTCGGCCAAGGGGCTCGAGTTTCCGATCGTGTTCCTGGTCGGACTTGAAGACGGGTTGTTCCCGAGCCAGAAATCCGTCGAGGAGCCCGGCCGGCTCGAAGAGGAACGCCGGCTCGCCTATGTCGGCATCACACGGGCACGCGAACAGCTGATCCTGTGCTACGCAGAATCGAGACGGCTGCACGGCGTCGAAATGTATGGCCGGCCATCACGCTTTCTGACTGAAATTCCGCATCAGTTGCTGCACGAGGTTCGCCCGCGCGTGCAGGTCAGCCGACCGTTGTACGTGGATCGTGCCGCGACACCGACGGAAGTCAATGCCGCATCGATCAAGCTTGGCCAACGCGTCCGCCATGCAAGTTTCGGCGAAGGTACCGTGATCGATTGCGAAGGAAGCGGCGCGCATACGCGCGTGCAAGTCAATTTCGAGGAGGACGGCGAAAAATGGCTGGTCCTCGCTTACGCCAACCTCGCGCTGCTTTGAATGAACATCAGCGATCCTTCTTCTTCCGTCTTGACTGTCCCGTCGCTAACCCTTGCCGCTGCCCGGTCGATAGGGCGCCAGATCGCGCGCGACGTCTTCAAGCATCGGCGTGATGGTTTCGCGCGCCTTGTCGGCGGCGTTGAGACTGGTGAAATTGACCTGCTCGGTCGCGCTGTCTCCCAATAAATGAGCGTCGGATACCGCGTAGGTTTTGACGCCCAGTTGAACCGTATACAAGGTCGAGCTTTGCCCGTAATAGGTCATCTCCTGCGACCCGATTGGTCGCGCATGGACGAAAACCACGGCGTCGGCGCGCCCCTTGAGGGCGCCTAGGTTGGGACGATCACCGGCGACATGTCCGCCCTCGATGACGCGAAACCCGCGGTTGCGCAGCATGCGGCTGACCGCGTTCTCGGCTGGACCGGTGATCGCATCATCGCCGCTGGACAGGATCGCGACGGTCGGAATGTGTGGTTTCGCCGGCGCCACGGATTTCGGCCGCGTCACTTCGGCGACGCGCTGCGGCTGATGCATCGATGCTGCTGCCGTGTCGACCCTCGATTCGCTCCCTGCCGCTCGCGGCCGTTCGATCGCTTCTGCCGGCGCGCTCGACACGGTCGCCGCTTCGCCGTTGTGGGCGTCCGGCGCGGAGGCGCCAGCGCCGACCGGCTCGGCCGATCGACCGTCGGCCGCGTCACCCGGCGTGCTCGGCGTACCCCCGGTCGGCGCGACCGAGCCGAGCGTATCGGATGCATCGGTTATTCTCATTGGCGGACTGTTCGCCGCATTGGTCACGCTCACCTGGGTATGGCCGAACAGGCGGTTTAGCGCGGGAATATGCGCGCGCCAGGCATAGGCCGCGCTTGCCACGCCAACCAGCAACAGCGCGGCGACAGCCCACGGCACGATGTTGACCGATCGTCCAGTGGCGCGTGTCGGCCGCTCATGCGGCGCAGTGTCCGGCAATGACGCTGGTGGCTGCTGTGTCGCCGCGGCCCGGGTGGCATCGGCGGCCGTGATAACCGGTGACGGTCCCGTGATCGGTTGCGATGCTGGTGTGGGGGTCGGCAGAAGATGACCGACTTGTGTGGCGGCAGCCGGGGAAATCTTCGGCTTGACGCTGATCGGCCCGCCGCGGGCCACCGCTGGATACTGCATCAACGCGGCGGTCAACTCGTGGCAACTCTGATAGCGATCGACCGGGTCCTTGGCAATCATCTTGACCAGGATTGCTGCGATCTGCGGATCGACGTTGGCGTTGAGTTCACGCACATCGGGAATATCGGCCTTGACCACTTCGAGCATCAGGCCGAGGGGGGACGCATCGTTGAACGGCATGCGTCCGGCCAGCATTTCGAACAGCACCACTCCCAGCGAAAAGATGTCCGAGCGCTGATCAACCGGCTTGCCGAGACATACCTCGGGCGACAAATAGCCCGGTGTACCGACGAATTCACCAGTCGAAGTCAGTTTCTTGGAAAAATCCTGATTGGACAGCGCGATACCGAAGTCGGCGATCTTGAGCATGCCGCGACTGCCGATCATCAGATTGCCGGGCTTGATGTCGCGATGAATCACGCCGTGATCGTGCGCGGTGGCCAGACCAAGCGCGGTCTGATAGATCACCTTCGCGGCCGCGTCGACAGCCAGCGTTTTCTCCCGCTTGAGCATCGAGCCCAACGATTCACCGTCGACGAATTCCATGACGAAGTAGGTCTGGCCATCGTCATCGCCGATGAAGTAGATCTGGATGATATGCGGGTCGTTGAGCGCGGCCATGCTGCGCGCCTCACGCAGAAATCGCTCCTTGACACTCTCGTCATGAGCAAGCGAATCGGACAGCACTTTGATGGCGACGTAGCGATTGAGCGAGGATTCGTGGCCCTTGTAGACCACGCCCATGCCGCCACGACCGAGTTCGGCGACAATATCGTAGTGTCCCAACCGCGTTTTCATGGCTGCCTCCACCCTTGAGTGGTTTTACCACCGTAACAGAAGGTATCCAGAGAGACCCTGTATTGGTCGTCAGGAAAACTCAGAACGAATCATGCTTGGTGCTAATGGCGTACAGACCCTTGGGTCAAAGGGGCAATCAGTTCCCCACACCGAAAGGACCTTAATGGGTTGTGAAAGCATGTGGGCACTGTGAGGAAATTCACCAGCCGGACTCGCGCCAGTCTTCCCGGGACAATGCTAACACCGCAATGGCCGGACCGGTCACGGACCCGCTAGACGGCGCAACCCGTGTCGGACGCACGATCCATCTGTGACCTGGTTCACACGCACGCAAGTGCCGTGTCGGCGACCCGCTCTCGCGAAGCATGGACGCGGCGGGCTTGATTCAGCGGCGTCAATGGCGCACAAGGAGCTTTTCGGCACCGGGCGAGGACTTGTGTACGAGAGCGAGGCCGTGAGGGCTGGGCGTGGTAGCGTCGAGCGCCGGATCTGGCTGATTTTCGCCGTGCTGTGGCTGCTCGGCGTGCTGCGTCTGGCTGCGGTATGGGCACACAATCCACTGATTGCTTACGCCAACAGCTACGACGAGACGCGCTACACGTCCTGCTTTCACCTCTATCCGGACCGCCCGGCCGAGGTTCCCCCGCAGCAAAACAGTCCGGGTGCTCCGTTCGATCATTATCGGTTTATCGCGACCAACGATCCGATGTGCTACTGGTCGAGCGAACTGGTTTTCCAGGGCGCAACCATAACGATTTACAAGATCGGTGCATTGCTCGGCGCGTCGGGTGCGCATTCGGTCCGCTGGATCGGCCTGCTGCGCATCGCCGCCCTGTTTTGGCTGTCCGTGGCCTTTTCCTTGGCTTGGGTGCGTCGCGGCCAAACGCGCGCCGCAATCGCAAATGCCGCGTTGTTGCCACTCGTGTTCGCCGATCCGGGCAATACACTCTACCTCAATACATTCTATGCCGAATGGACGGCGCTGCTGGCCGCGTATGCCTTGATCTCGTTGATCGCGTTGTGGCGCGGCGCGCACGCCACGCGGGTGCGCTTCGTGTTGCTTGCGCTGGCTGGGTTCGTTCTGGCATCGAGCAAGATCCAGCATCTGTTGTTGCCGTTCGCGTTGGGCGTCATCGTACTGATCTTCGAATGGTTTGAATGGCGACGTGTGACGTGGCGCAGCATGGCTTTGCTGATCGGCGGCCTGGCCGGCTTGTGCTTTCAGTTTGTCCAGATGCAGCGCGACAACGCCATGATGGCGGCGATACGCCAGTACAACGCAGCCGACGTGGTGTTCACCGGACTCGTGCCGTTCGCACAACAGCCGCGTGCATTACTCGCCGCTCACGGCATCGACCCGTCGTGCGCCCGCTTTCGCGGCAGGGACGCATGGCAGCTGCCCGGGTTGCCGGACCGCGAGTGCCAGGGGCTGGCCAATTTTTCCCGCGCCGAGGAACTCACCATTCTGCTGCGCCATCCGACCATCGCCGCGCGTCTGGCCTGGCACGGCGCCCGTGCACTCGACCCGTGGATCGCTTCCAACATCGGCCACGTCGCGGGAGGAGATTTCGCGAAGTTTCCTGCCGGCATGCCGAGCATTGGCAACGCGCTGCATGCGAGTCGTCCCCTGCAGCGGATGCTGCTGGCGCTACCGTTCGTAGCATTGGCAGTGCTGATTTTGCGGCCGCGCTGGCGCCCCCGGCTGTTCGAATACGCCATGCTGATCTCGACGCTGATGATCGTAACCTTCGTCGTGACGGTGTTCGGCGACGGCCTCGCAGACACCGCCAAGCAGGGACACCTCATTATCAACGCCGCGCTTGCATTCCTGCTGGCGCCTGCCGTAATCGGCATGCTGCCGCGCTCGCTTGATGTCGGCGCGCGCGACAACAGCGGGCTCGACGTCAGGTTGCCGCTCACACGAGGTGACAGCTAGACCGGTGTGCGGCTCGGCGGAAATCCGAGCTTCTCCGGGCAACAGCAGCCTAAGTGGTCGGTGAGGCGACTTCAGCCATGCACGCCATCGACTTCGACAAGCAACTCGGTACGACAGATGTCCCCGGCCAGCAACAAGACCCCGGTGACCCTGGGTATCATTGCGCGCAGCGCGGCGATCACCTCGGCCGCATGCTGTGGTTGACGCACATAGGCCTTGAGCAGACTCGATGCCCCGACCCTCTGCGTGCAACCGGCGCTGCACAGCAGGCTCGAAAGATTGGTTGCTGTTTCGTCGAGTTGTGCCGCCAGGTCGTCTCGATGGGTGGACGCATGGCCGACCACGGCGGCCGTTCCCGATATCAGCAGTTGATTTGCCGGCGAGCGCATGGCGCGCGCGAATGCCGGAGGGCTGGCGCCATACTGGCGGGGATAACGCCATGCGCTGACCTGGCGCGGATTTTCGATCGGCGTTCCGGCCAAGCGGGCGGCAAGCCCGTACACCTGCAGCACGCGCACACCGTCGCGCCGTCCGATCGCGGTCGCCGCCGGATAACTGTCATCGCTGCGGTTGGCCAGACCACGCGCACGACCGGAGCAGAACTGACGGTAGCGCTCACTGTCGCCATCTCCAAGATTGATTGCATCCATGTAGTTCCATAGCCGCAATAGGTGCGGTGTGCCGCTCGCTGCCAGGAATCCACAGATCTCGCGATAGGCACGCTCGGCGGCGCCGGCGATGCCGCCACGGCTGGACTCTTCGACCTCGATCGCGAAGAAGCAATAGTCACCATCGTGGCTCCAGCGTATGTCGCCCGCGTAACCACAGCGCACCGGCGCATGCGTACGCCAGACCTCTTGTACCGGCGGCGCGGCCAGAGGCTCCAACCGGACACGCAACCAGCGTGGATCCGCCTGCGCGCGAGCAGCGTTGCCAAACTCCAGTACCGCAAGCACACCGGGCTCGACCACGTCGGTGACGCCACTCGGCTCGTAATCAAAGCGCAGTAGCGGCAGGTTGCCGACGTCATCCACTGTTGGTGGAGCGTTATTGGAAGGGAACGGCGACAAGTCGGTTGCGCTTGATTCGCGCCACGGCGCACAGGGAGCGCGATGATACACTGCGCGCGCCGCACCAGCCGCCCCGACTCGGGCAGGTGGCGGATACCGGAGCAGGCCAGCACCCATGAACACACCACAGCGCATCGACAACGAGCACGTCGCGTCTCAATCGCCGGCCGAACGCGACCTGGCGGAACTTATTGTCGAGAGCCTCAATATCGACTGGATCAAGCCTGGCGACATCGATCCCGAGGCTGCATTGTTCGGAGGCGAGCTCGGTCTCGATTCGATCGATGCGCTGGAATTGGCGCTCGCCATATCGCAGCGCTACAAGTTCCAGCTGCGCTCTGACAACCCCGACAATCAGCGCATCTTCAGCAGCCTGCGCGCGTTGTCCGAACATGTCGAGGGCAATCGCGAGGCGTGAGGCCTTTCATGCCCGCCGCGCCATAGCTGCAGCCACGTTTCATCAGTCTCAATGTGGGTCGACGGGGGTAGTGCCCCCTGAAAACCGATAGCGTGCGTGGCGCCGGCGCGCGATGCGATCGCCGATCCAGCGACCGGCATGACGCAAGCTGATCATTGAGTAGATCAGCTTGAACAACCAGACGCGCCGCAATACGGCCCGATTCTCGAAAACGTCGCCGGCAAGCATCGATACGACCGCATCCTCGACGCGCAGGAAATTGTCCGGTCTTGCGAACATGCCGCGCATGACCGACGTATTGAAGCGATAGATGAACCAGGAGAACACCCGCACCCCGCGGCGTACGCGGCGAGCGAACGCGGCCTGCAACGCCGCTTCGCGTCCGGGCTCGCGCAGGCAAGCATCGATCAGGACCGCCGCGCGGCTCGCACTGTGCATGGCCAGAAACACACCGGAGGAGAACACCGGATCGACGAATGTGTAGGCGTCGCCGACCATGATCCAGCCCGGCCCGGCCATGCGCTCGCACGAATATGAATAGTTGCCGGTAACGCGCACTTCGGAAATCATCTCGGCGCCGCTCAGGCGTGCCCATGCACCGGGTATCTTGGCGAGTGTGTCGAGCAGAAATTCGCGATTGTGGCCGCGTCGCCGTTTCAGGTATTCGGGCCAGCACACGCAACCGATACTCATCACGCCCTCGCGCAGCGGGATGAACCAGCACCAGCCATAGTCGAAATGGTAGATGCTGATGTTGCCGGCATTCTCACCGGGACGGGCGTCGACACGGTGAAAATGCGCGAATATCGCGGCGCTCTGATGCGCAGGGTTCCTGCGCTTGATCTTGAACGCGTTGCCGAGCAGCGTCTCGCGTCCGCTCGCATCGACCACATAACGTGCGCGCACGCTGAAGGCGTCAGTGCTCGCCATCGGGCGCGCTACGGCAACCACCGCGTCGATGCCATCAGCTGCGACCCGTTCCACGATGATGCCGTCGCGCGCATCGACTGCGTTTGCGCGCGCGTGCTCGAACAACATCTGATCGAACTGCGCACGTCCGACCTGGAACGCATGCGGCGCGGTCTTGCCCAGCGCGTCACGAAAGTAGAAAGACTGATAGGAACCCGTGCCGCACTGGAAATCAGCGCCGAGCTTGAGCACACCAAGCGCACGCACCTTGTCGAGGACGCCGAGTTCCTCGAATATCGGGAGGTTTCCCGGCAGCAGCGATTCGCCGATGTGAAAGCGCGGATGACGATCCTTTTCAAGCTGGATCACCTTCCAGCCGCGCCGCTGGAGCAGAGTCGCCGCCGTGCTGCCGCCGGGCCCACCGCCTATGACCAGGACATCACAATGCTCCGTCGGTTGCACAGGTTTCACAACAACGGTCCCGCCGTGAAGATCAGCGCCTATGTTACAGTCAGGCGGCGTCCAATCGATCGATCGCGCGGCACTTTAATCTTTTCTCGAAGCCAACGTGACCGCCGACTCCTACCCGCCATCACCATCGAGCCGATCGTTTCGTTCCGCGCGCGTCTCGGCGTTTCTGCTGGCGTCATATGTGTGTCTTGTCATCGCAAGTTTCGTAAGCGGAGGCACGAAATTCGGCGATGCCGCCGTGTTCACGCTGATTACGCTCCTGCTCGCTCCGCGATTGTTGCGGTGGCAAATGCGTGCCTGGGCGATCTGGTTGGCCGCTCTTGCGATCGGATTGGCGCTCATGTGGTTCGGCGGCGATCGACTGGCACTGGACCTGATGCCGGTGCTGATCAATGCGGTCCTGTGCGCGATATTCGCGCGAACCCTGACCCCGGGCAGGCAGACTTTGGTCGCGCGCGCCATACTCGCGCTGGAAGGCCCGGAACGTCTGGCGCTTCCGGGTGTTGCGAGCTACGCCCGGAAGTTGACGCTGACCTGGGCACTGCTGCTCGGCGTGCAAGCCGTCGTGCTGTTGATTCTGGTGCTGTGCAATTCGCCCGGCATCACCTCGCCAATCGCGTTGCAGCCGGGCGTGGTTCACTGGTATCTGCACGTGGGCAGTTACGCCGTCGTCATCGCCTTCATGTTGCTCGAATACGGGTTTCGCCGCTGGCACATGCGCGGCGTGCCGCACCCGCACTTCGGCCAATTCTGCGTGCATCTTGCACAGCGCTGGCCAGCGCTGGTGCACGGAGATCCGCCATCCGCGCCACGGAGCCGGTCATGAAAGAGACGGCTGAATTGCTCGCGCCTTTGTGTGTGGCCGCCTCGCATCCGAGTCTGCCGGGGCACTTCCCGGACAATCCGATGGTACCCGGCGTAGTGCTGCTCGACGCAGTTGCCGGGCTGCTCGAACGTGACGGTTACGGTCGTCTCGCGCACATTGTCGTGGTCAAGTTCCTCACGCCACTTGAGCCGGAACAGTCGGCTGATTTGCGCATCGCGACCGACGGCAAACGCGTGCGTTTCCGGATCGAGCGCGGTGCGACGACGATTCTCAGCGGGGAGGGACGTCTCGCATGAACGCGCACTGGAGCCGCCGACCGGAAGGCGGCGGGCGGTTCGCGCTGTGGCTGATACGCACGATCGGCCTGTATGGCGGTCGTGGCATCGCGCGCTTGATTCTCTACCCGATTACACTGTATTTCTTCTTTCGGCGCACGCCCGAACGCCGCGCCTCCTATGCCTACCTCGCCCGTGTGTTCGACCGTCCGGCAACGGCCTGGCAAGTCATGCGCCACATCCACGGTTTCGCCTCGACCATCCTCGACCGCGTGTTCCTGCTGGCCGATCGTCTTGACCGTTTCGACCTGCGCATCAACGGCCTCGACGACCTGCACGCTGCCATGCACGCGGATCGCGGCGTGCTGCTGCTCGGTGCCCACATCGGCAGTTTCGAAGTGCTGCGCGTACTCGCGACAAAGCAGCCGGGCGTCAAGGTTCGCGTCGTTCTCGATACACAGCAGACGCCGGCTCTGACCAACCTGTTGCATGAACTCAATCCGGAAATCGCGCGCAACGTAATCGATGCCTCGCGCCCCGGCAGCGAAATCGTCCTCGCACTCCACGAAGCCGTACGCGAGGGTGCGCTGACAACGTTGCTCGCAGATCGCGCACGACCGCATGAAGCAACCATCTTGGTCGACTTCATGGGCTCTCCGGCGCGCTTTCCGGTGGCACCATTCCTGATCGCATCCATGCTCAAGGTGCCCGTGGTGCTGTGCTTCGGAATCTATCGCGGTGGCTGCCGCTATGATCTTTTGTTCGAGTCGTTCGCGGATGATCTGATGCTTTCGCGACGCGGGCGCCGGACGGAACTCCGCGCGATCGTGCAAAAATTCGCCACGCGTCTGGAGCATCATGTGCGCAGCGCCCCCTACAACTGGTTCAACTGGTATGACTTCTGGAATCTCGACAACCCGAATCGCGATGACGCTGTGCCTGATGGCGACGCTCGCGCCACCGTGCCGCGCGGCGCCACCTGATGTACAAGCGCCCGCCACAGGGCCGGCGACGGCAACAAACCACACATCGGGACAAGTGGATCCAGCCACGCTCGTAGCCGAGCTCAAGCGCGAAGCGCCCGCGCGCACACGCTACACCGAAGTGAAGTTTTCCAATCTGTTCGAGCGACCGTTGATTCTGCGCGGAGAGCTTGAATATCTCGGGCCGGGCAAACTCGGCAAGCGCGTGGACACGCCTTATCAGGAGCAGACCATGATTGCCGACGGGCAGGCAAGCGTGCAACGCGGCAACAGCAAACCACGTCACTTCGACTTGAGCCGGGCGCCGGGACTGGACGGATTCCTGCGCGGCTTTGCCGCGCTGCTCGGCGGCGATGCCAAGGCCCTGCGACAGGATTTCTCGCTGGAGGCGGACGGCGACGCGGCGCATTGGCGACTCACGTTGAAACCACGCGACCGAAGCATGGCGCGGCACGTCAAGGCGATCGAGGTCGATGGCAACGGCTCCACGGCGCGCTGTTTCCGGACCCGAGAAGCGGACGGCGATACCAGTGTGCTACTGGTCGGACCGCTGGCCGAATCGAAGCTGTCCTCGCGCCCGACCCCCGGCGCGATCGCCCTGTTGTGTCGTGGCGGGGACGCTGCGCAATGACTGCGTCGGCCGGCGGCGTACCTGAGGGCCGCCGGCGGGGTTGGATGCGATGAAAGTGCGCATGCGTCCCGAGCGTCTCGTCCTCACGGTCGTGTGGCTGGCAACCCTGACTGTGCTCGGCCTCGTGGTCGTTCGCTCACTGCGCGTCAGCACGGACCTGCGCAGCTTCATGCCACCTGCGCAAACCGCCGACCAGAAACTGCTGATGGATCAGATCGGCGAAGGACCCGGAGCACGTCTGTTGCTGATCGCAATCAGCGGTGCGCCCGAAGCGCAACTGGCGGAGCTGAGCCGCGGATTGACTGACGCGCTGAATGCGGACACGCATTTCGAGCGCGCCCTCAACGGTGCATTCGATCCCGCCGACCTCGACAAGAAATGGTTGCCGTACCGTTATTTGCTGTCGTCGACGCTCGATTCGCATCGGTTCGATGCAGCGTTTCTGCGCGATCAATTGCAGCAACGCATCGAGGATCTTGCCTCGCCCGCCGCAGCATTGCTGAAACCATGGCTCGCGCGCGACCCGACGCTCGAAGTGCTGACGCTTGCCAAAAGCTGGTCGCCACCGACGGCACCGGCGCTGCGCGACGGCGTCTGGTTTGCATCCGATGGCGCCGCATTGTTGCTCGCGCAAACGCGCGCGCCCGGTTTCGACCCGGCGGCGCAAGGCGCGGCGATAGCGGCACTGAGGAGTGCATTTGACGCATTGCCCGGGGCCACACGCGCTCGTCTCGTGCTCAGTGGTCCCGGCTATTTCACCGTGTTGATCAACGCCAGGACCCGCGCCCAGGCGGATCGCATCGGCGCGGTGAGCACGCTCGGGTTCGCTGTGCTGTTGCTGGTGGCCTACCGCAGCATCACCGTGTTGTTGCTGGCCGGTCTGCCTATCGTGAGCGCCGCGCTGGCCGGGCTCGCCGTGCTGTCATACGCGTTCGGGGCGGTGCACGGCATTACCCTCGCATTCGGCTTCACCCTGCTCGGTGTTGCGCAGGAATACCCGATCCGGCTGCTCAGCCACCGTCGTGCGGGGGAAGACGCAGTAACCAGCGTGCGTGCTCTATGGCCGCTGCTGGCGACCGCGATCGCGTCGGCCGCGATTGCCTATCTTGCGTTCTTTTTCTCAGGCGTTCGCGGGTTGCAGCAACTCGCCGTGTTCACGATCACCGGCCTCGTCGTCGCCGGCCTGACCACCCGCTATCTGTTGCCGCGTGTTTTGCCGACGAGCTTTCGCGACACCGCCGACACACCCGGACTTGCGCGTGTGTGGACCTGGCTGGACGACTTGCCACGCCCGCGCTGGCTGCCGTGGCTGCTGACCTTGATCGGCATCACGGTGCTGTGGGTGGCGCCATCACCGTTGTGGGAAAACAATCTCGCGGCGCTGACGCCGGTGCCGGCCAAGCTGCTCACGCGTGATGCCAGGCTGCGCGGAGAACTCGGTGCGCCCGACGTGCGTTACCTGCTGATACTCAAGGCCGCAGATCCGGACGCTGTGCTGGCGCTATCCGAATCGTTGCAAGCACGGCTCGATGCGCTGATTGCCAAGCATGCGCTCGACGGCGTTGAATTGCCGAGTCGCTATCTGCCGAGCATCGCAACACAGCGCGCCCGCCAGGCCAGGCTGCCGGATCGCGCGACACTCGAAACATCGCTGTCGGTGGCCGAGCGCGGTTTGCCATTTCGCGCCGGCTTGTTCGGGCCGTTCGTTGACGATGTCGAGACTGCGCGCACGTTGCCCGCGCTCACGCCAGCCACGTTCGCCGCCTCGCCACTCGGTACACGGCTCGACGCAATGCTCGTAAAACGCGATCACGCGTGGCTCGGGCTCGCCACGTTGAGCGGCGTACACGATGCATCCGCGCTCGCTGCGTTGGCGAACTCGAGTGCCGACAGCGTGCGTCTGCTGGATTTGAAGTCGGCGTCGGAATCGCTGGTCATCGCTTATCGGACGCGCATTCTGCAGGCGCTAGGGGGGGCGCTTGTGCTGCTCGCATTCACGGTTGCATTTGCTTTGGGTACATGGCGCCGAGCGCTGCACGTGCTCGCACCGATGTCGCTGGCCACCTTGATGGTGCTCGTCGTCGAGCGTGGTTTCGGTATTTCACTGTCGCTGTTCCACCTGGTCGCACTGACACTCGCGGCCGGGCTCGGCTTGCACTACGCACTATTCTTCGAGCGCCCGGTCGCCGATGCAGACGAAGCGCGCCGAACGCTGCATGCAACGCTGGTCTGCGTGATTTCCGCGTTGCTGGTGTTCGGCATGCAGGCCACCTCCTCATTGCCGGTACTGCGTGCCATAGGCCTCACCGTCGGACTCGGCGTCGGCTTCCATTTCTGCCTGTCCATTCTGATGGCGCATCAGCGCCGCGACGCTAACCATGATTCCGAAGTCTGATTGGGCTGGCCTGATTCCTCACCGCGGCGCGATGTGCCTCCTCGACGTCGTCGTCGCCTGGGACAAAACGCGCATCCACGCCGCCACCGATTCGCACCGCCGCAGCGACAATCCGCTGCGCCGCGACGATCGATTAGGCGCGCTCAATGCCTGCGAGTACGGCGCACAGGCCATGGCCGTGCATGGTGGCCTGCTCGCGCGCGATGCGGGGGCGTCGGCTGCGCCGGGCTTTCTCGTTGCGCTGCGAGACGTCGAACTGCGCGTCGCGCAAATCGATAATCTGCAAGGCTCACTTGATGTTCATGCCGAGCGGCTGCTCGGCGGCGCCGACGGCTGGCAATATGCGTTTCGCATTGAACACCGGGACACGCTGCTGGCGAGCGGGCGCGCGACCGTGATGGTGCACAAATGACAGCAAGGCGCTATTCATGCGCGGGTACGCAAGCTGTTGTTGTCACGCTTTCGCGACGCAAGCGACAGACACAACGAGGATACGCTCATGTCAGACGAAGACACCGGCAAGACCGAAATCGAGCATCTGACCGATACGATCACACAGCTCAAGGAGATGCGCCACTACTCGAAGAATAATGTCGAATCACTAACTGCTGCGTGGATGCTGTTCGAGGGTGAGTTGTCGAAACTCAAGCAGACCGAGAAATTCGATGACCTCATGAACCGGCAAGGCCAGCTTCACGATGCACTCGAATCGGTGATCGCCGATCTCGAGAAGATCAAGCTTGAAATGGAGCAGCCGCCGGAGTGATGCGGCGTTGTTGTCGCGCGCGCACCGGCTGAAGTGTCACACATTTGTCGCATCGAGTTGCTTGAGATAGGCGCGAATGCGCCTGGCATTGGTTCCGACATCGCTCTTGCCCACACGCGATACCGAGCGGACGTCAACGACACTGCCGCCGCCTGAAGCGGCGACACGCACCACGATATCGTCCTTGAACCCGAACCAGAAGGTGGTCGCCGTAGCCTCGATGCGTCCGCTCGCCGGATCGCTGGCGACGATGTCCCACCCCATCGCCTGCGCCGCCGACAGCGCGCGCCGGAACGCGACATCGGTCGGTGCATCGAGCCGATGCGGGCGGATATCGGCATAGGCCTTGTGTTGTGCGGCCGCCACATCGGCCCCGCCATAGGTCGCCGGATTGGGGGCATTCTCGCGCAGTGGCAGAACCGCAACGAAGGCCGGTGGATTGGAAGTGTCCGTGGTGATGTCGTGGATCGGCGGCACGGAACGCGCCTGTTGCAGCTGATGCCACGGCACGTAGGCAATCGCGAGGCCGATTACCAGCGCCACGACCAGTGAAGCAACCCGGTGTGAGCGCGTCCGCGGCACGATCAGGAAAATCAGTGCGAGCGTTGCGGCCGCCAGGCCGAGATAAACAGCCCAACGCATCAGTTCAAAGCCGGTCGGAAAAGCCCACCAGCCGAAGCGAACCCCGAAGCCCGATACGAGCAGCAAGAATGCGGCGACAGCGGAGAGCGGCAGGGCGATACGGGAGACTTTCACGGTCGTGCTCCTGGGTTGACGAAACGGCAGAAGTTCGCGGCATGTCTGCACGTTGGGGATGTTTACGACGCGCCGACGCTGGCCATTCTAGGGCACGAATGCGGCATCCTTGCCGCAGGTGTGCGCAAACCCCGGCGAATCCGTCATCATGCGCCAATCGAAACTGCGAGATTTGACGGCATGACGCAAGTGCGACGGGCGTTGGTGACTGGCGGCAGCGGCGATATCGGCGCAGCGATCGCGCGCGTACTGGCGGACGCCGGCTGTCACGTTCTGATCCACGCAAATCAAGGCCACGATCGTGCCCAGACGACCGTGGAAGCGATTCGCGCGTCCGGCGGCAACGCCGCGACAATCGTGTTCGATCTTGCCGACAGTGCCACGACCCGCTCGGCACTGGAACGTGAACTCGAAGATGGTCCGATCCAGTGTGTCGTGCACAATGCCGGCATTCACGACGATGCACCGATGGCCGGCATGAGCGAGGAGCAGTGGCACCGTGTCATCGATGTGTCGCTTGACGGCTTCTTCCATGTCGTCCAGCCACTGTTGTTGCCGATGGCGCGCGCGCGCTTCGGGCGTATTGTCAGCATCTCGTCGATCGCAGCGCAGATCGGCAACCGCGGGCAGGTGAACTATGCCGCCGCGAAGGCCGCTCTGCACGGTGCCAGCAAATCGCTCGCGCGCGAGATGGCCTCGCGCGGGATCACAGTCAATGTCGTCGCGCCCGGAATCATCGCCGGCCGCATGAGCGCGAACACATTCGCGCCCGATCTGATCAAGGCCATGGTCCCGGCCGGTCGCGCCGGCACGCCGTCGGAAGTCGCGGCGCTGGTCGGCTTTCTGTGCTCGGATTCGGCAGCTTATGTCAACGGCCAGATCATCGGTGTCAATGGCGGCATGATTTGAGTAGCTCGCTGCGCAGGTCCGAGCGGCAAATTCCCCACAATGCCGAAATGCTTGCAAACCTATCAAGTGCTCGCGAGGCGAGGACTTGATCAGATCCTTGACTCAAGCGTGCCTGCACGGAAAGTCCGTCGCAACTTGCAGCGCAGTTCCGTACTAATGGCTGACATGATCGAACTCGCGAAACGTCGGCCAATCGCCGCTGGCCGTCGCCGTTGGTCGGATGCATCCGGCACCGGCAGGACGGATCGATGACATGCAGGATCTTCTCTAGGCCGCCTCATCGAACAGCACGACCCGACCGGCATCGGCGTGCGCAGCGAGACCATCAATATCGAGGCCGGGAAATGCGCGCGAGGCTCGTTCCGCAATCGTCGCTGCGAGCTCTCCCATCAGCGCGACATGGCGACGCAGGCGTGCAATCAGTTCGTGCCGCTCCAGACGTTCGGTCAAGCCCCGATTCATTTCGGCGAACCACGGCAAATGGACCTGATCGAGCATGATCGGCGGATTGGCGGCGACGTTGACGGCGGCCCAGCTACGCAACAAGGATTGCATGTGACGATTCAGATCCTGCGCGCGTTGCAGTTCAGTTTGCATTTCGGCGAACAGCGCGAAATCGGTCAGGCGTTCCTGCATCACGAGCTGGCACAACACGCCCCAGTAGTAGGTGTAATCCCAGATCGCCTTGAGCGGCATCACATCGGCGTCGCCGAACAGCGGATACTGGCCGCGAAACAGTGACAGCGTATTCTCGTAGAACGACTTGAAGATCTGCTCGTACAACCGTGCGTACGGAGCAATCTGGCGACCGGCGCGATCATGTTCGATCAGCGCGCAGATGTAGGTGTTGGCGATCGCGATGAAATCGGTACCGGGCGAGTAAAACGGGTCCAGGAATACTCCCGCGTCGCCCGTCATTGCCCAACGCTCGCCCGAAAACACCTGCTTGCAGTCGTGCGAATAGCCACGCAAGAAAGCAAAATCGAGCAGCTTGTCGCGCCGCGCCGCAACTTCCCGTGCGACCGCCGGCTGATGCATGGTCAGCCAGTCGAGCGCGCGTTCGAATGTATTCATGGTCTCGATCGGATGCAGCCCGGCGTCGGCCACAATGCCGACCGAATGCGCTCCGGACGCAAGCGGAATCAGCCACACCCAGTAACCCGGCCCGACCAAGTGATTGGTGGAGCGCCAGCGTTCGGGCGGATCGCAGCATTCCCGCCACGCTGCGCTCGGGCACCAGTCGTCGATGATGAGGCGATCGTCGATGCGAAACCACACCGCGTTGGCGTCATGGCCGTTGGTCTGGGCCAGGCCGAGCTTGCGCTTGACCAGCCCGGCGCGCCCGGATGCGTCGATGAGCCAGCGCGCGCGCAAGGTTTCTTCGTTGCCGTCGATCGTGGCGCGGACCGTATGCGCCGTCTTGTCATCCAGCTCGAACGAGCGCACCACCGCACGGTCGCGATAGTCGATGCCGCGCCGCTGCGCCTCTTCGCCAAGAAAATTCTCCAGGATGCCGCGATCGATCTGCCAGCTCGGCGTCGGCAGCACGCGGCTCACCCCGAGTTCGGTTACCAGGTCGAGATCGCTGCGGCCGTCGGAGAAAAAGAAGCGGAAGCCGAACTTGGGGATGTGCGCCGCATCGAGGTGCGCGCGCAATTCCAGCGTTTGGGCAAGATAGTGCGCGCCGAGTTCCACCAGGGACTCGCCGACCTTGTGCGCGGCCTCCGGCACCGGGTGTGCCCGACGCTCGAGTACAACAATATCGAGGTCCGGAAGATGGGCGCGCAGTTGCAGGGCAACGGTGAGTCCCGCAAGCCCGCCTCCAAGAATGACGACCTCGTGCGCGCTCACAGATGACATCGGCATGTTTTTCAACGGCGGTACTCCAGTCTGCGCTCATTCACCGGACAGCGCATCCGCTACGCACCGGCCGCGGCCTCATGGCGAGGTCGGCGGGTCGACGACGACGGCGGGCGTATTACGCACGCTTCGCAAATCACTCAACACGTGGCCGCGCCGCAACGTCTTTGCGATCACGTGCGCGGTAATGCGACACAGATCCTGCACCGGGCGAAAATGGCTGCGACGAAATTCGCCCGCATAACGCGATTCGATCGGCACCGCGACCACACGCACACCACGGCGGCTGGCTTCGATGAGAATATCGGCCTCGAACACGAATCCGTTCGGACTGACGGCATCGGCCAGCGCAAGCGCGGCATGCGGGTAATAGCGCTGCCCGCTCTGGGTGTCCAGCAGGCTCTGACCACAGGCGATCGAAATTCCCCAATCGCCGAATTCATTGGCCATACGCCGGATCCTCGGTTGCCGCTCGCGATGACGCAAGCGCGCGCCGATCACGATGCGCTCCGGATATTGGGCGGCGGCGGCAAGCAACCGCGGAATGTCCGCGGCCGCATGCTGCCCATCGGCATCCATCGTGATCACCGCATCGAAGCCGAGTGCGAGCGCCTTGCGAAACCCGGCGCGCAAGCCTTCTCCTTTGCCTAGCGATTGGGTGTGACGTATCAGGGTCACCGGCAAGTCGGCAATGCGCGCGCGGGTGCCGTCGGTCGAGCCGTCGTCGATCACGATCAGATTGGGGCAACGCTCCAGCGCTGCTGTGACGACGTCACGGATCGCACGTTCTTCGTTGAGTGCCGGGATCACGACGGCAATCCGCCCGGCATCGGTCGTACTCACGATTGCACCTCGATCACGACGGCCGGCCCGCCTTCGCCGGCCAGCGTCACGCAGGCAGTGGAATTGGCGGCGATTGCCCCGAACAACGGCAACGCACCGGCGGCCATCGGGTTTGCTGCGGCAAGCATGCGAAAAGGTTCCGGCACGTCACTTGAAACCGACGCATCCGGATCGAGATGAAGACTGAGCGTAGCGATTCCGGGTCCGCTACAGGCCGTCGGTGCCACGACCAGCGCCACCCCGAAAAGCACGTCGCTCGGCCACACATCGCTGAACGGCGCCGGACTGCGGGTGTCATAGGCGACCAAGAGCACCGGCACCTGCTCGGCCAGAGCCTCGGCAGCGGCCTCCAGCAGAGCAGCCGCAAAACTCATGTGCGACGCACTGATCGCTGTCGACGGCGCGTGGCAACCACTTGCGATACTCCAGTAACCAGCCGGCGCATTGTGCACGGAGTTATGGAATCGGGTCGGCGACAGCTCCAGCGGACGCTCCGCGAGCGTCCGGCACAGGTAGTCGGTCACGGCGATGTCGCCCTCGGTCGAAGTGAACACGCTGCTCAGGTCGGATGCATCGCGCCCGGCCATGGCACAGGCCTGTGCGGCGACCTCGCAGGCCAGCACCACGCTGTCAGACGCGCGGCGCCGCTCGCCATTCGCGAGTGCCGCGCCGGTCGGTCGCTGCGACGCCTCGCAGCCCGCGCCGGTCCTGCCTCGCAAAGCCGCCGTCGCACTCGCCCAATCCGGCAACCCTGGAGCCCAGAAGCCAATGCCCTCGATGGATACCGAAAGCGTCGTCATGCGGCGCAGGCGCGCGCATCGCGCGCAAAGGCCAGCGTGCAGTTGCTACCCCCGAAGCCGAACGAATTCGACAGCGCAATTGCGATTCCTCGCGCCTCGCCAGCGAGCGCAAGATGCGCACGCCAAGCCGGCTCCGGATCGCGGGTATTCAGCGTTTCCGGTACGCGCTCGCATTCCATGGCTGTCAGCGTGACCACGGCCTCGAGAATACCGGCTGCGCCGAGAGTATGTCCGGTCCAGCCCTTGGTTGAACTGGCGCGCGTCGTCGTCGGGAACACATCGGTGAGCAGGGTGCCTTCGACCTCGTCGTTCTTCACCGTCGCGGTACCGTGCAGGTTGATGTAGTCGACTTCGACCGGCTTCAGTCCGCTACGCGCGAGCGCGTCGGCCAACGCCAGCCGCGCGCCAAGCCCGGCCGGGTGCGGCGTCGACATGTGATGCGCATCGCTCGATTCGCCATAGCCGATGAACCGCGGCGCGCTATCGGCGCCATCACGTTCGACTATTGCGAAACCGGCCGCCTCGCCGATGGAAATACCCGAACGCGCCACATCGAACGGCCGACACGGTTCAGCGGAAATGAGCCCGAGCGCATTGAATCCGAACAGCACGCTGTCGCACAAGGTATCGACACCGGCCAGAATCGCCGCATCGGCCAGCCCGAGACGCAACAGGCGCTCCGCCTTTGCGAAAATCTTGGCGCTCGACGAGCAGGCCGTCGCGACGGTCAGGCACGGCCCATGCGTGCCGAGCACGGCACGAAGAAAAAGACCGAGCGAATGCGGCGAGTGCAACGCGGGCCGGCACAAAGCCGCGGGCATATGCCCGTTATCGAGCGATCGATACGCCTGTTCGGTCACGCCGATGCTCGCGGTCGAGGTGCCGACGATCAGCGCGACACGGGCCGCGCCATGGCGCTCGATCGTCGCGCGTGCCGCATCGAAAAAACCATCCGCACCCAGACCGAGCCAGGCCAGCCGGTTGTTGCGGCAGTCATGCACCGCAAACGCGTCCGGCAACGGGCTCGACTCGACCGCGCGCACGCGGCCTATCGCGCACGGCAGTGCAGTCCGGGTGAAATCATTGGTAGCAAGCCCGCCGCTGCCATTCGCCAACGCACGCGCATGGCCGGCACGGCCGCTGCCGATGGCGGACGTTGCGGTGTAGGCCGTAATAACGAGCGGGGAAATACGGGGAGGCACGCGTCGTCGAGTCCGGCGAGGCTGCACGATTATGACACAGACCGCGTGGCCCGCCTGCCGCTTCGACGTCGGCTGTTCAGCTCTTTCCCCCATTCGTATTCAACGCGACCCAAGCGTCGAATCGCCGCATGAAATCACCGAGGAACTTGAGTGTGCTCTCCTTGGCGACTTCGCCATGGTCCTCGTCCACCAGGTCCTGGACCTTGCCGACATAGACCTCGGGCTGCTGCAGCGTCGGCATGTCGAGATAGGTCAGCGACTGGCGCAGATGATGGTTGGCGCCGAAGCCGCCGACTGCAGCAATCGATGCGCTCAACACAGCGGCGGGCTTGCCGGCCCAGACGTTCTTGCCGTGCGGGCGCGAGCCGACATCGATCGCGTTCTTGATCGCCGCCGGGACTGAGCGATTGTGCTCCGGTGTGACGAACAGCACCGCGTCGGCCTTCGCGATGCGTTCGCGAAACGTGGCATATTCGGGCGGGCTGGCCTCGTCGTAATCCTGGTTGTACAACGGTAGCCGGCCAATATCGACTATTTCCAATGCAAGACTCGGCGGCGCCAGCTTGATCAGCGCACGTGCCAGCATGCGGTTGTAGGATGCCTTGCGCAGGCTGCCAACAAGGACGGCTACATCTTTGGGTTTGCTCATGAGTTTGGTTATCCGCATCCGCGACTTGATCATCGACTATAGATGCGATCGCACGACTGCGGCTGAACGCCACGTCACCGTCGCCATACGAGAGCGCCTCCGACGATGACGAACAACCGCACGCAGGTTGATGCCGTACGCGCGTTCCTGACGGGCCTGCAGACGCGACTGTGCGGGCGCATGGCATCGGCAGACGGCAGCGCGACCTTTGGTCGCGACGAGTGGCAACGACCGGGCGGCGGCGGCGGTTGCTCGCGCGTGCTCAAAGGCGGCACCGTGTTTGAGCAGGCCGGAGTCGGCTATTCCGCCGTCGGCGGCGAGCAACTGCCGGCCGCAGCGACAGCACACCGTCCGGAACTGGCCGGCCGCGCGTGGAGTGCGCTCGGTATTTCGGTGGTCGTGCATCCGCAGAATCCGTATGTACCGACCGCGCACATGAACGTGCGCTACTTCGAGGCACACGCCGACGATGAAGACCCGATCTGGTGGTTCGGCGGCGGCTTCGACCTGACGCCTTTCTATCCGTTTGACGAGGATGTCGTGCACTGGCACACGGTCGCGCGCAACGCCTGTGCGCGATTCGGCGACGGGGTGTATCCGCGCTTCAAGCAGTGGTGCGATGAATATTTCCATCTGAAGCACCGAAACGAAGCACGCGGCGTCGGCGGTCTGTTTTTCGACGATCTGAACGAATGGGGATTCGAGGACTGTTTCGCGTTTCAGCAGGCGGTCGGCGACGGCTTTATCGACGCCTACCTGCCGATTATCGAACGGCGCAAGAACATGCCTTACGGTGAACGCGAACGCGAGTTCCAGCTATACCGGCGCGGCCGCTACGTCGAATTCAACCTCGTATACGATCGCGGCACCCTGTTCGGTCTGCAATCGGGCGGCCGCACCGAATCGATCCTGATGAGCCTGCCGCCGCGCGTTCGTTTCGAATATGCCTACGCGCCGGAACCGGGCAGCGGCGAGGCGCGGCTGGCCGAATATCTCAAGCCGCGCGAGTGGCTTGAGAGCCGAGAATAGGAAATGCGCAATCGAAAGTTTATCGTCCCGGCGAATACCGGGATCCAGTGCCTTTCGCACGCGCGTGGTGCCGAGCCTACGCGGTCCGACTTGGCAGCCAGCCCGTGATCATTCGCCAGAATCCGGGGCGTGCAAGCGGCAGATGTCGATACACGTCGCTGCGAATCGGCATCGGCGGCTCGGCCGGCGCGCTTCTCGCGGGAATCGTCAATTCGGGCAGATCCAGCGGGTCGATCAGCCAGAGATGGTGAACGCCCATTCCCTCCACAGCTTCGGTATGCGTTCTCAGATTCCCTTGATCGAGTCTTGCGCCGCTGATTGCCGATTGAGTCAGCAACACGTATTCGTTCCCGGGCACGGCGTTTTTCATCAGGCGGTGCACGAGAATGACCGGCTCGCCGGCCAATTCCTCGAATTGACGAACCTGCTTGATCGCGATCTCGCCAAGATGCACGAAGGCCTTCAGCTTCAACGCCGCGATGTTGGCGCAGGCATCGCAGGTGCAGTTGTGCCGGTCGGCGCGAAGTTTGGTGGCGCAGGCATGAAATGCCGGAAAGAACGAGCGTACCTGTGCAAGGACATCGTGCCCTGCCTCAACCGCATCGTCCTCGACCTCGCGATACATCAGCGCCGCATCGCCCTCAAGCTTGTTCAGGATCATTGGATGGCAGGCCCGATCGAGGACCGCATTGATCAGGTCGGTGATGATCTGCTCGGCATGCGCGAGAGTCAGCGAGCGTTCGGTGACGAAGCGCGTATAGCCGCTGATGTCGACGACAACGAGATAGGCAACGCTTATGCGCATGATCGTTTGCTCCGGCCGGAGGCTTTGCGGCACGAACATTGACCTGACTTACGCGCTCTTCCTTGCAAAGTCGCCGCTCGTTCTGAACAAGAAGTGCAAGCCCAGTGAAACCACGTGGAGTTCGCGACCGATCGGTTTGACGCGACTCCTTGCCCGCATCGACGACCGAGCGTGCGGCCGTGCTGTTGAGGCGGCAGCCAAACAACGATCAACCGTTCGTGCCGAGCCCTTCGGCCTACGCTCAAGACGGGTCCTTCTACAAACTCAGGACGGGCTACGCGCAGCGACGTCGAAGTATGCCCTTCGACTTCGCGCCTTCGGCGCTACGCTCATGGTGAACGGGAATTACTTGATAATTCGTACCGGCTCAATAGCGATCAACCGTCGCCGCGACCATCACGCG
>JBAUWF010000004.1:0-5990 GCA_049583635.1 Rhodanobacteraceae bacterium
TGGTGCGCTCCTGCGGCGTCAGGATCACGTTGAGCGGCTGGTAGTTGTAGAAATCCGACCCCGTGAAACAGCGATAGTCGCTGAGCGAACCGCCGCTGGTGCCTGCGATACGCGTCACCGAACCGCAGCCGAACTGATTCTGCAGGTTGCTCGGCAGGAAGATGCGGCCGGTCGGCGTACGGCTCGAACCTCCGGCAAAGGCGCCGCCATACAGCGAATAGTAGTACAGCGCGTTGCGCGAGAAATCACGCGCACCGGCACTGACCGCATCGAACTTGTTGTAGTTGAGGCCGGCCACCACGCTGCCGCGATCGGTGGTCTGACCGATCGTGATGCTGGCACCCTTGCGCTCGCCGTCGTCCTTGTCGGAGATACCGTAATCGCCGGTGAACTCGGCGCCCTGATAGTCCTTGCGCATGATGAAGTTCACCACGCCGCCGATCGCGTCGGAACCGTACACCGACGAGGCGCCGTCCTTCAGCACTTCGATGCGCTCGACCACGCTGGCCGGAATCGTGTTGATGTCGTTGTTCAACACGCGCTGGCCGTCGATCAGGATCAAGGTACGGTTGGAACCCAGACCGCGCAGCGAGACCGTTGACGAACCCGCGCCGCCGCCGTTGTTGACCTGTGGATTGGTCGCCGCACCTGCGATTGAGGGCAACTCCTGCACCAGATCGCCGATGGTGAGCTTGCCGCTCTGCTCGATCTGCGCCCGATCGATCGTGATGACCGGGTTGGCGGTTTCGATATCGACACGACGGATGTTCGAACCCGTCACCGTGATGGTTTCAAGCTTTTCCCCCTGCTGCGTGTTGTTCTGGTCCTGCGCATCCTGGGCAACCGCCGGCATGGCAATGCATCCCAGTGCGATGGTGGCTCCAGCAACACCGTAGGGGCGAAGACCACCGCGGATCGCATTTCGGAGCAGAGTATTGGACATGTTTTTCTCCTGTGTCTGGCAAAAGCGCCGTCCGCCGACCGGCAGCGCGCGTTCGGCTAAAACTTAAGAAATTGTAAAAGCGCGCGGTTGCCATAGCCGGGCATATCGCGTTGCAGGAATTGCGCGATCAATCAGTGCCGCATCGACAATGGCGTCGCTTTGCTGTCACCACGCTGCCGCCTCATCGCACCGGCAGTGGTGCCAAAGTGTTGACGAAACAGTCGCGAGAACGCACAACGATTCTCGAAGCCGCTCGCATACGCCACCTCCGCGATCGCGAGTGGACTGGTTCTGAGCAGACGACGCGCATGCTCCAGGCGTTGCCGGACAAGGTACGCATGGGGCGTTTCGCCGTAGGCTGCGCGGAACGCCCGGATGAAATGCCAGGGAGAATAATTTGCCCTGCGCGCCAGCACATCGTTATCGAGATCGAGGTGACAATTGGCCTGAAGGTAGTTGCGCACACGCTGAAGCCGCAGGAACACCTGCCGCCGCTGCGCATAGGTTCGTCCGGGGCAGCGCGCAACGGCCTCCGCAAAGCGCTCCTGCAGTGACACCACGCTTTCGATGATGCGATCACACACGTTTTGCACGCACCGGTTGTCGCCGCTGCCGAAGGCCCGCGCAAGGGAAACGGCGTGATGCGTGAGTTCACGCTCCGCACGGTGCAGCATCGGCAGCAGCAGCGGATCCGGAGTCGGAATCACGAACAAGCCGTCGAGCGCGCGGCGCCATGCCGGTCGACTGCCCAGCAAAGCAATCCACCGCGCGTTGCCACGCCCTGTCGCACGTACCCGCGGTTCCATTTCCGTGATTCTCAGGTCACCGCGCAACAGCGCGTTTTCGGACTCGCTGGTCGCCAAATGCAAGCGACCACGCAGCGGAATCCAGATGCCGGCCATCGGGTCGGACAGCGTCAATACGCTGCCGCGCCCGGCGCCGACAACAACCGCGATCGAATCTTGTCGGGCGTTGGCTGCAGGACGTCGGACCAGATCGAGGCTGGCGCCAGGACCCAGGGATTGGCACACAATGGACACAGCGCACCGAAGGGACTGCAATGGGACTGCCGACGGTGATACCCGAACGGGCGCGCTGCGTCAGGAGATATTTGTGAAATCGAGATGAAAAATTTCCGAAGCGCGGCAGTTCGTCTCACGTCAGCGCGTGAACGCCCCATTTACCGTCCGTATTTGGACAACTCCGATGTCAATCCAACGTCAGCATCTGAGTACGAAAGTCAATCGTGTACGCGCGTCCCGCGCCGAGGGCGTCCAGACCGACATTGCACATCAGATACGGCTCGGTCGGCCGTGTCTGGTCCGTGATCACGTCGACGCGCTCGAGATGTACGCTGCGGCCGCCGAGTTCGATGGTCATCTGTGGTACACGGATCGCATCCATTGTGCGGATGCCGCCGGCGTTTCCCAGACGCAGCCGATGACGCCGGCCGTGAGCATCGAGCCACGCGGAGAAGCGCAGGGAAAAGGGCTTGTAGAACACCGTGTGACTGGCGCCCGAATCCAGCGCACACAACTGTGGAACGCCCTGGAAACGCAGTTCGACAAGCGGCAACTGTCCCTCAAAGGCGATGTTCGGCAGGGACGCACGATCAGTCGCATGCATGATATCGATACTGTGATCGGCGTTGAAGCGCACCCGGCCCAGAGCGGCCAGCACCGGATAGCCAAGCAGACCCTTGATGCGGGCCCCGGGAAACGTCATGGCCGCGTCCGGCAGGACGAGGAATACGACATGGTGCAGCGTCATGGCGCCGATTTGCAGCTCGGGTACCACGGCAATATCGGAAAGCACTTCGCCACCCGCACCATTTCCAACATGCACATTGGAGGAACGGAGGCGAAGACCCAGTGCCTCCGCCTCCGAGCGAATCAGGACGGAGAAGTTGGCACCTGTATCGAACGCCAGGCAACGCTCGTGCTGGTCAATCCGGAGCGGCGCGCAGAACCCCCCGTTGCCGTCGGCGTGCCGCATCACGTGCGTCTGTTTGCCTGCCACGGTCGCGGTCTGGGCCGGTACGTCGGTCAATGCCTCGAGCAGCGCTGCCATGTTGGCCGCGTCGTCCATGACCTTGCGTGATGCTTTCAGCACGGACATGCCACGCGCGGCCGCCAGGGCGCCGTTGTAGTCATGGTGGCGCAACTTCGCATGCATCGACAGTTCCAGCAAACCGGTTCGCCATGCCATTGGCAGCGTTTCGTCGAGCAATTCATCGATCTCGTGCTCAGCCTCGATCGTATGACCGAATGCGCTGGCAACCAGAGCGGCGTAATAGCGCTCCCTTAACTTTCTTGGTGGTCCCCGACGCTCGAGTTCGGCACGCAGACCGAAATAGTCATGCGCCGTCGCCATACCGGTCAGACGTCGCACACGCGTCGATCCGGCCACGGATGTGGCTGCCAGTGCAAGCATACATAGCATCGAGCAGCATGCGATTCTCACGAGTCCCGAGTCGATTACGTTTCTCGCAGGCGCGCCGTGCCCGGTCATTCCTATGGCGACACGCCTGGGTGTGATGAATCCCGTGTGTCCGATGGGTTCGACGCCGCGTCGCGGCGATGTTGGTTGGCTCCTTGCAGCCGCTTTGCGCGACCCGCAACGATATAGACGCGACCCGACCGGATTCCGTGGACCATGCTCCACGCCGAAGCGAGCAGATAATCCACCTGACCGTCGCCATTCACGTCTCCGATTCCTACGGCGTCGAACCCCAATGTCTCACCGGGCACCCTGCCGGTGAAGCTTTGCAACACCGAACCATCCTTGCCGGAATAGACGACCACGCGGCCACCCGACCACGCGGCACCCGCGTATTGCCAGGAACCCACGACAAGATCCGCGATGCCGTCGCCGTTCACGTCGCCGGTCTTCGCCGCGCAGGTGCCGAAACCTTCACCGGCACTCCGGCCATCCAGCGTAATCACCTTGCTGCCATCCTTTCCGGAATACACGTATACCCGACCTGAGGATCGGCCGTTCGCCGCGTTGGCCCAATCCGCCGCATAGATATCCGGTACGCCGTCCCGATTCATGTCCCCTGCTATCGATACGAACATCGCACCGAGTGCGCGACCGGTATCATCCGCTACCTCGACGAACTTCGGCACGCTTTCGAGCTTGTCGTATACATAGATTTTCCCTCTATGTTTCGGGCCGGCACCACCGGCGCCGACGATCAGAAATCCATCGCCACCGCTCAACGCGCTGCCCATCTGCGCACCCGGGCCGTCACCCGCGAGGCGCCATAAGCGCCTGCCATCCTTGCCGGAATACACGTAGACGAAGCCGGGGTAATCGGGCGCGCCCGGCGTTGTGTCTGCCGGTGAAGGGGCACTTACGGCCATTTCCGGATATCCGTCCGCGTTGAAATCCCCGATACCCGTAGCCTTGGTTCCAAACCCTTCATCGCCGTGCTCACCGCTGAACCGCAACAGCACTGCACCGTCCTTGCCGGACAGCACAAATGCCTTGTTGATGCCCGGGGCACCGGCGATGACGTCCGGGATGCCGTCGCGATTCACATCGCCGGCAGCTTCCACGCCATTGCCCAGCAGATCGCCATGAGCGCCCCTGTACTTCCACAGCAGTTTCCCGGTCTTCGACGAGTACAGGTAGATGACGCCGGTGCCGTCACCCTGCGGCGGATGCGCGGGTGCCGATACCACCGCATCGGAAACGCCATCATGATCGACATCGCCGACTTGCCGCGCGATCCAGCCGAATTCATCACCCGCGTGTTCCCCGCGCCATTCGTGGATGATGGTCGCGTGTTCGACGAATGGCGGTTCGTAGTGGATCTTGTCCGCGAACAGAATGCGGAAGCGGGTATCGCCGCGCAACTTGGCGATTTCAGGATGCGATGCCAAGCCACTCAGATCGCCGATGCGGTGGGCCCGCATCTTCTTGAACCACGGGTAGGCCTGGTCGGCACGGCCGGCCCCGGCGAGGAGCAGAAACAATCCCTGCGTCGCGGGGTGAGCCACCGCATCAATGGCCAGAGCACGTCTGTAGGCAGCCTCGGCTTGTGTCAGGTGCGACAAACGACGCTGCGAGGACGCCAGCATCAGCCACGCCTGGCCATTTTCCGGGTCGGCCTTGACGACCGTCCTCAGGATCGGCACCGCGGCGGCGAACTTCTCGTCGCCATACAATGCTTGCGCCTGCTGAAAGGGCGTGCCCGAGGTATCCGCCGTGAGTCCTGGACGCGGTGACAGCAATGCGATCGTGAGGAGGACAAGAGCGTCGATACGCAAGATGAAACTCCCTTGGCAAATTGGCGACCGAGCGTGCCGAAAGGCTTCCAATCCAATCGGCCGCGACCGAAATAGATCAGCAACCACTGGTTGCGAGCAACGCAAGCCGAGCTTCGACGCGCCACCGTGCATTGTCGGGCCGGTCAGGGAATGTCGGCCGGAGGCGGCTCTCGCCCATCGCTTGCATGAGGGATAGGCACAAGAAGGGCACTATCGACGCTCTTCCATGAGACCCACCAAATTGCCGTCGGGATCACGTAGGAAGCCAGTCCATAGCTCATGATCGGTGAGCTTCGCTGCGAGTTGCGGTGTACGCTCGCTGACAGCACCACGCTCGACGATGGCCGCATGGGCAGCAATAATCTCGGAGACCCTGAAGTAGAGAATGGAGTTGTTACCCACGCTGCCGGCGCCTTGTGGAGTGCTCAGCATAAGGCGTACGCCACCAGCATCGAGAAAGGCGAGGTTTGGTCCAGCACTGAACAGAAATTTCAAACCCAATGCATCGCGGTAGAAAGTTAAAGCGGCGCTTACATCGCTGACGGTCACGGCAATCTGGCCGATAGTGGAAAGCTTGGGTTCCGTGCTCATGAAAGTAATCGTACCCGACCCAATCCGCCGGCTAACGCTTTCTTGCCCGTCCCGGCAAGGGCATCAAGAATGGCGAAGCACGTGCGCGATAAGCGGACCACCGGGTCCCGACCGATGGTCCGCGGGGTATCGCACTTCGATGCTGTGACACATCTGCCCGTTGGAGGGCGTGATGAGCATCG
>JBAUWF010000005.1:0-9564 GCA_049583635.1 Rhodanobacteraceae bacterium
CGACGTGACGATCGAGAACAAGGCGATCGCGCAGCGCATGGAAACGCAATACGAAGAGGACCTCGGCAACGCCACCGAGATCGTGCTGAAGGCACGCCACCGCGTGCACCGGGAAAAAATGCCGCGCAACGCTCCGGGCCGCAAACGAAACGGAGGCAGTTCCGGTCGCGCTGCTGCGAGCGCCCTGCGCCTGGCCAATACGGTCGGCGCGGCCGTTTCCAACCGGCGCGTGCTGGGTGCGGCCGAATCGGGCATGCTGCTCGCAGGCGCCGTGGTGCTGGTGATTCTTGCACTGCTCGCCGCCGTGTGGCCGCGCATCGTGGCGTGGCCGTGCGCGATCATCGCACTCTGGGTTGCGCTCAGCCTCGCGGTCCGCTACCTGCGCATACGAAAACAGCAATCCGACTCCGACCAAAGCGCTGCCTGATGCCCGCCGAATCCCCGCCACTGCCGCCCGCCCGCGAGACGCTGACGCCTTCCGCGCTGACGCGGCTGGTGCGCGACCTGATCGAGGATGCGCTGCCGCTGGTCTGGATCGAAGGCGAGATTTCCAACTGCGCGCGACCGGCATCCGGGCATCTGTACTTCACGCTCAAGGACGCCGCCGCGCAGGTGCGTTGCGCGATGTTCCGGCCGAAAAGCACCTGGCTGCGCTTCAGGCCGGTCGACGGCATGCACGTGCTGGCCAGAGCGCGCGTCAGCCTGTACGAAGCGCGCGGCGAATTTCAGCTCATCATCGAGCATATGGAGGAGGCCGGCGAAGGCGCACTGAGGCGCGAATTCGAACGCCTCAAGAACGCCCTCGCAGCCGAAGGCCTGTTCGATGCCGCGAACAAGCGCGCGCTGCCGCGGCTGGCGCGCCGCATCGGTGTGATCACTTCGCCGAGCGGCGCGGCAATACGCGACGTAGTAAGCGTCGTGCGCCGGCGCTTCGCATTGGCCGACCTCGAGGTACTGCCGGTCCCGGTGCAGGGGCGCGAGGCGCCCGCCGCGATCGTCGCGATGCTGCAGGCTGCATCGGCCGCCGGGCGTCACGATGTGCTGCTGCTGACGCGCGGCGGCGGATCGCTCGAGGATTTGTGGGCATTCAACGACGAAGGCGTGGCGCGCGCCATCCGCGCGAGTGCGATTCCGGTGGTCTGCGCAGTGGGCCACGAGATCGACTTCACCATCGCCGACTTCGTGGCCGACCTGCGCGCCCCGACGCCGTCGGCGGCGGCCGAATTGCTGGTGCCCGATGCGCGCGACCTTTCACGTCTGCTCGCCCACCAGCGCGATCGCATCGCCTCGATCGTGCGACGACGCCTCGAGACGCTGGCGCAGTGTCTCGATCAGTGGCTGGCACGTCTCAATGCTCGGCGACCACAGGCGTTGCTGATGCAAACACGTGAACGGCTGTGCGTGCTGCGGCGACGCCTGCGCTTGCACCAGTCGACCCAGATCAACCGGCGCAGGACGCAACTGTCCGCGCTGCAAGCACGCCTGCTGCCGCGTCATCCGGCCTTGACGCTGGCTGCGCGCGGCGACGGTCTGATGCGGCTGATCGTGCGCTTGCGAACGGCAGGCCGGCGCGATTTCGAACAACGCCGGTTGCAACTGGCCGAGCGTCTGCGCACGTTGACCGCGATCAGTCCGCAGGCGACGCTCGAGCGCGGCTACGCAATCCTGCTCGAAGCGGAGTCGGATCGTGTCGTGCGATCGGTCGACGCGGTCCGGCCGGGCGATGCGCTGCGCGCGCGTCTGGCCGACGGCGAAATGCCGTTGCACGTGGACGCCGAAGGCGAGCGGCGCCCGAAGTAATTCGCGGAACCGGCTGCACGAATTCAAACGCCGGTCACAACCTTCGCCTATTTCGCCGGACAGGTTGAATGCAGCGACTCGTACCGCCGGCGCAAAAAGCGGCATGACGCCTGTTGGCGCGCGCACCCGGCGTCGATAAACTCCACGCATGAGCGATGCCCCGGTCGACCAGGCCAACAGCCGCGCACGCGAAGAAAGTGCCCTGAAGCGCTCGCGCATGGCCCAGTGGGGCAGCCTGCTGGCGCTAACGGTAAGCGCACTGGCGCTGGCGGTCGGCAGCTACCAGACCTTGCTGATGCAGCGCCAGACGCGGCTCATGCAGGTGCAGGCGCGCGCCAGCGTATGGCCGCGCATTGACATCGGCTACGCCTACGCCGGCAGCGGAAGCAATACCGGATTCCAGCTCCGCCTCGAGAACAACGGGGTCGGCCCGGCGATCGTGCACTGGGTCCGTGTAACGATGGATGGAAAGGCAATACACCACTGGACTGAAGTGTTGTCGGCTGTCATGGGCAGCGGAACTGCCCATGCCGAATTCACCGGCGTGCGCAACATCGTCATCCCGCCCAGCACCAACCGCGACACTGTTGTAACAGCTTTGTCCGTGCAGGACGCCGACATCGCCAAGAAGATCTATGACGTCCGCGATCGACTGGACATGAAAGTGTGCTACTGCTCCGTCTACGACGATTGCTGGACCGCAAGCTGGAAGAAGCCGCAACCGCGACCAACCACGGTCTGCGGTACGTCGAGCGACGACTTTGACTACTGAAAGTCGATCGTGATGACTGCACAGGATGGATTGCCCCCGAAACCCGTCGCTTCGCAATGAAGTCCGCGCCGGTTTCGCTGCGCTCGACCTATCCTTCAGTTTACCCACAACGAGGTGATTGCCCGCCCGGATCGCAACGGACGCAGCTGTATACTCGGCGTGCGTTTTTCGGGGAAGTCGGAAGGGAGCCCGCAGTGGCAAATCCAGCGCAACCAGGATATCCGTGCTTGCCTGCACGCGATCGGAAAGCGCGCGGCGCGATCGCCACGGTACTGGTCGCGTGCCTTCTCGCACTCGGCGCCTGTCAGCGCACACCGAGCGGCGTTCCGGACGTGCAGGGCGGAAAGCCCGCCACGACCGCGACTCCCGCCCATGCCGAAAAGGCGCCCATCCCCAAGGGCTTCGCGATCCTCGCCGCACGATCGGAGCAGTACCAGGGCCAGCTTGCGCTGACGCTCGACTTTTCCGGGCGCGTGGCCGGCGGCCAGGACTTCGATTCACTGCTTGTCGTCACCGATCCGAAAGGCGCGGCCGTGGGCGGAAGCTGGGCGCTCGACGAGGACGGCAAGACCTTGCGCTTCCCGTACGTCAAGGCCGATGCGAATTACAAGCTGCATGTCAAAGCCGCGCTTGCCGCCGCCGACGGCAAGACCCTCGGCCACGATATCGACAAGGACGTCTACACCGGTCCGCTCGAACCCGCGCTCGCCTTCGCCTCGCAAGGCAGCGTGCTGCCGGCGCGCGAAACACGCGGCCTGCCGGTGGTATCGGTCAACGTCAAGGAAGCCGACGTCCAGTTCATGCGCGTGCGCGACGAAGAGCTGTCCAATTTCTTCGCCGCCTACCAGAAGAGCGGCAAGCGCTCGGGCTGGGATCTCGATCCGCAGGGCGGCTGGTACGGCCGCAAGGGCAAGCCGCTGGCCGACATCGCCGATTCGGTCTACACAACGCGTTTCGTGCTCAACGGCAAGCAAAACGAGCGCACACTCGATTACCTGCCGATCCAGAACATCAACGAACTGGCGCAGCCGGGTTTGTATTTTGCGGTGATGCGGCGCGCCGGCAGTTTCCGCGATCAATACGCGACGAGTTTCTTCTTCGTCAGCGACATTGGCGTGCACACACGCGCCTACAGGAGCCAGTTGTTCGTGCACACCGCTTCGCTCAAGACCGGCGAGGCGCTCGTGAACGTCGGTCTGTCGATCATCGATGCCAGGGGCGAGACCGTCGTCACCGCGACCACCGGTGCCGACGGCAATGCACTGATCGACTACACCCTGCATGCCGACCAAGTACTGATCGCGCGCAACGGCAAGGACGTCTCGCTGCTGCCGTTCAACCAGCCCGCGCTCGACCTGTCCGACTTCGCGGTGAGCGGGCGCAAGCAATCGTGGTTCGACGTGTTCGCGTGGTCCGGGCGCGACTTGTATCGCCCCGGGGAAACGGTGCGCCTGTCCGCGCTGGTGCGCGATTACGACGGCCGTTCGATCAAGCCGCAACCCTTGTTCCTGACGCTCAAGCAGCCCGACGGCCGTCCCTGGGCCGAGGCCGAACTCGAACCGAAGGATCTGGGCTATTTCGAATGGTCGCGCGCGATTCCGGCCGATGCGCCGACCGGGCGCTGGCAGGTCGAGTTCCGTCTCGACCCGCAGGCGAAGGAAGCCACCCAGGGTGCAACCTTCCGCATCGAGGAATTCCTGCCCGAGCGCCTCAAGCTCGATCTCGACAGCGCCGCGAAGGAACTCGCGCCCGGCAAGCCGCTGCCGCTCGCGGTCGCGGCCGATTACCTGTACGGCGCGCCGGCGGCGGGCAACCGGTTCACGGCACGGTTGACGCTGGCGGCTGACCAGCATCCGATCGAAGCGCACAAGGATTTTTATTTCGGCGATCCGACCATCGAGTTGCCGAAGCAAGCGAAGGACATCGTCGACGCCAAGCTCGACGGGCACGGCAAGCTCGCGACCGACATCAATGTGCTCGGCGACGTCAAGCCGACCGCTCCGATCGCCGCGATCGTTTCCGGCAGCGTTTACGAAAGCGGCGGGCGCACCGTCACACGCACGCTCAAACGCACCGTTTGGCCCGCGCCCGACCTCGTCGGCGTGCGCCCGCTGTTCGACCCCGAAGACGGCTCGAACGCGAACGCGAATGCCGGCTTCGAGTTGATCCGCAGCAATGCGGCGGGCGATCTCGTCGCGGGTCGGCATCTGAAGCTCACGCTGGTGCGCGAGAGACGCGATTACCACTGGACCTTCGACGGCGACAGCGGCTGGCATTTCGACTACACCGAGCATTTCGAGGATGTCGAATCGCGCGACATCGACGTCGCGGCCGGTGAGGTCTTCAAGTTCGACGTGCCGGTCGAATGGGGCAACTACCGCATCGACGTGCTCGATCCGGAGACCGGCCTGACCATGCGCTATCCGTTCGTCGCCGGCTGGAGCTGGAGCGACGAGAACCGCGGCACCGAAGCGCGTCCGGACAAGGTCAAGCTCGCGCTCGACAAGCAAAGCTACCGCGCCGGCGACACGCTCGCGGTCACGGTGACGCCGCCACACGCCGGACCCGGCGTGCTGATCGTCGAATCCGACCATCTGCTGTACACCGAGAATATCGAGGCGCGACCCGGCGCGGTGTTCAAGATTCCGGTGACCCCCGACTGGGAACGCCACGACGTGTACCTGACCGCACTGGTCTTTCGCGGCGGTTCGGCGCTCGAGAAGATCACCCCCGCGCGCGCGGTCGGCGAAGCCTTCGTTGCGGTCGACCGCAGCAACCGCACGGTCGCGGTCACGCTCGACGCACCGAAACAGATGAAGCCCGAGCGCGATCTGCCGGTGGCGATCAGGGCGCCTGCCCTCGCCGGCAAAAAGGCATACGTCACCGTATCCGCAGTCGACGTCGGCATTCTCAACATCACGCGCGTCGCGGTGCCCGATGCCAGCGCCTGGTTCTTCGCGCAGCGCGCGCTCGGTGTGGACGCCTACGATCTCTACGGCCGCGTGATCGAGAGCTTCGCCGGCGACACCGCGAAATTGCGCTACGGCGGCGACATGGCGCTGGCCGCATTGCCGCAGGCGCGCCGCCCGACCGCGCACGTGCAGACGGTCGATCTGTTCGCCGGTCCGGTCCAGCTCGACGCGCACGGCAATGCCAAGGTCAATCTGCAGGTGCCGGATTTCAACGGCACGCTGCGTGTCAGCGCGCTGGTCTACGGCGAGGACCGCTACGGAAAATCCGATGCCGAAACCGTGGTGCGCGCGCCGCTGGTCGCGGAAATATCGACGCCGCGCGTGATGGCGCCGGGCGACAAGGCCGAACTGACGCTCGACCTGCAGAACTTCTCGGGCGCTGGACGCGCCTTCGACGTGCGCGTCGCGGCCGACAAGCCGCTCGCGATCATCAACGGCAGGCGCAAGGTCACCCTCGCGGATCAGGCCAAAGCGACACTGAACTTCCCGCTCGGCGCGCTCGAGGGCTACGGCGTCGGTCGCATCTCGCTGAGCGCGCATTCAATCGATGCGCACGGCTCGAGCGCCGAACCGATCCATGTCGAGCGCCATTTCGAACTCGCCGTGCGCGCGGCGTGGCCGGGCGTGCTGCGCTCGAAGGCCGATGTCGAGAACAAGCTCGCGCCGATCGCGCTCGGCACCGACGCGATGACCGGCCTGCTGCCGGAATCGGTCGCCGCGCGACTCACGTTGTCGAGCCTGCCGCCGCTGCCGTTCGGCGCGTCGCTCAAGGGTCTGCTCGACTACCCCTACGGCTGCCTCGAGCAGACGACGAGCAAGGCCTGGGCCGCACTGCTGCTCGACGACCAGACCGCCGCGACCCTGCACGTCGATGCGCTGACGCCGGCTGCGCGCGCGCATCTGATCGATACCTCGATCGGGCGCATCGGCGCGATGCAGATCGGCTCCGGGCATTTCTCGATGTGGGGCGGCGACACCGGGGCCGATACCTTCCTGACCCCCTACGTCGTCGATTTCCTGCTCGACGCGCGCGATGCCGGCTTCGCGGTGCGCAAAGACGTCCTGCAAAAGGCGCTCAAGCGTCTCAACGACGATCTGCTCTCGGGCGGCCACCCGTATTACGCCTACGAGCACAGCGACCATCTGCGCTTCGCCGACGAAGCGTATTCGGGCTTCGTGCTCGCGCGCGTCAATCGCGCGCCGCTCGGCACCTTGCGCACGTTGTTCGACAACGAGCGCGGCAAATCGCTGACCGCTCTGCCGCTGGTGCATCTGGGCATCGCGCTCAAGCTGATGGGCGATCAGCCGCGCGCGGCGAAGGCGATCGCGGAAGCGTTCGCGAAGAAGGCCGAGCGCCCCGCATGGCTCGGTGACTACGGATCGGATCTGCGCGACAGCGCGCTCATGATCGCACTGGTGCATCGCTACGGACTCGACCAGCCTGCCTACGATGCGCGCGTGATCGCGCTTGCGCGCGAACTCACCAATGCCGAACACGCGAACGCGCGCGACGCCGCGAATGGCAACGGCGGTTATCGCCGCATCTATCTCAGCACGCAGGAACAGATCGCCATCGCGCGTCTCGGCAAGACGCTGATCAAGGACAGCAACGCGACCGTGCAAGGCACGCTTTGGATCGGCGCCAACAAGACGACGATTGCGCCCGACGTGTTGTGGAGCCGCAGTTTCGATGACACCGCGCTGCGCGCAGGCGTGCGCGTTACGCCCGAGGGCGCGCCGCCGATGTATGTCCTGAGCGATATCGCGGGCGTTCCGAAAACCGCCCCGGTGGCGGACGATCACTACGTCGCGATCAAGCGCACGTTCTACACGCTCGACGGCCGGCCGTGGAAACCCGGCCCGCTCAAGGAAGGCGATGCGCTGATCGTCGGCCTGAGTCTCGAAGCGCGCGAAGCGATGCCCAATGCGTTGCTGACCGATCTCCTCCCGGGCGGCGTCGAAATCGAGAACTTCAATCTGACCGACGCCAAACAATGGACCAACGTCGTCGTCAACGGCATCACGCTATCCGACCGCAGCCAGGCCGCGAACGTCGCGCACGAGGAATTCCGCGATGATCGCTACGTCGCCGCGCTCAAGCTCGACAAGGGCCAGACCGCCAACGTGTTCTACCTCGTGCGCGCCGTATCGCCCGGCACCTACCTGGTGCCGCCGCCGCTGGTCGAGGACATGTACCGGCCCGAAGTGCGCGGCATCGGCAGCAGCACGCCGGGGACCATCGAGGTCGTGGAACCCTGATCCGAACACGCAGCAGCCATCGCACGTGATTTGCGATTAGCGATCGAGCGGACTCAACGCGCCGCTCGCCCCGCGATTGAGTACATGCGTATAGATCTGCGTGGTGCTGACATCCGCATGACCGAGCAATTCCTGGACGGTGCGGATATCCGAACCGGCTTCGAGCAGATGGGTCGCAAACGAATGCCGCAGCGTGTGACAGGTAGCCGGCTTGGTGATGCCGCTCCGCCGCACCGCGTTCTTCACTGCACGCTGCAGCACGGTCTCATCCAGATGATGCCGGCGTTGCGCGCCGCTACGCGGATCGATGCTGCGTACACGCGCCGGAAATATGTACTGCCACGCCCATTCGCGCGCGGCATTCCGATATTTGCGGTCCAGCGCATGCGGCAACCACACCGCCCCGAATCCCGCCGCCAGATCACGTTCGTGCAAGCGACGCGCTTCGGCCAACTGTCCCTGGAGCGCGTCGACGACCATCGCCGGCAACATCGTGCGCCGATCCTTGCCACCCTTGCCCTGGCGCACCGTGATCTCGCGCCGCACGAAGTCGATGTCCTGAACACGCAGCCGCACGCACTCCATCAGGCGCAAACCCGCGCCGTACAGAAGGCCCGCCATCAACCAGGTCACGCCACTCATCTGCGCAAGTACCGACGCAACTTCTTCGCGCGTCATCACCGTCGGTAACCGCTCCGGCTTCTTTGCGCGCCGAATGTTCTCCAGCCACGGCAGTTCCACGCCGAGCACCTCGCGATACAGAAACAGCAACGCCGACAAGGCCTGATTCTGCGTGGATGCCGCCACGTTTCCGTGCGTCGCCAAGCCGGTCAGAAACGCTTCGACCTCACGCGTGCCCAGCTCTCGTGGATGCCGTTTGCCATTGGCGAGAATGAAACGGCGCACCCATCCCGCATACGCTTGCTCTGTGCGGATCGACAGTCCGAGCCGGCGCATCCGCGCACGCAACTGATCAAGCAATTTCGGCCGGGCCGGCATCACGGCCTCGCTTGCGGCTACCGACCTTGAGTGAGAGGATTGATTGAACGCCATCGCCATCTCCGCCAAAGTCTGCGATATTAGGCTGCGGGAATAGGACGGCACGATCGGAGGAAGCCGTTGTTTGGTGTAGGAAGTTTCCGACTTCCACCAACCCGCGGCACCGGGTTAGGCTGCGGGAATAGACTTCGTTTCAAAACCGAATTGTAGTTAGGGCGCAACAGAGGTGACGATGATTCGTGCTCTTCTAGTTGTGGTCGCGTGTGCGCTTTTCGTTGCGTGCTCAGGCGGCACTGCCGCAGCAAATAAGTCAGCCTCGTCGACGTCGCCAAATTTCCAAGCGGCAATCCAAAAAGGTTTGGTAGTCAACGGTATGTCGCTCGAAGAAGCGTCTGCTGCGGGTGGCCCACATGTGTTCGCCATTGAGCGCGACCGCAAGGTTTGGCCTAGCGAGGACACAGACCCGTGGCAAATTCTTGCGGCACAACGGCAGCATCCTGACAACAGCAAAATTAGGCTACTGTTTCAAAACAAAACTCAATTCAGTACTTCGGAGCGGGTGCAGTTCACGGTAGAGTTTGTACGTGGGCACGCCGTCAGCATAAAACGTGGTTGGCAGTTTTTTGCCAATGCGCCCTAACTACTCATTCCAGCGGACGCCGGTCCATCGCTTGCGCTCTTACAAACGTGGCGGTGCCGGCGCCGCTAAATTCAAGCGTTCAGCAACGCCGCCATCGATCCTAGTTTCAAACGAACTTTTCC
>JBAUWF010000006.1:0-10271 GCA_049583635.1 Rhodanobacteraceae bacterium
ACGCCGACCGGTTTGCCGGATTGCACGAGCAAGGTTTCGTCCTCGTTCAATTCGCGCAGCGATTCGAGGATCGCATCGAAGCATTCCCAGTTGCGCGCGGCGCGACCGATGCCGCCATAGACGACGAGTTCTGCGGGATTCTCCGCAACTCCGGGATCGAGGTTGTGCTGGATCATCCGGTACGCGGCTTCGATCAGCCAGTTCTTGCAGCTGAGTTTCGTACCGTGCGGCGGATGGATGACGCGGCTGGCGTCGATGCGGGTCGGTGCGTTCATGGCGCTTCCGGATTTTGCCGAAGCCGCGATTATAGAGCGCGCCTTGCAATGACTTCTGGGACGCGCGCAAGCAACACGCGCATGACTATTCTGCGAATTCACCTGGCGTATCGCGCCTTTTTCTTCGAGGATCTCTTCCATGCCCAGACTTTCCTTCGCTGCAGCACTCGTCGCAATCCTGATCAATACTGCCGCGCTCGCCGCTTCCGACAAGAAGGAAGACAAGGCTGACAAGATGGAGAAACCCGACGCTGCGCTGCTGCAGCCGCAATCCTCCAACAGCGAAGGATCGGTCTCGGTGGAAGGCCACCGCGTCGACTACAAGGCGGTGGCGGGCACGCTGGTGCTGCGCGGCGATGGCGACAAGGAGAGCGAGCCCGAGGTCAGCATGTTCTATGTGGCCTACATGAAAAAGGGCGTGGCCGCGACCAAGCGGCCGATCACCTTCATCTACAACGGCGGACCCGGCTCGGCGACGGTGTGGCTGCACATGGGTGCGTTCGGGCCGAAGCGCGTGGTGACCGCGGATGACAGCCACACTCCCGCTGCGCCGTACGGCCTGGTCAACAACGACTACAGCCTGCTCGACGCATCGGACCTCGTCTTCATCGACGCGCCGGGCGCCGGCTTCAGCCGCCTGATCGCCGACGACAAGGACAAGGGCAAACGCGCCGCGCAGATGAAGGAACGCAAGAAGGCGATCTACGGCGTCGATGGCGACGCTCACGCCTTCGCCAAGTTCATCACCCAGTTCATGTCGAAGTACGACCGCTGGAATTCGCCGAAGTACCTGTTCGGCGAAAGCTACGGCACGACGCGCTCGGCGGTGCTCGCCAACATCCTCGAGAACGAGGACAGCGTCGACCTCAACGGCGTGATCCTGCTGTCGCAGATCCTGAGTTTCGACACCAGCATCGACGGGCCGGAATTCAATCCGGGCATCGACCTGCCCTACGCGCTCGGGCTGCCGACCTTCGCGGCGACCGCGTTCTACCACCACAAACTGCCGCAACAGCCGGCCGCGCTGGAGCCGTTCCTCGCCGAAGTGGAGCAGTATGCGACCGGCGACTACGCACAGGCACTGATGGCGGGATCGCGGCTCGACGACGCCAGCAAGCAGGCGGTCGCCGAGAAGCTGCACCAGTACACCGGTCTGCCGGTGGCCTATCTCGTGAAGGCCGACCTGCGCGTGACCGGCGGCATGTTCGAGCATGAATTGCAGATCAACGACGACATCACCACCGGCCGCCTCGACACGCGTTTCTCCGGCCCGACCATCGATCCGCTGAGCAAGACCTCCGAATACGATCCGCAATCCTCGGCGATCAGTTCGGCATACGTCGCGGTGTTCAACGATTACGTGCGCCGCGACCTCAAGTTCGGCGAGGGCCGCCACTACCGCCTGTTTGCCGACATCCACCATTGGGATTTCTCGCACAAGGCGCCCGGCACGCACGGCTTTGCGCTGCAATCCTCGACCAACGTGATGCCGGATCTGGCCGTCGCGATGAAGACCAACCCGAATCTCAAGGTGCAATTGAACGGCGGCTACTACGACCTGGCCACACCTTTCTACGCGGCCGACTACGAGATGCATCACTTGCCGATACCGGCCAGTCTGGAAAAGAACATCAGCTACGAGTGGTATCTGTCCGGCCACATGGTGTACGCACACGAAGTGTCGTTGAAAGACCTGCATGACAATGTTGCGCGTTTTATCAAGCAGACCGACAACGTGGGGCCTTGACCGCGCTCATCGGCAACCGAATACGCGTTCCACTGCCCGCATCTTCCGAGTCGTCGCTCCCTCTCCCGCAATGTTCATCGTCGCGGGAAAGGTTGACGGATGCGGCAACGGCGCGCGAACGTGGGAATTGAACGACGTGGATTGATGCGACTGTCGCGTATGCGTTGCGCCGCATGCTGCGCATCGCAAACCTGCCGGATCGGCGTCGGCAGTCGGCCGTCGGCAAATTATTGAAATTCGCGTCACCTGTGTAGACTGCGTCGATCGGGGCGTTGTCCCGACGCGCGCTGCCGGCAAGCGAGGGCGCGGCCACGGTGGCGTGCGCGCAAACATTTCGAGGGGACGTGGTGTACAAGCGTATTGTCGCGGGTCAACGCAATCTGCTGACGAGCGCGGGCATTGAAATCGGCACCAACTCCATGGCGGTCGCCGTAGGTGTCGTGGCGGGTCTCGGCGCGGTTGTGTTTCGAAATCTGATCGCCGTGTTCCACAACCTGTTCTTCTTCGGACGGGTGGACACCGTATTCGACACGCTCGTGCACTCGGAACCCAGCCGATGGGGCGCCGCGGTCATCCTTGTGCCTGTGGTCGGCGCCCTGATCGTGACGTTCCTGGTCAAGAACTTCGCTCCGGAGGCCAAGGGCCACGGGGTGCCCGAGGTCATCGACGCCGTGCACTTCAAGCGTGGGGTGATCCGCGCGCCGGTCGCGTTGATCAAGGCGCTGGCTTCGTCCATTTCGATCGGGTCCGGCGGCGCGGTCGGGCGTGAGGGACCGATCATCCAGATCGGTGCGACCTTCGGCTCGATCCTCGGGCAATGGGTGCGCATTCCCGAATGGCAGCGGCTCGCGCTGATCGCCTGCGGCGGCGCAGCCGGCATCGCCGCCACGTTCAATACACCGCTCGGCGGCGTGTTGTTCGCCGCCGAGATCCTGCTGGTCGAAATCAGCGCACGCACCCTGATCCCGGTGATGATCGCGACCGGCATCGCCAGCCTGATCGGGCGTGCATTCTTCGGCGATCATCCCTCGTTCGTGATACCCGCGAAACTGGATGCGATGCATCCTGCACTGGGGCCATGGCTTGCACTCGCGGTCTACATCGTTCTCGGCTTGCTCACCGGCGCGGCGGCGACGATCTACACACGCTCGATCTACTGGTTCGAGGATCTGTTCCGACGCATACCCGGCAGCGATTACACGCGACATGCGCTGGGCATGCTGCTGGTCGGCGTGATCATGTACCTGCTGTTGCAGCATGCCGGCCATTACTACATCGAGGGCGTCGGCTATGCGACCGTCCAGGATATTCTCAACGGTAGTCTCACCGTCGGCGGCCTGTTGCTGCTGCTGGCTATGCTGAAACTGCTGGCGACTTCGCTGACACTGGGTTCAGGCGCTTCGGGCGGCGTGTTTTCCCCGGCGCTGTTCATCGGTGCGACCCTGGGCGCGGGCTTCGCCGTCGGTGTGCATGGCATGCTGCCCGGGGTCGACATCAATCCGGTCGATGCCGCAGTGGTCGCCATGGCGTGCATGGTCGGCGCCAGCACCGGTGCAGCGGTGACGGCAGTGGTGATGATCTTCGAGATGACCGGCGACTACCATCTCATCATTCCGCTGATCATTGGCGTCTCGGTTGCCTATTCGATGCGCAGACTGCTGCTGGCGGAGACCATCTACACGTTGAAACTCAGCCGTCGCGGCAAACGCATCCCTGTCGCGATCCAGAGTCAGTTGTATCTCGCGCGCTCCGCACTCGAGTTCATCGGCGCGCCATTTATTTGCCTGGGTGTCGACGACACTCTGGGCGCTGCGCTGGCGCACCGCCGACGGTTGCGAAAGATGCCCCGCGTGGTGTTGCTGGACAACGGCGCGGTGGTCGGGGTGGTGCCGGCGCGCACGTTGCGCGCCGCGCGACGAGACGTGGCGAGCGACACGCCGCTTCTCGATCTGGCCGACAAACACGTGGTGGTCGTTGCCGCCCCGATCCAGGTGTTCGATCTGATTGCGGCGTTGCGCCGCGAAGGCAGCCGCAACGCCGTCATGACACGCGACGGCACCCTCGATGCCGCGAACGGCGTGCTGGGTGTGGTGACCTGGGAAGACCTGGTCGAAAGCACCAACCTGTCCAGTCACCTCGACCACGCCAACGCGCAGGTACGTTAGCCGGATATTTCACGAGGACGCATGAAAACGCCCCGACCCCGTTGCCTTGATGGGGAACGATGAATTGGCGCCAGCGACCGTGTGCCCGGTTGCGTTTTCCCGCTGGCCCGGCCCTCACTCGCTCGTCGCGCCACTCATGAAATATCCGGGGCGGAATGGGTAGGCTCTGGTGGAGTTGGGATGCGGCGTGTCAGATGCGGGAAAGACGCGTCTGGTCATGCGCATTGACCTTGCGCAGGCGAACCTAAGCGTGAGCTAAGTAACGTTGGGCAGGCTGCCGGGCATGTTTGATCGCCGACTATGCCGGCGCGTGGGGGTGCCATGCGCCGTCGGGCTGCTTGCCGGCTGTGCAACCTTTCACGCCCTGCCTTTGGGGAGCGGGGCCGGACCGCAAGACATCGATGCCCTTGCCGTGGCCGCATCGTCGATGCCGGTTGCGCAACTTCGGATGCATCGCTTCGATCCGTCCGACGGACTCGATGTCACCGAAGTCGCGATGCTGGCTGTCGCCAACAATCCCGACCTGCGGGTGCGACGCGACGACGAGCGCATCGCGCAGGCACAGGCTTTCGCCGCCGGCCTGCTGCCGGATCCGCAGCTGAGCTACGAACGCGACCATCCCACCAGCTCGCAGGCGGATTTGACCAGCGCCTTCAATCTCGGGCTGACCTGGGATCTCGGCAATCTGCTGACGCGGTCGGCGCGCGTTGCTTCCGCCCAGGGAAGTGTGCGCGAGGTGCATCTGGACCTTCTGTGGAGCGAATGGCAGACGGTCGCGAAAGCGCGCACCTTGTTCGACGACATCCACACACTGCATGCGGTCGAGAAACGGCTGCGCGAGGAGCAGGCCGCACTCGCGCCGTTGCAGCAATACATCCGGCGTGCACTGGCCGCGGGCGATCTGACCTACGATGCCGCCAGCGCGGGCTTGAATGCAACCTCGGATGTCGACACCAAACTTGCCGAGACGCAGCGCCAGCTCGACCAATCGGAACACGATCTGCATACCCTGCTGGGTCTCGATGGGCACATTGCGCTGAACCTGGTCGGGCCGCCATACGCGGTCGCCGTGGGCGGATCTGCCACACGAACTGCGCTTGCCGAGATGGCGCGCCGCCGTCCGGACTTGCGCGCGTTGCAGGCAGGTTACCAATCGCAACAGCAGAAAGTGCGCGCCGCCATCCTGGCGCAATTTCCCGCGATCACCGTCGGTTTCGTGCGTGCACGCGATACCGGCAACGTCTACACCTCCGGCTTTTCGGTGGCACTGTCGCTGCCTCTGTTCGATGGTAACCGCGGCAACATCGCGATCGAACGCGCGACGCGCGAGAAGCTGCACGATGCCTACAGCGCGCGGTTGCTGAGCGATCGCAATGATGTCGAGCGTCTGCTTGCCGACCTGCACAGCTTCCGTGCACAACGTGAAACGCTGGTCGCACACGCGGCACAACTGGCGCGCGCGCGACGAGCCGCGCAGCGCAGCTACGCGGCCGGTTTGCTCGATTGGCCGACCTATCTCGCGATCCGCGCCGGCTCGCTTGCCGCCGACAGCGCGCTGGCCAGGCTGGAGCAGAATTACCATGCGCAGGCGATCGCGTTGAATGCGCTGGTTGGCGGCGACTGGCCACAGCCGACGGATACTTCCAGGGAATGAAAGCACTCATGCGCCATTTCGATTCGATCGGTTTCGTCATGTTGTTGCCGCTGTTGCTCACACTCGGCGCCTGCTCGTCATCCGGTGATTCCGGTGGCGACCAGGCGGCCGATCGGTCACCTACCAGGGTTTCGACGGCACTGCCGAAGCAACACGTCTTCCACACCGTTGTTGAGGGTTTCGGCACGGTTACCGGCGATGCGCGTCGCACGAGGACGCTCACGCTGCCGCAAGCCGGGCAGATCGTCGACACCTCGATCACGCCGGGTCTTCAGGTGCGCGAGGGCCAGACGCTGCTGCGCCTGGCAACCGATCCGAATGCACGCAGCGCCTATGAACAGGCAGTCAGCGCACTCAAGCAGGCGCGCGACGAGCTGACGCGGACCAAACGCCTGCACGCCGAGAAACTCGCCACCAACTCGCAACTCGGCAGCGCGCGCAAGACCGTGGCCGACGCGCAGAATGCGCTCGACGCACAAGCCAGACTCGGTGGCGCACAGGCGATGACGGACTTGCGCTCACCCGCCGATGGCGTGGTCACGGCGCTCGACGTGACGCTCGGCGAACGCGTCGCCGCCGGCGCGAAACTGATCGAGTTCACTCCGCAGCAGGCGCTGGCGGCGCAGGTTGGCGTCGCGCCGGAGCAAGCCAGGCGTATTCGCATCGGCATGCCCGTGACCATCACGCCGGTGTACACGACCGACGCACCACCGCTGAGTGGCAAGGTCGCGGTAGTAGCCGATGCGATCAACTCGCAGACCCATCTGGTCGACGTGCTGGTCGATCCCGACGCCGGCGACAAGCCGAAGCTCGCGGCCGGCACCGCACTGTCCGCGCGGATCGACGTTGCGCAATACACGGCCTGGGCGGTGCCGCGCAACGCATTGCTCGATGATGGGCAGGGTCACTACATCTACCAGATCGATCAAGGCAAGGCGCATCGCATCAATGTGCGCGTGCGTTCGCCGGATGGCGACCCGGTCGGCGTCGAAGGCAAGCTCGATGCGCATGCGCCGGTCATCACGCTCGGAGCGTACGAGATATCCGATGGCGACGCGGTCACCGCGAACGGGAAGAATCCGTGATCGCGCACAGCGGGCATTTTCGCCTGCACGCCGACCCGCTCGCCGCACTCGGTCAAACGCTGAACGACGTGCTGCATCCGGCGGGTGACCGGCGCTGCGCCCGGTTGCCGCCGGCTCGGCGAGGCATCGCATGAGCGCCACGTTGTGGATGCATGCGCATCGGCGCTCGCTGCTGTTTCTATGTGCGATCCTGACGTTGGGTGGACTCGCCGCGGCGTTCAATCTGCCGGTATCGCTGTTCCCGGATGTTGCGTTTCCGCGCGTACGCGTGACGCTCGATGCCGGCGATCGGCCGGCCGACCAGATGGTGTTGCAGGTGACGACGCCGGTCGAGGAGGCAATTCGTCGCGTGCGCGGCGTGCGTGATGTTCGTTCGACCACCAGCCGCGGCAGCGCCGAGGTCAATGTGACCTTCGACTGGGGCGCGGACATGGGTCGTGCGTTCCTCGACGTGAACGCTGCCGTCGGGCAGATATTGCCGGAACTTCCGGGCGGCACCAGGCTCTCCACGCGGCGCATGGATCCGACCGTGTTTCCGATCCTCGCCTACAGCCTGCGTTCCAAGACATTGTCGCTGACGCAACTGTACGACCTTGCACAGTACCAGTTGCGTCCGCTCCTGAGCGGCGTCGATGGCGTCGCCCGGGTCGGAGTCCAGGGTGGCGCGATCGGCGAATTCCACGTTGACGTCGATCCGATGAAGCTGCGCGCGCAGGCGCTGACCATCGATGATGTAGTGCGCGCGGTGAGTCACGCCGCCGACATCACCGCGCTCGGCCGATTGTCCGATCACTACAAACTCTATCTGCTGCTGGCCAACAACCAGCCGGCCGACGTCGATGCCTTGCGCAAGATCGTGATACACGGCGGCACAACAGGAGTCGTGCGTGTCGGTGACGTGGCCGCGGTCAAGCGCGCCGCCCGCCCCCAATGGATCCGGGTCACGGCCGATGGCCAGAACGCGGTTCTGGTTCAGGTCTATCAGCAACCGGCGGCCAACAGCGTGCAGATGGTTGCCGACGTCAAGGCCACGCTCGAGGCAAACAAGGCGCAGATTCCCGCCGGCGTGAAGCTCGCGACCTGGTACGACCAGACGCAACTGGTCAAGGCCGCGGCCTCCAGTGTGCGCGATGCGATCCTGATCGGCATCGCCCTGGCCGGGTTGGTGCTGTTCGTTTTCCTGCGTAACGTGCGCGTGATTTTCGTGGCGATGATGGTGGTGCCGGCGGTACTGGCAATCACGGTCCTGCTGCTTTCGCTGCTCGGCATGAGCTTCAACATGATGACGCTCGGCGGAATGGCCGCTGCCGTGGGTCTGATCATCGACGATGTGATCGTGATGCTGGAACACATCATGCGCCGCGTGCGCGATGCCCGCGGCCATGTGCATGAGCGGATCGCCGGCGCGGCCTGGGAGTTCACCCGTCCGCTGACCGGGTCGAGCTCCGCGACCATCATCATTTTCCTGCCGCTGGCATTCCTGACCGGCGTAACCGGCGCTTTTTTCAAGGCGCTTTCCCTGACCATGGCCAGCGCGCTGATCATTTCCTGGCTGCTGACATGGGTGGCCGTGCCGCTGCTGGCCGCGCGCCTGATCGATGAACGCCACGCCGTCGAACACACGCCGGGAAAACTGGCGCAACGCACCGCGCGCGGTTACGAGTGGAATCTCAAGTACCTGCTGGAACACCCGTTATTGCTGCCGATCGGCGTGGTTCCCCTGCTGCTGCTGGGCTTGCTTGCGTATCACTCCGTAGGCACCGGCTTCATGCCGCATATGGACGAAGGCGGCTTCATACTCGATTACGTTTCCGCACCCGGCACGTCGCTCGAAGAGACCGATCGCCTGCTCAACAAGGTCGAGAAGATCATCCGCGCCAACCCCCATGTCGACACCTATTCACGACGTACCGGACTGCAACTCGGCGGCGGCCTGACCGAAGCCAACAGCGGCGATTTTTTCATACGGCTGAAAGACGGATCGCGACCGCCGATTGCCACGGTGATGGACCAGATCCGCCGCAAGGTGGAGGCGCAGGTGCCGGGCCTCGATATCGATCTGGCGCAACTGATGGAGGACCTGATCGGCGATCTGGTGGCGGTGCCGCAACCGATCGAGATCAAGCTGTATGGTGACAACCCGGACGTGCTGGACGCCAACGCGAGGAAGGTCGCGGCACAGATCGGCAGGATCAACGGCGTGGTCGGCGTACTCGACGGCGTCAAACCCGCCGGCGACGCACTCGAGGTGCGGGTCGATCCGGTAAAGGCCGCGCTGGCGGGCGTCGATCCGCAGAGTGTCGCCAACCAGGTTGCCGCCAGCGCCGCCGGCACGGTCGCCGCGCAACTGCCGCAAGGCCCGAAAATGGTCGCAGTGCGCGTATGGTTGCCGCCGCAAGCGCGAGCGCGCGTCGAACAACTTGCCGCACTGCCGATCCATGGCAGCAACGGACAAATCTTTCCGTTGTCGCGCGTGGCCACCCTGCACGAGCAGCTCGGCCAACCCGAAATCACGCGCGAGAATCTCAAACGCATGGTCGCGGTTACCGGACGCATCAGCGGGCGTGACCTCGGCTCAACGGTTACCGACGTCAAGAAGATCCTGGACCGGCCGGGTGAATTGCCGAGCAACATGCACTACGAACTCGGCGGCCTCTATCAGCAACAGCAGCAGGCGTTCAAGGGCCTCACCATCGTGCTGATGGCAGCGTTCGCCCTGGTATTCACTCTATTGATCTTCCTGTATGAAAGTTTCCGCATCGCGCTGGTGGTGATGGCGATGCCGCTGCTGGCCATCTGCGCGGTATTCATCGGGCTCTGGATCACCGGCACCGAGCTGAACATCTCGGCGATGATGGGCATGACCATGATCGTCGGCATCGTGACCGAGATCGCGATCTTCTACTTCTCCGAATTCGAGGACCTGCGCGCCGACGAGTCGCAGCACGACGCGCTGCTGATGGCCGGCCATAACCGCAGGCGCCCGATCCTGATGTCGACGATCGCCGCGATCCTGACCCTGGCTCCGCTGGCGCTGGCGATCGGGCGCGGCGCGCAGATGCAGCAGCCGCTGGCCATTGCGATCATTGCCGGCATGCTGGTTCAAGTACCGCTGGTGCTGCTGGTGATGCCGGTGGCTTACAACCTGCTCCACCGGCGCGGCGAACGCGCGGAAATCGCACCTCGACCGCCGAAACCAGGACTTCCGTAAGCCCGCGAAGTCATGATTCCGTGGTCTCCTTCCAAGTGCTATCCGATGAACGTCGCACTTCATGCCGACTGCGTTGGCCAACGTAGCGATCGCAACTCACGCGAGTTGGCATGGTGCGCCTGGCTAGTCGGCGT
>JBAUWF010000007.1:0-23241 GCA_049583635.1 Rhodanobacteraceae bacterium
GCTGCGCGCTGGCACGCGGCAACTGGCGCGAGGCGCGGCGACAGCTGTCGGCGTCGCGCGCCGTCGCGCACAAGGTCGGCTCGGCCACGCTCGAAGCCGCTGCCTACCTGGCCTTGGGGGATCTGGATCTGCGCCAGCGGCGCATGGACGATGGCGCGCGCGAGTATGCCAAAGCGCATGCACTCTCGATCTCGGCGCACGATCTCAGCGGGCAGGCCGCCGCGCTTGCGGGCCAGGCGCATGCGGCGCAGGAAGCCGGGCACCTGACCACGGCAAAGCGCTCGATCGAACGCGCACTCGACATCGTCGAGGACCAGCGCGCGCAGATTGCCGAACCGATGCTGGCAACCGAATATTTCTCGACTCAGCGTGCCTATTACGAGCGCGCCATCGACATTCTCATGCAACTGGATGAACGCCACCCCGGACACGATTACGCCGAGGCGGCGCTGGAAACCAGCGAACGGGCGCGCTCGCGCTCGCTGCAGGAGTTGCTGGCCCGGCGGACGATCCGTATCGAGCACGGTCTCGATCCGGCGCTGCTCGGCGCCGAGCAGGCTGCCGAAGACCGGCTGCGCAAGTTCGCCTATCGCCTGGCGCGCCTGCCCGCCACGGTCGCAGCCGGTGAACGCGCCGCCCTGCAGCGACAGATCGATGACGCCAGTCGCGCAGTCGACGATGCGCGTGGTCGTATTCGCGCCGCCAGCCCGCGATATGCCGAACTCGTGCATCCCGAGCCGCTGCGGCGCGACGCGCTCGAACAACTGCTCGACGATCACGTCGTCGTGCTCGAATACTGGCTCGGCAAGCAGCGCAGCTATTTGTGGACCGTCAGCCGCGCCGGCATCGGCGCCCGTGTGCTGCCGCCACGAGCGCGCATCGAGGCGCTGGCCGGCGAGCTGCGCGCCAAGCTGTCGGCTGCGCGCACCGATGAAACCACGCTTTCGATGGACCAGCTCGCAAGCCGCGATAGAGCCGACCTTGCCGCGATACGAGCAATCGGCAGCAGGCTCGCGCGCATGGTTCTGATGCCGGCGCTCGCCGATACGAGTCAGCGCACCGTCGTGGTGGTCGCCGACGGCTTGTTGCGGGAGTTGCCGTTTACCGTTCTCGACGACGACATGAGACGATGTGCCGAGCCGGCGGCGCAGCGAGCATTCATCTATCTGCCTTCGATTGCGACGTTGCGCGGCTTGCGCGCGCCGGAACCGTCACCGGCATCACGCCGGCTTGCGATCTTTGCCGATCCGGTCTTTCGCGCGGACGATCCGCGCATCCCCGCAGCGAAATCCACAATCGCGCGCAACAGCGACATTGCGGCGTCCGGAATCGAGGGCGGTATCGGAAATCTTCCGAACCTGCCGCATACGCGGACGGAAGCGGCGGGGATTGCAAGTCTCGCCGGCACCTCGAACGTGCGCGAAGCGTTGGGTTTCGATGCCAGCCGGGCGGGCGTGATGGACGCGGACTGGGCATCGTATCGGATCATACATTTCGCGACGCATGCGCTGCTCAACGCCCGCCACCCGGAATTGTCCGGTATCGTGCTTTCGCTGTACGACAAGGACGGCCATGCCGAGGACGGGTTCGTGCGCATGAACGACATCTACAATCTGCGCATGCCTGTCGACCTGGTGGTATTGAGTGTGTGCGACTCTGCGCTTGGCGACAAAGTGGGCACGGACGGCATGTTCACGCTGTCGCGCGCATTCTTCTACGCAGGAGCACGCCGCGTGGTCGCGAGCTTGTGGCCGGTGGACGATCGCGCGAGTGCGCAATTCATGACGCATTTCTATCGTGCGCTGCTGCACCGACACCTGTCGCCGCCGGTCGCGCTTGCCGAAGCGCAGACCGAGCTGAGGCGGCAGCCTCGCTGGCGTCAACCGTACTACTGGGCCGGTTTCGTGGTGCAGGGCGACTGGAAGTGACGCGCGATGGATACGACCGGTCCGGCCAACGACCATGCTGCATTGCGCGACGTTGCAAAAAGCGAGGCGCGATTGCATCTTGATACGCTGCTCGCGCGGCTGGACGAGGGCGAGTCTTCCCGCGGCGCGGCGTATGAGCAGTTGCGCCGGCGCCTGATCCTGATGTTGCGAATGCATGTTCCGGCCGAAGCCGAGGATCTCGCCGATGTCGCGCTTGATCGCCTCGCGCGCCGGATTCACGACGGCATGCCCGTCGCGAATCCGCGCTTGTACGCGCTCGGGATCGCCCGCAAGCTGGTGCTTGAAGCACGTGCCCGCGCGTGCAAGTCACAACGCGCGGCCGAGGATCCGACCCTGAATGCCATCGCGGACGGCAATGGCGAGGAGACGGTTGAGGCGGTCACGCTGGCCGCAGTATCCGCTTGTCTGAGCGAACTCGACGTCGGAGACCGCGCGCTGCTGCTTGCCTATTACAGCGCCGATGGTCGTTCCCGCATCCGTGCACGGCAACGACAGGCCGACGAACTCGGCATCTCGGTGAATGCGCTGCGCAATCGGGCGTTGCGCCTGCGCAAGGCTCTGGAGGAATGCGCGCGCAAACGACTCGGTACGATCGACCATGCACGGTGATGAATATGCCGATTCCTGCACTGCTAGTGACCCATAACATTTCCTTGCCCGGCGCTTGCTGATGCCCGACACGATGGCCGATCCGCTCGAACACACGTTGCGCAACTGGCTCTTGCACCGGCTTGCCGATGCCGAGACGTCCGCGCTCGAGCAACGCCTGCTGCTCGATGGGGAGTTCCTCGCACGTGTCGAGGAGGCCGAATACGACCTGATCGACGATTACGCTCGCGACCGCCTTGATGCCGACGAGCGTCTCGCGGTCGAAACCCATCTGCTTGGATCCGCGGCGGGACGGCAACGCGCGAGCGTCGCGCAAGCGCTGGCGCAGATGCGCGAGCCACAGCCGATCATGCAGACCGAATCCGCGCGATCACCGGCAAGGAAGTCGCAGCGGCGGCATTTCGCGGCGGATGCGGGCTTGGCACGAGCCGCTCGTCGCGGCCGCTGGGGCCGCTGGCGCAAAGTCGCGTTCGCGGTCGGCGCGCTGGCTGCCGTGGCCGTGATCGTGATGGTGCTCACGGGGCGCGTCGAGCGCGGAATCCTTCGCGCACCGGTGGCGATATCGCCACCGGTGCGACCTGCCGGCATTGCCAACCTGACTCTGCTGGCTTCGACCGAGCGTGGTGTCGGCGAGGCGCGCGAGTTGACCCTCCCGCGGGCCGCCGAAGCGGTACGAGTACAAGTTGAAGTTGAGCGCCCCGAGGCCAATGTCCGCTACGGTCTCGTCGTAGCCGAGGGTGGGCGCAATCTGTTCAGCGCGCACGACCTTGCATTGCATCGCGCCGGACCCTATGCGTTTGTCGAGGCCGTGGTACCAGCCGCTTTGCTTGCTCCGGGCAGGCGGCAGGTCACACTGCTCCGTCAACATCCCGCGCGCAAGCTGTCTTCCTGGGATGTCGTCCTGACGCGCGCCGACTGAGCCAGCGTGTGCTCACCACGCCGACATGGCGTGATGTTTCTCGCAATTTCCTCACTCAAGGGTGAATACCGGCGTGCTCGTGACTCGGGTCAGGCGAGGCGAGCTGTGTCGGTTGGTCTGGCGCGCAGTCCGCAAGGGGTGAGGAATCATGCAGGGTCCAACGTTGTACAGCAGGCGTTCCGACGCACGGCATGCATCGGAACGATTCGAAAATCGCGGTTCATGGACAGCGCTGATCGGGGCGCTGCTGCTCCTTCCGGTGCTGGCGCTGGCGCAGGCGGACGGCGCTGCCGATGCGCGTGTGCGCCTGTCCGGGCACGTACTGGACGCGCTCGGCGCCGCGACGGTTGAGCCTGCGGGTTCGCTCGCCAAGGACGGACGTGTTGCGAGCGAAGAAGATCAACCACTGAGCCTGACCGTCGTACTCAAGCGCGATGACGAGGCCGGCTTCCAGCAATACCTGCACGATGTCCATGATCCGCAGTCGCCGGTTTTTCGGCAGTTTCTGAGTCAGCCCGAACTTGCCACACGCTTTGGTCCATCGGCGGCCGACTACCGGCAGGTGCTCGACTATCTGCAAACCCAAGGCTTCCAGCTTGCCGAAGGGTCGGCGAACCGTCTGACCCTGACCGTGAGCGGCACGCGCGCGCAGGCCGAGCAGGCGTTCGACGTACATATCGGCGATTACCGCATCGGCGACAGGACCTTTTACGCGAACGATCGCGACCCCTCATTGCCGGGCGCGATTGCTGTCCACGTGCAGGCAATTTCCGGGCTTTCCGACCTCGCCAGGCCGCAGCCTTCGATTCAGGCAATACGGCACGCAATTTGCTTTCTGGCGGTTTCGCTGAACGTGTATTTCAACAGGCCGGGAGGGACTCTCGAACAACAGCAGGCGGAGGCCCAGAGAAAGGTCGACGCCTGCGTCGCGCATGTCAGCGACACACACGCGCAGCAGTCCTACTTCTTTACCGATCCACCGCCACCGGCGTGGCAAGGCGCCGATGGTACCGGGCAGACCATCGGCTTGCTCGAATTCGATACATTCGAATTGAGCGATATCGCCGATTACATCAGCCTGATCGGGCTGCCGGACAGCAAAATCAACGATGTGACGGAAACCGATGTCAATGGCGGTTTCGGTGGACCACCCGGCGCCGGCATGGTCGAAGTGCTGCTCGATATCGATGAGGTGCTCAACGTTGCGCCCGGTGCGGCGATTGCCGTCTATGACGGCCCATCCGGCACCAGCTTTCAAGCGATGTTCAACGCGCTGATTGATGGCGATGTCGACATCATCAGCAACAGTTGGGCGTATTGCGAGGATCAGACCACCCTTGCCGACGTGACCAGCATCGATTCGATTCTGCAGGGAGCGGCAGCTTCCGGGATCAGCGTATTCAACGGCTCCGGCGACAGCGGCAGCAGCTGCCTCGATGGTTCCGCCAACACGGTCGCCGTGCCGGCCGACGTACCAAGCGCAACCGCCGTCGGCGGCTCCTCGCTCAACGTGGGTCCCGGTGATATCTGGGCTGGCGAAACCTGGTGGAACGGCACCAACGATACCCCTCAAACCGGCCAGGGCGGGTTCGGCGCTAGCCGATATTTCGCACGGCCGGCCTACCAGGATGGACACACCACCTCGTTGACGCGTTCGGTGCCCGACGTGGTCGCAAATGCCGATCCCGCTGGAGGGATCGAGATCTGCAATGCGAACGCGGGCGGCTGTCCGACCGGAACGCTCAATGGCGGCACCAGCTTGGCCGCGCCCGAATGGGCGGCTTTCACGGCGTTGTTGAAGCAGACCCAGGGCAGCGCACTTGGCGCGCTCAATCCGTTGATCTACCCGTTCGCCGGCCCCGGCGCGTTCCACGACGCCGCTGCGATGGGTAGCGATTTCGCCCATGTCGGACTCGGCTCGCCGAAACTCGCATTGCTGCATCAACAACTGACCGGACAGACCGCGGGTCCGATCGATCCGATGTTGTCGCAAGTCCGGGTCTACGATGTCGAAGGTTTCAGCTTTCCACCGACGTTTTCTCTGGTGTTGCCGCAATTTGCCGACGGCACGCCGAGCTATGTCGCCGTGCGGCTGGTCGATGCCAATGCCAACATCCTCATCGGCAAGACCGTCACGCTGACTGCCAATCCGGGCAGCCACGCCACGATCAGCCCGGCCAGTGGCGTTACAACGAGCGACAATGGTGCAGTGGTGTTCACCGTAACCGACCTTACGGTCGAGCCGCTGACCTTTACCGCGACGGATACGACCGACGGGGTCACCCTCGACGAGACGGCCAGCCTGAACATCATTCCGCCCATCGCCGCGAGCGGCAGCATCTCCGCATTCACCGACGCCGTTCCGGCCGACGGCGCCAGCAGCGACATCATCACCGTCACGCTTCAGGATGCGATGGGTCGTCCATCGCCGGGCAAGATTGTCACGCTCGCCCAGACCGGAAACTCGGTGATCTCGGGACCGAGCCCGAACGTGACCGACAGCAACGGCGAAATCGAATTCACCGTGACCGATACCGTGCAGGAAAGCATCACGTACACCGCGACCGATGTTACCGACGGTGACTTGCCGGTGCCCGGGTCGGCCGTGGTCAATTTCAACTTTGACGGTGGCGACAATTGCGGCATCACCAATCTCGGAAATCCGGACATCAGCGCCGGACCCGGTTACGCGATCACGCCGTTCGCGATCGGGTTCGTACCGCTGATCACCAACTTCGCCGGGCTTAACGATGGTTGCCGCGGCGCCTCCGGGCTGGCCTTCGATGCCCTCGGAAACCTGTACGTGTCCGATATGCATTCGGGGAACATCTACAAGTTCGGTTCTGCGGGCGGTGTTGCGGGCCCGGACACCCTGGTTACGCCCACGCCGCTGGGTCCGTTCCTCGAAGACCTCACGTTCGGTCTCGATGGCAAGCTCTACGGCTCGCAGAACGCGACCACCGGCAATTTCTTCACCGGCGCAGTAATCGAAATCGATCCGGTCACCGGTGCGCTGATCAGAACAGTTGCACCGTCGATCACCTGCGCGAGTTTCGTGAAGACCGATCCGATCAGCGGTGACTTGTTCGTCAATGATTCCTGCTCCGGCGGCGGTTCCGACAATGGTTCGGTCTGGCGGATTTCCGATCCGGGAAGCGCGATGCCGACGACATCGGTCTATACCGCAACACCCGGCGTGAATGGTGGCTTGTTCATCGCCCCGAGCGGAACGCTCTACATGCTGAGCTATGTTGAAAACAACGGCCAAGCCGGCGTGGTTTCCATTACCGGTACGAACAGCCCGATGCCCGGCCAGATAACTGTCCTGCCCGGTATCACCTATCCTGACCTGGGTATCGCCGCGCTCGGCTCGCAAGGCAGCGCCGACGAACAGGCGATTGTACTAGCCACGAGTCCTCCGAATTCCAATGATCTCCCGCTCGGCATCCACAGTTACGACATCACCACCGATCCGGCCACCACCACGGGACTGCAGATCGCAAACGGATATGCCAACGTCCAGGTCATTGGTCCCGATGGCTGCATGTACGTGAGCATGAATGTGGCAGTGTACAAGATCACCAATGCCGACGGCAGTTGTCCACTCGACGTGGCTGATTCGTTGATCGCGCTGAGTCCGTCGGTCGTGTCACCGAACCCCACGCAAGGCAGCGAGCAGACATTCACGGCGGCTATCCACAATGCCGGCGTTGCCGCCGGCACGCCGGTCGGGTTCCAGATCAGCGGCGCAAATGCGCAGACTGCGCAGGTGAACGCGGACGCTGACGGCACGGCAGCGTTCACCTATACGGGCGTCAACGCAGGCAGCGATACCATTGTGGCCCTGGCGACCGTGAATGGTGTGGCGCTGGCATCCAGTCCCGCGCACGTCACTTGGAGTCAGGGGCCGCACACGACTTCCCTCAACCTCAATACCACGCCTGCGGGTGGCTTTGCCGGCAGGCCGGTGACGCTGACTGCGGGCCTGCTGGACATCTCGGTCGTTCCGAACGCGCCCATATCCGGAGCGACGATCGGCTTCGCGGTCGACGGCCAGTCGTGCAGCGGGGTGACCGCCGGCAACGGCGTTGCTTCGTGCACCCTGACAGTGCCCGATGTCGGCGCGTTCACGCTGACGGTGACCTACGGCGGCGGTGGGAACTTCCTGCCGGCGATGGCCTCGCAGGTGTTCTCGACGGCACTGCTGAGCGACGTGATCTTCGCAAACGGCTTCGAGGTAGCGCCGTAACGATGCCTCCCGGGTCCATATGCGACAGCGTCCGGCCTGTGTGCCGGCGCTGTCGCGAAGAGATCCGGCGGTGGATCGTTTCAGCGCGCCTTGACGACGGCGCGGTGCAGACCGCGACGGTCGAGCGCAAGCCAATGGCGCATCGCGATTAGCGCCGCGACGACGCTCATCATCGAACTCGGAATCCACAGGATCAGACCGCCGAGGTACTGATCGGTCGGACCGCTGATGCCGGCAAACGCACGTCCGCACAGGGCATAGATCGGGTACAGCTCATCGTGGCTGAACGTGATGTAGGCGCCGAGCAGAATCTGCGGGACCATGACCGCGAGCGCGAGCAGCACGCGCACGCCGGGCGCGAGGCGCGCGGGCGGGCGTGCGCGTCGATCGAGAACGAGCCACCAGAACATCAGGCCGTCCAGCGTCATCGACCAGTTCATCACGCGATACCAGCGCGCGTCGAGCATCGCGACAAAATGGATCGCCGGCCACAACCACAGAAAGATCAGACCGACAAACAACAGCGCCGCGACAACCGGGTTGAACAGAAAATCGAGCGCCCAGCGAATCGGCGCACTGCCCACGAGCCGCGATGCGCGTGCGCGCCAGCGAGGCGGCAGGCCGGCGCGCAGCACGTGGCTCGGGTACGCCAACGCGATCAGGAACGGGCCGAGGTGATGCAGCACGAGATGCTGCGCGCGGTGGATGAAGAATTCGTGTTCCGAGTAATAGTCGAGATGCGTATGCAACGCGGTGTACAAAAGGCCCAGTCCAAGCCAGAACGAAAGCTGCCGGATCGCCGGCTCGGAGTGGCGTGCGCATCCGCGCAAATATGCGATCACCGCACATGCAAACGCGGCGACCACAACGAATGACGGCTCCCACGGAACCCACCAGCCAGGAAGACTCGCCATGATCGCGGGACCGGCGTTCAGCGCCCGGCCTGCAACATGCCGGCGCCGCTCGCCATCAGCGGGGGAGCAAGGTAGTGATCGACCAGCAGGAATGCGAACAATGCCATCAGGTATACGATCGAGTAGTTGAACACGCGCATCGCGAACAGCTCGTTCGGTGGCTTCATCAGACGCACCGAGTAATAGAGGAACCCGGCCCCGAGCGCCATCGCGCCGCCGAAATAGAACAGACCGCTCATGCCGGTCAGATACGGCAACGCCGTGACCACGACCAGCAGGATCGTGTACAGCAGCACATGCCAGCGCGTGTATTCGACGCCGTGGGTGACCGGCAGCATCGGCACCTGCGCGCGCGAATAATCCTCGCGGCGGAAGATCGCGAGCGCCCAGAAATGCGGCGGCGTCCAGACGAAGATGATCAGGAACAGCAGCAGCGCGTACGGATGCACATGGCCGGTTACCGCGGCCCAGCCGAGCACCGGCGGCGCGGCACCCGCGGCGCCGCCGATCACGATGTTCTGCGGAGTGGCGCGCTTGAGCCAGGCCGTGTAAACGACCGCGTAGCCGATCAGTGAGGCGAACGTCAATGCCGCGGTCAACGGATTGACCCAGGCAACGAGGATCGTCATCGACAGCGCGCCGAGTACGATTGCGAAGACCAATACCTGCGCGGGCTTGAGCGCCCCGCTCGGCAACGGCCGGCGCGCCGTGCGTGCCATCATGCGGTCGATGCGCTGATCGATCAGGTGATTGATCGCGGCAGCCGACGCGGCGGCGAGCCAGATGCCGACGGTTCCGGCGATCAGCGGTCGCAGCGGTACCATGCCCGGCGTCGCCAGAAACATGCCGATGACCGCCGTGAACACGATCAGCACGACGACGCGCGGTTTGGTCAGCTCGAGATACTGGGCGGCGATCGAGGACATGGTGGAACGATGGAGGAGCGGCGGGGCGCTTGCAAGGGCTTGGGAATGCGAGACGTGAGACTGTGGTATGCGGGATGTGAGACGCGGCGCTGGACCGGAGGAACGATATATCGCTTTTCGTCTCACGTCCGATCGAGCGACGTCTTGCCTTCACGTCCGACCTGGGGTGCGCGTTGCGTTCGAACCAGCAGCGCGACCAGCGTGAACAGCAGCAGTGCGGCGACGCCATTGTGGGCGGTCGCGACCGGCAACGGCAAACCGAGTTTCACGTTGGCGATGCCGAGCGTCACCTGCACGCACAACAGCCCGCTCAGCACGATCGCAAAACGCCGCAGTGCGCGACGCCACAGCAGCGCGGACAACCCGAGCAGACTCGCGAACACGAGCAGCGCGCCGATCCGGTGCGCGATCTGGATCGCGCTGCGTGCGGGCAGATCGAGCACACCGCCTTCGTAGTTGACGCCGATAGCGCGCCACAGCACGAAACCGTGGTGAAAATCGGTCGCCGGCCACCACTGGCCAAGGCACTTCGGAAAATCGAGACCGCACGCGAACGCGGCATAGTTGGCGCTGGTCCAGCCGCCAAGTGTGATCTGGCAGCCGAGCAGGATCAGGGCGGCCACCACCAGCGGTTTGATGCGCGCCACATCCGGCGCCGGTGGCGTCGCATCGCGTGACAGCGCAAGTGCCGTGTAGGCGAGCAGCGCGAACGTGGTCATGCCGCCGGCGAGATGGGCCAGCACGATGAGCGGCTTGAGCAGCAAGGTGACGGTCCACATGCCGAGCATGGCCTGGAAGATCACCACGGACAGCGTTGCGACGGCAACGCGCCACGGCGCCGGTCGCCCGAGCCGTGCTGCCGCGAGTAGCGGCAGCACGATCGCGATTGCAGCGAGTACGCCGGCCGCGGCGCGCATGCCGCCGACATACGATCCGACACCGAGTGCGGCGGCGATGGCGCCGCCGGCGATGGTCCATGCGAGGGCGCGTCGTTGCCACGCGGCCAGCAACGCGAGCACAAGCACGAGCACGCCGAGCGAACCGGCCAGCATGCGGTGCAGCTGTTCCCGCCAGGTCTTGTGCATCTCCACCGGCCGCTCCGGGAAACGTGCGTCGGCGCGGGCGATCTCGTGCGCCTGTTCGGGCCAGGTCGCCTTGCCGTAACAGGTCGGCCAGTCCGGACACGACAAGCCGGCATTGGACAGGCGCACGAATGCGCCGAACACGATCACGCTGAACGCGAGCAAGGTTGCGATCCAGGCCAGCCGCTGCATGGTCGTGACATTCATTGATTACTTCACGACATGCGCAAGGTCCTTGCGCATGCCGTTGCCGTCGTAACCTGCGGCGTAGGTCAGGATCGCAAAGCCGTTCGGGTCGACCAGCGCGGCGGCGACGCTGTCCGCAGCGAGCGCGCGGAACCGGTTCAGCGTGCGGTCCGGGTCGCGCGCGTGCACCAGTGGTTGCAGTGCATCCAATGTCGTCGCCGGCAGATCTGCATCGACCACGACGACGCGCAGGCGACCGGCGTTCTGGTTCAGCGTCAGGCGTTCGCGGCGCAGCTCGTCGAGTCTGGCAGTGCAGCGCCCGGCGCATTCCGGCCCCGGCAGGGCAAGCAGGGTCCATTGCCAGTCCGGCGGACTCTTCCAGGCGAAGCGGCTGCCGTCATCGAGCACGAGGCGCGTTGCCTTGAGATCCTGCGCCGGTTGCAGCAGCGTACCGGAATTGCGCGTCGCCTTTGGCTCCCAGTTCGCTGCGTGCAGCAGCCATGCCGCAATTGCCGGAGCGGCGAACAGCAACACGATCAGGATCAGCGTCAGTCGCTTGCGCCCATCGCGTGTCATTGCGCGTGCCGGTCCGTGCGCCAGTGCATGCCGACGAAAATCGCCACTGCGATCAGCGCGAAGGTGAACCAGGTGAACGCGTAGCCGTAGTGACGCGATGGCGGGAAGACCTGCGGACGCCAATCGCGCACGAGCTGATTCCCGGGCGTGTCGTCAAGCAGCAGAACGCCGCTGTCGATCGGCTCGCCGAGATCGGCCGCAATTTCCGCCGTATCGAGGTAGAGGATGATCTTGGGCCACGTTTTCTGGCGCGGCAACGGGTTGCCGCCGATGCGCAGGCCGGATCCCGGCGGCGGTGCGTACAAGCCGCTCAGGATCTGCTCGCCGGTCGGAGCCGGTGGAGTCTGCGGCATGGCGCCGGAACGTGTGCGTGGCAAAAAGCCGCGATTGACCAGCAGCGCCGGATGGCCGACGGCCGGCTCGAACACCGAATAGATCATTGCACCGAGGTGGCCGTTGCGGACCCTGTCATCGAGCACATAGGTATGCAGCCGGTCATAGTGACCGCTGACGCGCACGTGCGGATAAACCGACTTTCCGGCCGTCTCATCGACCTGATCGAGTGGAACGACCGGTTTTTCTTCGGCGCCGGCAAACGAGGCGAACAGGCGCTCCTTCTCGTGTGCGCGGTCGATCTGCCATGTGCCGAGCACGCTGAAGAATGCGACACCCGTCAGTGTGAGCAGCAGGGCGGGTGTGCCGGGCCGGTGCCAGCGACGCGTCACGGAGCCGCTATACTGCGCACGACGAACTGCCAACCCTGGACGGAACCCATGTTCGGCAAGATTCTGATCATCGTTTTTCTCATCGCGATCATCTACAACCTTGGCGCGGGTCTGTATTTCATGATGATCGACAAGGGCGAAACCGATCGCACCATGAACGCGCTGACGCGTCGCATCGGCCTGTCGGTGCTGCTGATTATCCTGGTCATCATCGGCATCTGGACCGGCATCATCCGGCCGCACGGTATCGGGAGTTAGCGCGCGAAACTTTGCCCTCAGCCCTCAAAGCACATAAACGAACAGGAACAGGCCCAGCCAGACGACATCGACAAAGTGCCAGTACCACGCGACCGCCTCGAACGCGAAATGATGGTCGCGGGTGAAATGGCCCCTGGCGCATCGAAACCAGATGACCGTCAGCATGATGGCTCCGACCGTCACATGCATACCGTGAAATCCGGTCAGCATGAAAAAGGTCGAACCGTACACACCGCTGTGCAGGGTCAGATTGAGGTGGGTGTAGGCCTCGATGTATTCGTGGGCCTGAAAGCTCAGGAACGTCGCACCAAGGATCACGGTTGCCGCGAGCCAGATCAGAAGCTGCTTGCGGTTACCTCGGCGCAGGGCGTGATGGGCGATGGTGATGGTGACGCCGGATGACAACAGGATGAGCGTGTTGAGCAGCGGAATGCCCCAAGCCGGCATCGTCTCGAACGCACCGCCGATGTGTCCGGGGCCGTTGGTCGGCCAGGCGGCGGAGAAATGCGGCCACAGATAGTAGTTGGTCAGTGCGCCGTGACCGTGTCCGCCGAGCCAGGGTACCGACAAACTGCGCGTGTAGAACAGCGCGCCGAAGAACGCCGCAAAGAACATCACCTCGGAGAAGATGAACCACATCATTCCGAGTCGGAACGAGGTGTCCACCTGCCTGTTGTAGGTGCCGGCAATCGATTCGCGGATTACCGTGCCGAACCAGCCGAACAGCATGAAGACGAGCAGCGCGAAACCTATGGCCATGATCGGCCTGCCGACCAGGCTGAAATCGTTCAGCCACAGGGCCGCGCCACCAAGCGTTCCGATCAATCCGAACGAGCCGATGATCGGCCAGTGACTGCCGTGTGGAACGTAATAAGCATCGTGCGTTTGCGCCATGATTCCCGACCCCGGTGTTCAACCAGTCGTTGTCTGATAAGTCCCAGTGAGCCGACCGCGGCCAGCCTCACTTGTGCAGTGCCACCTCGACGATCGACAGCACGAAAATGACGATCGCGATCACGCCGAAAATCCACGCGGTTCGCCGCGCCGCAGCTCGTCGCGATTGCAATTGCAGTGTACCGTTGCGTTGTCTCATAACTTGAAAAGCGCGACCACGGAGGGCCGCTTTTTTGATCCCGCGTTCACGGACGAACGCAAAACCAATTGGACGGTCCGGCCACGGATGGCCGCTGTTTGAACCTCGCGTTCACGGACGAACGCAAAAGCTAATGCCCTACGTCGCCGTGCGCGAGCTTGGTGCTGTCGATGACCGGTGGTTCGCTGAAACTGTGATACGGCGGCGGTGACGGCAGGGTCCACTCGAGCCCGTGCGCACCTTCCCAGACTTGTGCACTCGCACGGTTCTTCGAGTAGAACACGCAGTGGAAGATGACGCCGACGAAGATCAATTGCGTCGCGCCGAACCAGAACCCGCCGATCGAGGAGATCATGTTGAGCGGAGCAAACGCCACGTTGTAATCCGGAATGCGGCGCGGCATGCCCGCCAGACCAAGGAAATGCTGCGGGAAGAACAACACATTGACCGAGATCACGCTCGACCAGAAATGTATCTTGCCCCAGCGTTCGCTGTACATGTTGCCGGACCACTTCGGCAGCCAGTAATACACGGCTCCCATGATGGCGAAGGCGGCGCCGGTGACCAGCACGTAATGGAAATGGGCGACCACGAAATAGGTATCCTGATACTGGAAATCGGCCGGCACCAGCGCAAGGCTGACACCCGAGAAACCGCCGATCGTGAACAGGATCACGAACGCAATCGCGAACAGCATCGGCGTCTCGAAGGTGAGCGAACCGCGCCACATCGTGGTGACCCAGTTGAACACCTTCACTCCGGTCGGGATCGCGATCAGCATGGTCGAATACATGAAGAACAGCTCGGCGCCTAGCGGCATGCCGACCGTGAACATGTGGTGCGCCCACACGATGAACGACAGAAACGCGATCGAGGCGGTCGCATAGACCATCGCCTGATAGCCGAACAGCGGTTTGCGTGAAAACGTCGGAATGATCTCGCTGACGATGCCGAACGCCGGCAGGATCATGATGTAGACCTCGGGGTGTCCGAAGAACCAGAACACGTGCTGGTACAGCACCGGATCGCCACCACCCGCGGCATTGAAGAAGCTGGTGCCGAAGTACTTGTCGGTCAGCAGCATGGTCACCGCGCCGGCCAGCACCGGCATCACCGCGATCAGCAGGAACGCGGTGATCAGCCAGGTCCACACGAACAGCGGCATGCGCAACAGATCCATGCCCGGCGCGCGCATGTTGAGGATCGTCGCGATGATGTTGATCGCGCCCATGATCGACGAAATGCCCATCAGGTGAATCGAGAAGATCATGAAAGCGACCTGCATTCCGCCCTGCAGCGAAAGCGGCGGATACATGGTCCAGCCGCCCTGCGGACCACCGCCCGGCATGAACATCTCGGAAATCAGCAGGATAAATGCAAACGGCAGCAGCCAGAACGACCAGTTGTTCATGCGCGGCAGCGCCATGTCCGGCGCGCCGATCATCATCGGGATCAGCCAGTTGGCCAGACCCACGAAGGCCGGCATGATCGCGCCGAAGATCATCACCAGCGCATGCATGGTCGTCATTTCGTTGAAGAATTCGGGCTGCACGAGCTGCAGGCCGGGCTCGAACAATTCGGCGCGGATGACCATCGCGAACGAGCCGCCGACAAAGAACATCAGCAGCGAGAACAGCAGGTACAGCGTGCCGATGTCCTTGTGGTTGGTCGTGAACAGCCAGCGATGCAGAAAGCCGTGCGGCTTGTCATCGTGGTGGAGTGCATCGTGCGTGGCGGCGTGGGCCATGATGTGAACCTCTGCTTCGATCTCGTGTTGGCGCGATCAACCCTTGGCCGGCGCGGTGGCGGATGCAGTCGGCGTCGGCGTCGGTGTCGCAGGCGCGGTCGGGGCGGCGGCCGGTTCGGGTGCGGTCGCCGCGGCCTGTTGCGATGCGAGCCACTGTTCGAATTCGGCCTTCGGCACGGCCTTGACGACGATCGGCATGAACGCGTGATCGCGGCCGCACAATTCCGCGCACTGGCCGCGGTACACACCCGGCGTCTGGATCAGCGACCACTGGTCGTTGATGACACCCGGTATCGCATCCTGTTTCCAGCCGAGCGCCGGCACCCACCAGGCATGAATCACGTCGGCGCCGGTCACGAGAAACTGGATCTTGACGCCGACCGGCACCACCAGCGGCTTGTCGACGTTGAGCAGATAGCTTTGGTAATCCCCGTCCTTGACGCTGGCCGGATCCAGGCCGGAACCGAGCTGTCGCACCCGGTTGGATTCGGCGTCCAGGCTCGATATGAAATCGACCTTGTAGGGCTTGCCGAAGTAGTTGAGGTATTCGTAGCGCCATTTCCACTGGTAGCCGGTGACCTTCACCGTCATGTTGGCGCCTTCGACGTCGGCCATGCTGACCAGCAGGTTGGTGGCCGGCCATGCCAGCACGATCAGGATCAACACCGGCACGATGGTCCAGATCACTTCGAGACGGGTCGAATGGCTCCATTGCGCGGCGACCGCGCCTCTGGATTTGCGAAACCGGAACATCGCGATGAACATCGCGCCGAACACGACGATGCCGATCGCGACGCACAGATAGAACCCGAGCATGTGCAGTTGATAGATGCGGTGCGAAATCCGCGTCACGCCGGGCGTGAGATTGATCTGCCACGGCTCCGGGTTGGCCCGGGCCAGGGTGCCGAGCAGCAGCCCGGGCAGCGCCAGCACCGAGAGCGCGACGCGACGGAAAGAACAGATCCGAGCTGACATCATTGACACCACCTTGATCGCACGTTGCCACGGTGACCCGGCTCGTTCAGCCGCAAGATCCCCGATGGTCGGTATTCGCCTCTTGTCGCCGCGTCCCACCCAGTGCTCGCAAGCCCGGGGCCCGCACACGCCACGCGCGAGCGTCGGCCGACCCGCTGCTCGTCGCCCGGTGCGTCTGCCGAGTCCTGGGAAATGCGGTGCTGCAACCCGCTGATGATAGTGGACGGTCGCCGACGGCGGCAAGTTTGCGTTCGCATTCGCACCAATGGCGGCAATCGTTGCCCGGCTTCCCGCTTTTCCGGGCATTGCATGCGGCAACGCTTGGCCGCGTGTCCCGGGCTCTCTACACTAAGCGGACTGCCGGCGGCGGGCGTTCCTGCCTGGCGCCCAACCTTGTGCGAGATTGCCATGGCCGCGATCCTGTCGCCGGACTTGCCACAATCGGTCGATGCCACGCGCGCGCGCATCACCGGCGCGTGGTCTCGCGACGAGACCGAGGCCGTCCGCGAAGCGCTGCGGGAAGCCGAGCTGCCACCAGCCGAACGCGAGCAGGTGCTGGTACGGGCCGCGGACCTGGTCGCGCGCGTGCGTGCGAAGAGCGATGATCAGAGCGCAGTCGAATCGTTCATGCGCCAGTACGACCTGTCGAGCGAGGAAGGCGTGCTTCTGATGTGCGTCGCCGAGGCGCTGCTGCGAATCCCCGACCGCGCCACTGCCGACAAGCTGATCCGCGACAAGCTCGGCGAGGCCGACTGGAAAAAGCACATCGGCACCAGCGATTCGGTGTTCGTCAACGCATCGACCTGGGGCCTGATGCTGACCGGCCGACTCGTCAACCTCGCCGACGAGACGCGACGCGACTTCAGCGGCGCATTGCGGCGTCTGGTCGGTCGCGCCGGCGAGCCGGTGATCCGCCTTGCCGTGCGTCAGGCGATGCGCATCATGGGCCACCAGTTCGTCATGGGTCGCACGATGGTTGAAGCGCTGGAGCGTTCGTCGCAAAAGCAGAACGCGGCTTACCGCTATTCCTACGACATGCTCGGCGAGGCGGCGCTCACGCAACCGGATGCCGATCGCTACTTTCAGGCCTACATCGACGCGATCAAGGCACTCGGCGCGCGCGACGCCGCGCTGAGGAAACGCGAGCATGACGTACTCGATGCACCGTCGATCTCGGTCAAGCTCTCCGCCCTGCATCCGCGCTACGAAGTCGCCAAGCGTGCGCGCATCCATGCGGAGCTGACGCCGAAGGTTCTGGCGCTCGCGCAGCTGGCGATGAAGAACGACGTCGGCATGACCGTCGACGCCGAGGAAGCCGAGCGCCTGGAACTGTCGCTCGACGTGGTCGGCGCCGTGTTCGCCGATCCGTCACTGGACGGCTACGACGGCTTCGGCCTTGCAGTGCAGACGTACCAGAAGCGCGCGCCATTCGTCATCGACTGGCTCGCCGACACCGCGCACAAGGCCGAGCGCCGCTGGTGTGTGCGGCTGGTCAAGGGCGCGTACTGGGATTCGGAGATCAAGCGCGCGCAGGAGCTCGGCCTGCCCGGCTATCCGGTCTACACGCGCAAGCCGAACACCGATGTGTCCTTTCTGGCCTGCGCCCGGAAAGTGTTCGAAGCCGGTGCTGCGGCCATGTATCCGCAGTTCGCGACGCACAACGCGCACACGATCGCCTCGATCCATCATTTTGCGCAAGGACGTGCGTTCGAGTTCCAGCGCCTGCACGGCATGGGCACGGACCTGTACGCCGAAGTCATCGGTCCCGAGCACATGAACGTGCCCTGCCGCGTCTACGCGCCGGTCGGATCGCACGAGGATCTGTTGCCGTATCTGGTCCGCCGCCTGCTCGAAAACGGCGCCAACACCTCGTTCGTCAACCGCATCGTCGACGAGGACGTCTCGATCCACGATCTCATCGCCGATCCGGTCGAGATCGTGCGTGCGCTTCCCTCCATTCCGCACCCGCGCATTCCGCTGCCGGTCGGCCTCTACGGTGACAATTCTGCGCTTGCGCAGAATTCAAATTCTGTATCCAGGAAGAATTCGATGGGCGTGAATCTTGCGAACGACAACGCGCTGCGCGAGCTGGCCGCGGCGGTCAACCAGCACAAGGGTCCGTGGAAGGCCGAGCCGCTCGTGCCCGGCACTGCGCAGGGCGGCGACACGCGCGAGGTCACCAACCCCGCCGATCGCCGGCAGATCGTCGGCAGCTCCCGCCGCGCCGATGCCGCGACGATCGAGAAGGCGCTGGCCAACGCCGTTGCCGCGCAGCCGTCATGGGATGCCTTGCCGGCCGCGAGCCGCGCTGCAATCCTCGAACACGCGGCCGACCTGCTCGAGGCGCGCCGCGCCGAATTCATTGCGCTGTGCGTGCGCGAAGCCGGAAAAACCATCCCGGCCGCGATCTCCGAAGTGCGCGAAGCGGTCGACATGTGCCGCTACTACGCCGCGATGGCGCGCAAGCTGTTCGGGCAGCCGGAGAACCTGCCCGGCCCGACCGGCGAGACCAACCAGTTGTACCTGCGCGGCCGCGGTGTATTCGTCTGCATCAGCCCGTGGAATTTCCCGCTCGCGATCTTCACCGGCCAGGTCGCCGCCGGTCTCGCCTCCGGCAACGCCGTGATCTCCAAACCGGCCGACCAGACCACCTTGATCGGCTGCGCGGCCGTGAAACTGCTGCACGAAGCCGGCGTTCCCAAAGACGTGCTGCAGTTCGTTCCCTGCAAGGGTTCGGAACTCGGCAAGCTGCTGCTGACACGCAACGAAGTCGCCGGCGTCTGCTTCACCGGATCCACCGAAACCGCGTGGACGATCAACCGCACGCTGGCCGCGCGCGACGCGCCGATCGCCGCGCTGATCGCGGAAACCGGCGGCCAGAATGCCATGATCGCCGATTCCTCCGCGCTGCCCGAGCAACTGGTCAAGGACGTGATGGCCAGCGCATTCGACTCGGCCGGCCAGCGCTGCTCGGCCGCGCGCGTGCTCTACGTGCAGGACGACATCGCCGACAAGGTGATCACGATGCTCAAGGGCGCGATGGACGAGCTGACCGTCGGCGCCCCCGCGCTGCTCTCGACCGACGTCGGCCCGGTCATCGACGTACCTTCGTGCAAGAGCCTCGAGGAACACGCCGAGCGCATGGACCGCGAGGCCAGGCTCATCAACATCGCGAAACTCGCGCCGGGCAGCGAGCACGGCACGTTCTTCCTGCCGCGCGCGTACGAGATTCCGTCGATCAAGCTGCTCACGCACGAAGTGTTCGGCCCCGCGCTGCATGTCGTGCGCTGGAAATCCCACGAACTCGACGATGTCATCGACGCGATCAATGGCACCGGCTTCGGCCTCACCCTCGGCGTGCACAGCCGCATCGACGAGACCGTCGAACACATCGCGCGCCGCGCCAGGGTCGGCAACACCTACGTCAACCGCAACCAGATCGGTGCGGTCGTCGGCGTGCAGCCGTTTGGCGGCGAGAACCTGTCCGGCACCGGACCCAAGGCCGGCGGGCCGCACTATCTGCTGCGGTTTGCAACCGAACGGACGCTGACGATCAATACGACGGCGGCCGGGGGAAATGCGTCGTTGTTGACGTTGGGGGAATGAGTCGGGCAGTGCCCGTGAATGGAACGATCGACATCCAATCCTGAAGGCTATCCAAGACTGTCCAGACGGTTGCAAGGCGTTTTGATCGACGGCCTTGTAGTGCCGTTGGCCGCGATCGGCGCCCTCCTTGCGCTCACCTATGCAGGCGTGGAGAGCACGTGGGTCAAGGTCGTGTGTCCACTCGCCGTCGTGTTCCTGCTGGAGCCTGCGGCGGTGAGTCTGACGGGCGGATCAATCGGTCATCATCTGGTCGGTCTGCGCGTCCGCAAGGATCACGTTGATGAGCGCATCAACATCGTTGCCGCGACCGTTCGCTTCGTCACGAAATTCTTGTTCGGAATACCGGCTTTCCTCGTCGTGTTCGTAACGCGAAAGCGCCAAGGCCTGCACGATCTTGCAGCCAGGTCCCTTATCGTTCACAAGTCCGCGACGGCTCTTCCGGCATATGAAATGATGCGTGCAAGAACAAGCGAAGATGAACATGCGACGTTTGTCAGTGTCTGGCGCCGCATACTTGTAATCCTGCTTTATTGTGTGCTCTTGTACTCGGCGGCCAGCCTGATTCTTGCTGTCCTGCTGTCCGGACCATGCATATCCGCGAACCTTTGCACACAAACCCAATCGATCATCGCCATGACGCTACTGGCGGCGTTGCTGTGTGGTTTCCTTGTAGTCGTCGCCCTCGGCTGGCGCGGGCACCTTTACGGTTGTAGGAAGGAGCGCACCACGGCTTAATCGGCAATACGTGGGACACGTGAATGCGCGTTACCGCCGTACCGGGACGCTGTGGGAAGGGCGATTCAAGTCGTGCCTGGTGGACTCAGAGCGATACCGCGAAGCGATCAGCGACGATCGCCTAGGCCGAGATGCGCCACTATGTTCGGCAACAACGCGCGTTCGGCTCACCGCGCTTTCAGGCACAGATGGAATCCGCGCCTGGCCGCTGCGCCCGAGTACGCCCGGCGCACCGTCCCCGCATCAACAAGCGGAACGGGCTCTGACCCGGCTCTCCGGTTATTTCGCGGGCATGGACTCCATCATCTGCTCGTGCTGCATCATCTGCTCCATCATCATCTGCATCATGTCCATGCGTTGTTCCATCATCTCGCGGCGCTTCATCATGTCGCCACCTGCCATGCCCCGGCCGCCCATCCCCATGCCGCCTTTCTGACCTGGGCCCATCCCCATCCCGCCTTTCTGACCGCACCCCATCATCGGGCAGCCCATGCCGCGCATCGTCTTCATGGTTTCCTGCATGGTTTGCATGTGCTCGTGCATCAGCTTCTGGCGTTCCTTGGGGTCGGTTGTCGCCCGGATCGTTTTCATTTGCTGCTGCATTTCTTTCATGTTCTCGTGCATCAGGGACATTTGTTGGTCCATTTCCACATTCGTCGTCGGCTTGGCGGGCGCGGGTGCTTCCTGCGCCGATGCGATCGGCGCCGATAGGACGCAGGCAACCATTGCGGCAAATAGTATTGAGCTTTTCATTGCGGTCTCACCTCAGGAGTCGAATAAATTCACTTTTGCGCTTCTTGATGACAGCTGGTACGACGACGAAAACGCAGGAAGTCATATCCCAGTGGTTCCGCCGCTGCATACCCGCGTCAGTTCTTCGGTACGTTCTTCTCTGCCACGGTGGTGCTTGCTACGACTGCGAGGAATCGGCGCGAAAGCGCCGATTCGCCCGCGAGCGGTGGCAACGCTGCGGTCAAGCTGACCGGACGCGCTTGGCGCAAGTCGCCAAGAAGCCACATCCGATCCGTCTACTTGCCTTTTTGTTTGACGATCCACACCACGAGGCCGACCACCACGATGATGAGCAAGATCGGCCATATCCCACCGTATCCACCCATCCAGCCAGACATACCATTCATCGGGAATCTCTACAGTTGCAACGAGGCAAAATTACGCCCGCTTGCTGCCGGCATCTGTACGATGCCGAACATTGCGCAAATGCAGATCATGATTTCGATCCGACCCATATCCGCTGAAACACGGTGTAGAGGAACCACTGGCTGGCACCGGAGGGTGTCGGATGCACCTCCAACAGGCTACAAGCTCGAAGCGGCTGGCGAGGACACCCGCCATGCCCTGGGCGTCGCAGAACATCGTCTCCAGCCCGCTGCAGCCCTGGCCGTGTTTCGGCCCTTCTTGCCCGGCGCTCACGCGCGGCAGCTTTACAGACTCACAGGATTTGTTCGTTACCGTACAGAGGCAAGCAGCCGGCGCGTGATATGCATTGATCCGTGCACCAACCGCAATGCCGTGCGCGCGCTTGAGCCAAGAATTGATCTTCGTCAATATCGAGTTGCTGGCGCGAGCTATGTAGCGGGACATGCCCAAATCCGGCCTGACCACCGACCGTGACGACGGGATATGAAATCGGAGGACGGAGTATGCGTTACTTGATTCTTGCAATTTCGATGCTGCTTTGCGCGGCAATCCCGGCCCACGCTCAAATAAGCGTCGGCATTCGATCTCAGGGTGTAAGCATCGGCTTCAACATGTCGGCGTACCCGAGGCTGGTCGCGATACCGGGCTATCCGGTCTACTACGACCCGCGAGCGGATTCGAACTATTTCTTTTACGACGGCTTGTATTGGGTCTACCAGGACGACAACTGGTATTCGAGCGCCTGGTACAACGGGCCGTGGGATTTGATCGACCCGGATTATGTGCCGCCGTTCGTGCTGCGCGTTCCGGTACGCTATTACCGTCACCGACCAACCTATTTCAGCGGCTGGACTTTGGATGCTGCCCCGCGTTGGGGCGAGCATTGGGGTCACCGCTGGGAACAGCACCGAAGCGGATGGGATCGTTGGGATCGTCACTCCGTCCCGCGTGCTGCGCCATTGCCGAGCTATCAGGCTCGGTATTCCGGCAGCCGCTACCCGCATGCGGCAGAACAGCAGCATTCGATTCAAGCCAAGAGCTATCACTACCAACCGCGTGAAGCAGTAACGCGACGGATTTTTCAGCAGCATGCCGTCCCGAGCGGCACGCGCACGCAGAAGCCGCGACAAACACAAACCCGGCAGCAGACGCGCGTCAGGGAACAAGCACAAGCGCAGCAGCAGTCGCGCGCCAGGAAGCAGGCACAGGCGCAGCAGCAGACGCGCGCCGGGAAGCAGGCACAGGCCCAGCAGCAGACGCGCGCCAGGAAGCAGGCACAGGCCCAGCAGCAGACGCGCGCCAGAAAGCAGGCACAGGCGCAGCAGGACGCGCGCGGCAAGAAGCAGGCACAGGCGCAGCAGCAGACGCGTGCCAGGAAGCAGGCACAAGCCCAGCAGCAGGCGCGCGGCAAGAAGCAGGCACAAGCCCAGCAGCAGACGCGTGCCAGGAAGCAGGCACAATCGCAGCAGCAGGCGCGCGGCAAGAAGCAGGCACAGGCCCAGCAGCAGACGCGCGCCAGGAAGCAGGCACAGGC
>JBAUWF010000008.1:0-1630 GCA_049583635.1 Rhodanobacteraceae bacterium
TCGCACTTCGATCCAACTGCGTCGCTGCTTGACAGCGAAAGTCATATCAACGCTAGAGTTAAGCGGCGGCGAAGCCGTCCGCCTTGAATGATCGAATGGACTCCCCCGAGTCGCCACACGGCTTCGATGAGCCAGACTGATGTTTCCATCAGTACACGGGATCACGAGAGGAGTCCGCCATGCATGCTACGCCCAAATCCGCCGCTGCTTCCACGGTCGCGATCGACCTCGCCAAGGATGTCTTCGAGCTCGCTTTCGCCGATGCGAGTGCGCATATTGTCGAGCGACGGCGGTTGAGCCGAACGGCGTTTGCCAGGGCGCTCGACAACCGCGCTCCGTTGCGCGTGCTGATGGAAGCGTGCGGATCGGCGCATTACTGGGCGCGGCGCTTTGCGCATGCCGGGCACCGCGTCGAGTTGCTGCCGGCGCACGACGTGCGCCCGTACGTGCGCAGGAACAAGACCGACCGCACCGACGCGGCAGGCTTGCTCGAAGCCGCGCGCTGCGAATCGATCCGGCCGGTGCCAGTCAAGACGCCCGAGCAACAGGGCATCCAGGGTCTGCATCGCGTGCGCGAGTTTCACAAGGCCCAGCGTACTGCGGCGATCAATCTCGTGCGCGGTTTGCTGCGCGAGTTCGGCGTCGTGATTCCGCTCGGCTCGGCCAACCTCCGACCGGCGGTGTGGGCGGCGCTCGAAGATGCCGAGAACGAATTGCCGATGACGCTGCGCGCCACGATCAAGGCGATGCTCGATACGATCCAGTCAGCCGAGCGCGAGATGCTCGCGATCGAAGCGCATCTGAAGGCGTTCGCCGAACGCGACCTGCGCAGCCAGCGCCTGCAACGCGCCGGCGGCATCGGCCTGATCACTGCAACCGCGCTCAGCGCTTCGATCGGCGAGTTCGATCGCTTCGCGTCCGGCCGCCACTTCGCCAGCTCCCTCGGCCTCACGCCGCGCGAACACTCCAGCGGCCGCGTCCGTCGGCTCGGTCGCGTGACCAAGCGCGGCGACGTCTACCTGCGCATGCTGCTGATCCACGGCGCCCGCGCCGTATTGCGCAGCGCCAAGGTCGCCGCCAAGAAACAGCAGCCGCTCGATCGAACGCGAGCTTGGGCACTGGGTTTGTCCGAACGCATCGGCCACAACAAAGCCGCCGTTGCGCTCGCCAACAAGACCGCGCGTCGGCTGTGGGCCGCCGAGCACCATCGAGCCGACTTCAATCCCGATCACGTCAGCGTGCTCAGCACGCCGGTATCGTTTCACTGAACTTCCGCCCCGCGTTGCACCGAGTGAAGCACGATGGCAAACGAGTCGGTCCCCGGGACGAGCAAGCCGATAACTCTTCTGGCCCAGCGTGGCCGATTGAACGTGTGGCTTCGTCCCGGCGGATTCCATCATGGCCCGAGCAATTGCCGCTCACCCCAAGGCCGTATACACGACTGCAACCGCACCGCTTGCCAATCAGCGATTTACTTGATCACTTGCAAGGGGAGTCCATACACGAATAGTTAGCTGCCACGGATAGCCTTGGCCAAGGCTGGCGTGTGCTTACCGTCTGCGAATTCCTCTAAGTACTTGCGGCCTTCTTTGCCTTTAAGGGCCGGACCAGAAACAGTAATGCCCACGCC
>JBAUWF010000009.1:0-3987 GCA_049583635.1 Rhodanobacteraceae bacterium
TACAGCTATCTGTTGAACAACCCGCTCGGCGGCACCGATCCGACCGGCTACTGGGGGGCGCGCCAGCGCGGCTATCTGCGTACGGTGATTGCGATCGCGATCGCGGCCTACACGGGCTACTACATCGGCACCGTGGCGGACCTCACGGCCGCGCAAGCAGCCGGCTATGCCGCACTCGGCGGGGCCGCCTCGGGCGCGGTGCAGACCGGCACCTTCCGCGGCGCGGTGATCGGCGCCTTCTCGGCCGAGGTCGGCTACGGCATCGGCCAGGCGTTCGGCGAGGGCAACTTCCAGAGCGTGCTGGCCAACGCCACCGCCGGCGGTGTGACTCAGGAACTCAACGGCGGCAACTTCGGCCACGGCTTCTTCGCCGCCGGCCTGACCTCCTACATCGCGCCGCAGATCCACACCGGCAACGGTTTCGAGGATGGCGTAAGCTTTGCGCTGGTCGGCGGCACCGCCTCGGTGATCAGCGGCGGGAAGTTTGCCAATGGCGCGGTGACGGGGGCATTCCAGTATGCGTTTGGGCGGGTTGCGGAGCGCGGCGCATCGCCAAGTCCGTCGGGTGATATGAGTGGCGGCTTCTCAGGAGACCTATATTACCTGCCAAATTATGGCGCGCAAGTAGTCCCAATAGCCTTTGAGGGTCCAGTGACGCCGCAGTTCGCGGCCGAGATTTTCTCCGCTGCCTCGGACTTTTATGGGTCGGTTGGTACACCAATCCAATTTCAAGAAGTACCGACTGGAATGAGCAATTCGTTGTCGGTTCGTTTGGCGACCGGAGCGCCATTTCTGAAACCAAGTCTCATGGGAAGTTATACTGATTTTTTTAAAGGTTCTGGTGGCATAACGATTAACGATATTCGGCTAAATATGTCCACCCCTTCCCCAGGCTACGCATTTAGTCATGAACTTGGTCATGTTTTTGGACTTGTTGACAGATACAATCGAAGCACCCTTGTTCCGAAATCCGGATTTACTAATAATTTAATGGGCGCGTATGGCGGAACAACATTGAATCAAAATCAAATCAATACGATCAACGCAAACATTTCCGGTGGGTGGCAGCCAACAGTGAGTACGACAGATGGCCAATTTTAGCGGAATCAAGAAATTTCTTTGGTTGATCGTAGCTATGTTCTACCTAATTCCTGTGGTTTCGAGTGCTCGCCAGCCCTCCGATTGGCTCGCGCCGATTACATTGGAAGCCAAAAACGGTACTCCAGCGGAAACTATTCCAGCTAGTCAGTTTTTTGAGATCGCAGTTTCTAGAGAAGCCACTGCTGAGGAGTGGTTAAAAGATTCCGACGCGGTGCTGATTAATAATGACGACATCGGATATTTTGGACATCGGGACTTTCAGTGCTCGGGGTCCAAATTTCCATATCTGGTTCGAGCCGAATACATGAACGGAGGCACAGGCAATTTCATGGTAAAACGGTTTGGCGCCGCGCTTTTGGTCGCTCATGGCTCTCTCGGGCCGTCGTCAGTGACGCGGCGGTCCGCATTAGTCGTATGCCTCGACTTTCGCCCTACCGAGGTCTTCGGTGAACTATCAGGCGCAATGTAAATGAAGGACATTTGACGTGCGATCCTTGTGAGGTCAAGTCCGGCGGAGTTTGTGGGGTCGTAGGTTTAAAAGACTTCGAAATTCAGCATTCCGCATACCGCTCGAACGCCACTGGTTACGCGGGCAACGGGGGCCGGGAAGCAGAAATGGGAACAGGGAAATGACGGGAAATTGGCGGTGGCAACTACGTAATTGGTAGTCTGTAGGTTCGCACACGACGCGCTACCGCTACGGCCCCGAACGCCAGAAGATCACCCGTGCGGACTGGCCGAACAGCAGCGCGAGCGGCGCGAACGACCAGACCTTCTACATCGCCCCGCAGATCCACACCGGCAACGGTTTTGAGGATGGCGTAAGCTTTGCCTTGGTCGGCGGCACCGCCTCGGTGATCAGCGGCGGGAAGTTTGCCAATGGCGCGGTGACGGGGGCGTTTCAGTATGCGTTTGGGCGGGTTGCGCAAAGAGAATTTGGGGCAACATCTGCTGACGAAGGCGGCGATCCACTGCCAACCGACCTATCGGCCGCCCCGAATGACGAGGTTCGCCGTGAAATGACTTCATCAAATCCCGACGATCGAATAGCTGCGGCAAAAGCGGCGATTGACCGATTCAAGATCCATCCACTTGCAGGGCGGTATGACTTGTATTACCGCAGCGAGCAAGGGGCTTCTGGCCTAACCACATATCAAGGTGGAGTCTTTAGCACCGTCACATTAGGGCCTTCTGCTTACGTCACCTGGAGTCAACTCGGCGCGACCCTCGGTCACGAGATTGAAGTGCACGTCTACGAGAACGCGATGTTCGGTGGATACGTGACAAACAAGCAATATAACCAGAGAGAAGTCAGAGCATATCAGTACAACTTGGATAATGTAGCTCGATTTGGTAATACCCTGATCGAACGGGCCGTAATGGAAGAACGTTTACGTCATTACGGTGGCGGCCAATGAAGAAGGTATTCATAATCTGTTGGCTACCGGGATTGGTTGCGGCTGCTTACGTCAGCCACACATCATATGCCCAATCATGCGGACTAAAATTGTCCGTAGAATCCATTGCGTCTGGAAGCGAGACTCTCATTGAGGATGGCGAGCTCACATCCGTGCCGATCGTTTCGGCGATAGCAGTGCAACTCAAGAACGAAACCCAGCATAAGATTGGCGCGATTTTGCCGCTCGATATCACGGTAGATGGAGAGGTTTCCGGTATCGAATTTCGTATCGCTAATCCTGGTGGGCGCCGTTATAATTTGTGCGCCCAAATCCAAAGCAATACGGCGTCGATTATGCGCAAGCTCGATCCAGAAGAATCGGCACATTTAACGGAGAGAATGAGTGACCTAAGGGTTGCCTATTGCCTAAATTGGGGACGCTTCACGTTGACGGCTATTTATCATAGCGGGGCGAGCCAACAGAAATGCAACAGTGAGATCATTTCGAACACGGTAGAGTTTGTGATTCCGCCCCCTAAATAGGTGGTGCGGCTTTTGGGGTTGTGTCCACCCCTCACTCGCTACCAGCCAGAAGTAGAGACTGACGTTGCTGTCATCGCTGCTTGAACGCCTTCGGAGGCAGATGACCGATGGCGCTGTGAGCACGTTGCTTGTTGTAGATTGTTCGCCACGCTTCGCTCACGCGACGAGCCTGGCTGAGAGTGCGGAACTTGTGAGCATCAAGCACTTCGTTGCGCTAGGTGCCGTTGAAGCGCTCGATGTAGGCGTTCTGGGCGGGACATCCTGGCTGCGTGAAATCCCAGCGGATGCCGTGAAGATCGGCAAGATCGGGCAAAGCTCGGGGCAAAGCTGGGGGTCAGGGCAAAGCTCGGGGGCAGGGCTAGCTTTGTAGCATCGACTGCGCTAGCCGCTTCGAATTGCTCGCGCATGATGAACCCGCTACCGCTACGGCCCCGAACGCCAGAAGATCACCCGTGCGGACTGGCCGCACAGCAGCGCGAGCGGCGCGAGCGATCAGACCTTCTACATCGGCAACGTCGAAGTCATCACCCGCAATGGCGGCAGCAACCGCGAGGTGCGCCGCCGGGTCGGGCCGGTCACGCTGAGCCGCACCGTCGACACCGCCGGCGTCGTGATCGGCTCGGATGCGCGCTATCTGTTCGCCGATGCGCAAGGCTCGATGCACCGAATCACCGATGCCTCGGGCAGTCCCGGGCTGGACAGCAATCAGTGGTTTGCCGACTTCGGGCGCCGCGCCGATGCGGGAACCGGCGTGGTCCTGAGCGAGGATCAGATTCACCACTACCCCGATACCCTGACCCGGCACGGTTACACCGGTCACGAGCAGATGGACGGGGTGGCTCTGGTGCACATGAACGGGCGCGTGTACGATCCGCTGGCCAAGCGCTTCCTGCAGGCCGATCCGCTGGTGGCCGACCCGATGGACCTGCAGGCGCTCAACCGCT
>JBAUWF010000010.1:0-2624 GCA_049583635.1 Rhodanobacteraceae bacterium
GCAGATCGAGATTGGACAGCGCGTACAGCACGGCGGCGACCAGCATCGCCACGCCGACGATGCCCTGCACGGCACGCACCGGCAGGCGCACGATCAACGGGACGCCGAGCGTGGCTCCGACCACGGCGGCGGCGATGCACGCGATCAGCAATGCCGGATCGACCCGCACCAGATGAATGAACACCAGCGCCTCCACCACCGTCGGCAACGCGTGTCCGGTGTTCAACGTCGCCGGAATGAAACTGTCCGGCACCAGACCGCGCAGCTTCATCCATGCCGTCGTCGGCGCAAACGAACCGATGCCGAGCGTATCGAAGAAATTGGTCAGCGCACCGAGCGCCACCGCCTCACCGTTCGGTCGCAGTACACCGCGCCGATACGCGATCGCGATCAGCGACACCAGGAAGATCGTCGCCAAGGCAGTGAGCAAAGCAAGGAGAATCAATACGATCACTGTTGATTCGGCCCACAAGCTGTATCGGTTGATCGCCGGAACAATACCGCATGCCCGCGCGCGTATCCTGCTGATCCATGCAACGCCGAGGAATTGGCTCTGTGCGAAGCGCGTGCTGGCGGCGTCGATGCGGTTTCGCGACGCGTGGGTCGTGTGCGATCACACCGCGGTGCGAAAGCTGCGGGTAGCCGAACTGGATGCAGCCCGGGAGACGCCAGTGCTGGACATCAAACGGGTGATGGCCGAGTCTCTTCCATGCGAGGCGGCGTGTTTGCATGTACTGATGGCGCGGTACCGGGCCAGACGCGACGAGTGAAGGCCGCCACCGCCTGCATCGTGAGGTGGATATGAGGACGATCCGAAGTGTTTTCGCCGTCATTCCCGGCTTGTTCGCCGCCTCTTTGGCCATGGCGACAGGCGCTGCGCCGGCAGTGAGTTCGGTGGGCGTATGGCGTATTGGCTCGATGTCGGTGGAGCGCGCGGCGCATCAGGCGACGCTGCTGAACGATGGGCGGGTGCTGGTCACGGGCGGTTGCTCGGGGCGCAATTGTCGGACTTTCCTGCGTTCGACGGAAAGCTTCGATCCGTCCGCGCGCACTTTCCGTTCGGCGGCGCCGATGTCGATTCCCCGGGGTAGCCATACAGCAACCCGCCTGCACGACGGTCGCGTCCTGGTAGCAGGCGGCTGCACCGCGGGCGGTCCCACCGCCGCGGCCGAAATATACGATGCGGCGAGCGATCGGTGGCATCGTGTGGGCGACATGACCATGCCGCGCTGCAGCCAGGTTGCTGTCGCGCTCAGGGACGGCCGCGTGTTCGTCATGGGTGGAGGCCAGGGCCGATTGGGCAATCTGGCGACTGCCGAGGTATTCGATCCGGCAAGCTCGACGTTTTCACCGGTGGGGCCGATGCGCCACAATCATTATCTGGCCACGCGTCTGGCCGATGGGCGAGTGCTGCTGACCGGCGGACAGGGCGACGACGGCGAAATTCTGCGCTCCGCGGAAATCTTCGATCCGGCGACAAACAGCGTTCGAACGACCGGCGACATGGTGACAGCGCGCGTCAAGCACGCCGCGGCCCTGCTTGCCGACGGCCGGGTGCTGATCGTCGGCGGTTCGGACGGGCACGGCTACGATGGGCGATTCGGCAGTACCGAGCTGTACGATCCCCGGTCCGGCCGTTTCTCGGCAGGGCCGCCGTTGCATTCGGTCCGGCACAAGCTGCGCGATGCCATCGTCGTACTGCGATCCGGCCCGGTCGTGGTTGCCGGTGGGGCACGCAACCCGGAGGCCTACGATCCGGCACACGGCGTTTTCGTCGCGGCGCAGGGGGAATTGAGCAGGCCGCAGATGTTCGCCACGGCAACGCGTTTGCGCAGTGACCGGGTACTGGTTCTGGGCGGCTACGACGAACATACCCGTGCGTCCGCATCCGCCTGGATCATCACCGTGAAGTATCGGCGGTAGTGTCACCAGCGGGATGAGGATGACGGTATCGCGCGTGTGACGCCATCGCGCGCAGAAGCACCCACCTCATCGCGGGGATCGTCGGCGCGAGCCCCTTCCGGGCAGGCTGCAATGCAACGCCGCCCTGGTACGGGCCCACTCGTACAGGCCCAGTTTCCAAGGCGCCCGGCTTCATTCCTCCGGCGGCAGCGATACCTTGCCGCTGACGTTGCGATGGCGGATTTCGCCGCCATGACTGGATTTGGCGCCGACGCTGAAGTTGCCGCGCACACCGTCGGCGAATATGTCACCCGATCCGTCCGCGCCGACACTGGCGTCCTTGCCGATATCACGAAAGCCGATGTCGCCCGAGCTGTCGCGGTCGACGCGCGCATTGCCAGCGACATGCGCCAGATCGATATCGCCGGAACTGTCTTGGTGGACCATCGCGTCGCCCTTGACGTTGGCGATGTCGATGTCGCCGGAACTGTCGGACAGTATCGTGATGGTGCCGCCGATACCATCGGCGCGGATGTCGCCCGAGGTATCGCTGATCTCGACGGCCCCGCCGAGATCGTGCAGCCTGATGTCCCCCGAGCTGTCGGTCAGATGCACAGTGCCGCTGACGCCGCCGATCTCGAGATCGCCCGAGGAATCGCGCAGCGTCAATGCCAATTGGGCGGGCATGCGCACGGTCACATCGATGTATGCGTAGTGGTTGC
>JBAUWF010000011.1:0-40735 GCA_049583635.1 Rhodanobacteraceae bacterium
CCGGCACCCGCGCTGGCGACCGGATCGACGTGGCGCGCATAAGCCTGGCAGTCGGCAAGATCGTATTCGTAGCGCTCGGGATCGTCGATGCTGCGGCGATCGACCAGCGGACGATAGGTGGCGCAACCGGCGACCGTGCAGACCGTGGCGATCAGGCAGACGATGCGCTTCATGGCGGGTGAGCTCCGCAAGGCTTCGGCGGCCATCGTACGCCAACCGCGCGGCAATGGCATGCGCGCAAACTTGCGCTGCGCGTGTCCTGAACTGGTCGACTTACTCGGCGCCATCGACCGATCGCTATTGTTGGATCGCCGATCATGCCAGGCTGAACCTTCGTGCACGCTCGGCTTGCCCGCACGCGCCTTTATCCCGAGAATGGGCGATTGAGGGACGCGTCGTCCACAGAAAAGGAGATTTGTCTTGAGCGAACTGGTCCTGTGGCTGGACAAGTCGGGCATGTCCGACATCGACAAGGTGGGCGGCAAGAATGCCTCGCTCGGCGAGATGATCGGCCAGCTTGCCGAACTCGGTGTGTCGGTTCCGGGCGGCTTCGCGACCACGGCCGAAGCCTTTCGCCGACACCTGCACGCTACCGGGCTGGATCAACGCATTCTCGCGCGCCTGGACGGGCTCGACATCGACGACGTCGATGCGCTCGCCGCGGCCGGCACGGAAATCCGCGAATGGATCGCGGAAACCGAACTGCCCAAGGATCTCGAACAGGAAATTCGCAGCGCTTACGCCAAGCTGTGCAAAGAAGCCGCTGTTCTTGAAGAGTGCGGCCAGGGAGGGCCGCTTCCTGATTCTGGCGATCAAGGACGATCGCAAAAATCACACGGCAACGGCGGTCCGGACGGTCAAAGACGCTCGCAGGAACCTGCGGTCGCCGTGCGCTCCTCGGCAACCGCCGAAGACCTTCCCGACGCTTCGTTCGCCGGCCAGCAGGAAACCTTCCTCAATGTCGTCGGCATCGACGATGTGCTGCGCAAGGTCAAGGAAGTCTTCGCGTCGCTGTACAACAATCGCGCGATCGCGTACCGGGTGCATCACGGTTTCAAGCACGAGGACGTGTTTCTGTCCGCCGGCGTGCAGCTCATGGTGCGTTCGGATGTCGGTGCGGCGGGCGTGTTGTTCACCCTGGACACCGAATCGGGTTTTCGCGACGTCGTGTTCATCACCGGCAGTTACGGGCTCGGCGAGATGATCGTGCAGGGCGCGGTCAATCCGGACGAGTTCTATGTGTTCAAGCCGACGCTCAATGCCGGCAAGCCGGCGGTGCTGCGTCGCAGTCTCGGCGCCAAGCAACAGCGCATGATGTATTCGGACGATCCCGACGAGCGTGTGCGCATCGAGGAAACACCAACCGAATTGCGCAACCGGTTCTGCATCAGCGATGCCGAGGTGGAGGAGCTCGCGCGCCAGGCGCTGACGATCGAGAAGCACTACGGGCGTCCGATGGACATCGAGTGGGCCAAGGACGGCGTGACCGGCACCATCTACATCGTGCAGGCGCGCCCGGAAACCGTGAAGTCGCGCGGCCACGCGACCCAGCTCGAACGCTTCCATCTCAACGAGCGCGGCAAGGTGCTCGCCGAGGGCCGCTCGATCGGCCAGAAGATAGGCGCCGGAAAGGCGCGCGCGATCAGATCGCTCGCACAGATGAACCAGTTTCAGAAAGGTGACGTGCTGGTTGCCGACATGACCGATCCCGACTGGGAGCCGATCATGGAGCGCGCCGCGGCGATCGTCACCAATCGCGGCGGACGCACCTGTCATGCCGCGATCATCGCGCGCGAACTCGGCGTGCCGGCGGTCGTTGGAACGCGCAACGGGCTTGATTTGATTCCGGACGGTGCCGAAGTCACGGTGTCCTGCGCCGAAGGCGATACCGGCCACATCTACGAGGGCCTGCTCGATTTCGAGCGCGTGACAGCCGATCTCGGCGAGATGCCGGAGGCCCCGCTCAAGATCATGATGAATGTCGCCAATCCCGAGCGCGCCTTCGATTTCGGCATGCTGCCGAATGCCGGAATCGGCCTCGCGCGCCTCGAAATGATCATCGCGAGCCATATCGGCGTGCATCCGAAAGCGCTGCTCGAATACGAGTCGCAGGATGCCGACATCAAGGCGAAGATCGATCAACGCATGGCCGGTTATGCCGATCCGGTGTCGTTCTATGTCGAGCGCCTGACCGAGGGCATCGCGACGATCGCGGCGTCAGTGTTTCCGAAACCGGTGATCGTGCGTCTGTCCGATTTCAAGTCGAACGAATACGCGAATCTGATCGGCGGCGAGAAGTACGAACCGCATGAGGAAAACCCGATGATCGGCTTTCGCGGCGCGAGCCGCTATGTCGATGCGAGTTTTGCCGAAGCGTTCGCGCTGGAATGCCGCGCGGTGAAAAAGGTGCGCGAGGTCATGGGCCTCGACAATGTCTGGGTGATGATTCCGTTCGTGCGCACGCTCGGCGAAGGCCGCAAGGTCGTCGAGGTACTCAAGAAAAACGGCCTCGAACAGGGCGCGAGCAGCGACGGCGAGAAGCCGCTCAAGATCATCATGATGTGCGAGGTGCCTTCGAACGCGCTGATGGCTGACGAATTTCTCGACATCTTCGACGGCTTTTCGATCGGTTCCAACGATCTGACGCAACTGACGCTCGGTATCGACCGTGACTCGAGCATCGTCGCCGACCTCTTCGATGAGCGCGACCCGGCCGTCAAGAAACTCCTCGCGATGGCGATCACGGCCGCACGCGCCAAGGGCAAGTACGTCGGCATCTGCGGTCAGGGCCCGAGCGATCATCCGGACCTCGCCGAATGGCTGATGGAACAAGGCATCGAATCGGTGTCGCTGAACCCGGATACCGTGGTCGACACGTGGTTGCGGCTGGCCAAGAAGAAGGCCGGCTGAGGCGGCTTGACTGCCATGTTGGCCGGCGATGCCGGCATGCGCTGACCGTCCGGAGCAGGGCGGAAGATTTTGGACCGGCGCTGCCGAATTTGGTTCATTGGCCAATTCAGCGTGTGTATCTGGATGGCAGCGTAGCTTGCCGACCGCGCGCAGACCCTGTGTACCGCTTTGCGGTCGTGCGCGTACTCCAACTCTGAGGAAACTTCCATGCGTTCACTGCTCCTATGCACACTCGTTGCCGGCGCTCTTGCTGTGCCGGCGTTCGCCGCAACAAAGGCCAAGCCCGTCACCAAGCCAACCACTACGGCCACTTCGGCCGCACAGAAAGCTGCGCCGACGGCAACGATGCACAAGAAACATCACAAGCACCACTCGAAGAAACCGGCAACCGCCGCGGGCAATTAATTCCCGAGGCAAATACCCCTGGACGCCCCCGCGTCCGGGGGTATTTCTCGGCATGCGAGGCCTGAAAGGGTCTCGCTCAGCCGCTCCCTCCGGCCGGTTCGATATCGGCCTGACGTGCGCGCGACGAACACGGTATCGACGCGCGCATTTCGACTTCCGCGTCGCCGCGCCGGCGAATGTCTGCGGCGCCGTGCCGGGTGCTCGCGGAACGCGACGCGGCCGGCGTCGCTTCAGTTTCCGTCGAGGCCGTCGCTGAAAATTGGGTCCTCGGTCGCGCACTCGGAGAACTCCGAGGTGTTGCCGTCGACGTCGGTTGCGGTCGCCGTGACGACGTGCCGGTCAACCGGCACGTCGAAGTCCAGCGGCCCGAAGCTCGCATCATTGCCGCTCGTCATGACATCGGTGGAGCCGAGGTAGATCTTGCCCTGGCCGTTGGCGCGCGCGGGACCACAGTTCGCGTTGGCGAAGAACTCGACATGGAACATCGAGTCGGCCGTGCTGTTGAGCGTGCCGGAGACGTGAACCATCGTCATCGGGCTTATGGTCACGGCCGTGATGACCGGATAGTTCTGCCGGTTGTTTGCGCCCGAGTCGGCATCGCCATCGTCGTTGGCAATCGGCGTGGCCGCCCCATTGTCGCAGCGGGCATTCAGCGTGATCCCCATGTTGCCGTTGGCGTAGATCGAGTTGCCGAAGATCGGCCAACCGGTGCTGGTCGCCCCGGAGACGCTGATGCCATTGGTTCCATTGAATGAGATGAGGTTGCCTGCACCGGGATCAGTGCCTCCGATGCCGTCGATGGAGTTCGCAGTCGACGTCGCTACCTCGATGCCGCACCACGCGTTCCGAATTGCCAGCGTGCCGGTCGGGTCGGTACCGATCCGGTTGCCCTGAATCAGCGCACTGACCGGTATGTTGAAAAACGCAACAAGGACGCCGTCCCGGCCGTTGCCGGAGATCACGTTGCCCTCCCCGGCTCCGCTGCCGCCGATCCGATCGGCGCTTCCGCTCTCCACGATTCCGTAGGCGCCGCCGCCCATGCTCATCGTTCCGGTCGCATCGGTGCCGATCAGGTTTCCCTGAATGACATTGTTGCTGCCGGATTGGAGGTGGATACAGACGTTGCCGCAATCGCCGATGACGTTGCCGGCACCCATTGCGCTGCCACCGACCAGGCAGTTGCCGGTCTGGCTGAGCACGATCGCATTGAAGGTAGGCAGCGGCGCCTCGCCGGACTTGTCCACCGCGACGTAGTTGCCCTGGACCGTGCAACCGGTCAGCAACTCCAGGTAAATGCCGTTCGTCCCGGCAGCGACCAGATTGCGCTCTGACGGATCGGTTCCGCCCACGACCGTTCCGCTCGCGGTGTCGATGAAGATTCCCTGGCCGCTTGGCGACGTCGTCGAGGTGCCCGTTGCATCGGTACCGACGAAATTGCCGGTGATGGTCAGATCGTCGACATGGCTCGCCTTGACGCCGTAGCCGGTAACGTGCGTAACGGCCAGACCGCGAACGCTCGATCCGCTGGCCCCGCTGCCGTTCAGATTGAGCCCCAGCGAAGCATGGGTCGCATCGAGTTCGATGAGGATCACGGCATCGTCGCCGACAGCCTGCGTGTTCATGCTCGAACCCGGTTGTGTGTAGCCGTCGATGGACACCGGATCGGTAATCGCCGGCAGGTTGGTGACGGGCTGGATCGTGCAGATCCTCGGCGTTCCGGCGCAGCCGCTGTCGCTTGCAGCGTCGATGTTGAACTCGATCGTGTCGAGGCCGCCGTTACCGTTGGCATCCGTGATCGCCTGGCGCAAGCTGCCGTTGCCGGTATCGGCGGTATTGCTGACGGTGAAGGTGGTCCCGCATGCGGACGATGCCGACAACAGGATCGACAGTGCGAATACGCAGCGGACCGCGGCCCGTCCGACCGCGGCCTGAGCGAAGTGGCTGTCAGGGTGGTTCATGGCGCTCTCCCGGGTGCGCGTGATTGTGGCCCGGCGCACGGCGGACCATGCGCTGCGAACCGATGCCATCGTCGCTGCAGCAGCCCGCGCAGTCCTGACGATTTTCGGAAGATTTTCGGAAGAATTTTTTCCGTACTGCCCGTTAAGCACGCGATCGCGCGATCAATGTTCGCTTCGCTCGCGAAATCGGGCGAAGTCGCTTGCCGAAGGCGGCGGTAGCACCAACCAGCGCAAACGACCGGGCGGTGGCTTCGAGGCGTTCATGGCGTACTCGCCTCAGGCGCGAACAACGGCACCAGAGCATAATCCTGCGACGGTACCAGTGGTAGCGCTGCCAATACTCAGCCGGGACAAGCGACGACGCTCATGGCCGGACAACTGTTTTCCTCGCGCACCGCCACCGTACTCAGCATGATCGGGGTGGCGGTCGGGCTCGGAAACGTCTGGCGATTCCCGTACATGATGGGACGCTATGGCGGCAGCGCATTCCTTTTCGTCTATCTCGGTTTTACCGCGTGCATCGCCATTCCGGCGCTGAGCGCGGAGTTCGCGCTCGGCAGGGCCACGCGCAAAGGCCCGGTTGGCGCATTTACCGCCGCACTCGGCCCGCGCGCGGGTGCGCCGATCGGACTGCTGCTGCTGTTCACGATATTGGTGGCGGATTCGTATTACGTGGTGGTCATCGCCAACGTCGTCTACAGCCTGTGGGTGGGCGTCGCCCATGGTTTCAGTCCCGCCTCCCTGCCCGCGATTCAGGCGGGTCTGGCCGACGGCGCCATCCAGTACCCGATCGCGATCGGCTTGCTCATTGCGAGTCTGTATGTGGTGCAGCGCGGGCTCAAGCGCGGCGTCGAACGGGTGAGCAAACTGTGCGTGCCGTTCTTCTGGTTGACGGCGGTGGCTCTGATCGTCGGCGCGCTGTCGCTGCCCGGCGCGTTCGCCAAGATCGGCATTTTCCTGCGCCCGGATTTTTCGGCCATGAGTCCTGTGGACATCTTCGCTGCCATGGGACAGGCGATCTACTCGCTGGGCCTCGGCGGCACGTTCATGCTGGTGTACGGAGGTTACCTGGCAGACGACACCAGCATTGCGAAAACGGCCGTGTTGACCGCGGTTGGAAACTCGGGCGCATCGTTGCTGACGGCACTGTTCATCGTGCCCGCGGCACTCGTGTTCGGCCTGGACCTGACCCAGGGTCCGACACTGATCTTCGACACCCTGCCGCGGCTTTTTTACCGGCTGCCGCTTGGCGAAGTGCTCGGCGGCGCATTTCTGGTGGGCCTCGTCATGGTCGCGTTCCTCTCCAACTTGGCAGCGCTGGAAGTTCTTTACACCGGCACAAAAGACCTGCCCGGCGGTCGCATCGGCGGTCGCCGACGGCTGCTGGTGATCGGGATTCTCGAGGCGGCGTTGATACTCCCGAGTGCGGTCTATCCTCCCCTGATTGCCCATCTGGATCTGGTGTTCGGCTCCGGAATGCAGGCGCTCGGCTGCGCATTCGCGGTCATCGCGCTTGCCTGGGGTCTGGGCACACGCGTTACACTGGATCAGGTGTTCGGGTCGAGTGAAGGACGCTGGCGGAACACCTATTTCCAGTGGCTGCGATGGGCGGTCCCCGCTGCGCTCTCGCTGGCGTTGTTCGGCTACCTCTACGAGGTCGTCAAATGAGCGTCGCACGCCCCGTACGAGGTGCGAGTGCATGAACAAAACCCGCGAAGAAGGCGTTCGCTCGCTCAATCAGGCCTTTCGCCGTTACGAGCAGGTCGACAAGCGACAAGTGTACGGCCTTTCCGAACACGCAGACCGCGACCGCTTCGACACCGCCTACCGGATCCAGACCTGCGACATGACCAGGTTCTTCGAAGGCGGCGAGTCGGGGCGCGCCGGGTTCGCTCAAGAACTCGGCGAAGCGCTGGAAGGCATCGGTTTCGCCATACTCACTGGCCATGGCATCGACCCGACGCTATACCAAGAAGCAGAGCGGGAAGTGAAGCGTTTCTTCGAGACGACCAGCACCGAGAACCGTGCCCCGTATCTTGCCAAACGTCAGGGTTCGGTTAACCAGGGCTATTTCCCGATCAAGGAAACCACGATCATCCATCCGGATCTGGTCGAAGGCTGGGTATTCTGCCGGCGCGCGTTCGACATGGACGGCAGCGCCGACTACGACGAAAAGGCATTCTGGCCACAACCGGGCTTCGAGCCGTTTTTTCGCCGCATCTGCCGCGAACAGGAAAAACTGATCCTGCCGGTCATGCAGAGCATCCTGCGCTACCTCGGCTGCGATGTGCATCTGTACGACGACAAGCTCGCGCACACCAACTTCGGCTTGCGCCTGAATTACTACCCGCCGCTGTCGCCGGAACAACAGGCAACCGGCGGCGGACGCATGCTCGGCCACGAAGACATCGATCTGTTCACCTTTCTACCCGCGCCGCGGATCGGCGGACTGCAGGTACTCAACCGACGCAACATGAAGTGGATCCGCCTGAACGCACCGCCGGGCAGCATCATCCTCAACACCGGCGACTACGCGCAGCGCATCAGCAACGATCGTTTGCCGTCCACCACCCACCGCGTGAGCCGGCCAGAGCCGGCCCAGACGTGCGAACCGCGCGTGAGCTTTCCGATGGCCGTCTACGTCTGGGAAGACGAAGTGCTGGAGGTGCTGCCGGGATTGGGCGAGCCCAAATACGAACCGATCGAGGCGATCAGGTTCCATACCCGGATCACCAGCAAGTACTACGGCGACGACTACGCTGTGGGTTAGCCATGGTTCCCCTGCTCCGCGTCGAGGCGCACGGTCGTGCGTGTGTCGTCGGGCAGCGGGATGAACTCGGGATCGCCGTCGACCATGGCATAGCGCTTCTCGCGCCAGGCTTCGCGCGCCCCCTCCAGCAGTGCCTCCGAACTGGCCACATAGTTCCACCACAGATAGCGCGGCGCATCCAGCGGCGCGCCGCCCAGCAGGACCACATGGCTGCCGGTCGTGGCACGCAGACTCATGCCCGCGTCTGGCGCGAACACGGTCAACTCGCCGCGGTGCAGTTGTTCAGTACCAACCTGTACCTCGCCTGCGAGCAGATAGGCCGCCCGCTGCGAGTGCTCGTCGGGCAGCGGCAGCTCGGTGCCGGCCGGCATGCGCGCATCCACATAGAACAGCGCGGACTGCGTCGAGACCGGCGATTGCGCTCCGTAGGCCGTGCCTGCGACGATGCGCAACGTGGCGCCGCCGATCTTGAGTTCCGGCAGATCCGCCGCGTCGGTGTGTTCGAATGACGGCGTATCGCATTCGTGCGCCAAGGGCAACGCCACCCACAGTTGCAGGCCGTGCAGCGCCTGTTCCCTGCCGCGATCCTTGGCTGCGGTACGCTCGGAATGCACGATGCCGCGCCCGGCGGTCATCCAGTTGACTGCGCCGGGTTCGATCACCTGGATGTTGCCGAGCGCATCCTTGTGCTCGATGCGGCCCTGCCACAGGTAGGTCACCGTGGCCAGGCCGATGTGCGGGTGCGGGCGCACCTCCATTGGCTTGTCCGCTGCCAGCGTCACCGGGCCGAAATGGTCCATGAACACGAACGGACCCACCGCGCGCCGTTGTTTCGAGGGCAGCACGCGATGCACGCTGAAGCCGTCGCCAAGGTCGTGGGAAAAGCCGGCAAGGTGTTCGCTGATCAGGTTGCTCATCGGTTTTTTCTCGGTTATCGCGTGGTGGCCGAGGCCCACCCTATCTGGATTCGTCTCGCGACCAAACGTAGGGTGGGCTTCAGCCCACCGTCGTGGGGATATCGCACGGTCCACCCTACGGACAGACCTTCGCGGCGGTTCGAACGATCAATGCGCCATCTGGCCAAACTTGCCACTGTTGAAGTCGCGCACGGCCTGCTCGATTTCCTGCTGGCTGTTCATCACGAACGGGCCGTAGCCGACGATCGGTTCGTCGATCGGCTCGCCGCTGAGCAGCAGCAGGGTGGCATCGTTGTTGGCGTCCAACGACAGCTTGTCGCCGACGCGATCGAGCATCACCAGTTGCGCGTCGCGCGCGATCTCGCTGCCGTTGACCTCAACGGTGCCGTGCAGCACGACCAGCGCGAGCGTGCGCCCTTCCGCCAAGATGAACTCGGCGGAATGCCCCTGATTCAGGCGCACGTCCCACACATCGATTGGCGTGAACGTTTGCGCCGGACCGCGATGGCCATCGAACTCGCCGGCGATCACGCGCACTTTGCCTGCACCATCGGCTAGATCGACCGTTGGGATGTCCTTGTCGAGCAGGGTCTGATACCCGGGTGCGGACATCTTGTGCTCGGCCGGAAGATTGACCCACAACTGAACCATCTCGAACGGGCCGCCGGTGCGGGTGAACTCATGTGAGTGGAATTCCTCGTGCACGATGCCGGACGCGGCCGTCATCCATTGCACGTCACCTGGACCGATCTTGCCGCCCGCACCGGTGGAGTCGCGATGCTCCACTTCGCCCGTGTAGACGATGGTGACTGTCTCGAAGCCGCGGTGCGGATGCTCGCCGACGCCGCGCGGGCGCGCAGCCGGCTCGAACTTCATCGGACCGGCATAGTCGAGCAGCAGGAACGGGCTCAGATGCGCACCGTGGCTATTGTAGGAAAACATCGAGCGGACCGGAAAACCGTCACCGACCCAATGCCGTTCGGGTGCACTGTAGACACCGAGAACCTTCTTCATCTCTATCTCCTGACAACCGGCCGAACAGACCGGTTTCCATGTCGGCAAACATATGCCCGGAACGATGGCGGCGGTAGTGCGCATAATTTATCCTCAGCGTCCCAAATGGAGAACGATGACACGCCGACATGCAAGACCTCAATGATCTGTATTTTTTCGCGCAGGTGGTGGAGCATCGCGGCTTCGCACCGGCCGGGCGCGCGCTCGGCGTGTCGAAATCGAAGCTGAGCCGGCGCGTTGCACTGCTCGAACAGCGGCTCGGCGTGCGCCTGATCCAGCGCTCGACTCGACGCTTTTCGGTTACCGGAATCGGGCAGGATTACTACGCCCACTGCAAGGCCATGCTGATCGAGGCCGAGGCTGCGCAGGAGACCATCGATCTGACGCGCTCGGAGCCTCGCGGCATTGTCCGGCTGGCCTGTCCGGTCACCCTGCTGCATGCCGATGTAGGTCCCATGATCGCCGATTTCATGGCCGCGAATCCGGGCGTGTTTGTGCATCTGGAAGCAACCAACCGGCGCGTTGACCTGATTGCCGAGCGTGTCGACGTTGCGATACGTGCGCGTCCGCCGCCGCTCGAAGACAGCGACTTGGTCATGAAAGTCCTGGCCGAACGCGCCTGGTGTCTCGTGGCCAGCCCGAACTGCCTCGCGGCGCACACGACGCCGGCGGTGCCCGCCGATCTGAACGGCATACCCAGTGTGGATTTCGGGCCGCCGCAACGCGATCACGTCTGGCAACTCATCGGTCCCGACGGAGCCGTGGCCGCGATTCATCACGAACCACGCCTGGTCACGGACGACATGATCGCGCTGCGCATGGCCGCCATCGCCGGGGTCGGCATCGCGGCGCTGCCGACCATGATCGTGCGCGACGAACTGCAGCGAGGCACCCTGCTCAAGCTCGTTCCCGATTGGGCCCCGCAGAGCGGCATCGTTCACGCCGTGTTCCCGTCGAGGCGCGGCCTCGTGCCCGCGGTGCGCAAGCTGATCGACTATCTCTCGGCGCGTTTTGCGCAACTCGACTGAGGTTGAAACCGCCGGTTCGAGAGGTGCCATCCGGCCGCGGCGCAGCAACCAGCGGTCGCCGTCAGGTGGTCTTGCCCGGCACGAATTTCAATGCGAGACCATTCATGCAGTAGCGCAGCCCGGTCGGCGGCGGACCATCATCGAACACATGGCCAAGGTGTCCTCCGCAACGCCGGCAATGCACTTCGTTTCGGGTCATGAACAGGCTCGTATCGGTACGCGTCTCGACTGCGTTCGGCAACGGCTTCCAGAAGCTCGGCCAACCGGTACCGGAATCGAATTTCGTTTCTGACGAGTACAACGGCAGCGCGCAGCCGGCGCATTCGTAGATTCCCGCGCGTGTCTCGTGATCGAGCGGGCTGCTGAAGGCCGGTTCGGTGCCTTGTTGCCGCAATATACGGAATTGCCGGGGCGTGAGGCGCTGGCGCCACTGCGCTTCGGTCAGGTCGACTTCGAATTTTTCCTGGCCCTTGCCGCCTTGCGCATCGGCTGCGCTGGTCTGGCTGGTACGACAGCCGACGGCCGCCAACGCCATGGCCCCGGCACTGGTGATGAGAAACTGACGACGACGCATGCGGTTTACTCCTGCCTGTCGCGCGTTGTGACAAAGAGATTGGCTCAGTGTTTCGGCGCCTCGCCCCAAATCTGTTCGAGCCGCTGGTCGCGTCCGCAATTCCAGCGGTAGAACTTGTAGCTCACCGGGTTCTTGCGAAAATAATGCTGGTGATAATCCTCGGCGGCATAAAACGGTCCGGCCGGCACAATCTCCGTATACAGCGTCTTGCCGGCAAATTGCGGCAGCTTTTCTATCGCCGCCTTCGAGTCTTCCGCCTTTTGCTTCTGCGCCGGCGAGTGGTAGAAGATCGCGGTACGGTACTGGTTGCCACTGTCACAGAATTGACGATCTTTCTCCGTCGGATCGATGTTGTGCCAGTAGATATGCAGCAGCTGCGCGTAGTCCACGATGCGAGGATCGAACACGATCTCGACCGATTCGGCATGGCCGGTGCCACCGGCCGACACGTCCTCGTAGGTCGGGTCGACCATGCTGCCGCCGGCATAACCGGCAGTCACGCTGACCACGCCCGGAAGATCGATGAATGGCGGTTCCATGCACCAGAAGCATCCACCCGCAAAGGTCGCACGCTCGAGTCCCGCTTTTGGTGCCGGTGTCGGCGCAGCGAATGCTTGTGCGACGCTGAACGCGAGTACGACGAGGATGGCGCAGAAAATGGTCCGCAATGCGCGCATGGGATCTCCTTTGAACGGCATCGTGTGCATGAGACCGGGCTTGCAGCGAGTCGCTTTCAGGCAGCGCGGTGCTCGTTCAGCGGCTCGAGTGTGCCGATCGAATGCGACTGTTCGGCAAGATATTCGAGCCAGCGATTCAAAAAGGTGCTCATGCGCAGGCGCTGTTGGAAAACCGTGCGCGCCGGCAGAATCGGGCCGAGCACACGCGCCAACCGACGATCGGAATGGCAGTGCAGCACCTCGGCCATATGCGCATCGTGGTACATGCGCAAGTGTGCCGAGGGCGCGGCGACACCGGTTTCGCTGTCGATGAAGCAATAGCTCAGGCGCAAATCGAGCGTGTAGCGATGCCGTTCGAGCAGGTCCAGGCGCACGTCCAGTCCATCGTCTACCGACGACAGATAACTTTCGCCGTCCAGACGCTGCGGCGCGAACAAGCGCGCCAGGCGATGGTAGTTCTCCGCATACACGCCCATCAGGTACGCGAAACGGCTGGGCAGCAGACTTTGCGGTCGATCGAGTACGGCTGGCATGGCTCGATCATAGCATCCAGGCCAGTGGTGAGAAGGGCTTGACAGCAACACGGAGCGGCCCCAAAAGACGCCACGAAACGTGTCGAAAACGTGCTCAGAACATGTGTCGTTCGATGCCGAGCTGGGCAAGGATCTTGCTCGCGATTTCCTCAATCGAGGTATGCGTCGTGCTTTGCACGGGTATGCCCTCCCGGCGGAAAAGCTTGTCGGCCTGGGCCAGTTCCCAGCGACATTGATCAAGCGTGGCATAGCGGCTGCCCGGCCGCCGCACCTCGCGCACCTGGGCGAGGCGAGGCGCCTCGATGCTCAGACCGAACAGGCGAGATCGATGTGCAACCAGATGCGCGGGCAATTCAAGTTTGCCGAGATCCTCTTCGGTCAACGGATAGTTCGCCGCGCGAATGCCGTAATGCAGCGCCATGTACAGACAGGTCGGCGTCTTGCCGACACGTGAAACGCCGATCAGCACAACGTCGGCGTCGTCGTAGCGCAGGTCGATGCCATCGTCATGCGCAAGCGCGTAGTTGGTTGCATTGATGCGCGATTCATAGGCCGCGAAGTCGGTCATGCCGTGCGCCTTGCCGACACGCGACAGGCGTTTGGTGCCGAGTTCGGTTTCAAGCGGGGCGATGAACGGCGCAAACACATCGAGCATCAACGCTCCGCTTTCGGCAACGAAGTCGCTCAGGCGCTTGTCCATGATCGTATTCACCACGATCGGACGTACGCCATTGTTGGCAAACGCCAACTTGATGCGCGTCGCGGCAATGCGCGCTTTCGCCTCGTCATCGACGAACGGCAGCCGATAGGTATCGAAATCGACACCCTCGAACTGGGTCAGCACGCTGTGACCGATGGTTTCCGCCGTGATACCGGTACCATCGGAGACATAGAAGACGACGCGGCGCATGCCACAGCATAGCGCGCCTGTGCTTCGCTGTTCGAGATCCCCGCGACCAGACCCGACTCGATGGATTTGCCGATACGGGCGTCTGCCGTTGCGTTGGATATCCGTCAAGCCGGGATCAAACCCGCGCGCCGGACGCGGTTTCGCGCGCCTGCCGACTATTCGTAACCGAAGCGGCGCAGCGAACCCTCGTCGTCGCTCCAGTTGTCGCGCACACGCACCCACAGGTGTATGAACACGCGACGGCCGAACAAGCGTTCCATTGCGCGCCGCGCTTCGCTGCCGATGACCTTGAGCTGCTTGCCGCCGGCGCCGACCACGATCGCCTTCTGGCTTTCGCGTTCGACCCAGATCACCGCAGCGATGCGCGAAAGTCCGTTGTCGTCCTCGAATCGTTCGATCTCGACCGCCACCGCGTATGGCAGTTCGGCGGACAGGTGCAGCATCAATTGCTCACGTATCAGTTCGGCGGCAAGGAAGCGCTCGCTGCAATCGGTAAATGCGTCGTCCTCGAATTGCCCCGGTCCTTCGGGCAGGCGCCGGGCCACATCGTCCAGCAGGCGTTGCACCCCCTCGCCCCGGCGCGCGACGAGATAGTGCGTGGCAGCGTAATCGTGTTCATGCGCGATCTTCGCGGCGAACGGCAACAGCGCAGTCTTGTCCTTGACGCGATCGACCTTGTTGATTGCGAGCAGGCGCGGTTGCCGATACTGGGCGATGAGTCGCCACACCTCCTCATCGTCGGCACTCCAGCGCAGCGCCTCGATCACATGGATCAGAACGTCGGCCTCGTCAGGAACCTGTCGCGCAATGCGGTTGAGGCGACGATTCAGCGCGCGCCCCCCGGCGTCGTGCAGGCCCGGCGTGTCGAGAAACACGAGTTGCGCATCGGCGCGATTGGCGATGCCGAGAATGCGATGCCGAGTGGTTTGCGGTTTCGGCGTGACGATGCTGAGCGGCGCTTCGACGAGCGCGTTGATCAGGGTCGACTTGCCCACGTTGGGCCGACCGAGCAACGCGACATGTCCGAAGCGGTGCACCGGCGCGGGCGCGGCACCTGTATCGTCGCGGTCAACGCCCATCGTCAGCCAGTTTGGTCCGCGCGAGATCCAGCGCTTTCGCCGCAGCTGCCTGTTCAGCTGAGCGCCGGCTGCCACCCTCGCCCCGGACGTGCACGCCGATGTCGGTGATGGAACACTCGACCTCGAACGTCTTGGCGTGGTCTTCGCCCACGCTCGCAACCAGCGCGTAGGCCGGCAATGGCAGACCGCGGCCCTGCAACAGCTCCTGCAAGCGCGTTTTGGCATCCTTCGATACGATGCGCCCGGCATCGCGCGCGCGCTCAAGGAACAGGCGACGCACGACTTTGCGGCAAGCATGCCAGCCGCCGTCGAGATAGATCGCGGCCAACAGCGCCTCGAACGCATCGCCCAGAATCGAGTCGCGACGAAAACCACCGCTCTTGAGTTCGCCCGCTCCGAGATGCAGCCGTTCGCCGATCTGTTCGGATCGCGCAACCTCCGCCAAGGTGGTGCCGTTGACCAGCGCCGCTCGCATGCGCGTCAATTCGCCCTCGCTGGCTCGCCCATGCTGCTCGTACAGGAGTTCGGCAACGAGCACATTGAGCAGCCCGTCGCCGAGAAACTCCAGCCGCTCGTTGTTGGGGCGTCCGGCACTGCGGTGCGTGAGCGCCTGTTCGAGCAGTTCCAGGCAATCAAACGCATGCCCCAGTGCGCTAGACGGCATTCCCGATGCCCCGCGCCCGCAGCACCCCAGGTACAAGAAAACCGGAACCCATGGTCAGCAGCCGGGCCAGTTCTGCGCCGGACGTCTGGCGCACACGGTTATCCTAGGAACCACCATTGGTCAGCAGCACTGCCTTGTCAAATGTCGCCAGCAACTCGATGTTGTATATGAACGGAACGCGCCGCTCGTAGTGGACGCGAAGCGTCGCCCCGCCGCTTTCGCGCTCAAGCGTGATGTCTTCCGGCTTCACGTCGGCCTCGTCGACATATTGCGTGTCGAATTTCAGGTTCAGGTTGCGGCGCAGGTCGTACAGCGATTTCTGCGCGGAACCTGGCTCGCCTTTCACCTGCTCCAACGCCTTGACGACACCGAAATATTCGACATAGACCGGCACCAGCCGCATCGCCAGGTAGGCGAAGAACCCGGCGATGATGAGAAGCATCAGGAATCCGATCAGCGTGATGCCTCTGAACCTGTTGGATGCTCGCATAACCCCTCCCGCTCAAATGCCTTCTAGTGAATCGCCTGTCCGATGCGCCCGAAATCGACACCGTCGTTCCAGTTCATCCAGATGACGAATGCCTTGCCGACCAGGTTGGCCTCGGGCACGAACCCCCAGAATCGGCTGTCCGCACTATTATCCCGATTGTCGCCCATTGCAAAGTATTCCCCGGGCGGCACGTGCCAGGTGCCCTCATGGCCGACATTGACCATTGGCAGCTGCAGGATACGGTGCTGGACACCTTGCAATTGCTCGAGCTTCACTTCGGCACCGGCCATGCTGCGGTTGGGTTCTGAAGGGCCCGTGTACGGGCCGAGATAGGATTCCGGAATCTCATGTCCGTTCACGTAAAGCGTCTTGTTGCGATAGGTGATCTCGTCGCCGGGCAATCCGATGACGCGCTTGATGTAGTCTTCTTTCGGGTTTTCCGGATAGCGGAACACGAACACATCGCCGCGCTTGGGCTCGCCGATATCGACAATGCGTGTATTGAGCACCGGCAAACGCAAGCCATAGGCGAACTTGTCGACCAGAATGAAATCACCGACCTGCAGCGTCGGCATCATTGATCCGGACGGAATCTTGAAAGGTTCGACCACGAATGAACGAAACAGCAGGATGACGAGGATCACCGGAAAAAACGAGCGCGCGTATTCGACCACAAGCGGCTCGTGCAGAACCGCTTCGGCACGCGCCTTGCGCTCGGGTTCGGACAGCGAATCCAGCCCCTCGATATCCTGTGCCCGACGACGACGCGCCGGTGCGAGAATGATCCGATCGAACAACCAGATCACGCCGGTCAACGCGGTCAGAATCACCAGAAACAGGGCAAAATCGAAATCCATCGTCAATCCTTCTTGTTGAAGCCGTCGGCACGGTAGCCGCCACGTCCGAGCACAGCCATCTGCCGGGCACGCTGCCGCGTGAATGCGGGCTCCGTCATTTGTTGTCCGATTGCAGCACGGCCAGAAAAGCTTCCTGTGGAATCTGCACCTGGCCGACCTGTTTCATCCGTTTCTTGCCTTCCTTCTGTTTCTCCAGCAGCTTGCGTTTGCGCGTCACGTCACCACCGTAGCACTTGGCCAGCACATTCTTGCGCATCGCCTTGACCGTCGAACGCCCGATAATCTGTGAACCGATCGCTGCCTGGATCGCAACGTCGAACATCTGCCGCGGAATCACTTCCTTCATGCGATCGACCAGTTCGCGGCCCCGGCGCTCGGCCGCGCCACGATGCACGATCAAGCTGAGCGCGTCGACGCGCTCGCCATTGATCAGCACATCGAGTCGCGCGAAGGGTCCGGCCTGAAAATGCAGGAAATGGTAGTCCATCGACGCATAACCGCGCGAGATGGATTTCAGACGATCGAAGAAATCAAGCACCACTTCGGCCAACGGCAGCTCGTAGCTGATCCGGACCTGGCTGGCGAGATAGTGGATGGAGCGTTGCGAGCCGCGCTTTTCCTCACACAGCTTGATCACGCTGCCGACATAGTCGGGCGGTGTAAGGATGTCGGCCACGATGATGGGCTCACGTATTTCCTCGATGGTCTGGGCCGTCGGCAGCTTGGCCGGGTTGTCGAGTTGCAAAATCGTGCCGTCGGTTTGCAGTACTTCGTAGATGACCGTCGGTGCGGTACTGATCAGATTGAGATCGTATTCACGCTCAAGCCGCTCCTGCACGATTTCCATGTGCAACATGCCGAGGAAACCGCAGCGAAAGCCGAAACCCATCGCTTCGGAGCTTTCCGGTTCGAAATGCAGGGAGGAATCGTTGAGCACAAGTTTTTCCAACGCCTCACGCAGCGATGGATAATCCTCGGCGTCCACCGGAAACAGACCAGCGAAAACGCGCGGCTGCATCTTCTGGAACCCCGGCAGCGGATGCGGCGCCGGGCTTGATGCAAGCGTCAGCGTGTCGCCGACCGGCGCGCCATGGACTTCCTTGATGGAGGCGCAGACAAAACCGACCTCGCCCGGGCCGAGGCGCTCGCGTTTCGCGCGCTTGGGCGTGAAAACGCCGACCTGATCGACCTCGTGGGCACGCCCGGTCGACATGACGAGAACCTTGTCGCGCGGCTTGATTTCGCCCTGCATTACGCGCACCAGAGACACCACGCCGAGATAGTTGTCGAACCACGAATCGATGATGAGCGCCTGCAGGCGGTCAGTGTCGCGCGGCTGCGGCGGCGGAATGCGTGCCACGATGGCTTCGAGCACTTCTTCGACGTTCTGACCGGTCTTGGCGCTGATCGCAATCGCGTCATCGGCATGGATCCCGATGACGGCTTCGATCTCTTCCTTGACCTTTGCGATGTCGGCAGTCGGCAGGTCGATCTTGTTGAGTACCGGTATCACGGTAAGCCCCTGTTCGACCGCGGTGTAGCAGTTGGCGACCGATTGCGCCTCGACACCCTGCGCAGCGTCCACTACCAACAGTGCGCCTTCACAGGCGGCCAGCGATCGGCTTACTTCGTAGCTGAAATCGACATGTCCCGGCGTATCAATGAAGTTGAGCTGGTAGGTCTTGCCATCACGCGCAGCGTACGGTAGCGACACCGATTGCGCCTTGATCGTGATGCCGCGTTCACGCTCGATCGGATTCGTATCGAGTACCTGCGCCTCCATCTCGCGCAAGCTCAGACCGCCGCACAACTGGATGATACGGTCGGCGAGTGTCGATTTACCATGATCCACATGGGCAATGATGGAGAAGTTGCGAATCCGTTGCATCGATCAGCAGTTGCGGCCGCGGGCGAATGGTCGGCACAAGTGCGCGATTATCGCAGAAAGCCAAAACCGGCGTGACGTGCGAAGGTTACATGCTCGCATCACACTGATCGTCGTCTGCTGAGGCGCCGGTAACGATTGCCGGCCCTCCCCGCGCAACGAGGGGAGGGCCGGCAATGATCCATGTACCGAATGCTCGAAACTGCGCCTGGTAACGGCAGACTATCGGCCTTTGCCCTTTTTCTCCGGCACGCTGATCGCGATGAAGCTGGTAACGTCATCGCGACGCACCAGCAGCATGACCGATTGGCCCGGTTCCACGTTCTTCACCGCGGAATCGAAGTCATTTGAGGAAGCAACCGGTTTGCGCCCGACCATCAGGATGACATCGCCGGGCCGCAACGCAGCGCGCTGAGCGGCCACCCCATTGACGGCGGTCACCAGTACACCCTCTTTTTTGAGGTTGAGTTGAGTGCGCTGCTCAGAGGTCAGATCCTCGACAACGATTCCGAGCCGATTGGTCGGACCGGCGTGACCGCCGCCGGAGACACTCGCGGTCTGCTCGGGCTGGTTCGGCAGCGTACCGACAACAACCTGCAAATCCATCTTCTTGCCGTCTCGGAAAATGCCGAGATCGGCCTTCGATCCGGGCTTGGTCACACCAACCAGCGGCGGCAGGTCGGCCGAACTGACCACGTCCGTACCGTTGTAGGTCAGGATGACGTCACCGACACGCACCCCGGCTTTGTCGGCACCACTGCCCGGCGTCACTTTGTTGACCAGCGCGCCACCGGTCCGCGGCAGACCGAGACTCTGTGCGAGCCCGCGATCGACATTCTGGATCTGCACGCCGATCATGCCGCGGCTGACATGGCCGGTCGTCTTGATCTGTTCCACCGCGTTCATCGCGATGTCGATCGGGATCGCGAACGAGACGCCCATGAATCCACCGGTATTGGAGAAGATCTGCGAATTGATGCCGACCACTTGCCCGGCGAGGTTGAACAGCGGCCCGCCCGAATTGCCGCGGTTGATCGCAACGTCGGTCTGGATGAATGGCACGTATTGCTGATCCGCAGCGCCGAAACTGCGCCCGATCGCGCTGACGATGCCGGCGGTCACCGAATGGTCGAAACCAAATGGGGAGCCAATCGCAACGACCCACTGTCCGGGCTTGAGTGTCTTGGAATCACCGACGCTGACTGTCGGTAGACCGCTCGCCTTGACCTTGAGCAAGGCGATGTCGTACTGCGGATCGCTGCCGACCACCTTTGCCACGAGTTCACGCCGGTCGGAAAGGCGCACCGTCACCTGGTCCGAATCGTCCACCACATGGTTGTTGGTGAGGATGTATCCGTCGCTCGAGATAATGAATCCGGAACCAATCGACACGCGCCGACCCGGCGGTTGCTGTGGCATCGGGCCGAAGAAATGACGAAAAATCTCCGGTAGCTGATCGATGTCCGGTTGACCGGGCACGCTGGTTTGCGGATTGCCGGCGGCCTGCACGTTCACCACCGCCGGACCATAGTGTTCGACCAAGCCGGTAAAGTCCGGCAAATCGTTGGCGCCGACGCTGGCTGCAAAAAATATCAGCAGCACCGGTGCCGCCATCCAGCGTAAAAGCATCCTCGTCATGAGCTGTTACCTCGTCGTGTTCGTAAGAAGCGGTATCTTGCAAGCGGTGTTCGTGACAAGCGGAAATTCGGTCAAAAGTGGCGATGCTAGGGCACCGACCGGCACGCGGTTGGATAAAAAGCGAATGCGCAAAGTTCCACAACGCAAGCATTTTGCGCATCGCGCTTTAAGGCCTGTTAACGCTCAGATGATTGACGGGCTTGCCGCAGCCTCGCACGCAACCGATCAGCCATCCGGCGCGGCGACCAGCCGTACCGATCGCGCCAGCCGCATGACCGTCAACGCCGGTACGTCTCCGAGCACCGTGATCCGCCAGCCATTGCTGCTGTGCGAGTAAACATTGAGTGCGCCGCGCGAGATCCTGCTGGCTTTGCGCACGGATTTCCCGGCATCCGGTTCGACATACACGGACACGCTGGCGAGACCATCCGAGTACATCAGGTGCTCGGCTCCTGGCGGACCATGGACCGGTCGCTGACTGCGAGCGAGCCGATAGCCCGCCGGCAGATCCGCGACCCGCCAGACCGGCGCGCCGCTCAGAACCACCTCATCCTGAGGTGCGCGCGCCTTACCGCCCGCATTGCCCGGCAACAGATCGGTTTCATTCGGTTTGGCCCCGACCACGAGTGCAACGAACATGAACTGTTCCAGCGCCCGCTGATGCGCATCGAGAATCACCGAACGCAGCAACATCCGCGAAGCCTGATCGAGCCACAGACGGTAGCTGTAGCGATACGCATCGCGAGCAGCAATATCCACCACGCGCGAATTGTATCCAGCGATGCGATCCTCATCGCCGAGCCGCAGCGTGTAGTTTGCGACAAGCTTGGCCACGTTCGCGTCGGGCACCAGGGGGACCAGTGACCGATTGGCTTCGTTGGTGAAGACGGTCCGCTGTCCCCCGGGCTGAACACACGTGATCGTACCGCCATCGCGCACAATCTCGCTGCGCGGACCAGTCAGGCTGATCAGGCGCTCGCGCTGGTGCGCTCCACCAAGATGAAACACGCGCAGCGCGTCGGTTCGCCCATCATGCTGGTAAATGAAGGAACCCTGGTAATTGAGCGAGCGCATCGACTGCGCCATGCCGGCGAGAAATTCGCCCGCCGTTCCGTCTGCTGCGGTTGCGACGCCTGAGCCGCACGCAATCGTCAGCAGGACGACCAGCGCGCCAGCGCTGCCAGCGCCCACGGGATCAGTGTTTCTGCGCCGGGTATTCGGGCCGCGCGGTGGTGGCCGACTGCGCCGGCGGAGCGACCAGGAGAACATAGGGCAGGAATCCCGGTTGTTGTCCGGCCGCGCCTGTCGCTTGGTAATGTCGTACCAGATAGGACTGCAAATGCGGATCGAACGACACCGGTTCCGCCGGATCACCATTGCCTTGAGCCGACGTCAGACTGCTCGGGACGCCCGGAACGAGCAACGGCGTCTGGAAGTCGGCCACCGCCGTGGCCGTGGCCGAAGCCGGCGCGGCATTCACGCTCGCGCCACTCGCGGGCAAGGCGCTGGTGACGTCATGGTCGACCGGCAAATCCGCAGTCGGCCGGCTCACCATCAATGCGACGACCGCGACACTCGCGGCGATTGCGCCCCCCGAGGCCCAACGCAGCCATGTCGAGCGTGCGCGCATGGGCATTTCATCGACCAGCGCTCGCGTGATGCGATCCGCGAAGATACTGTCGACCAGGCTGGTCTGCTGAAAACGCAACACCTGGCGAACTGTGTGGTAACGCGACCAGCAGGACACCAGCGAGACATCGTGGCCAACGCGCTTGAGCAAAAAGCGTGTTTCGTCATGTGCAAGCTCGCCGTCCATCAATGCAGACAACTGTTCGCGGATTTCCTGCTTCATGGTGACTCTACCCTTCCTCAGACAACAACGGACGCAATTGAATGTCGATGGCCTCGCGGGCGCGGAAAATACGTGACCGCACTGTACCGATCGGGCAGCTCATGGCTGCAGCGATCTCCTCGTAGCTGAGCCCGTCCACCTCGCGCAGCGTGATGGCAGTGCGCAACTCTTCCGGCAACTGTTCGACCGTGGCGAACACGGTTCGTTCAATTTCCTGGCGCAAAAGTTCATGTTCGGGTGTGGCGGTTTCGCGCAACCGGGTGGCACTGCCGAATTGCTCGGCATCCTCGACCGCGACGTCCTCGGTAGGTGGCCGCCGACCCTGGGAAACCAGATAGTTCTTCGCGGTATTGATCGCGATCTTGTACACCCAGGTGTAAAACGCACTGTCACCCCGGAATGCTGCAATCGCCCGATAGGCGCGGATGAACGCCTCCTGGGCCACGTCCTGACACTCGCTCCAGTCGGAAATGTAACGCGAAATGACGCTGACGATCTTGTGCTGGTACTTGCGCACCAACAGATCGAATGCCGCCTTGTCGCCGTTCTGGACGCGCTCGACGAGCGCACGATCCAAGTCGCTTTCGCCCATCCGGGCCGTTCTCCCTCTTTGTCGACCCGACCAGGCACGCAACCTGGACCCACATCGGACCAATATAGTTCAGCGGGTACCGGATTTCCCGTCTGCAAAGGCGCCGACCTTGCCCGCGCCGCGTTTGGCCAGCCAGGACGAGCCGCGAAACCCGGTTGTTGGCATGCAACATGGGGGCGGCAGCGGGCGGCTCAAGCCGGGACCAGCACCAGCTCACTGTTCTCGCGCAGACGCGCGCGCTGAATCAGAAGATTCTCGAAATCCGCCGCACCGACAGGTCGACAAAAAAGGTAGCCCTGCAGCACATCGCAATCCTGTGCGCGCAAGAAGTCGAGGTGTTCCTCGGTTTCAACGCCTTCGGCCACAACTGCCAGATTGAGGTTGTGCGCCATCGAGATGGTGGCGCGGACGATGGCTTCGTCGTCAGGGTCGACGCCGATGTTGCGCACGAAGGACTGGTCGATTTTGATGCGGTCGACCGGGAATCGCTTGAGGTAGTCGAGCGAGGACTGGCCGGTACCGAAATCGTCGATCGAGATCGAACAGCCGAGTGCGCGCAACGCGTGCAGCGTCTCGAGCAGGTTCGGAATCGATTTCATGCTGACGCTTTCGGTCATTTCCAGATCGAGCAACCCCGGGTCGAGCCCGGTCTTGGCCAGAGCGTCGCTCACCACACCCGCAAAACCCGGCATGCGCAGCTGCAGGGGCGACAGGTTGACGCCAAGACGAAGCGGCAATCCGAAGCGCTGCTGCCAGCGCCGCGCATCCGCGCACGCCGCGCGCAACACCCACTCTCCAATCGGCGCAATGAGGCCGCTCGCTTCCGCCAGCGGGATGAAGAATCCCGGGCTGATCATGCCCAGATCCGGATGTTCCCAGCGCAACAGCGCTTCCATGCCCACGATGTCCTCGGTACCGGCGTCGACTTGTGGCTGGTAATAAACGCGCAACTCGGCGTTTTTTTCCGCCCGGAGCAGTTTGGTCTCGAGCGCCAGGCGCTGCTGCTCGGCCTCTTCCGGCTCGGCGACATAGACCTGAAAATTGTTCCGCCCCATACGCTTTGCCGCATACATCGCGATGTCGGCCTGTTTGAGCAGGTGCTCGGCACTGGTCGCATCCTGCGGATGGAAACTGATACCGAGCGACACTGTGACATGCAGTTGCACGTCACCGCTCAATCCGAGCGGCGCTTCCATCGTGCGCACGATCTTGTCAGCAAGACGCACCACGTCTTCGCGTTGCGCAACATGACGCAGAATCATGACGAACTCGTCGCCGGCGTAACGCGCAAGGATGTCCGACGTACGCAAACCAATGCGCAAGCGTTTGGCCATCGCCATCAGCACTTGATCGCCGATCGCATGGCCGAGTGAATCGTTGATGTTCTTGAACCGGTCGATGTCGATGAACAACACCGCGAACATCTCGCCGCTGCTATGCGCTTCCTGCAGGATCGAGGCGAGGTGTTCGTTGAACAACAAGCGATTGGGCAGACCGGTCAGAGCATCCTTGAAGCCGCGCACACGCCCCTGCTCACGCGCGTTGCGCAATTCGATCTCCACGGCAACGCGCAACGCGATCGTGCGCAAGCCGTCGAGCAGTCCCGGCGGGATTTCGAACGCATCGTGTCGAGCCAGCAACAATGCGCCGAAACAGGCTGCATTGCTGTCGCCGAGCGGCAAACCGATCACACAGCCAAGGCGCTGGCCGCGCGCCGGATAGCTGGTGCGCAATATCGGCGCCGCGCTGCTCGGAGCAACGACTTCGGCACCGCCAAGGACGCGCTCGATCACCGGCCGAAGCAACGGATCCGCCACGCCATGCGAATTGTCGGCAGGATGCGCGCCGAGCGGGCGCACACCACCGGGTTTGTCCGAGTCACTTTCGATAATCAGCGCAAGGTCGAAACCGAGGCGCTTCGCGATCATGCCAAGCAGCTCGTCGAAAGCGTGCGACCCGCCACCGGCGCGCGGCAGTTCAGCCAGCAGCCGAAGCATGTACCGGTCCGCATCGGTTGTCGGCGGGGAAGCACTGGTGATTCGAAGCGGCCCCGCAGGGGATGTCGATGACGTCGCTGCATGCAGCAGTTCGACCTCCGGCGAATTGAGGTCGGCATTGGTCACGCCGGGCATGGCCGGCGCCGATGGGACCAGGCGTCGTGGCAACAACGCGCCGATACGCGAGAGCACCTGCGCCGAGTCGACCGGGCCGGTAATCCATTCAACGACACCGTCGGCGGCCGGTGGCGCAGCGGAGCGCCACGCACCGCGCTGGAGAATGCCGACAATCGGCATGTCTGCGCGCCCCTCGTTGCGACCGAGTTCATGACAGAAATCGATCGCGCGACGCCCGTCGCCCGAAAACTCGAGCAGGATCACGTCCACACGTACGGCCGATGCGAGCAGGCTGCGCGCCTGTGGAATATCGGCGGCGCTGTAGATGGCCTCGAAATGGCCATCGAATGCCTTGAACAACGAACGCCTCTCGTCGCGCTGGCGAACGACCATCAGAATCGTCCCGTAGCCGAGCGCAAGATCCATCACACGACCCAGTGGCCGTCGCGCAGGCGCGGCTGGCAATCGGTTACCGAGGGAAGGTTCATGTATTCGATCTCGGCTTCGATCTCGCTCCCGAACGTGAAGTTCTCCGCGATGAAGACGAGTTTGCGCTCATTGTCATTCGGCACACGTGCAATGCGTCGCAAAAGTCGCAATGCAGCCGAACGCATCTGCGTCTCGAATCCGTCGAACAGGTAGATACCGAAGTGTATGCTATGCAATACATGTTGCAGCGCATCAGCAAGGGCGTGGCCGGCGGGCACCTCCACGTCTGCATCGCGCAGCGATACCAGGCCGCTGCCGGGTTGCCATAGATAGATTGCCTGCCCCCCGCGCAGCGCCACTTGGCGACATTGGGCGATTGTCCGGGTGATGTCGCTGACACGCAATGCAACCAGATTGCCGCGCGCAGCGAGAATGCGCTCGAACATTCTCGGCGTTACCTGCGGCTCGGACGGCTTCTCGGTCAGCATGGCGGTGTCCGCTAGCCTGGTGCGTGCGCGTTGCCAGTTGCGCCTCGGCAATTGCCACAGGACCGGGTGTGGCCGAATCCTGCGCCCCCGGCTGCGGGGCGCGGGCGGACTTCCTGCCCTTGCATTGACCGGACCCGCAGCTTGCCTAGATTATAGCCACTCCCAAGGCCGCATTTGGTGCATTGCATGTTCGAGGGACTTCGATTCCGAAACTGGCGCGCCGATGGCAATGTGGGCGAAATCCTGACGCTGACTCTCGATCGAGCCGACCACCCGGTCAATGCGATTAGCCGCAGCGTGCTCGACGAGTTCTCCGAAATTCTCGAGCGACTATCGTTCGAGCCGCCAATCGGGCTCGTGATCCGCTCCGGCAAGAGCGCGGGTTTCGCAGTCGGCGCCGACATCCGCGAATTCGCCGGCTACGAGGCCGACCGCGGCGTACTCGATGCGATCGAGCACGGGCAGCGCGTCTTCGAGCAACTTGCACAATTGCCGTGCCCGACAATCGCTGCGATCCATGGACATTGCCTCGGCGGCGGCCTCGAGCTTGCCCTCGCCTGCCGGGCACGCGTGGCGACTCGCGATGCGCAAACACGCATCGGCTTGCCCGAGATCAAGCTCGGCATTCATCCTGGCTGGGGCGGCAGCGCACGGCTGCCGCGCTTGATCGGCGCGCCCAAGGCGCTCGACTTGATGCTGACCGGACGCAGCGTATCGGCCGAACGGGCGATGGCATTAGGGCTTGTCGACGCGCTGGCGCCGGACGACGCGGCATTGATCGACCGCGCACACGAACTTGTCCGCCGCCCGCGCACGCGTCGCGCGCGCCAGCGCGCGCTTGCCTATGCGACCAATGTCTGGCCGGCGCGCCAGATTCTGGCGCCGATCGTACGCAGACAGACCGCTGCCAAGGTACGCCCGGACCATTACCCGGCGCCGTTCGCATTGATCGAGGTCTGGCGCCGTGGGGGTTCGTCGATCGAGCGCCGTCTGAAGCTCGAAGCGCGCTCGATCGCGAAACTTGCCCGCACATCGACCTGCCGCAACCTGATCCGCGTTTTCTTCCTGCAGGAACGTCTCAAGGGACTCGCCGGCGGCGTCGAGCACGCGATTGCCAGGGTGCACGTCATCGGCGCCGGCGTCATGGGCGGCGACATCGCGGCGTGGTGTGCGCTGCGTGGCTTCGAGGTGACCCTGCAGGACCGTGAAATCGCATTGGTCCAGCCAGCGCTCGATCGCGCCCGCAGTCTGTATTCGCGCAAGCTCAAAACCGCCGGTCGCATCGATGCAGCGCAAGCGCGACTGCGCGCCGATATCGAAGGCCGCGCCTTGGCGGACGCCGACCTCGTGATCGAAGCGATCTTCGAGAATCTCGAAGCCAAGCAGGCGCTGTATCGCGACATCGAGCCGCGCATGAAGCCAGATGCGCTGCTGGCCAGCAACACCTCGAGCATTCCGCTGGATCAATTGCGCACGGCAGTGGCCAATCCCGAGCGCTTCCTTGGCCTGCATTATTTCAACCCGGTCGCGCAGATGCCGCTGGTCGAGGTGGTGCGCCACGACGCTCTGGCGGCTGCTACCGAGGCACGCGCGTTGGCATTCTGCAAGGCGCTTGGCAAGTTGCCACTACCGGTCGCCGGAACGCCGGGCTTCCTCGTCAACCGCGTGTTGATGCCGTATCTGCTCGAAGCGATGCATCTGTACCAGGAGGGCATCGCCGGGCCCGTCATCGATCGCGCCGCGAAGAAATTCGGCATGCCGATGGGCCCGATCGAACTGGCCGACACCATCGGACTGGACGTGTGCGAATCGGTCAGCGAGGAACTCGCCCCGTTCCTGGGCCTGGAACTGCCTGCCGGACTCGACACCCGGATCGCGAAGACACAGCGCGGCAAAAAGGATGGTGAAGGCTTCTACCGGTGGCAAGACGGCAAGCCGATCAAACCCGAGGTGGACTCGGGGTATTCGGCCCCGCCCGATCTCGAGGATCGCCTGATCCTGCCATTGCTCAACGAGGTTGTGGCCTGTCTGGACGATCAGGTGATCGACGACGCCGACCTCGCTGACGCCGGCGTGATTTTCGGCACCGGCTTCGCGCCATTTCGCGGCGGACCGATCGCCTACATTCGCACAGCCGGTGCGCAGGCGCTCAAGGGCCGGCTCGAAACGCTCGCCGCAGCCCATGGCGCGCGCTTCAAACCACGGCCCGGTTGGGACAATCCTGCACTGTCCGCGTGAAGCGCGCTTGCCGCCCGGTACGGGTTCGTTGATCGGCCTCGACGATCATTTGAGCGCGATCACTGACGACGTGGATCGCGCTGGCGCACGTGCTTCGCCTCGGGATCACGGCATGCCCCGCGTGCGCAGGCGATGCGGCCGGTCGCTGTTGCCGACCGTGTGCTGCCGATGAACTACCGGCATGCGTTCCACGCCGGCAACTTCGCCGACGTGTTGAAGCACGTTGTGCTGGTCGCCCTGATCGAGGCGCAGCAGCGCAAACCGGCCCCGTTCTGCTATGTCGAAACCCATGCCGGGCGCGGCCGTTACGATCTTGGCAGTGCGCAGGCGTTGCGTTCGCGCGAATATGCCGATGGCGTGCAGCGGGTCTTCGACGCCGCCGAAGGTCCGCACGCACTGCAACGCTATGTCGAACTGGTACGTGGAGTAAATCCGGGCACAGCCGGCAAGCTCGTCGTGTATCCGGGTTCTCCGCTGCTCGCCAGTCTGCTCATGCGCGATCACGATCGTGCCGTCCTTTGCGAACTTCAGGATCAAGAAGCCGCCGCGCTGCGCGCCTTGTTCCGAAACGATCAGCGCATCGCGGTGCATCGACGCGACGGCTACGCGGCGCTCAACGCCTTGTTGCCGCCGAATCCTCGTCGCGGACTGGTTCTGATCGACCCGGCGTTCGAGGCGCAGGAGACCGAGTTCGAGCGCATTGATGCCGCTCTCGATTGCGCACTCAAACGCTGGCCGAGCGGCGTTTACGCGATCTGGTATCCGATCAAGTTGCGGCGCACGCTCGCATCATTCCATCGCCGGCTCGCACAGCGCGGCCATCGAACCGAGGTCTTGCTTGCCGAGCTGATGGTGCGTCCGGCAACGTCGGCATTGCGTCTGAACGGTGCCGGTGTCGCGATCATCAATCCACCCTGGCAACTGGCCCACGAAATCGCCCGGCTGTTGCCGGCACTTTTGCGCATGCTCGATCAGGGTGGCGGCACGCACAGCGTGACTCACCCGGGGTCGTCATGATCGCAGATGGGCGCCGGTGGCAAGGCCCTTCACTGCCTGCGGCGCTCAATCCTCGACGTCCGGCTCGAAGAAGCACCAGCGGATATCCGGAAACGCCGCTTTCAGATCGCGCTCTACTGCATTGATCCGCGCAACCAGTTCACCGTCGGCCCGGCTCGGTTCGATTTCCGCCTTGACGGCGACCATCACATCCGCGCCAAGTTGCAACGTGATCAGATTGAAGACACGGCGGATTTCCGAACGCGCACCAAGAAATGCGAGCATCGCTTCCTTTACGTGCGGATCGACGCCCTGGCCGATCAGCAACGCTTTGACTTCGATGGCGATGAAAATCGCCACGACGATCAGCAGTACGCCGATCGCAATCGTGCCGAGCGCATCGAACAGCGGGTTTGCGGTGAACACGGTCAACACGATCGCGAACAGTGCGAACAGCAACCCGAGCAGCGCCGCGAGGTCCTCGCCGAAAATCACGATCAGCTCGCTCGATCGGCTCTCGCGAAACCATCGCCACAAGCTGCGACCGGCGCGCACCTTGCCCACTTCGCGCAGACAGGTGCGCATTGAGAATCCCTCCATGAGAATTCCGAATGCGAGGACGCCAACCGCTACCCACGGCCATGCCAGTGGTTCGGGATCTCGCAACTTGTGCCATCCCTCGTAGGCCGAAAACATCCCGCCGACGCTGAACAACAACATCGCGACCAGAAACGACCAGAAATAGACGGCCTTGCCGGCGCCGAGCGGATGATCCGGCGAGGCCGTGGCCCTGGAACTGCGCATTCCGAACAGCAGCAGGAGCTGATTGCCGCAATCGGCCAGCGAATGCACCGCCTCGGCCAGCATCGCGCCCGATCCGGTCAGCACGGCAGCGCCGCCCTTGGCGAGGAAGATCGCAAAATTGGCACCAAGTGCGACATAGATCGTCCGGTGCGAATTGGCCGTGCCTGCCATCGAAGCCGTCATGCGCTTGCGGTCCGCGGTAGGCCAGTGTAACAAGGACGCATGCGGTCCAGGCGCGGGGGCGAGCTCTCCCGTCTCTGCAACGGCGTCAATCGTTGCCGGCGGACAATGCGTCTCGCGCTTTCGCCGACAGGCTCTCGACCACCAGTTCGTACGAACGCCGGACATGACCGGAAAGCTCGGCGTTGGAGTAACGTTCCGGCTCCGTCACGCTGATCCAGAATGCGCGCCCTGCATGCGGCGATTGCATCATGCCCGGTTGCTCGATGAGTTCGAGAAAACGTTCTGGCTCAACCTTGAACGAGAGTCTTCCGCGTTCGATGCCAAGCATGCACTGAACCACGAACGCGTGCCGGGCGACGCTGTACACCACATCCACTTCCCACTTGATCGCGCGTGAAACCCCGGGCCAGCGCGCGACCAGGTCGGCAAGCTCGTCGTCGCTCATGCCCATGGCTGTTGCATTCATGGCCGAAATCGTACGGAACCTGTGAACCAAGGCCTGTTAACCGTGTCAACGGCTCTGGTGGTGATCGCCCGCTGAACGCGCAGCGGCGCGGGAAGATACGCACCGGGTACATCGGTGGCCGATTATAGGCCAGCGATCGTGCCCGCGTGCGGTTCCCCTGATTGCGCATCTGCAGGTACACACCGATGCATGGCCCGTGCTCAGCCCGGCGCTGCCGCCCGGTGCCTGCCAGGTCGGCGACGCAACCAGGTTTGCGCCTGCTCAAAGTAGAGGTAGATCACCGGCGTGATGTACAAGGTCAGCAATTGCGACGTGAGCAAACCGCCGACTACGGCCAGACCGAGGGGACGACGGGCGTCGGCGCCGGTTCCGAAGCCGAACGCGATCGGCAATGTGCCCATCAGCGCCGCAAACGTCGTCATCATGATCGGCCGGAAACGAATCAGGCAGGCATCGAGAATCGCCCGCTCCGGCTCGGCGCCATGGCGCTGCGCGTCCAGCGCGAAGTCGATCATCATGATTGCATTCTTCTTGACGATGCCGATCAGCATGATCAGGCCGACCGCGCCATAAAGATCGAGATCCTTTCCGAATACGATCAGCGTGAGCAGCGCACCGAACACGGCGGTCGGCAACCCGGACAGAATCGTCAACGGATGGATGAAGCTCTCATAGAGAATGCCGAGTACGAGATAGATCACGAACACCGCCAACAGCAGCAGAATGCCCATGCCCGCCAGCGAATCCTGGAAGGTCTGCGCAGTGCCCTGGAACGACGTCGTGATCGTGGCGGGAAGATTGATCCTGCGCACCGCGTCCTTGACCCTTGCTACCGCCTGACTCAAGGAAATGCCGGGTGCGAGATTGAACGACACCGTCACGGCCGGCACCTGACCCAGATGATTGATCGTCGCCGGCCCAACCGAGTTGCCGATCGTGGTCAGTGCCGACATCGGCACCAGCTGCGTGGCGGCCGCACTCTTGCCCGTCTGGACCGCAGCGGCGCCGGCGGATGCCGGCGGCCTCGCGGTCACGTAGATCGACGACAACACGTTCGGATCGGCCTGACGCTTCGGATCGACCTGCATCATGACCCAGAACTCGTCGGTCGGCGTGTAGATCGTCGAAACCTGCGCCGGGCCGAAAGCATCGTATAGCGCTGTTTCGATCACCTCCGGCGTAACGCCGTAGGCTGCAGCCGCATCGCGGTCGATTCGCACATCGAGCTGTGGATTGGCGATCAGCATGTCGCTGTCGACGTCCTGAAAACCGGGCTCCTTCGACAACGCGGCAACCACTTTCGGTGTCCACTTGAACAGGCGCTCGGTGTCGGTGTCCTGCAGCGCAAACTGGTAGGTCGAACTGGTCAGGTGACCGCCGACGCGGATCAGTGGCAGATTCTGCATGAACACCTCGAAACCGGGGATGCCATGCAACTTCGCGCGCATCTCCTGAATCACCTCGTCCGCCGAGACGCGTTCGGACAGCGGTTTGAGCCTGACGATCATGCGGCCGGTGTTGAGCGTCGCACTCGACCCGCCCGAGCCAACGAACGAAAGCACCCCATCGACGTTCGGATCTGCGCGCATGATCGCTGAAACCTGGCGCTGTTTCGCCAGCATCTCGTCGAAGCCGATGTCCTGCGCGGCCTTGGTGAATACAAACAACTGTCCGGTATCATCGCTCGGCAGGAATCCCTTCGGAATGCGCACCACCAGCAAGGCGGTCGCCGCGACCAGCACAAAAAAAACCAGCAGCACGATGCGACGATGAGTGAGGCCCACCAGCAAGCTGCGGCTGTACCAGTCGTGCACGGCATTGAAGGCGCGCTCGTTGAATCGATAAATGCGACCATGACGCTGCTCGTTTTGCGAATGCAGCATGCGGCTGCACAACATCGGCGTCAGGCTGATGGACACGAAGCCCGATACCAGCACGGCGGTCACGATGGTAATCGCGAATTCATTGAGCAGACGGCCGATGATGCCGCTCATGAACAGCACCGGGATGAACACCGCCGCCAGCGACAACGTCATCGACACGATCGTGAAGCCGATCTCGCGCGAGCCGTTGAGGGTGGCCGTCATGCGGTCCTCCCCCATCTCGCGATGACGCGCGATGTTCTCGAGCATCACGATTGCATCGTCCACCACGAAACCGACCGACAGTGTCAATGCCATCAATGAAAGGTTGTCCAGGCTGAAGCCGAGCGCATACATCACCGCAAAGGTGCCGATGATCGACATCGGCAGGGCGAGTGATGGAATCAACGTGGCGGACAGACTGCGCAGGAATACGAAGATCACCATTACCACCAGCGCGAGCGCGAGCAGCAGGCTGAACTTCACATCGTTGACCGACTCGCGTATGTTCTTCGACCGATCGTGGGTCACGATGAAGCGTGCGCCGGCGGGCAGCGATTGCTTGAACGCGGGCAGGATCGCGCGCACATCGTCGACAACCCGGATGGTGTTGGTCCCCGGTTGCTTCTTGATCGCCAGCACCACGCACGGCTGGCCATCGATCATGGCGTGCACCTTGTCGTTCTGCACACCGTCATAGACGTGCGCGATGTCCTTGAGATGCACCGGCGCACCGTTCTGGTAGCTCACGATCAGGTTGCCGAAGGTCGAGGCCTGCATGAGCTGGCCCCGGACCATGACATTGGTGACGCGCTTCGGCCCGTACAGCGTGCCCGTCGGCAGGTTCACATTGCCCTGCGCGATGGCGTTGGCGACGCGGTCGATCCCGAGCCCGCGGCCGGCCAGCGCATCCGGATCCAGATCGACGCGCACCGCGTATTTCTGCGAGCCGTAGACGTTGACCTCGGCGACACCCTTGATGATCGAGATACGCTGTGCAAGCACGTTTTCGGCGTATTCGTCCAGTGTCGACATGCGCAACGTCGATGACGTGAACGCGATATAGATGACCGGAGAGTCCGCCGGATTGGACTTGCGAAACGTCGGCGGTGTGGTCATCTGCGGCGGCAACTGGCGCAACGATGCCGAGATTGCGGCCTGCACGTCCTGCGCGGCCGCGTCAATGTTGCGGTCGAGCGCGAACTGCAACGTGATCCGGGTCGAACCGAGCCCGCTGACCGACGTCATCGAGTCGATCGACGGAATGGTCGAGAACTGCTTTTCAAGCGGTGTTGCAACCGCCGATGCCATGGTTTCGGGCGACGCGCCGGGCAGACTCGCCGACACCGAGATGGTCGGAAAGTCCACGTTCGGCAATGCGGCCACCGGCAGCAGACGGTAGCCGACGATGCCGAACACGAGGATGCCGATCATGACCAGCGTGGTCATCACCGGCCGCTCGACAAACACCGCGGACACATTCACGGCGCGGGTTCCGCCACCTGCACGAGCGCACCATCCTCGACGCGTGACTGGCCATCGAGAACGACCGTCTCGCCCGCTTTCAGGCCAGCAGCGATCACGGTGTTCCCATTGCTGCTGCGGACAATGGCGACCTTGCGCTGTTGGGCGTGGCTATCCGCCTTGACGACGAACACGTAGGCACCGTCGGGGCCGTGCTGTACCGCGTGATCCGGAATCACGATGGCACCGGCATCGCGGCCAATGGTCAGACCGACGTCGACCAGCTGCCCGGGCCACAATTCGCGTTCGGCATTGGCGAACTCGGCGCGCAGCTTGATCGTGCCGGTGCCCGAATCGACCGCATTGTCGACAAACGCGACCTGGCCATCGAGCGGGCTCTCGATGCCCTCGATGCGTGCGCGTGCGGGCAGCGGATGCGCGCGCTGCGCAACCAGCACACGCCCGAGCAGATCTCCCGGTATCGAGAAACCAACATAGATCGGCTCGATCTGGTTGATCACGAGCAGAGGTTGCGTATCGTTGGCTTTCACCAGATTGCCGGCCTGCACGAGAATGCGTCCGGCGCGGCCCGCAATCGGCGAGCGGATCTCGGTGTAGCCAAGCGCGACCTTGGCGGCCGCGACATTCGCCTGGTCCACCTTGACCGTCGCCGTCGCCATCTCGGCGTTGGTGCGGTATTGCTCCATCTGATCCTTCGAGATGTAGCCCTTGCGCGCAACCGGTGCGTAACGCCGCAACTGGGCACGCGCCTGGTCGCGCGCGGACTCATCGCGGACCAGCACCGCCTCGCTCTGGCGCAACGCCGCCTCGGCCGGGCGCGGATCGATACGGAACAGCAACTGGCCTTCGGCGATGTCGTCGCCATCCTTGACCAGGCTCCCGATCAATTGCCCATCGACCATCGACTTGACATCGACGCTCCGGATCGGCTCGACGCTGCCGATCGCGCTGATCTGCACCGGCACGTCGCGCCTGACCGCCTTGACCACCGTGACGGGCGCTGGTGGCGATGGCGGCGGCGTGCGGTCGCGGCCGCAGGCGGCGAACGCAAGACCAAGCGCCACAACAGTCCATCGAATGTGCCGGAAACCACGCCGCATGCGAACGAGACTCGACCCGCAATTGCTGCCAGGATTCATAGTGTGACCGATTGCCGATTGCATGACCGCCACCGGACCGTAAACGTCACGTAAAGACCCGCTGTGACCTGCGGCACGTTCACACCCTGATTCCCATGATCTTGCGATACTGCGCATTATCCCCATCCTTGCAGCTCGTGCGTGCTACGTATGTCGCGCGATTTCGCCGTGCGCTCGAATTGAACCGATGCAGAATGCCCTGATCGATCCGCCGTTGCCGAACTCCCCGAGGGAGCGGCGCTACTGGAACGCGCCGCACGGCTCGGCGCTCGCCCTCGCCCTGGCCAGCGCCGCGCAAAAGCGCACCAAGCTGCTCGTTGCGGTTGCGCGCGACACCCACGCCGCGCATACGCTCGAGACCGAACTGGCGGTGTTCGCCGGCGGCGCGCTCGAGATTCTGCATTTCCCGGATTGGGAAACCCTGCCCTACGATCTGTTCGCACCGCATCCGGAAATCGTGTCGCAACGCATCGCGACGCTCTATCGTCTGCCTGCGATTGGACGCGGCGTGCTGGTGGTGCCGGTGGCGACGCTGATGCAGCGACTTGCGCCACGCGCTTATGTCTCCGGCTCAGGGCTGGTACTCGAACGCAAGCAGACCTTCACCATCGCGAGCGAACAGCGCCGTCTCGAGGCAGCCGCCTATCGGCACGTGGCACAGGTGCAGGAGCCCGGTGAATTTGCCGTGCGTGGCGCGATTATCGACATCTTCCCGATGGGCAGTGCCGATCCCTATCGGATCGAACTGTTCGACGAGGAAATCGATTCGATCCGCACCTTTGATGCGGAGACGCAACGTTCAAGTTCAGAAGCGATCGTCGAGTCGGTACACCTGCTGCCGGCACGCGAGTTTCCGCTCACCGACGAATCGGCCAGGGCTTTCCGCAACATCCTGCGTGAACGCTTTCCGATCGACCCGCGTCGCTGTCCGCTGTATCAGGACATCAAGCACGGCACCACTCCGGCCGGGATCGAATACTACCTGCCGCTGTTCTTCGAACACACCGAAACCCTGTTTGACTATATGCCAGACGATGCGACGTTGGTGCTGACCGAGGGCGCGCTCGAAGCGGCGGAGCAGTTCTGGCACCAGGCCGGCGAGCGATACGAGCAGCGTGCGCATGATGTCGAACGGCCGATATTGCCGGTCGGCGAGCTTTACCTGCCGCCACAGGTTCTGCGCGAACGCCTCAACCAGCAACTGCGTGTGGATATCGTCGCGCCCGGCAGCAACGCACAAGCGATCGATCTCGGCACGCGGCCGGCACCGCGGCGTGTGCTCACACGACAAAGCACTGACGACTCGGCCACCTCGTTGCAGAAGTTCATCCAGGCCTGCCGCGGGCGCGTGCTGATCGTGGCGGACTCGCCCGGACGCCGCGAGGCGCTGAGCGAACAACTCGCGTCCGTGGACATTCGGCCCGCCACGATCGCGTCGTGGCAGAACTTCGCTCCACCATTTCCCCTTCGTCATCCCGGCGACCACGACCATGGCGCGGACGGGGACGCTGCACGCGATGTTCCGCGCCTTGCCATCACGGTGGCGACGCTGGATGAGGGATTCGCGCTGGACGACCCCGCTCTGACCGTCCTGACGGAACGCGAGTTGTTCGGCGAACGTGTCAATCAGCAACGCCGTCGCCAACGTGCCACGCGCGACCCCGAAGCGGTAATACGCGACCTCACCGAACTCGCGCCCGGCGCGCCGATCGTGCATTTGGACCACGGCGTCGGTCGCTATCGGGGCCTGGTCAAACTCGATGTCGGCGGCGACCACGGTGAGTTTCTCGCGATCGAATACGCGCGCGGTGACAAGTTGTACGTACCCGTCGCGCAATTGCATCTGGTCGGGCGCTACAGCGGTGCGGCGCCGGAGCTGGCGCCGTTGCATTCGCTCGGTGGCGATGCCTGGGAGCGGGCGCGACGCAAGGCCGCCGAGAAAGTTCGCGATGTCGCCGCGGAACTGCTCGCCGTTTATGCACAACGCGAGGCACGTCCCGGCACATCCCTCGTGGTCGAGCGCGGCATGGTTGAACAATTCGCTGCCGCTTTCCCGTTCGAGGAAACCCCCGATCAGCAGCAGGCGATCGCGGCAGTCACGGCCGACCTGGTATCGGCCAAGGCGATGGATCGCGTCGTCTGCGGCGACGTCGGCTTCGGCAAGACCGAAGTTGCACTGCGCGCCGCTTTCATCGCCGCGATGGCGGGCAAGCAGGTCGCGGTGCTCGTTCCGACCACGCTGCTCGCGCAGCAGCACTGGCAGAATTTTCAGGATCGCTACGCCGACTGGCCGATCCGCGTGGACGTGCTGAGTCGGTTCAAGTCGAAGAAAGACGTCGCCGCAAGCCTCGCGCAACTCGCCGACGGTCATATCGACGTGATGATCGGCACCCATCGACTGTTGCAGACGGACGTGAAATTCAAGGATCTTGGCCTCGTCATCGTCGATGAGGAACAGCGCTTCGGCGTGCGCCAGAAAGAGCGCCTCAAGAAGCTGCGCAGCGAGGTCGACATGCTGACCCTGACCGCGACACCGATTCCGCGCACGCTGAACATGGCGATGGCCGGCTTGCGCGACCTCAGCATCATCGCGACCCCGCCCGAACACCGTCTTGCGGTCAAGACCTTCATCGGCCAGCACGATCCGGCCCTGATACGCGAGGCACTGCAGCGCGAACTCGCACGCGGCGGCCAGGTCTATTTCCTGCACAACGAGGTGGCGACGATCGAACGCACCGCGCGCGAACTCCGCGCGTTGATGCCCGAGGCGCGCCTGCGCATCGCGCACGGCCAGATGCCCGAACGCGAACTTGAACAGGTGATGCTCGACTTCTACCGCCAACGCTTCAACGTGCTGGTCTGCACCACCATCATCGAATCGGGCATCGACGTGCCGAGCGCCAACACCATCGTGATCAATCGCGCCGATCGCTTCGGCCTGGGTCAGTTGCACCAGTTGCGCGGGCGCGTCGGCCGTTCGCACCATCGCGCCTATGCCTACCTGATCGTGCCGGACCGCCGTGCGATCAGCGGCGACGCGGCAAAACGCCTCGAGGCGCTGGCGTCGCTCGACGAACTCGGCGCCGGATTCACGCTGGCCACGCACGATCTCGAGATCCGCGGCGCCGGCGAGCTTCTCGGCGAGGAACAGTCCGGCCAGATCCAGGAAGTCGGCTTCGCGCTGTACACCGAACTGCTCGATCGCGCGGTGCACGCGCTCAAGGCCGGCAAGCTGCCCGATTTCGACCTGAGCAGCGACAACGAGGCCGACATCGAGCTGCATGTGCCGGCGTTGATCCCCGACGATTATCTGGCCGACGTGCATGCGCGACTGACGCTGTACAAGCGCATTGCCAGCGCGCGCGATGAAGACGCGTTGCGCACGTTGCAGGTCGAGATGATCGACCGTTTCGGGTTGCTGCCCGATGCGGTCAAGAACCTGTTCGCGGTCACCCGGATCAAGCTCGCGGCAACGCCGCTCGGTATCCGCAAGCTCGATCTCGGCCCGCATGGCGGACGCATCGTGTTCCGCCCGCAACCCGATATCGATCCGTCGAACGTGATGCGCCTGATCCAGACGCAGCCGCGCGTGTACTCACTCGACGGTCAGGACAAGCTCAGACTCAAGTTCGAGCTGCCCGGCACCGCCGAACGCATCCGCGCCGCAGAGGAGTTACTCGAGCAATTGCGCCGTCGCAAGGCTGCGTAGCAAACCGCGCACCTGTTTGCTCACGCCGCTCGCAATCACGCCCGGCGCCGTTCTCGAAGATCCGGTCGTGACATGCGTTCGACGCCACAAAATCGCGGCCCGCAGTCGGAACCTATCCGGACGTCAGGATTTGTTCTGCTTCTTGGCCTTCTTCTCGGCGCGCTTTTCCTTCATCGTCTTGGCTGGTTTCTTCTTGTCGGTCTTCTTCTGGTCCAGATTCTTGCTCATGTTGCACTCTCCTGACTGATTCGAAACACCCAAATACCGGCCGGGCTAGCGGCCGCTCTTTCCGCGCTGCAGAAGGTTTTTGAGATCGGCAAACGGATTGGCAGTCGCGGTCGTCGCGGCGCTGCCGGCCGCATCGCCGGGTACGTGATCGACATAGCGTGCATGCTCGTTGTCGTGGCAGTACACGCACAGCAATTCCCAGTTGCTGCCGTCGGGCGGGTTGAAATCATGATCGTGATTGCGGTGATGGACCGTCAGTTCCGACAGGTTGGCGCGCGTGAATTCGCGCGCGCAGCGTCCGCAGATCCACGGGTACATTTTCAGCGCACGTTCGCGATAGCCCTTCTGGCGTTGATCGGCATCGCGACGCGCCGCGGCGACAATGCTGTCGAGGCGCGAATCATCCGGTTGCGGTCGTTGCGGCTTCATTGCGGAAGGCATCCTGTCAGTGCGCACCAGCGGCAACGACCGGGCGCAGCGCGTGTGCTTCGGTATTGAATGTCACGGCATCGAAGTCCAAGGCTTTCGGGTCGAAAAGCAGATAGTAATACTTGAAGGTTTCGGCGAACAGGAAGCTTTCCATGTCGTCGCGTTTTTCCTTGGTGATCACGTTCTTGAGCGCGGCATACCCCGCGTCGGTACGACAATATTTCACGAAATCGTCAAACATCGTCCGACCCATCGCAAGGTACTTCGGGTCGTGCGTGTAGTGGTAGAGATAGTAGGTCGATTCGACGATTTCCGGGCGCAACGCGTAGCCCGGATACGGCAGTTTCAATGTGCGGTAGTCGAGTACCTCGGGTTCGATGCCGTGCAGCTTCCACATGCGAAAACTCGAATCCTGCAGGCGCGCTGCGCGCTGCACATCACCGGACATCGCCAGCACGGCCGGAAAGAAGGCATCGAGCGCGCCATATTCGGTCGCTGTGCGCCGGCCGGAGTCCATGTCGGCGTGTCCGTACCAGAGCTGGCCGCCGACCTCGTCGGCCAGATAACGGTTCACCGGAGTGATCGCCGCGTTCCACATCGCGTGACAATCCGGATCGCCGAACAGGCGCCAGCATTTCCACAGGTATTCGTAGAATGAGTCGATGCCGCCCGAAATGCTCGCGTCGGGATCGGTCCAGGCGCCGGTCCGGACATTCAGGCCCACACCGAGAAGACCTATCTTCGAGCGCCGCTTGAAGGTTTCCACCAGCGCACGTTTCGCCTTTTCGTAGTAGACCGCATTGCCGGTCAGCTTCGAGAGCGTGCCGAACTCGAGCAGCAAGGTACCGGTTTCGGCCGGATTGGATACGACCCCGCTGGTCTTGCCGGTGCGCAAATTCACATTGACATACGGCAGCCCGGTCGGCGAATCGAATACCGGCGCGAGGCGCCTGCCGAGATCCTCGGCCTTGTGCAGCAGTCGCGCATCGCCGGTCAACTGGTATCCGGACAGCAGGCCGCCGAGCAGCCGAATCGTGACCTCGAAGTTCTTGACGCTGATGTCCTGGTCGAAATCGAGTGTGGCCGCAATCAGTTCCCGGTCGGCATCGGCTTCTTTGGTGAGTCCCATCAGCACCAGCGTGTCGAGCGCATCGACCGGCGTCATGAGCAGCGACTTCCCGTACCAGTCATGCGGTTTCCGGCTCAGTGGGCGCAGATCATCGTGGCCCCACGCGTAACGCTTGTAATTGTTCCAGGCGTGCAGGAATTCAGTCCTGACGCGTGCCGCCATCGCGACCGAATCGACCGGGGCAGCGCCTTTCTCGGGCACGGCACCGTCGCTCCCCGTCGCTGCGCTTGGTCGCGCAGGCTCCTGGATGGTCACGGCGTCCGGCGGAAACGACGGCGGCGCC
>JBAUWF010000012.1:0-44433 GCA_049583635.1 Rhodanobacteraceae bacterium
ACGCGCAGCGACGTCGAAGTATGCCCTTCGACTTCGCGCCTTCGGCGCTACGCTCATGGTGAACGGGAATTACTTGATAATTCGTACCGGCTCAATAGCGATCAACCGTCGCCGCGACCATCACGCGTTTGCCGTGACGCAATTGCTCGTAAGCGTCCTCGGGGGGAGGCACCAGATCGACGCTGGCGAAACCGACCTTGTGCAGGATCCAGAAAAGCGCATCCAAGCTCGGCACCAGACAGATGCCGGTGGTGCTGGCTTCGGGACCATGGGTTTCCCCGGTTTCGTCGATGATGCCGAACGAGCCCTTGAGCGGGCGCACGAACCGGTAGCTGCCATAGTCGACCATGCCGGAAAGGCCCGGAACGATCTGCGTCTCCACGATACACACGCCGCGCGTAAGCGCACGCGCAACCCGCAGCGCGCCGATCGGGTTCTCGAGATGGTAGATAAGCCCGAACATCAGCACGACATCGAACTGCCCGAGCGCCGCCGGATCGAGCGCATGCACATCGGCCTGCATGATGCGCAGCTTGGTCAATCCCAGCGCATCGCGAATCAGTGTTGCGTCGGCCACATGCTCCGCGCGTGCGTCGATCGCGAGCACGTCGTCGGCGCCACGTTCAGCCAGCTTGGTTGCGAAATAGCCCTGGTGGCAGGCGATATCGATCGCATTCGACCCCGCAAGTGATGATCCGTAGCGTGCCTCAAGCACGCCTTCAAGCATGCCGAGTCGCGTGGCATGAACCGCATCGAGGGCACCGCCGTCGTAGGTCGGACTCGTGCGTCCGCTCGGCAACTTGAAAGGGTAGAACCAGGTTTTGTCGAGAATGCGTTGTTCGAGACGGGCATCCATTGGGTGCGCGCCGATCAATTCCACTCGTACAGCGTGTAGTACACGGGCGATATCGGGCCTTCGTTTGGATCACGGGTCAGCCGGCCATTGCCGGTACGATCAAAAAAAGTCTGTACCGGACCATTCGGCGGGACGATGCGGATCATCCAGACATGGCCGGCCTGGCGGTATTCCTCGACCCGGTCCTCACCTTGTTTTCGGACCGTAACGTCGCTCGCGGCGACTCGGCGTGCGGTGTCTGTACCGCTCGGATTGCGACTGGCCTTGTCTCGCACCGGGCGCGTATCGGGCTTGGCCGGCGGCGCGAGTGCGTCGGTGCCGGTGTCCGTGGCGGTCTGCGGTGGCGGCGATGCGGGCGGCAGCGCCGGCGCGTTGGCCTGCACACCCGGATCGTCAATGGCCGGTGGCGGCAGGACCTGCGTGTGAAGGTTCGTTTTCGGGCGATCCGCCGGCGCAGCCCGGACGCTCCCACCTGCGAGGCAACCCACTATGGCGAAACACAGTATCAATCGGTTCATGCTGGCGACTCCTCGGAAAGCTGAGCGTAGCAGACCGCAGGCGCTCAATACGATGATGCGTGCCTCATCCTGAACTTCAATGGAGTCGGCGGCGATCGAGCCGTCGTATTCCGCTAAGCTTCACCGAGTTCATTGTCCGCCAGAGCGACCATGCCGCGCCCGCGACTCGTCCTTATCGATGGTTCATCGTATCTGTACCGCGCATTTCACGCGCTGCCACCGCTGACCAACGCGGCGGGCGAGCCGACCGGCGCCCTGTTCGGCGTGATCAACATGCTGCGTACGATCCTGAACGACCGGCCGGATTACGCCGCGTTCGTCGGCGATGCGCCGGGCGGCACGTTCCGCGATGAATTGTTCCCTGAATACAAGGCCAACCGGCCGCCGATGCCCGATGAATTGCGGGCGCAGATCGAGCCGATGTACGCGCTGGTGGAAGCACTTGGCATGCCGATCCTGTGCGTTCCGGGTGTCGAAGGCGACGACGTGATCGGCACCCTCGCGAGGCGCGCGGTCGATGAGGGCATCGAGGTCATCGCCTCGACCAGCGACAAGGATTTCGCACAACTGGTCGGGCCGCACGTGACGCTGGTCAATACGATGACCAATACCGCCCTCGACGAAGCCGGGGTGGTCGAGCGCTTCGGCGTGCGGCCTGACCAGATCGTCGACTTGCTCGCACTGATGGGCGACAGCGTCGACAACATTCCGGGCGTCGAGAAATGCGGGCCGAAAACGGCCGCGAAATGGCTGGGGCTGTATGGCAACCTCGATGGCGTCATCGCCCACGCGGCGGAGATCGGCGGCAGGGTCGGCGAGAACTTGCGCAAGGCGTTGCCGCAACTGCCGCTGTCTCGGCAGCTAGCGACGATCAGGACCGATGTCGAACTCGATCGCGGACCGACCGCTCTTCGCTTGCGTGAACGTGACGTGGAAAAGCTGCGCGAGTTGTACACGCGCTACGAGTTCAATGCGCCACTGAAGGAACTCGACAAGGGTGTGGCGACCGTTTCGTCGGCCAAGACTGCGGAACCGAAGGTACCGGACCGGCAATCGCGTCCGCCCCTTTCTTCCCCGGTGAAATCGAGCGCGGCTGGCAGTTACGAACTGGTGACGACCGCGGCGCAGCTCGACTCCTGGATCGAACGTCTGCGCACGGCGCCGCTGATCGCGTTCGACACCGAGACCACCTCGCTCGATCCGATGCGCGCCGAAATCGTCGGCGTCTCGTTCGCTACCGAGGCGCAACGGGCCGCGTACATTCCGCTCGCGCACGACTACCCGGGCGTTCCGGAACAACTCGATCGCGGCCATGTGCTCGCCGCGCTCAAGCCATTGCTCGAAGACGCCGGCCGTCCCAAGCTCGGTCAACACGCCAAGTACGATATCAATGTGCTGGCCAACCACGGCATCGAAGTGCGCGGGGTCGCGCACGACAGCATGCTCGAATCCTATGTGCTGAACGCGACGGCGACGCGCCACGACATGGATTCGCTCGCGCGGCGCTATCTCGGCTACGAAACAATCCACTACGTCGATGTTGCGGGCAAGGGCGCCAAACAAATCGGCTTTGCCGAGGTCGAACTGCAACGCGCGTGCGACTACGCCGCCGAAGACGCCGATATCACTCTGCGCCTGCACCTCGCGTTGTGGCCGCAGCTCAAGGCATTGCCGCGCCTCGCTTCGGTCTATACCGATATCGAAATGCCGCTGGTGCCGGTGCTCGCGCGCATGGAACAACGTGGCGTGCTGATCGATGTCGAGGCGTTGCGCCGACAAAGCGGTGAACTGGCCGAACGCATGCGGGAACTTACCGCCGAAGCGCACAGGATCGCCGGACGCAGTTTCGGCCTCGATTCGCCCAAGCAGTTGCAGAAGCTCTTGTTCGACGAATTGCAGTTGCCGATGCGCAACAAGACGCCGACTGGCCAGCCGTCGACCAACGAGGAAGCGCTCGCCGCGATCGCCGATGAGCATCCATTGCCGCGCGTGATTCTCGACTACCGCACGCTCGCGAAACTGCGCTCCACGTACACCGTGAAACTGGCCGAAACGGTCAACCCTCGAAGCGGGCGGGTGCACACGAGCTACGGCCAGGCCATCGCCGCCACCGGGCGCTTGTCCTCATCCGACCCAAACCTGCAGAACATCCCGATCCGCACCGAGGAAGGCCGGCGCATCCGTCAGGCTTTCGTGGCGCCGCGCGGATGGTCGATCGTGGCCGCGGATTATTCGCAGATCGAACTTCGCATCATGGCGCACCTTTCCGGTGATGCCGGCTTGCTGGCCGCGTTCGTCGGCGGCCAGGACGTGCATCGCGCGACCGCCGCCGAAGTGTTCGATGTGCCGCCTGAAAGCGTTGACGCCAACCAGCGCCGCGCCGCCAAGGCGATCAACTTCGGCCTGATGTACGGCATGAGTGCATTCGGGCTCGCGCGCGCTCTCGGTGTCGGGCGTGGAGACGCGCAGGACTACATGGCGCGCTACTTCGCGCGCTATCCGGGCGTCCACGAGTTCATGGAACAGACCCGCGAACGCGCGCGCCGGGACGGCTATGTCGAAACCCTGTTTGGCCGGCGACTGTATCTGACCGATATCGGCTCATCCAGCCACACGCGCCGGGCCGGCGCCGAACGCGCGGCGATCAACGCGCCGATGCAGGGTACCGCCGCCGACATCATCAAACGCGCGATGATCGCGGTCGACGACTGGCTGGGCAAGCGCGACGACACGCATATGCTCATGCAGGTTCACGACGAGCTGGTGTTCGAGGTGCGCGACGACCGCATCGACGAAATCGTCGCGGGGGTCCGCGAACACATGGGCGCCGCGGCGACACTGGATGTGCCGTTGGTCGTGGATATCGGTACCGGTGCCAACTGGGACCAAGCGCATTGACACAATGGCGACGTGGCCGAAGTCCTAGCCGCACACAGGGTCCAGCCCATTTGCGAATATCCCGTCGATGACGATGCGTCCGATCCAACCGGTGCCTTGCCCATACCACAGATTGCCATCCGGTCCGGTCGTGATGTATTCGAGAATATTTCCCACCGGCAAGCTGCCGAACTCGGTGATCTCGCCATCCGGCGTAATCCGCCCGATGGTGTGGCTGAGCTGTTCGGCGAACCACAGGTTGCTATCGGGGCCGGCCGTGATGCCCAAGAGGCCGCTGCCGAAGAGATTGGCACTGAACTCGGTGACGACGCCATCCGGCGTGATGCGGCCGATGCGGCTGCCGCCGTTTTCGGTGAACCAGAGGTTGCCGTCGGGTCCGGCGGTGATGCCGAACGGTGCGGCATCGGCGCTGATGCCGACATCGAACTCGGTAACCATGCCCGCGGTCGTGATTCGACCGATCCGGTTGGCCGAATATTCGGCGAACCACAAGTTGCCGTCGGGACCGGCGGTGATGCCGACGGGTGTGGCGCCATAGGGCGGGCAGGTCGCGCGGTCGCAGATCCCGGCGCTGTACTCGATGATGATGCCGTCCGGCGTAATCCGGCCCACGCGATTGCCGTTCGCCTCGGTAAACCAGAGGTTGCCGTCCGCTCCTGCCGTGATGCCGAACGGATCGGAGAATGGGCTGATCATGTTGCCGGCGTCCTCGCCGAATTCCGCAACGACGCCAGTCGGTGAGATTCTTCCGACCCGACTGATCGAGTAGTCGTTCTTGCGTTCGGTGAACCAGACGTTACCGTCAGGGCCAGCCGCGATCGAATATGGTTGCGCACCTCCGGTAATGCCGGCGCTGAACTCGGTGATGATTCCCTGTGGGGTGATTCTTCCCACGCGGTCGCCGCCGTTGAATTCGGTGAACCACAAGTTGCCGTCGGGGCCGGCCGCGATGCCGACCGGCTGCGCGTCTGCGCTCAAGCCCGCACAATATTTCGTGAGGGTTTGTGCCGATGTCACGACCGAGAAGAAAGCCAACAGCGCCAAGACGGCGCAGTAGATTATCCGCCATCGAATCATGGACCATTCTCCCGACAGGTTGGGTTGGCGAAAGGAATTTCGGGTAGCGCTTCAGGGCGAGGGTTGCGATGTTTGCCGCGGCGGGTCATTCCAGCCCGGACGTTGATCCCAGCCGAGCCGGTGCGCGGTTTGCGCATTGATCTTGCCGTCCGCATCGAGCGTGCCGTTCGCGATCAGGCGGCGCACGCTTTCGGCGGGCAGCACCGCGACGAAATCGGTGCCGGCATGCACCGACGACGGTACGAAACTCGTGTTCGCGTGGATCGGAGTGAAATCGGCGAACGCCTTGCGCACTCCGCTGACGATGTAGTCGAAATCGACATCGGCCGAGCCGCGCATCACGATGCGATCGAGCGATTTGGACATGCATGCGACCGTTGCGAGCTCGCCTGTCGGCGTCGCGACGACCGTAAGACCGTCCGCGCTGGTGACGATGCGGAAGTCCTCCGGCACCTCGATCGTCGCCTCGCCGTTGGTCAGATGCGCGCTGCCGCGGAAATACGTGCCGACTTCGCGCCCTTCGAGTGAGGCATAGCGGATTTCCTTGCTCGCGTCGGTCGGGTGCGGCTCGACGAAATTCTTGCTTCCCGAGGCGCCGAAGTTGCCGAACGCGTATACGGCGAAGCCCGTGCCCGATCCCTGGCCGTATACGCCGTTGCCGTTCGTTCCGCTGCTGTGGATCCCGGTTACTCCCGACTTTCCACTCGCAAACGCCAGACCTTGCACCCCGTCACCGCCGCTGCTCTGGCCGTATACACCACTTGCGGCACTGCCGCTGCTGCCGTAGACGCCTGCATAGACGCTGCTACCGCTGCTCGAGGCACCGATGCCGTTGCCGCTGCCGGAAATAGCGGAAATCGCGTCCAGGGAATTGCTCACGGCAACCAGACCGAATCCGCTTTCCGAGTAGGCTTGTACGCCGGCGCCGAACCCTTGCGCCTTGCCGGAGATTCCGGTTCCGCTGCCGGTGGCGAGACCTTCGACTCCCGCGGCCTCATTGTCGCTTGAAATACCCAGAATTCCGTTACCGTGCGCGGAAAATCCATAGACGCCCTGGCCGGTGCCATTGTTTACCCCTGCTACCCCCGAATGATCCGAATTCGTCGTGCCCTGAACCCCATCGCCAGCGTCGGTGTTGGCGATAAGCAAAGCCGGATTGCTCGTCGCCGCAGTACCGCTGTACGGCAGCGTCACGAAGCCCGGCGGGCCTTGCAGGCCTTGTGCGCCCGCCGGCCCTTGCGGTCCTGCGGGCCCCGTTGGTCCATCCGGACCGGTCGGGCCTTGCAATCCCATCGGCCCGATAGGTCCCTGTGGCCCGATGGGACCTTGCGGTCCCGGGTTGCCTGACAGCGCATACAGCGCATACGGCGTGGCGTTCAGCGCCTGGCGTGGCGACAACGTCGTGTACGCGCCGGCTGATCCGCCCGCGCGCACGCGCACCTCTACCCATAGCGCCTGGCCGTCGTACGGCGCATCGGTGAAATCGAGCGACGTGGTCACGACACCGCCAGTCACCCCGAGATCATCGACGCTGACCGTATCGATCGCGCCACCGCCGCTTGGCGTCGTGAACAGCGCGAACTCGAAATCATATGGCCCGTCGGCCGGAACTCCCGCATCGGTCAACTCCCCCTGATACGTGAACGCCGAGCCGACCGGGTCGGCCAGCGCGACGTGGGCGAACAACGCCATCGTGAACAAGAACAGACAACAAAAAGCGCGCATGAGGCATCCCCTCAATTGTCGAAACCATTGGCGAAAATGCGGTCGGTCGGAACTTCGTTTTCTGTCGGTTCCCAGAACCCGCCGTAGAACCGGTAACCCGACCCGGACAAGGTCGTGCCCGCGACCTGGCCCACGGTGCCGCGCAATTCGAACGTGCCGCCGGCGAGCGAACCGCCGCCGCCCGCGACGACACTGCGATCAATGCCATATGGCCCACCGCCCGATTGCGCGCTGACGGACCCGGCGAAGGCGCCGATGAGCGCGAATGAGGGCATCAGCAGCCTCTTGAAAAGCCGAATCATTTCGTTGCTCCTGGTCGGGAATCCGGGCGGCTTCATTCCAGAAACAGGAAACGGCGCGAAATCCGGCCATGCGATGACATCCTGCTGTCCTGCGTCGCGACTGCGGACGCCAACCGCCAGCCGCCGACGATTGCCGTCGGCCCACAGCGTCAGGCCCTGATTTCTGCGTTGAACGCGGGCGCGACGTCTGAACCAAAGTTTTCGCCCGGGAGCAGACGCGCATGAGACTGCAAGCGGGGTGCCCACGTACGCGCCGGCCACAGCGCATCGACGGATCGGTATGATCCGGCCATGAGCGAGACGGGCCAGGGATTTCCGATCCATCCTGCCGCATGGGAGCGGGAACTGCCTATCGAGGTGCGCACGCTGGTCGATCGGTTGATGCCACTGTTCTACGATGACCTCAAGCGCCTCGCGCATCGCGAGCGCGCGCGGGTCGGCGCCGGCGCGACGTTGCAGACAACTGCGCTGGTAAACGAGGCGTACCTCAAACTGCGCGGGACTCGCGGCTGGAATACCGATGCGCATTTCCTGCGCGCGGCGGCGCTGGCGATGCGCCACGCGCTGATCAACCATGCCCTCGCGCGACAAGCAGACAAGCGCGGCGGCAGCGCAGCGGCACTGCCGCTCAGCGACACGCTTGACATCGCGATCGAAGATGACCCGGCGTTGCTCGCGCTGAACGATGCACTGACCAAGCTCGCGCGCGACTCGGTGCGGCTCGCGCAGGTCGTCGAATGCCGCTACTTCGCCGGCTACGACGACGCCGAGACCGCCTGCGCGCTCGGCGTGTCGGAACGCACCGTGCGTCGCGACTGGACATTCGCGCGCGCGTGGCTGCATCGCGAGCTGGCGGGGGCGGGATAGAGTGGGTGCTGGATGTCGCGACTACCCTCCATCGAATTCGTGCCGCACCGATTCGACACGCGCGAGCTGACGCTCGACATGGTGATGTGATACCGCCAACGCGCGTTCGCTTTCTTCCAATATTGCGCGGGCGTCCTCGCGTCGTCCGCTCTGCAGCAAGCAATGCACCAGCGTCGTTGCGGCTTCGATTGCGCGCCGATCGTCGGCACCGAATTCCTTGATGAAACGCGCTCTGGCCTGACGCAGCGGCGCGTCGGCTTCGTCATATCGGTGCTCGGCAGCGAGCGCATGACCGAGACCGAGGCGCGCCGCTTCGGCATAGATGTGCTTGCCATCGCCGATCATCCGGAATGCTTCCAGCGCAGCGCGGAAGCCACGCTCGGCGCCTGCGAGATCACCCGCTGCAAGACGCGCGTCCGCCAGCGCAGTGGCAGCAGTCACCGTGTGTGTATGCAGCGGGCCGAGAGTCCTCAGATAGATCTCATGCGCACGCACGAGCGCATCGATGGCTTGTTGGTGCTTCCAGTCCGCACTCAGCGACTGTCCCAGGCTGGTAAGCGCGGTCGCAGTAAAACTGTGGTCGGGTCCGTATTTGCGCTCATAGATTGCCAGCGCCTCCTGGAAAACAGGGATTGCGGACTTGGCGTCACCGCTCTGGCGCATGGCGGAGCCGAGTTGATGCAACGCGTCCGCGAGTTTCGGATGCTCGTCGCCGAACAGCTGCCTGATTGCCGCGACGTTTGCACTCAACAATGCACGCGCCTCGTCGAACCGACCGAGCGAAGTCAATACCATGCCGAGGTCTTCGCGCACGTTGAGCAAGTTGGTGTAGCTGTCGTGCGCTTGCGGATCGAGCAGCGCCAAGGCCTCGCGCAATGGTTGCTCTGCCTCGGCGATTTGGCCGTTGCGAAAGACATATGATCCGCGATCGGCAAGCGCCTCTGCGAGATCCGCCTTGGTCGCCGTCGGCAAATGCCGGAGCAAATCGATCGCCTGCTCGGTCCACTCGATCGCCTGCTGGTTGTTGTCACGTTCGGCCTCAAGGCGCCCGAGCCCAAGCAGGATACGCACACGCAGTGCCAGCAACTCGACGCGCGCCGGCGCGGCGCTGGCCAACGCCCGCTCAAACAGCGCGTGCGCCTCATCGAAATGTTCCGCGCCGACTTCAGCTCTGGCAGCGTCGAGTTGCGCCTCGATTCGCCGTGGATCCCCTGGCGCGTAAGCCTGTTCAGCTTGCTTGAGCCGTCGCGCCAGCAATTCGGCGCTTCGCTGGTAGTCGCCCAACGAACGGTACAGGTTACCGCTGACCCCGAGTAATTCGATGCGGGTGTCGGCATCCCCGCCAAGTCCCGACTCGATACGACGTACGCCAAGATCGACCAGCTCGCGCGCGCTCATCGTCTTGCTGTTTCCCGCTTGCGGGTCGTTCTGACGAAACAGGTCGATGACAAAATCGCGCACTGCATCGGCGCGGCGCAGGGCGCGCTCGGTGTGCAGGCGCGCGTCATTGGCGTACATCGCGGCGGCTGCCATGGCCAGCACCAGTGTCGACACGGCGGCAACAGGCAGCCAATGCCGGCGGGCAAAACGTCGCGCGAGGTAGGTGCGGGCGCCGCCTCGCGCCAGCACGGGTTCCCTGCGCAGATAACGCTGAGTATCCAGATTGAGTGCGTTGACGGTTTCATAGCGATGGCCCGCTTCCTTGCGCAGGCACTTGCCCACGATCGCGTCGAGATCACCGGTCAGCAGGCGTGCGGGCAGCGGTGCGTCGGGTTTCACTTTTGCGATTCGGCTCGGCGGCGGCGGATTGCGATCCATCAGCAGCCTCACCGCTTGTGTCGACGGCAGGCCTTGCATGCGCAGCGGGCGTTCGTCGGTGAGCAGTTCGAACAGCAGTACGCCAAGCGCATAGACATCGGTCGCGGTCGTGACGGGTTGACCGCTGAGTTGCTCGGGCGCAGCGTAGTCGGGCGTGAACGGCGCGATGGTAACCTCGGCATCGCGTCGCATCGCGGCGGCATCGATCAGCTTGGCGATGCCAAAATCGAGTAGCTTCACGCGGTCTTCGCTATTCACCAGAATATTCCCCGGCTTCAGATCGCGATGGATCACGAGGTTGCGATGCGCAAACGCAACCGCATCGCAGACCTGCGCGAACAGGTGCAGACGCTCACTCAAGGACGAACGACGTTCGCGGCAGTACTCGGTGATCGAGCGTCCCTCGACGTACTCCATAACGGTGTACGGACGCCCATCCGGAGTCATGCCACCGTCCAGGAGTCGAGCGATTCCGGGATGCTCCAAGCGGGCCAGGATACGACGCTCGGCATTGAATCTTTCAAGTTCGCCGGCCGCTTCGTAGCGCAACAGCTTGATCGCGACGCGTTGCTCGAAGACGCCATCGGTACGCGTCGCCGCATAGACTTCACCGGCGCCGCCGCGACCGACCATCTTGCCTACAAGCCAAGGGCCCAGACATGCGCCCTCGGCCCCAGACGACTGCAGCACGAGCGCGTCCGTGGGATGCGCTACGGCGTCGAGGATCCCCGGTGCGTCATGTGCGCGCAGCAAGGTGTCGAGTTCGACGCGCAAGTCTGCGTCATTGCTGCAGGAGCGCTGCACAAACATCGCGCGTGCGGCGGCCGGCAATGCCAGCGCTTCGGCGAAAAGGCGCTCAAGACGGGCCCATCGGTCCTGGTGCACAGCGTGTTCCCTCAAATGCACACGGCGAGAACCGATTGTGAGCCGGAATGGTCGCCTTGGGAGTGTTCGATGAAACGGTGCGAACGGCAGCCGGCACCAGCATCAACCGGGATGAGGCGCATTGAGCGGATGAACGCTCGATAAACCTTAACAAATCTTCGCTAAAACCCACCGTGAACTTTGTCTTGACCACCCGGTCATATCATCCGGGCGCACGCAACGGCGCCCCCGGATCACTCACCTCCCTGAGTGAACCACAGGAGGCCGACTTCTCCCCGAGTCGGTGTCCACCCGCCCCGAGGGCTCCCCCTGGCCCTCGGGGCAATTATATTAGCCAGCCTGATCATCCGCGCGCGGCGTTCGCAGGTGCCATCAATCCTTTCCGCGAAGCAACGCAGCCCGCATCGCCGCAAGCGGCAACTTACCGGTCTCGTTGCGCGGCAAGCAGGCAACCCGGCGCAACGGCCGCGGCAGAAAAACCGGATCGATCACCCGCCGCAGGTCGGCCATCAGATCGCTCTCGGCGCGTTCGGGCGCCACCACCAGCGCAGCAATCCGTCGAATCCCGGCCCGATCGGTTTCGGCCAACTGGAAGACGGCCGCATCCAGCACACCCGGCAATGCCAGCAGGCGTCGGGTCAGATCGCCCAGCGATGCGCGCTTGCCTGCAATCTCGAGTAGATCGGAATTGCGGCCACGCAGGAAAAAGCGCCCGTCGCTCAGCAATTCGACCACATCCTGCAAGGCAACAGACGACGGCAAATACGAAGCGCTGACCAGCGTGCCGTCGGGCTGCTGCTTGAGCCTGATTCCATCGTACAGACGCCAAGCGTCATCTTCGGCCGGGCGTCGGTGCGCAATCACGCAGGTTTCGGTTGAACCGAACAGTTCGATAACCGAAGTGTCGTAGCGCGCCTCGGCGGCGCGCGCCAATTCGGCCGGCAGTGGTGCGGTGGCCGTCACGATCGCCCCGATCGGCGGTAGCGCGATAGCGCTGCGCAACAGCACCCCGAGATGGACCGGCGTCGTGACGAGCAACCGTGGCGCCGGGACATCGGCCAATGCCGCAGCCAAATCGGCGGCAAACAGAGGGCGCCCGGCATGCACCGAAAATGCGCCAGTCAGCGGCAGCAGAACCGACACTTCCAGGCCGTACATGTGCTGCGGCGGCACCGTCGCGACAATGTTCGCGATGGTGTCCTGATCGAGCCCGAGCGAACGGCCGAGCAGCTCGACATTGTTCGCGCTGCTGACCTGGAACTGACCCCAGGTCTTGGGGTTGGCTTTGGGCAGCCCGGTACTGCCCGAAGTGAACCCGATCGCGGCGACGTGGCGGGTCGCAACGACCGGCATCGTCGCAGTGACTGGAATGTCCCCGCAACCCAGCGCCGGCATGCAAACCGATTTGCTCGCCGCAGTTGCGCAGGCGGCGTCGCTCAGCGCGTAACTGGCCGGGTGCGCCGCGAGTGCCTCATCAATGGCCTGGGGAGCGCGCGAGGGCGGCAGCAGATTGGTTTGTCCACGGCAGATCACCGCACAAAACGCGACCAGGAACGCGTAACGGTCCTCGCACAGATTCACCGCATGCGTGAGATCCGGCAGCAGCGCGGCTACTCGTGCAACATCCGCGAGAAATTCCGCGACATTGATGCGTTGGCCGTCGCGCCAGGCGAAGACGCGCGAAGGATTGCCGCGCGCCAGCAACGGCAGCGTCGCGCTTGCTTGCTGCGCGAGGTCGATTCCGATGACGGCAGACACGTCTATCCCCTAATAGAAGTCGGCACAGGTCCGACACGTTGAATTCCCGACAACGCCCACATGTTTCCAGGACCCCGTCAATTCCCGGCTTGACCCGAAATTGATCGCACACCCGACGCAACCGGGCTGAACCGTGCACCAAGAACACAACGCTTGCAGCAAGTACCATCGCGGCACTCAAACCCTTGCCACGGCCGATCAGGCACGGATGATTCTACCGCTGATCGCATCACGGATCGGGGTCGGCTGCGACAGGCCCCCGAGCGGACCATTTACAATGGCGTCGATGCTGTCGCCAAAACACGCGATCACTCCCTGCGCATCACGCGCGGGCGCCTCGCCGTGACGATTTGCGCTGGTCGACACCAAAGCCCCACCAAAAGCATGGCACAACCCCGCCGCGATCGGATGGGCCGTGATCCGCAACGCAATACCGGCATGCTTGCCCGCGATCCAATCAGGAACGTCGGCCCTGCATGGCAACACCCAGGTCTGCGGGCCGGGCCAGCTGGCCTGCACCTCGGCACGCACCGGCTCGGGCAGCGCCGCGAGATCGGCATAACGCTGGATCTGTTCGAAGTTTGCTGCAATCAGCAACACCCCAAGCGCAGGTAATCGCTGCTTGAGACGAAACAGACGTTCGCACGCCGCCCGATCATGCGGATCGCAACCGAGACCGTACACCGCTTCGGTCGGGTAGCCGATCACGCCGCCCCTCGATAGCGCGAGGACCGCGGCGTCGATATCCGCGCTTACGGCGTTCATGACACCCGCGTCGCCTCAGTTCGAGGAAGACTGCTTGCGTGCCGCCTTGCCGGCGGCTTTTTTCGTCGGTGCTTTGCTGGCGCTCTGTCCGGTCGCGCGCGCTTTCTTGACGGCCGCTTTTCGTGTCGTTTTCGCCGACGCCGTCCCCGCCGTTGCCGTCGCGTTCCTGCCGCCGCGCGCAGTCCCGCGTTTGCCACGCGCCGGCGCTGCCGCGAGCAATTCGCGGCATTCCTCTGCTGTCAGCGATGCCGGATCGCGATCCTTCGGTACGCGCGCGTTCTTTTCGCCATCGGTGACATACGGGCCGTAACGTCCGTTCAACACCTGGATTGCACCTTTGTCGAAGCTCGCAATCGTGCGGTTGGCCGCGGCCTCGGCCTTGGCCCTGAGCAACTCCAACCCGCGCGCAAGTTCGATTGTGTACGGATCGTCGGCCGGCGAAAGCGATGCGTACAGGTTGCCGTGCTTAACAAACGGTCCGAAGCGTCCGATGCCGACACTGATGGTTTCGCCATCCGGCGCCGCGCCGAGTTCGCGCGGAAGCTTGAACAGCACCAACGCGTCCTCAAGCGTGATCGTATGCATGCTTTGGCCCGGCCTGAGCGACGCAAAGCGCGGCTTGTCCTCGTCGTCCTTGGTGCCGATCGCCGCATAGGGTCCATAACGTCCGAGCCGCACCGAGACCGGTTTGCCGCTGGCAGGATCATTGCCAAGTACACGCGCGCCAGTGGCCTCGGATTTGTCCACGGTTTCGATCTTGTCGTCTATCAGCGCCTTGAACGGTTCCCAGAAACGCGCCAGCAGTGGCACCCACTCTTCCTCGCCGCGGCTGACCGCGTCGAGCTCGTCCTCGAGCTTCGCTGTAAAGTCGTAATCGACATAGCGTGCAAAATGCCCGGACAGGAAGTTGGCGACCGCGCGTCCGACATCGGTCGGCTTGAAACGGCGACTGTCGAGGATCACGTACTCGCGGTTGAGCAGCACCTGGATGATGCTCGCGTAGGTGGATGGGCGGCCAATGCCGTACTCCTCGAGCGTCTTGACCAAGGTTGCCTCGGAATAGCGCGGCGGCGGCTCGGTGAAATGCTGATCGGCGACAATGCCGTCGAGCGGCACGGCTTCGCCAACCTGCATGGCCGGCAGCTTGCGGCCTTCATCATCGTCGTCGGCGCCTTTCTGGTCGCGACCTTCCTCGTAGACCGCGAGAAAACCCGGATCAACCACGGTGGTGCCGCTCGCACGGAATGCCGAATCGCCACCGCAAGCCAGGTCGATCGATACGGTGTTGAGCGTCGCGTGCAGCATCTGGCAGGCAACCGTGCGCTTCCAGATCAACTCGTACAGGCGACGCTGGTCGTCGTTGAGGTAAGCGGCAATGCGCTTCGGGCGCAGCTCGGCCGATGTCGGTCGGATCGCCTCGTGGGCTTCCTGCGCGTTCTTCGATTTGTTCTTGTACACATTGGCTTGTTCTGGCAACGCCTGATTGCCGAAATCCTCGCGGATGACCGCGCGCAATTCATTGATCGCCTCGCCCGACAGCGACACCGCATCGGTGCGCATGTAACTGATCAGGCCGACCACGCCCTCATCGCCAAGCGCGATGCCCTCGTAAAGCTGCTGGGCGGTGCGCATGGTACGACTGGTTGTGTAGCCGAGCTTGCGCGCGGCCTCCTGTTGCAGCGTCGAAGTCGTGAATGGCGGCGCCGGCCTGCGTTTGCGCTCCTTGCTTTCGACCTTGCTGACCACGAGGCGTCCGGCGGCCGCGTGCACCAGGCGATCGCGTGCGGCCAACGCGCCGGCTTCGCTGGTCAGGTCGAACTGTTCGAATTTCTTGCCGTCCAGACGCAGCAGGCGCGCGCGGAATGCTTGGTCCGGATGGGCCAAGGCGGCCTCCACGGTCCAGTACTCGCGTGCCTTGAACGCCTCGATTTCTGCCTCGCGCTCGACGATCATGCGAAGCGCCGGCGACTGAACGCGCCCGGCCGACAGGCCGCGTTGTACCTTGCGCCACAGCACCGGCGAGAGATTGAACCCGACCAGATAGTCGAGCGCACGCCGCGCTTGCTGTGCGTTGACCAGATCGTGCGACAAGCTGCGCGGATGGGCGACCGCCTCTCGAATCGCACGCGGCGTAATCTCGGAAAACACCACGCGATGCACTGCGCGCCCTTCGAGCAGACCGCGCTCGCGCAGAATCTCGGAGACGTGCCAGGAAATCGCTTCGCCTTCGCGATCAAGGTCGGTGGCCAGATACAGGGCGTCAGCCTTGGCCGCCGCCTTCGCGATTGCTTCGACGTGCTTGTGGTTACGCTCGATCAACTCGTAGTTCATCGCAAAGTCGTTGTCGGTCTCAACCGCGCCCTCCTTGGGCACCAGATCACGCACATGGCCATACGACGCCAGCACCTGGAAGTCGCTGCCGAGGTATTTGTTGATCGTCTTGGCCTTGGCGGGCGATTCGACGATGAGCAGATTCTTGGCCATGCTGCGATGCCTGCGGGTTGTGCGCCGAGCGCGAAAAAGCCGCGACCCGCTCCGGTTACGCCGGTACGGCTCGCGCCTCGGTATTAGTGAAAGCACGCCGCCGCGGCACCTGTCAAGCAACCGCGTCGTCAATAGACTCACCATCCATGCGCCTGGGCGCCTTGATTCCGCCGCTCACCGGTTCGCTGGGGGCACGGTGGGCGGCGAGAGGCCGTTCCGGTGGTGCAACCGTCGCCGCTAGCGGGAAAGCGCGCCGCGAACGGCCCGGGCGTAAATGCCACCGGATGCCGCGACGACCTCGCCTTCCAATTCCAGTACGAGCAACATGGATGAAAGCGCCGCTGCGCTCAAGCCGGTGCGCTCGACCAGCTCGTCGATACCCAGCGGGTCATGACCAAGCGCCGCCAGCAACGTGTCGTAGTCGCGATCTCGGCTCCGCGCGTGCGGCAAAATCGACGCTGGGGCCACCGCACCCTGCGGAACATCGGACACGGCCAGACGCGCGCGCAGTTGTGCGCCGAGCGCTTCGGCCAGCGGCCTGAGGTCGGTGATGATTTCCTCGGCTGTTTCGACCAGTTTTGCGCCGTTGCGGATCAACTCGTGGCAGCCGCGCGCGAGTGGATTGTGGATCGAACCGGGGACCGCGAATACCTCTCGACCTTGCTCCGCGGCATGACGCGCGGTGATCAGCGAGCCCGAGTGCAGGCTCGCCTCCACCACCAGCGTGCCGAGCGAGAGTCCGGCAATAATGCGATTGCGCCGTGGAAAATTCGATGCGCGCCCGGGCGTGCCTGGCGCAAACTCGCTGACTTGTGCGCCATCGGCCTCGATGCGCCCTGCAAGTTCGCGATGCCTTGACGGATAAACCAGATCCGGACCGGTTCCGAGCACCGCGATGGTCGTTCCTCCGGCATCCAGCGCGGCGGCGTGTGCGGCACCGTCAATGCCATCGGCCAGCCCACTGGTAATCGCGAAACCGGCCAGTGCCAGCGCTCGCGCAAAGCTTCGGGCAGTCGCAATACCGGACTGACTGGCGCTGCGGCTGCCGACGATCGCAACCTGCGGCAGCCACAAGCGGCCGACATCACCGCTCACGAACAGTGCGGCCGGCGCAGCCGGAATCTCGCGCAACAGTGGCGGAAAATCCGCGTCGCCGAAAGTCAGCAGATGATGGCCGGCGGCGGCTACCCATTCACGATCCCGCGTCAGCTGCGCCCGATCCGGTGCGTCCAGCCAGTTGCGACACGCCGGATCGATGGTGTTCGGTAAATCACCGCGGCGTGCAGCCGCGAGCGCGGCCGCGGGACCGCCGTGCCGTTCGATCAGATCGCGCAGCGCAACCGGGCCGAGTCCGGGCGCCCGCAACAGGACCGACCAGGCCTCGACGGTGGGTGCGGAATCGGCGCCATGCATGAAACCAGTTTAGCGGCACCGGCTTGGTGGCGCAGTGGCGGCACGCCGCGTTGGCGCGTACGAAACCAGCGAGTCAATGCGCGTTTCGCACCAGCTTCCAGCCGCCAACTCCCGAGCCTGCTCTCACGGAGTCGAATCGGGATCGTGCAGGAAATCGCCCCGATGCACCGGCTTGATGGCATCCATGACGAGTCCGTAGCTGATCCGGTCGAATGTCCGGAAAACCATTACATGGCCGATGTACTCGGGCGGCAACGTCGCCTGCGAGCGATGTGGATGAAAGAATGCCCGTGCGCTGCCTTCGGGGTAATCGGTGGTGTCAGCGACAACCTCGCCCGGCTGGTAGATCGTGTAGACCTGACCATTTTCAACCGCATCCTCGCTGCCGCGGGACAAGGCCACGACTTGACGTGGACCTACCGCATCCAATGCATCGGTGAATGCAAGCACGCGCATGTTGGGGGGCATTGTCGCGGGCGCATGCGGCACGTACTGATCGTCGTAGGGCGTCTGTTCAATCGGCAATACGTAATCGCCCGGTCGTACCTCGAAGTCCGAAGCGATCACCAATGCCGACGCCGGCGCACCGGCCCGCGTCACTTCGATAACACCATAGTCGAGTAGTTCGTACCCTAGAAAGCGGACCCTGCCGTGCAACGTGAACTCATTCGGACCGTGGTGCCACAGCATAGCGGGACGGCCCTCGCGCGCATCGGGAGCTTGACGATAGGCCTCGCGCGGCGCGCTGTCGCCGACGGGCGGCAGGTCGTAGTAGCGCCCGAGCGGACGCAACAGCGCGAACTTCTGTCCGGGTCCGGCGTCGAGGCCTCGCACGTAGATCAGTTGTCCAGCGGTCCCGCGCAACTGGTTTTCCTCAATGCCCACAACATGTGGCGCATGATCGAACTCATCTTCCGACAATATCCGGGTGTGCTTGAGAAAGGTTTTCAGCTGATCAAGCGGAATCGGCTCGATCGCATTGTCGAGCGACGTGGCACGCACGTGCGGTTCGATTGATCCCTCGCCGTGCATCACGTGGCCGCCAGCCATGACCAGTTCGTCGCCGGGATAGATCAGGTGTGGATTCCTCACCTGCGGATTCAATTGCCAGATCTCGGGCCATTGCCAGGGTTTGCGCAAGAACCTGGCCGAAATGTCCCACAGCGTGTCGCCCTTTCTGACGATGTAGCGATCCGGCGCGTTGTCAGCCCACTGGACCGTCGCGGCAAAGATCGTCAACGCAAACAGGAGCCCGGATGAAAGCGCAAGTAGTTTTTTAAGCATGCCTGCCAATTCCCTGATTCCCCAATGGCTTGGCGAGTGTATCCGAAAGTCTGCGCGGAAAGCACGAACCACTTCCCAGAATCCGTTGAAGACCGCGCAACAGCGGGGGTGGAAGACGCAAATGGCGAGACGGAGAGGAATCGCGACGGGCGGGGAGCCGCGATTGGACGACCTGATCCAGGCACAACTTCAGTAACGTCGTTGGAGAGGCGCTTGATTGCCGACAACACGGTGCTGCGTCTCACTTTCTAGGGGTACAATCGCCCCCTGAGGCCGGTAGCGCGTGATCCGGTTGGCAAATTCCCTTGCGAATCGGCGCGGGTGTCCGCATCTTCCATAGCACTCATGAGCCTGTTGACGATACTCGAGTACCCCGACCCGCGGCTGCGTACGCAAGCGCGACCGGTGACGGCGTTCGATGCGAAATTGCAGCGCCTTGCCGCCGACATGTTCGAGACCATGTATGCCGCACCCGGCATCGGCCTCGCGGCGAGTCAGGTCGATGTGCATTGCCAGTTCCTGGTGCTGGACGTATCGGAGGACAAGGATCAGCCGCTGGCTCTGGCCAATCCGCGTATCCTCGAACGCCAGGGAAGCCAGATCTATCAGGAAGGTTGCCTGTCGGTGCCGGGCATCTTCGCGGATGTGGAACGTGCCGATCACATTCGCGTCGAGGCACAAGACGTCAACGGTCGTCCGCTTGCATTCGAGGCCGACGGTTTGCTCGCGGTGTGCATACAGCACGAAATAGATCACCTGATCGGTAAGCTTTTTGTCGATTATCTGTCGCCACTGAAGCGCGAAATGGTGCGCAAGAAACTGGAGAAGCAGCGTCGCCACGCCGAGCCGGCGACTGTCGCCGGTTGACTCGATGGACCGGCCCCTGCGTCTGGTGTTCGCCGGAACGCCGGCGTTCGCGCTGCCCGGTCTGGCCGCCTGTCACGCGGCCGATGTCGACATAGCCGCCGTCTACACCCAGCCCGACCGGCCGAGCGGGCGCGGGCGCCGCATCAAGGCGAGCCCTGTCAAGCAAGCCGCACTGGCGGCCGGTATCGCAGTCGAGCAGCCGCCGAGCCTGAAGACGCCGGCGGCACGGGAACGATTGCGCGCGTTCACGCCGGACTTGATCGTGGTCATTGCCTACGGCCTGATCCTGCCGCGATCGGTGCTCGCGATGCCCCGGCTCGGCTGCTGGAACATCCACGCCTCGCTGCTGCCGCGCTGGCGCGGTGCGGCACCGATCCAGCGTGCGATTCTGGCTGGAGATCGGCACACCGGCGTCACCCTGATGCAGATGCAGGCCGGACTCGACACCGGCCCGGTAATGCGCGAACGCGCGACACCGATTCTGCCGACCGACACGGGCGCAACTCTGCACGATCGTCTGGCCGCCCTCGGCGCCGAACTGCTCGGCGAGGCACTCGACGACGCCGTGCGCGGCACGCTGCCGGCGGCGGTGCCGCAGGCGATCGATGGCGTGACCTACGCCGACAAGCTCGACAAGCGCGAGGCACGGCTCGACTGGAATGAGGATGCAGCCATGCTGGCGCGCAAGGTGCGAGCGTTCAATCCATGGCCGGTGGCCGAGGCCGATCTCGCCGGCGAGCAGGTACGGATCTGGCAGGCAGAAGACCGAAGGGAGACAACAGAAGACGGCGCCCGGACCAGACACGAAATGGAAAGCAGGTTTGCGCCCGGGACGGTGATCGCGGCGGAGGCCGATGGCATTGATGTCGCTTGCCAGGTTGGCGTGTTGCGAATCACCGAGCTGCAACGGCCGGGCGGACGCCGCATGCCGGTCGGCGACTGGTTGAATGCACGACCCGATTTGTGGATGCGACGATGAATCCGGGCGCCGTGCTGCGCGCACGCGCTGCCCGGGCGTTGACCGATATCGTGTTCGAGGGTGTGTCGTTGCGCGTCGCGCTGGCCCACGGCATGGCCAAGACCCCCGATGCGCGTGATCGTGCGTTGCTGTCAGCCAGCCTGTTTGCCGCCACGCGCTGGTGGTTGCGTCTGGACGCGCTGCTCGCGCTCCTCCTGGATACGCCGCTGCCAACCGCAGTGCGGGACATCCGCGCATTGCTGGTGCTCGCGTTTGCTCAGATCGCGGTGCTCGGCCTGCCCGACCATGCGGCCGTCGCAGCCACAGTCGACGCGGCTCGCGTGCTCGGCAAGCCGCGTCACGCAAATCTGGTCAACGCGCTGCTGCGCCGATTCCTGCGCGAACGCGGCACGCTTGAAGCCCGGCTCGACAGCGATCCGGTGACGCGCCACGCGCATCCGCGCTGGCTGATTGATGCCATCGAGCGTGACTGGCCCGAATCGGCCGAAGACATTTTCGCCGCCAACAATCGCGAGGCACCGCTGACGCTGCGCGTCAATCGCCGCCGCTGCGATCCGGTCGCACTGCTCGCATTGCTGCGCGATGCCGGCATCGCCGCCGCGTCGCACCCGGAATTGCCCGACGGGCTGGTCCTCGCGCAAAGCACCGACGTGACGCGCCTGCCCGGTTACGAGAACGGTTACTTCTCGGTGCAGGACGGAGCCGCGCAGCGCGTCGTCGATTTGCTCGATCCCACCGACGGCTTGCGCGCACTCGATGCCTGCGCCGCGCCCGGCGGCAAGACGGCACACCTGCTTGAACGTGCCGACGTACGCCTGCTGGCGCTCGATCGCGACCGCGAGCGGGTGCTGCTGATCGAGCAAAATCTCGCGCGCCTCGGCCTTGCGGCGATGGTTCGCACAGCCGATGCAACAACGCCTGCCGACTGGTGGGACGGCCGGGCATTCGATCGTATCTTGATCGATGCACCGTGTTCGGCCAGCGGCATCGTGCGGCGGCAGCCTGACGTGCGACTGCACCGGCGCGCAGGCGATATCGCAACGCTTGCGGCCACACAGGCACACCTGCTGCGCATGTTGTGGCCGTTGCTGGCATCGAGCGGAACGCTGGTCTATACGACCTGTTCGGTGCTGCGCGAGGAAAACGAAACTGTGGTGTCATCTTTGCTGGCCGAACAGACAGACGCGCACGCGTTGCCATTGCCGGATAATCTGGGGGTCGTGGCCGGTCCCGGTCGCCAGCGTCTGCCGGGTGTCGGCGGCATGGACGGTTTCTATTATGCGATGGTGCAAAAAACCGGATAGCCGAACGTGCAAGGCGCGTTTCGAACTGACCGCCTGTTGTCTGCTCGTGGCGATATCCTTGCTGCTGGTGCTGCCGGGCTGCACGCGCCTGCAAGAGCAGACGCCAGGTCATCTCGCCGTGCGTTCCGCAGCGTTGCGCTCGTCACTGGATGGCGCCGTGCTCGACCTTGATCTGGATTGCGTGTTAAGCGGACCCATGCGCGACGCACTCGACCACGGCATACCGCTCACGCTGGACATCGATCTGCGTGCAGGCAGTCTCCCGGGGAGCGGGCCTCGGACACAGGCGCGCGATCGCGTCGTGTTGCGCTATTACCCGTTGTCGCAACGTTATCAATTGCAGGGTCCACAGCAAGCCGGCGGCCCGCGCAGTTTCGCCGTGTCGGCCTACCTGATCGACGCCCTTGCCTCGCTGCGGCTGGATCTGCCGGCAACTTTCGCTGCCTTGCCACGCGGCACGCCACTGCATGTCACGATCGGTCTGGATCGTGCAGCATTGCCCGGTGCACTCAGGCTGCCGGCCTGGTTCGAGCCGGCTTGGAGCCTTTCCACGGATTACGCATGGTCAAGCGCTGGCTGAATCCGCTGCTGCGCCGCGTCGCACCCGCCCTGGCGGTGCTGATGCTGCTGGTTGCGTCGTGGAGACTCGCCGAAGATGCGACCGGCGGCGGGGGCCGTTTCGTGGCCTGGTATCCGTGGATCTTGGGCATAGCTGTGCTGGCGCTTTGCGTACTGGCGATCGCGATCATCGTGCGTCTGTGGCGCCTTGCCCGGGACCGACGACGCAACGCGCCAGGCGCGCGGCTGAGCCGGCGTCTCTTGGTCATGATGGTGCTGCTCGCGATTCCGCCCGTGATCGTTGTGTACGGTTTCGCACTGCGCTTCCTCGATGCAACGATCGACACCTGGTTCAACGTCAAGCTCGAAGCGGCGATGGACGGCGCGCTCGATCTCGGACGCATCGTCGTGGACGAACGTCTGCGCACTGCGGAGACAGCCAGCGCCACGCTGGCGCGAAGTCTCGACGGCTTGTCCGCGACCGACGCGCAGGGTGCACTCGACCAAGCGATCGACGGCCTTGGTGCCATCCAGCTGACCCTGTTCGATGTCGATCGACGCGTGCTGGCCACCGCAAGTTCCGATCCACGCTATCTGATCCCGGCGATTCCCGATGCGGCCATCCTGATGCGCACCGAAAACGAGGGTCGCTATGCCGCCGCCGAACCGCTCGACGATGATCTGGTTCTGCGCGTGATCATGCCGGTAGGCGGCAATGGCATGGTCGCTCCGCATCTGCGCGGAGTTGGCCAGCATCGGTTGCTGCAGGGCGTGTTTCCATTGCCGGCACGCCTGCAATCGCTGACCCGCGGCATCGAAAACGCGAATTTCGATTTCCAGCGCCTGAAGTTCCTGCGCGGTTCGCTGAAGTTGACCTTCGCCTTGATTCTGACCTTCGTGCTGCTCATGTCGGTGCTGCTTGCGGTCCTGGCCGCGTTCGGCATTGCGCGTCGGCTGGTTGCGCCGATCGGACGACTGGTAACAGCCACGCGCGCAGTCGGCGCCGGGCGTTTCGACACACCGCTGCCGATCGCGAGCGACGACGAACTCGGGTTCCTGGTGTATTCATTCGGCCAGATGACGCGCGAGCTGGAATTGGCCGGCGCGCGCGCCAAACGCAGCGCAGAGCAGATCGACGCGCAGCGCGCATGGCTTGAAGCCGTGCTTGAGCGCCTGTCCGCAGGCGTGCTCGGATTCGACCGCGAGGGGCGATTGCGTACGGCGAACCGCGCAGGCGAAGCGATCCTGGGCTTGACGTTGACACCCTATCTCGGACGCACGCTGGCCGACCTCGTGCACCAGCGAGCCGAACTTGCGCCGCTCCTCAAGCCACTCGCGCGCCATCTGCGTGAAGGCAGACGCGAGTGGCACGAGGAAGTCGTCGTCGAAACGGCTGACGGCCGTCGCGTACTCATGTTGCGCGGCGCCGCATTGCCCGGTGAGGCCGGTTCGGTCGCCGTCTTCGATGATCTGACCGTACTCAATCGCGCGCAACGTGATGCGGCATGGGGTGAAGTCGCGCGCCGGCTCGCACATGAAGTCAGGAATCCACTGACGCCGATCCAGTTGGCTGCCGAACGCTTGCGCCGGCGTTTCCTCGGACGCCTTCCGGCCGAAGACAGCGAGTTGCTCGACCGCGCCACGCATACCATCGTCAGTCAGGTCGAAGCGCTCAAGACCATGGTCAACGCGTTCGGTGATTACGCACGCCCACCGCAACTGACGACGCGCCCGATCGCCCTGCATGCGCTTCTGGCCGAAGTGCTGGACCTTTACGCGAACGACCAGCGCATTGCACTGACCCGGCAGCTTGCCGATGGCGAGCCGCTGGTGCGTGCCGACACCGTGCGTCTGCGACAGGCCTTGCACAATCTGATCAAGAATGCACTCGAGGCCGTCGGCGAACAGCACAAGCCGCAACTCATCGTCACCACGCGCATCGCGCATCGCAACGGCCAGGATTGGGTGGAACTCATCGTCGCCGATAACGGCCCGGGGCTGCCGGCGGACTTCGGCGAACGCTGGTTCGAACCCTACGCCAGCAGCAAGGCGCGCGGCACCGGCCTCGGTCTCGCGGTGATCAAGAAGATTGCCGAGGAGCACGGCGGCAGCGTGCACGCCGAGAACCGACCACAGGGTGGTGCTGCATTCACCCTATGCCTGCCGCTGGAGATGCCCGAGACCGCCGCCGCGACCCGGACCGGTATCGCGTAGCCCTGCTAGCATCGATGCCTTCGATCGGCTTGTTCGCAAATGTCCACTCCAACTGCTTCAGTCGACCACCGCACACGCGCTCGTCGCCAGTTCTGGCTGTTCATGCTGTTCGCCTTGATCGTCATCGGCGCCGGCATCGGCCTGCGCGATCCGTGGCCGGCCGACGAGCCGCGTTTCGCGTTGGTCGCCAGACAGATGGTCGAAAGCGGCGACTGGCTGTTCCCGCATCGCGGCATCGAGCTGTATTCGGACAAGCCGCCATTGTTCATGTGGATCGAAGCGATTGCACTGATGCTGACCGGCGGATGGCGCGGCTGGTTTCTGCTGCCCTCGCTGGCCGCCGGCCTCGGTACGCTGGCGCTCGTCCATGACCTCGCTCGCCGCCTGTGGAACCAGCGCGTGGGGCTTCTTGCGGCGGCCGCTGTGCTGGTTTCGTTCGACTTCACCTTTCAGACGCGCGCCGCTCAGATTGATGCGCTCGAACTGTTCTGGCTGACACTCGCCAACGTCGGCCTGCTAAGACATTTCCTGCTCGGTCCGAACTGGCGGTGGTTCTGGCTCGGCTGCTTCGCCGCGGGGCTCGGCGTTATCACCAAAGGTATCGGCGTACTGGCTCTCGTGATGTTCGTGCCGTATGTGTTCGCGTATCGGCAGCAATGGAATCATGTTTCACCAACACGCGCGTTCGACTTTCGCTGGTTGTCCGGTTTGCTCGCCTTTGTAGTGCCAATCCTGGCGTGGTCGCTGCCCATGCTGTGGATCGTGCACATCCGCGCCGATCCGGAATATACGCACTACGCGCACGATCTGCTGTTCGGGCAAACCTTGTCGCGTTACGCGCAACCAACCCATCATCTGCACCCCTGGTACTACTACCTGCCGGTAATCGCGTTGCAGTGGCTGCCACTGTCGCTGGCCCTGCCTTGGGCCATTCCCGCATGGACCCGCCGGCTGCGTCGCCATGATGCACGCATCCTGCTGCCATTGGTGTGGGCTGTGCTGGTGGTGGTGTTTTTCTCGTTCAGCGGTGGCAAGCGCAATGTCTACATCTTGCCGGCACTGCCCATGACCGCCTTGGCGCTGGCGCCGCTGCTGCCGGGCATCGTGCGCGGCATCTGGTTCAGACGTGCGCTGTGGGCGATCACGCTGCTCCTGGCAACGGCAATGTTTGCCCTTGGCGCGTTGATGCACACGGGTCACTTGCCTGCCTTGACCCGCCGGGCTGCGATCGCAGTCGATTCATCGCCCACCCCGCTGATCGCCATGATCGTCTCGATCGGCGCCGCCGGCCTGCTGATCGCCCTCGTGAGCGGTCCACGTCGGGCGTTGCTCGCTTGGGCAGGATTTGTTTTCGTGTTGTGGGTGACCTGGGGACTGGTCGGCTATCGGCTGCTGAACGGCTACTCCTCGGCGCGCGATGTGATGGTACGCACTGCAAGTCTGGTACCCGCCGGCGACCGGATTGCGGTGGTCGCGTGGAAGGAACAAAACCTGCTGATGCTCGATCGCCCCAGCATCAACTACGGTTTTCTGCTGCCATGGCACGAACAGCTCACGCGCGCGCTCGCCTGGCAGCGCCAGGATCCATCGCATCGATGGATCTTCGCCCTCGGCAGTGTGCTGGCGCCCTGCGTGCGCGAGGACCGCGCAACCCACGTCGGCCATGCAAACCGCCGCGAGTGGTACCTGTTTCGTGCCGATGCGGTGGTGCCGGGCTGTACGCCACCGAGCAGCGACGATGCAGGCCAGTTCGGTGCCTATGATCCCGACGCTGATGACTGACGCGAACCTGAAATGCCCGTCTGTTGACAACCGATGGCATCGATCAACCTGATCGTTTACGACAACGGTATCGGGCTTTCGCGCGACGTGCGTCTGCTCGCTGATGCCCTGCGCCAGGGCGCGCATACAGTCAGCGTCAGCCTGCTCGACAGCGATCGACGCGGAAGGCGCGGTGGTATACGCGGTCTGGTGGAACGCTATGCCGAGGCACTGCGGCGGCGTTCATTGCCCGGGCCGCAGCACGACATCAACCTGATGATCGAACGCGTGCGCCCGCTGTTCGCGCGCCGCGCACGGGTCAACCTGCTGCTGGCCAATCCGGACTGGTTCAAGCCAAGCGATGCCCGATACTTCGCGCTGCTGGATGGCATCCTGGTCAAGACGCGCCATGCCGAACCGATCTTTGCCACACTGGGCAAGACCGTTGTCCAGGTCGGCTTCACCGGCGACGATCGATTGCTGCCCGCAATCGCGCGCGAACGCGCATTTTTCCATCTTGCCGGGCGCAGCAAGGCGAAAGGCACGGCACGATTGCTCGCGCTCTGGCAACGCCATCCGGAGTGGCCGCGCCTGACCGTCCTGCAGCATCCGCACAGACGGCTCGCGCATGTGTCGGCACCGAACATCGATCATCGTATCGGCATAGTCGATGACAGCGACTTGAAACGCCTGCAGAACGCCCATGCGTTCCACCTGTGCCCATCGGAGACGGAAGGCTTCGGTCACTACATCGTCGAAGCGATGAGCGTCGGTGCGCTGACCGTGACCGTCGACGCGTCACCGATGAACGAACTGGTGACACCCGAACGAGGCGTGCTGGTGGCGTGCACGGCTTGCGGGACTCAAAGTCTCGCGACGACCTGGCGTTTCCAGGAGGCCGCAATGGAACACGCGATCGAATCGATTCGCGCGATGCACGATGACGAGATCGTTGCGATCGGCACGCACGCGCGTGCCTGGTTCGAGGCCAACGATCGAGCGTTTCGCACGCGCATCATGCAGTGCATTGCCAATTGGACATGAAATCATCCGAACGCCGCCGATCGCGACGCTCAGTCCGCTATCAGGCTGCTGAAGAAGGGCTTTTCAGCACCCTGCTAGTGCTGCCGGCCGCGTTGCAGGAGCCACAGGCGGATGAATTTCTCGCGCACGTAATTGGCTTCGATCAACGCATAGAGCAGACCGCGCCAGCCATCGAGAAAGCCGGCACGTATCAGGTAGCCGCGCACAAAGCGCCAGCACGGATTGACGAAAAGATTGTGAAGATGTGCGCGGCGCCCTTCGGCGTGCAGGTGTTGCGCCATCATGCGCGCATAGCGTTGCAGGCGCGCAAGTTGATCGTCCAGCGAGCGGTATGCTCGGTGTTCAAGATCGCCAGCAAGCGTGCGCACCGCGCCGTCGACACTCGCGTGCTCGTGGATTTCACGGTTTCCGCGCCAGCCACCGCGGCGACGGTCGAACAACCGCAAGACGCGGTCGGGATACGCGTTGCCGTGGCGTAACGGGACGCCGAAATAGTCGGTGGAGCGCGCGAAGCGGTAACCCGCTGCGCCACCGAAACCACGCACACGCTCGGCCTCGATGCTGGCCTTGAGCATCTCCGTCACGCGCTCGTCCGCGTCCAGACACAGCACCCAGTCGTTGCCTGCGCAGCCGACCGCAAAATCCTTCTGCTCGCGATAGCCGTTGAACTCGCGTTCAACAACGCGCGCCCCGGCGGCAAGCGCAAGCTCGCGTGTGCCGTCGGTGGAGCCTGAATCGACCACGACGATCTCGTCGCAGAAGGCAAGCGATGCAATGCAATCGGCGATGCGGTCGGACTCGTTCAGCGTGATGATGCAGGCCGATAGACCAGCGCGAGAGAAGATGGCGGACACGCCGTTAGCATAGGCGAGAGCCGCCTTCGAGGCACGCGGGGCTTGAGCGCGCTATGCTGATACCTGTCTTATTTTTGCAACCGGTGGACCGTGGCCGCTGCACGAGTACTCATCGTCGATGACGAACCGGCGATTCGCCAAACCGTCAAGGAAATTCTCGAAGACGAGGGTTATGTCGTTGTCGTCGCCGAGTCCGCCGAGGCCGCCCGCGAAGCGCGACGCGAGCAGCGCCCGGATGTCGTTTTGCTCGACATCTGGATGCCCGATCTGGACGGCATCAGTCTGCTGCGCGAATGGAGCGAACGCGGAGGCCTGCCGTGCCCGGTCATCATGATGAGCGGGCACGGCACGATCGAGACTGCCGTTGAAGCCACGCGATTGGGCGCGTGGGATTTCATCGAGAAACCCATCGCACTTGCTCGACTGCTGCTGGTGGTCGGTCATGCGCTTGAAGCAAGTCGGCTCAAGCGCGAGAACGAAGGACTCAAACGGCAGGTATCCGCGCCGGCCGAACCGATCGGCAGCAGCCAGCCGATGCAGGCGTTGCGTTCGCAACTGGAGCGGCTGAGCGCACACGATACCGGCGTACTGATCCAGGGTGAGGCCGGCACGGGAAAGGAAACCCTGGCGCGATGGATGCACGAAAAAAGCGCGCGCCGCGCTGCGCCGTTTGTCGCCGTCGTACCCGGCTCGATCGTGCGCAAGCACGCCGCACAGGCGTTGTTCGGCGCCGACGATCCGTCCGGTGTGCAGCATGGATTGATCGAACAGGCCAACGGCGGCACCTTGTTTCTCGACGAGGTGGCCGAGCTCGAAACCGAACTGCAACTGCGCTTGTCGAGCGCGTTGGAACAACGCGCGGTGTTGCGCTGCGGCGGCCACGAAGCCGTGGCGGTCGACGTGCGCGTGATCGCCGCATCGGCGCGCGATCTGGAGTCGATGGTCAACGCCGGACAATTCCGCGAGGAGCTTTACTATCAGCTCAAGGTGGTTCCGCTGGTCCTGCCGCCGTTACGCGACCACGTCGAAGACATACCCGAACTGTTGCGCTATTACGCGGATTTCTTCGCCAATCGCGACGAGTTGCCATACCGCAATTTTCCGGTCGCGGCGCAGAACCGGCTGCGCCACCATGCGTGGCCCGGCAACCAGCGCGAACTGCGCAACCTGGTGCAGCGCCTGCTGATTCTGGGCTCAGCCGCCGACGTCACGCTGGACGAAATCGATCTGGCCCTCGGTGAATCCGGGTCAACCTCGTCCGCGAAAACCAATGGGTATGCCATTGACTTTTCATTGCCGCTGCGCGAGGCACGTGAACAGTTTGAACGCGCCTATCTGCTGCATCAGCTCAACGTGGTCGGTGGCAGCGTCGGGCGGCTGGCCACGACGGTCGGAATGGAGCGCACGCACCTGTATCGCAAACTCAAGGATCTCGGCGTCGATCCGCGCGCGGGTGCGCGCGAGGATTGAGAAAACGCCACGATTCGCCATTGTCCAACCCACGGCAGCTGGAACTTTGCCGTCGCGTGCCGGTCTCAACAATCGGGCTTTCTCTTCATGACCCGCTCTTTGGCGCCGTTCCTCACAAGTCCGGCGCCCGTTTCTTTTCGGTCCTGCGGCAACCCGCGGACGACACTCATTCCACGTGCCCGGCATGCGGGACGCAAGCGATAATGGGTTGGTGGATACCAGTCTCGTCAAGCGCCTCAGCGATCAACTCGGCGGCCCCCGCGATGGAGCGCTGCTGCGCTACTCGCTCGGCAATGCACTGCTCGCCGAGGGCGATGTCGGCGCCGCCGTGACGCAACTGCGCGAAGCCGTGGCATTCGATCGCAGCTACTCGGCAGCCTGGAAGTCGCTTGCCGGTGCGCTCGAGGTTCTCGGCGAACGCGACGCCGCAATGGCCGCCTATCGCGATGGAATCGCCGTTGCGGCGGCACGCGGCGACAAGCAGGCGGAAAAGGAAATGCGCGTTTTTCTGCGTCGGATCGAGAGGATGGAGCAACCGAAGCCGCGGTGCTGAGTTGCCGGCGTCCGCTTCGCCGCATTCGGGTCAACCCGGATAGCGCTTGTACGCCCATTGATATTGCGTGAACGCAAGGCGCACGCAGTCTTCCACCCCCTGGTTCAATGCGGCGCAGGCGATATCGAGGTCAGCATCCGCGATGGCGGTCGGCGCCGGCAGGATGTGGATGTCAAAACCCGCTCCGTGCGGCAACCGTTCGGCGAAACTGAAGAGCACCTCGGCACCGGTACGCCGGGCCAGACGTCCGATCAGTACCATGGTGAGTGCCGGCGTGCCGAACAACGGCGCCAATCGACCTTCGCCGCGCCTTGGTCGCTGATCGGGCAGGATGCCGACCACGCCGCCTGCGACAAGGCGCCGATAGAGCGTGCGCACACCGGCTCCCTCGGCGCGCACCTGTTCGACAGCCAGCGCGCTGCGCGCGCGCAGCAACAGCGGTTCCAGCGCACTTCGCCGCGGAGCACGGTAGACGATGGCCAGGGGCGTGCGGGCAGCCAGCCAGTGGTTGAGCAGCTCCCAGCAACCAAGATGCGGCGCGGCAATGATCACACCGCGCGCGGCATCGATCGCCGCGTCCAGCCGCTTCGACCCGTGAACGCGCCGCACCAGCCGCAGGCGGCTCGTCGGTGGTCCCGACCAGACCTTCGCGACTTCGGTCAATGCCTTGCCCGTCTCGATCAGCGTCGCGCGTGCGATGGTCTGTCTGTTTTCGACACCATCCTGCGTTAGTACCAGGGAGAGGTTGTGCTCGACCATGCGACGCGGCCGGCCACGGACCCACCACAGCACGCGGCCGAATCCGGCGCCGAGCGCGTGCAGGGCAGAGAGAGGCAGGTGGCCGGCGAGCCGCAAACAGCCGTACAGCAATGCGGTCGGCCAGGACAGCGAAGGTGAGGTCATGATGAAGTGCGACGATTGTATCGGGTCGAGGGCTGAGGGCCGAAGGCTGCGAGTTGAGGGCTGTGCAAGCGAATCTTTCGTGCGTCACCATAGCCGGTCTGTGTCCGCGTCGAACCAGGCCATGCAAAGATCTTTCTGCCTTCACCTCTCGGCCCTCAGCCCTGATCTTCCCGCATGATCGGCCTGATCCAGCGTGTCAGCGAAGCCCGTGTCGAAGTGGCCGGCGCGCCGGTCGGACAAATCGGGCCGGGCCTGCTCGTGCTCGTTGCGGTACAGCCACAAGACGACGAGCGACATGCGCGGCGTCTGCTTGAGCGTCTGCTCGGATACCGCGTATTCGAGGACGCCGACGGCCGAATGAATCTTTCGCTGACCGATACTGATGGCGGGCTGCTGCTGGTGCCGCAGTTCACGCTCGCCGCGGATACCCGCAGCGGCATGCGCCCGAGTTTCAGCGGCGCCGCGGCACCCGCCGAAGCCGGCCGCTGGTTCCAACTGCTGGTGGAACTTGCCAGGGCCCGTCATGCGCACGTCGCGAGCGGCCGGTTCGGCGCCTTCATGCAGGTCCATCTGGTCAACCAGGGACCGGTCACCTTTCTCCTCGATACCGGTTGAGCGACATGCTCGCGCCCGCTGCTGGAATTGCGCCGCAACGGCCCCATCTGTTGGATACGCTTGCGTTTGCCGACGCACACGGCTGTGGACCTGAGCGCGCAGTCGCGCCGGCATTCCCGATGAAAGCACGTTTTCCGCGCATCGCGATCATCACCCTTGACGCGGCTCCTATACTTCACTTCCTTTGCCGCATCCACTGAATCAACGGAACCCCATGGCCAGCGAACATCCCCAGGAGCAGCAGTCCGAAATCAAGACCCTGATCATCAAGGGCAAGGAGCAAGGCTACCTGACTTATGCCGAAGTCAACGATCACCTGCCCGACGACATCGTCGATCCGGAGCAGATCGAGGACATCATCGGCATGATCAACGACATGGGTATCGAGGTGCACGAGATTGCACCCGACCTGGAGTTGCTGCGACCCGACGCGCCGAATGCCACCGACGACGAGACCGCCACCGAAGAAGCGGTTGCCGTGTTGTCCGCGGTGGACGCCGAGGTCGGTCGCACCACCGATCCGGTGCGCATGTACATGCGCGAGATGGGCACGGTGGAACTGCTCACCCGCGAGGGCGAGATCGCGATTGCCAAGCGTATCGAGGAAGGTCTCAACCAGGTGCAGTCGGCGCTCGCCAGTTTCCCGTGGTCGATCCAGTTGCTGCTCGAGGAATTCGATCAATACAGCGAGGGCAAGAAGCGCCTGTCCGAGGTGTTGGCCGGCTTCCTCGACATCGAAACGCCGATCCCCGCGCCGGTTTCGGCGCCTGCAGCCAACACCAACGGTTCGGCCAATGCCAGTTCGAACGACGACGACGACGACAACAACAAGGACGACAGCGACGACAGCCCGGTGGATACCGGGCCTGATCCGGCCGAGGTTTCACGCCGCATGGAGTTGCTTCGTACCTATTATGCGAAGTTCCAGAAAGCGACCGAGAAACACGGGCTGGCCGACCGCAAGGCGCAGCGCCTGCGCGACCGCATGGCCGACGAGTTTCTCAAGCTCAAGCTGCCAGCTATCCTGATCGACAGTTTCGTGCGCAAGCTGCGCGAGGTGGTCACCGCGATCCGTCGTCGCGAGCGCGCCATACTCGAAATCTGCGTCAAGCAATCGCGCATGCCGCGCAAGGATTTTCTCAAACTGTTCGCGGCCAACGAGACCAACCTCGACTGGGCTGACGAGCTCGGTCGCAAGCGGCAGAAATGGTCGCCCGCAATCCGCGCCCATCGCGATACGCTGGTCAGCGAACAGGCAAAACTGATCGGTATCCAGCATGCGCTGTTCCTCGAGGTCGGCGACATCAAGGAAATCAATCGCGCAATGTCGATCGGCGAAGCCAAGGCACGCCGGGCCAAGAAGGAAATGGTCGAGGCCAACCTGCGACTGGTCATCTCGATTGCCAAGAAATACACCAACCGCGGCCTGCAGTTTCTCGATCTGATTCAGGAGGGCAACATCGGCCTGATGAAGGCGGTTGACAAGTTCGAATACCGGCGCGGCTACAAGTTCTCGACCTATGCGACCTGGTGGATCCGCCAGGCCATCACGCGTTCGATCGCCGATCAGGCGCGAACCATCCGCATTCCGGTGCACATGATAGAGACAATCAACAAGCTCAATCGCATCTCGCGCCACATGCTTCAGGAAATGGGACGCGAACCGACACCGGAAGAGCTTTCGATCAAGATGGAAATGCCCGAGGACAAGATCCGCAAGGTGTTGAAGATCGCCAAGGAACCGATCTCGATGGAGACGCCGATCGGCGATGACGAGGATTCGCATCTGGGCGATTTCATCGAAGACGCTTCCATCGTCTCGCCGGTCGAATCCTCGACCAATATCGGCCTGATGGAAACCGTAGGCGACGTACTCGGCGGCCTGACACCACGCGAGGCCAAGGTGCTGCGCATGCGCTTCGGCATCGACATGAACACCGACCACACACTGGAAGAAGTCGGCAAACAGTTCGACGTGACGCGCGAACGCATAAGGCAGATCGAGGCCAAGGCGTTGCGCAAACTGCGCCATCCGAGTCGATCAGAACAATTGCGCTCGTTTCTCGATCTCGAATAGGCCGCCACCCGTTCGCACGCTCTTGGTCGGGTGGGAACGTCGCGACTGGGGTGAACGGGCAAGGATTCAAGGCCGGGGGAAGAACCGCAATGGTCGCGTGTCTTCTTCGAGCCTCAGCGTGGCCCTTCCCGCTCTCCCGCGTGCGGGAGAGGGAGTGATCGTCGCGCCGTGCGCAACTGCGGTATCTTGTTGAAGCCGGGCCTGTAGCACAGTGGTTAGTGCAGGAGACTCATAATCTCTTGGTCGCAGGTTCGAATCCTGCCGGGCCCACCATTCGCGCGCCGGCGCAGAACGTCCAGATGATCAGCGCTGAAACCCAACGCGGCGACGCCGTGCGCTGCACAAGAAAGGCCGGTTGGGTCCGCGTCGTCCACACTGGCCGCACGGATCTTCGCCACCACATACGCATTCCACGTGGTGGGTCCTTGGCCCGCGCGCGCGCGGAGGACCTGCTGGCGGGCGTGAATTCACGTGCGAAATCTGCAAACGTCGCTTGCGACGGAATCATGAGATTCATCGCGACCCGTATGCCGCGATCGTTGCCGTTGCAGGAACGCACCACTGTGACCTTATTGTGATGGCGTCGGATGGCTGGCGTGGTTTCGACTGCCTGTTGTTGGGCAGCGAGACTCACAAGGTGATTCTGAACTGTATCGTCCCGCCACCGGTCCGCCACTGAACGAAGCACGCACTGCTGATGATCGCCGAACGAACAAGGGAGTTTCCCCCAGTTCCTTTGGGCAGCGGTGGATGCTTGACATAGACCCCCCAGCATTTGACCTGCGTCAAAGCAGCGTGGCTACGGCTCGATTATGTTGAAGCCATGTGCCCCGCCATATCGAGCATCGATACACAGCTGCTGCGCCGCTACGACCAGCCGGGACCACGCTATACGTCCTATCCGACCGCGCCGCAGTTCAGCACCGACTTTGGTATGGCACAGCTGCGTCAGGCTGCGGATGCAAGCAACGGTGATCCGATTCCGCGCCAGCTGTCGCTGTACGTGCATGTCCCTTACTGCACCAGTCCGTGCTTTTACTGCGGCTGCAACCGCATCATCACGCGCGACAAACGCCGCGCGGAAAGCTATCTGGCTCCGCTGTACCGCGAGATCGGCCTGATTGCGGCACTGTTCGACCGCGACCGCGAAGTGATCCAGTGCCATTTCGGCGGCGGCACGCCCAACTTCCTGTCCCCGGCGCAGCTGCATGAACTCATGGACTCGTTGCGCCTGAACTTCCATTTCAGCGAATCGCGCGATCGCGACATCTCGATCGAGCTCGACCCTCGATTCGTGACCCCGCACGAGGTAGCCGAATTGTGTGCGGCCGGTTTCAACCGCGCCAGCCTCGGTGTCCAGGATTTTGATCCCGCCGTGCAGGCCGCCGTCAACCGCATTCAGGACGTGGACGCCACCATGGCTGTCATCCATGCCTGCCGTGACAGTGGCATGCGCTCGGTCAATGTCGATCTCATCTACGGACTGCCCAAGCAGACGCAGCACGGTTTCGCGCGGACGCTCGACATCGTTGCCATGGTGCGGCCTGACCGCGTGGCAGTCTATGGATATGCCCACCTCCCGGAACTGTTCAAGGCGCAACGGCAGATCGGCGCTGCGGACCTGCCCAGCGCGGAGGAGAAATTCGGCCTCCTGGAGCTTGCGATCGCCAAGCTCACTGCCGCCGGATATGTGTACATCGGCATGGATCATTTTGCGCTGCCTGACGACGAGCTCGCGCGCGCGCAGGCCAACGGCACCCTGCACCGCAATTTCATGGGCTACACCACGCACGCCGACAGTGATCTGATCGGATTGGGGGTGAGCGCGATCAGCCACATCGGTAACACCTACAGCCAGAATCCGCGTGATCTGCCTGCCTGGCAGGCAGCGATTGATGCCGGCTGCCTGCCAGTGTTCCGCGGCGTGCACCTGGACGAAGACGACTGTCTGCGTGCCGATCTGATCCAGGCGTTGATGTGCCAGGGGGCCATTCCGATCGCCGCACTGGAGAGCCGCTACGCAATCGATTTCGAATGCTATTTCGCCGATTCGCTGGCGCGCCTGGCACCGCTGGTCGAGGACGGTCTGGTGAAGCTGGCGCCGGGCCAGGTGATCGCGACGCCCCAGGGACGCCTGTTGTTGCGCAACATCGCCATGTGTTTCGACCGATACCTCGATCCGCACCATGCCAGGCGGCAAGCCGCCACGCCGTCCTTTTCGCGTGCCATTTGACGGCCGCGTATCGAGCGGCGTGACGCTCGTCGTATACCGGAGCGTCAATCCCGCAGTCCCGTCCGACGTCGGCGACAGCAATCCGTTCCGATCCTGCGTCTTGTCTCTCGATGTCGCGACGCCCTGACTTGGATCAAGGCAGCCATGGCGGCAGCAGGCGCAAACTCGCACGCATGAACACGGCGACCTCTCCTGGTCTCTCCATCCAGCAGCTGACCCGGGCCCCGCACCGACTGATGTTTTTCATCGGCGCCAGCAACCTGTTGCTGGCGATGCTGTGGTGGTCCGCGTGGCTGACGGCGATGCGCTGGCCGACGCTGGGCATGCCGCAACCATTTCCGTATGCCGGTTGGCTGCATGCGTTCATCATGCAATATCAGATGCTGCCGAGTTTCATGTTCGGCTTTCTGCTTACTACATTCCCGCGCTGGACCGGGCAACCTGATTTCGCACGCTGGTACTATCTGCCGATCGGTGTGGGCATATTCGGTGGACAGATTGCCACGCTGCTTGGCGCGCTAGGCTGGCATGCGGGAATCCTTGTCGGCTTCTGGCTGACGCTGGCCGGATGGACCACGGGCCTGGTGCTGCTGGCGCTGCCGCTGTGGCGCGCGCACGGTGTCACCTGGCATGCGCTCTCGTGCTACTCAGCACTGCTGCTGGGATACATCGGGCTGCTGGCGTGGGGTGCGCTGCTGTACCGTGATTCGGCATGGTGGGCATTCGCCAATATCAAAATCGGCACCTTCGGTCTGCTGTTGCCGATTTTCTTGACCGTCGCGCATCGCATGTACCCGTTCTTCGCAGGCAACGTGGTATCCGGTTACCGGCCTTGGCGACCGCCGTGGCTGCTTGGCGCGTTCTGGGTGCTGTGTCTCGCCCATCTTGGCCTCGAGCTGATGCACATGTACGAGCGGCTGTGGTGGGTCGATCTGCCAATGCTGGCGCTGACTGCGACGATGCTGTGGCGCTGGTGGCCGCGCGGGCCCAAACCCGGCCTGCTCACTGTTCTGTTCATCGCGTTGGCGTGGCTGCCGCTCACTTTCGCGCTCTATACCGGACAGAGCCTTGCCTATGCCGCTACCGGCATCTATTGGCTCGGGCGCGCACCGGCGCACGCGCTTTTCATCGGATTCTTCGCCAGCACATTGATCGCGATGGTGACGCGCGTGACGCAGGGACATGCAGGACGCCCGCTGACGATGCCGGCAACCGCGTGGTTCGCCTTCGCGGCGATCCAGTTGGTGGCGCTGCTGCGCGTGGTGGCGGAAATTGCACCCGATCCGCTATCGTGGGAAGTGCTCGCCGCAATCGGCTGGCTGGTCGCCTTCGCGCCGTGGGTGCTGCGCGTTGGCGGCATCTGGCTTTCGCCGCGTGTCGACGACAGGCCGGGCTAGATACCGCGATGATCGAGATTTCTCAGCAGATCATGTGTGTTCACGGCGCTCCCGCGTTGTGCGGCACGATATTCATGGCGCGCAGATCGCGCATCCGGACAGACAGAATGCACATCACAGGGTTCGCGCGCGCGCCGTGACTGCATTGACGCCACCACCAATGCGGAACGCGGCAGACTCCACACGCAAATGGGCCAATGACGCCCGCACACAATTGCGGCGTGAGGCCGCACGATCCGCCGACACCCATCTGTTGCGGATCGACCTGCCTGCCTTCCCCGATATCACGTTTTATTTCAAGGACGAATCAGCGCACCCCAGTGGCAGTCTCAAACACCGGTTGGCGCGTTCGCTTTTCCTGTATGCGCTGTGCAACGGGCGTCTGCAATCGGGGCAGTCGGTGGTCGACGCATCCTCGGGCAGCACTGCGATCTCGGAAGCATGGTTCGCGCGGATGCTCGGGCTGCCATTCACGGCGGTCATGCCTGCCTCTACCGCACCGTGCAAGATTCGCCGCGTACAGGCGTTGGGCGGCACCTGCGATCTGGTCGATGATCCCGCCGAAGCGCATGTGCGTGCTGCAGAGCACGCGGCGCGTGGCGCCTGTCATCTGGACCAGTTCGGTCTCGCCGAACGCGCGACCGACTGGCGCGGCAACAACAACATCGCGGAGTCGATCCTGGGTCAACTTGAGCGGGAACCGCACCCGGAGCCGACCTGGATCGTTTGCGGTGCCGGCACCGGCGGCACCTCCGCAACCATCGGCCGCTACCTTCGCTACCGCAGTCTCGATACGCGGCTGTGCGTGGCGGATCCTTCCGGCAGCGCTTTTGCACGCGGCTGGCAAACGCGTAATCGCGACGCCTGCGCCAATCGGCCCACGCTGATCGAAGGTATCGGCCGCCCGCGGGTGGAACCGGGTTTCCTGTTTGAAATCGTGGACGCCGTCGAGGAGATCGACGACGCCGATTCGATCGCTGCAGCGTGGCTGCTGGACGCTCTGCTGGGCCGACGCTACGGCGGCTCATCGGGCACCAACTTCGTGGCCTGCCTGCGTTTGGCCGAGCAGATGCGCGCGTGCGGGATGTCCGGCAGCATCGTCTCGCTGCTGTGCGACCGCGGCGATCGATATGACGAGACCCTGTTCGATCGCGAGTGGCTGACCCGACAGGGCATCGATCCGGCGCCTGCTTTGCGCGTGCTGCGTGCCAGCATTGCCGATGGAGATGGAGGGCCAGTCGCGCAGCGCTGAGTATCTGCCGGGCCGCCCACGCGATTGCTTGCGCTTCAATCGCACCCGCGCACCCTCGGCGACGGGACAGATCCCGATCGCCATGCTCGCGCTCTGGTCGAGCGCTTGCGTTTGGCCGACAATTGATAAACAGTCTGTCCGGTCGCTCGCCTTCACGGCGCACCGACACAGGGAGCAACGTCGTGCCGTCCGCCGCTACCAAATTTCTTGCGCAGGCCGACCAGCCGCTGGCCACATTGGCGAAGGAACTGGCCGGTGCGCCGTCGCCGCGCGATGTCGCCTGGATACTGTGTGAATTCACCGGGCGCCAACTCGATCTGGTGGATGCAGTGGTCTATCTGCTCGATGCCGACGGCGCCTTGAGCCAGCAGGCGGCCTGGGGTCCCAAGCGCGCAGCCGATCACGTGCTCGAATCGCGCATCCGCCTGCAGCCGGGTCAGGGCATCGTCGGTACCTGCGCGGAGCAGCAGCGCTCGCTGCGCATGAGCGATGCCCGCGATGACCCACGCTACATCCAGGATGACCAGTCGAACCGTTCGGAACTCGCGGTTCCGATTGTCGCGGGCGACGTCTTGTTCGGTGTGCTCGACAGCGAGCATCCCGAACCAGGCTTCTATACCGCCGATCACGAACGCGCCATGCTGATGCTTGCGCAGTGCGGCGCTGCGCGGTTGCTCGCACTCGGAAACTGAATCGGTTGCGCCGACAGGATGCCGGGAAATCGATTCGCGGATCCGACTCGCGGCTTGAGCAGCCGGCCAACACTGCTAGGATGCCCACATGCGCTCGAATGAGCCCTCTGTCGCAGCGAACCCCGCCGACACTTCGGTCGGCGCCGGCAGCACGGGGCGGGTGCTTGGCGCGGACGCGCGCGAGCGCATAGGTGCGGCAATCGACCGGTGGAAGTCCTCGCCGGGCGCATTGTTGCCGATCCTGCATGCGGTGCAGGACTCGCTGGGCTACATCCCGCCAGCCTCGATTGGGGCGATCGCGCATGCGCTGAACCTCACCCGAGCGGAAGTGCATGGCGTGGTCAGTTTCTATCACGATTTTTGCACCCGGCCGCGCGCGCGTCGCGTATTGCGGCTGTGTCGCGCGGAAGCCTGTCAGGCGCTTGGCGCACGCCGGTTAGAGGCGCACGTCAGACACACACTCGGCATCGATTTCGGCGAGCGCACCAGCGACGGCGCCATTGCGCTGGAGCCGGTGTATTGTCTCGGCAATTGCGCCTGTGGCCCTTCGCTGATGATCGACGATGAACTGCACGGACGCGTGACACCGGAGCGCTTTGATGCGTTGATCGACAACCTGGGCGCGACCTCATGACCGCGCGCGTGTATGTGCCGCGCGATGCAAGCGCGCTGTCGCTCGGCGCCGAAGCGACTGCGCGCGCCATCGCCGCCGAGGCCGACCGGCGCGGTATCGATATCGAGCTGGTGCGCAACGGATCGCGCGGGATGTTCTGGCTCGAACCATTGGTCGAACTGGCCACTGCGGCCGGTCGTGTCGCCTACGGCCCGGTGCAGGAAGCCGATGTCGCCGGACTCCTCGACGCCAGCGCATTCTCGGCGAACGGACTTGAACGGGGCGCCCATCCGCTCGCGCTCGGACCGACCGAGGACTTCGCCTACCTCAACAACCAGCAGCGGCTCACATTTGCGCGTGTCGGCATCACCGACCCGCTCAGCCTCGACGACTATCGCGCGCACGACGGCTACCGCGGCCTCGAGCGTGCGTTGTCGATGGATGCCGCCGCGATCATCGCGGAAATAACCACATCGGGTTTGCGCGGGCGCGGCGGCGCGGCGTTTCCGACCGGCATCAAGTGGGACACTGCGGGCAAGGCCAAGGCGCAGCAGAAATACATCGTGTGCAACGCCGACGAAGGCGATTCGGGAACCTATGCCGATCGCATGCTGATGGAGGGCGATCCGTTCGTGCTGATCGAGGGCATGACGATCGCTGCTCTCGCGATCGGCGCGACGCAAGGCTATATCTATCTTCGCAGCGAATATCCGCATGCGCGGCACGTGTTCGACGAGGCAATCTCAATCGCGACGCGAGAGCAGTATCTGGGCGCCGATGTGCTCGGCAGCGGCAAGCGCTTCGAACTGGAGCTGCGGCTCGGCGCCGGCGCCTATATCTGCGGCGAGGAAACTTCGCTGCTCGACAGCCTCGAAGGCAAGCGCGGTCAGGTGCGTGCGAAACCACCGCTGCCGGCGATCAAGGGCCTGTTCGGTCGGCCGACCGTCGTCAACAACGTCGTCACGCTGGCCTCGGTGCCGATCGTGCTCGATCGCGGCGCCACGTTCTATCGCGATTTCGGCAGCGGCAAGTCGCGCGGTACCTTGCCGATCCAGCTCGCCGGGAATCTCAAGTGCGCGGGGCTGGTCGAACTCGCGTTCGGCGTCACCCTGCGCGAGTTGCTTTATGACTACGGCGGCGGATCGCTGAGCGGGCGCCCATTGCGCGCCGTGCAGATCGGCGGGCCGCTCGGCGCCTATCTGCCGGAATCGAAATTCGACACCGTGATCGACTATGAATCGCTTGCGAGCGCAGGCGGCATGCTTGGCCACGGCGGTATCGTCGCATTCGACGATACTGTCGACATGGCCGAACAGGCGCGTTTCGCGATGGAGTTCTGCGCGCTCGAATCCTGCGGCAAGTGCACCCCGTGCCGCATCGGCTCCACGCGCGGCGTCGAAGTGATCGACCGCATCGTCGCCGGCACCGAACGCGAGCGCAATCTCGCATTGCTCAATGATCTGTGCGAAACCATGCGGCATGGCTCGCTGTGCGCACTCGGCGGATTGATCCCCGACCCGGTGAAAAGCGCGCTCGAATATTTTCCGGAGGATTTCACGCGTGCGCCATCGGCGCAGACGCAGGAGGATCGTCATGCGCTCGATGGCTGAAAGCGATCTCGGCACGCCGCTCGCCAACGCGATCGATCAGGTTTCGTTGCAGGTCGATGGCCAGAAGGTGACCGTCCCGCAGGGCACCTCGGTGTTGCGCGCCGCGGCCGAAATCGATATCGCGATCCCGAAACTGTGCGCGACCGAAATGCTCGATGCGTTCGGTTCGTGCCGGCTCTGCCTGGTCGAAATCAACGGCATGAAAGGCTACCCGGCCGCATGCACGACGCCAGTCACCGAAGGTATGCAGGTGACGACGCACAACGCGAAGCTCGCCGACCTGCGCCGTGGCGTGATGGAACTCTACATCTCCGATCATCCGCTCGATTGTCTGACCTGCCCGGCCAACGGGCATTGCGAATTGCAGGACATGGCCGGGGCGGTTGGTCTGCGTGAAGTGCGTTACGGCTACCGCGGCTCGAATCATGTTCATGCGTTCATCCCTGAACGCGAGGATCAAGAAGCGGCCATCCATGGTCGCACTTTTCAACGAGCCTCCAATCCCCTGTACTCGGGCAAGGACGAGAGCAATCCGTATTTCACATTCGATCCGTCGCGCTGCATCGTCTGTTCGCGTTGCGTGCGCGCGTGCGAGGATGTGCAGGGCACGTTCGCGCTGACGATCGAAGGGCGCGGCTTTGCCTCCAAGGTCGCCGCCAGCCAGAACGAGCGCTTTCTGGAATCCGAATGCGTTTCGTGCGGCGCCTGCGTGCAGGCCTGTCCGACCGCGACGCTGATCGAGAACTCGCTGATCGAGAAAGGCCAGGCCGAGCACAGCGTCGTGACGACCTGCGCCTATTGCGGGGTCGGCTGCTCGTTTCGTGCCGAGATGCGCGGCGATGAACTCGTGCGCATGGTGCCGAACCAGGACGGTCAGGCCAATCACGGACATTCGTGCGTCAAAGGGCGCTTCGCGCTCGGCTACGCGACGCATTCGGATCGCATCACGACGCCGATGATCCGCGCGAAGATCACCGATGCGTGGCGCACGGTCTCGTGGAACGAGGCGATCGCGCACGTTGCGGGCGAATTCCGGCGTATCCAGGGAGAATACGGTCGCGACGCGGTCGGCGGTATTACCTCGTCGCGCTGCACCAACGAGGAAACCTATCTGGTACAGAAGCTCGTGCGTGCGGGTTTCGGCAACAACAATGTCGACACTTGCGCGCGCGTTTGCCACTCACCGACCGGTTACGGTCTCAAATCCACGCTCGGCGAATCGGCCGGCACCCAGGATTTCGATTCGGTCGAGCACTGCGACGTCGCGCTCGTGATCGGCGCGAATCCGACCGACGGCCATCCGGTGTTCGCCTCGCAACTCAAGCGCCGTCTGCGCGCGGGCGCGAAGCTCATCGTGATCGATCCGCGCACCATCGATCTGGTGCGCATGCCGCACGTCGAGGCCACGTTTCACCTCAAGCTCAAGCCCGGCACCAATGTCGCGGTGCTCAACACGCTCGCGCATGTGATCGTCGAGGAAGGCCTGATCGACGAGGATTTCGTTGCCGCGCGCTGCGAGCGCGATGCCTATGAACGCTGGCGCACACTCATTTCCGATGCGCGCTACGAACCCGAGGCGATGCAGGCGGAAACCGGGGTCGCGGCCGAACTGGTGCGCGGCGCGGCGCGCCTCTACGCGACCGGCGGCAATGCGGCGATCTACTACGGTCTCGGCGTGACCGAACATTCGCAGGGATCGACCGCGGTCATGGCCATCGCCAATCTCGCGATGGCAACCGGCAACATTGGCCGGCCCGGCACCGGCGTCAATCCGCTGCGTGGTCAGAACAACGTGCAGGGTTCGTGCGACATGGGCTCGTTCCCGCACGAGTTTCCCGGCTATCGCCATGTATCCGACGACGCGGTGCGCGCGAGCTTCGAGCAGGAATGGGGAGTGTCACTGCTGGCTGAGCCGGGCCTGCGTATCCCGAACATGTTCGAAGCCGCGCTCGACGGTGAGTTCAAGGCGCTTTACGTCGAGGGCGAGGATATCGCGCAAAGCGACCCGAACACGCAGCACGTCACCGCGGCGTTGCGCGCGATGGAGTGCATCGTCGTGCAGGATCTGTTTCTGAACGAAACCGCGAAATACGCGCACGTATTCCTGCCCGGCTCCTCGTTCCTCGAAAAGGACGGCACCTTCATCAATGCCGAGCGGCGCTGCTCGCGCGTGCGCAAGGTCATGCACGCACCGGGCGGTTACGCCGACTGGGAAATCACGCAACTGATCTCGAACGCACTCGGCTATCCGATGAACTACGAGCATCCGTCCGACATCATGGACGAGATCGCGCGGCTCACACCGACCTTCGCCGGCATCAGCTACGAGAAGCTCGATCAGCTCGGCAGCGTGCAGTGGCCATGCAACGACGCGGCGCCGGCAGGCACCCCGGTCATGCACGTCGGCGAGTTCGTGCGCGGCAAGGGGCGTTTCATGCTCACCGCGTACGTGCCGACCAGCGAGCGCGTCAACGCGAAGTATCCGCTGCTGCTGACGACCGGGCGCATTCTCAGCCAGTACAACGTCGGCGCGCAGACCCGGCGCACGCCCAACGTGGTCTGGCACAGCGAGGATCTGCTCGAGATGCATCCGGAAGACGCCGAGCAGCGCGGCATCGCCGAGGGCGACTGGGTCGGCGTCGAGAGCCGCGCGGGCGACACCGTGCTGCGCGCGACCATCACCGATCGCATGCAACCCGGCGTCGTCTACACGACGTTCCATTTCCCCGATTGCGGCACCAACGTGGTGACCACCGAGAACTCGGACTGGGCGACCAATTGTCCGGA
>JBAUWF010000013.1:0-15273 GCA_049583635.1 Rhodanobacteraceae bacterium
TGCCCGCCTTCGCCTATCAAGCACTCGACACCAGCGGCAAAACCCTGCGCGGTGTGTTGCAGGGCGACACCGCGCGTGCGGTGCGCTCGACCTTGCGCGAGCGCGGTCTCAATCCGCTCGCAGTCGACGAGGTCAGCGAAGGAGCCCGTCATCGGACTCGACCATTTTCACGGCGAGGACTGTCGGCTCAACAACTCGCGCTGCTGACGCGCCAGCTCGCAACGCTGGTCGGCGCGGGATTGCCGATGGACGAGGCGCTCGCGGCGCTATCCGAGCAGGCCGGCGGCGATCGCCAGCAGGAGCTGACCGCGGCGTTGCGTGGCCGTGTACTGGAAGGCGCGAGCCTGGCGCAGGCGATGGCCGAGTTCCCCGATACATTTCCGGAGATCTTCCGCGCATCGGTGGCAGCCGGTGAGCAGGCCGGCCGTCTCGATCCGGTGCTGGAAAAACTGGCCGACTACGCCGAGGCGCGCGATGCGCTCAAGCAGACGATCCTTGCGGCACTGGCCTATCCGCTGCTGCTGTCGCTGGTCGCGATTGCGGTAGTCGCCGGCCTCCTGACCTATGTGGTGCCGCAGATCGTCGGCGTGTTTCAGAACCTCCACCAGACGCTGCCGTTGGCAACGCGTATCCTGATGGCGGCGTCGGCTTTCCTGCGTACCTGGGGATGGCTGCTGTTGTTGTCGCTGGTCGCTCTCGTGGCCGCTGCGCGCCTTGCTCTCAAGCGCGAACCCGTGCGCTATCGCTGGCACGCGCTGCTGCTCCGCATGCCTCTCGTCGGTTCGCTGGTTCGTGCGGCGAGCACGGCGCGCGCGACGCGCACACTCGCTCTGCTGGCCGGCAGCGCGGTGCCGCTGCTTGATGCGTTGTCGATCGCGGCACAGGTGGTGTCGAATCTGCCGATGCGCGCGGCGCTCCAACGAGCGGCATTCAAGGTGCGCGAGGGCGGCGGGTTTTCGCGCGCGCTCGGCGAAAGCGGTCAATTTCCACCGATTGCGCTGCGCCTGATAGCGAGTGGAGAGCGTTCGGGCGAATTGCCGCGCATGCTCATCGAGGCCGCCGCGCAGCAGCAACGCGAACTGGATCGCTGGCTGACGGTGTTGTCGGCCGTGCTCGGCCCCGCCGTAATTCTGCTGGTTGGTGCGATGGTGCTGTTCATCGTGCTCGCGATTCTGCTGCCGATCTTCAATCTCAATCAGATGGTGAAGTGAAGCGGGGCTGCGGGCCAAGGGCTGAGTACCGAAGGCAAAGCGCGTGCGCGCCTTGTATGCTTCCAGCCCTCAACCCTCAGTCTTGGCCGGCATGATCCGTTTTGACAATGTCAGCAAACGCTACGCGGCCGGTCTCGACGTGCTCAGCGACATCAGTTTCGAGGTGGGCGCGGGGGAGATGGTATTCGTCACCGGGCATTCGGGCGCCGGCAAGAGCACCCTGCTCAAACTCATCGCACTGGTCGAGCGGCCGACGCGTGGTCAGATAGCCGTCAATGGCATCCATCTTGCCCGTGTCCACCGGCGTGCTGTGCCACGCCTCAGACGCGGCATCGGTATGGTGTTTCAGGATCATCGTCTGCTGACGGACCGTACGGTGTTCGACAACGTCGCACTGCCGCTCATCATTGCCGGCGTGGCGCGCGAGGAAGTCGGCAAGCGCGTGCGCGCGTCGCTCGACAAGGTGGGCCTGCTTGCGCGCGAGAAGGCGGCGCCGATCACGTTGTCCAGCGGCGAGCAGCAGCGTGTCGGTATCGCACGCGCCATCGTCGGCAAACCGGGGGTGATCATCGCCGACGAGCCGACCGGTAATCTCGATCCGGGGCTCTCCGCGGAAATCATGGCCCTGTTTGCCGAGTTTCAGCAGGTCGGTACTGCCGTACTGGTCGCGAGTCACGATCTGCACCTGATCAAACGACTCGGGAAACGCGCGCTGGTGCTCGATCACGGCCGCCTGATCGACGATTACCGGCCCGAGGCCGCCTGATGCGAAGACGCAAGCCCGCGCGCAACATGCGCACGCCGGAGGTGGTCAACGTCAAGCCGCCGCGCTCGACACGCGCCATGCCTGCGCGGCGCTGGCGCGACCGCTTGCGCGCGTGGGGCGACCAGCATCTGTTCAGCCTGTTTTCCAGTCTCGGTCGATTGGCGGCGCGACCGTGGGCGACTGTGCTGACCATCCTGGTGCTCGGTTTCGCATTGGCGTTGCCGCTTCTGTTCTTCCTCGTGTTCCAGAATGCGCGCGACCTGTCGACGGGTCTTCGCCAGGCGCGCGAGATCACGGTTTTCCTCAAGCCCGCGATCGATGGCGGGGCGGCAACGGCGCTCGCCGACGAACTCAGGCGACGTCAGGACGTGGCTGCCATCGTCGTGCGCACGCCGGCCGAGGGGCTTGCGGAATTCAGACAGCTGTCGGGATTCTCCAAGGCGCTGGACGTCGTCGATACCAATCCATTGCCGAGCGTCTTGATTGTCACGCCGCGCGCTGCCGCGGATAGCGCGAGCGATCCGGCGATCGTCGGCGACTTGCGCACCGACCCACGCGTGGATCTGGTGCAGTACGATGCGGCATGGCGTCGCCGGCTCGATGCGATACTCGGGTTCGGTGCCCGCTCGGTCGAAGTGTTGGCGACGATCCTCGCGCTGGCCACTTTGCTGGTGGTAGGCAATACGGTGCGACTGGATATCCAGGGACGGGCCGAGGAGATTGCGGTGATGCAGTTGATGGGGGCCGGCAATGGTTTCGTGCGCCGGCCGTTTCTTTATGCCGGTTTCTGGTATGGCCTACTCGGCGGTTCGCTCGCGGTGCTGGCGGCGGCGATCGTGCAACTGGTCCTGGCCGCTCCGTTGGCGCGTTTGCTGACCAGTTACGATCATCGTCTCGCGCTGCACGGACTGGATGCCACGGTGGCGCTGGTACTGATTGTCGCGAGTGCCTTGCTCGGCTGGGCCGGTGCATTGATCGCGAGTACCAGACACCTGTTGCGGGGAACAACCGGTTCATGACGAGTACTGAAACAAACGCATTGAATTCCATCATCGGTCCGCAGGCGCGCGTACTCGTCGTCGATGGATCGCGTGTCGTGCGCCGCCTGATCGAACAGATACTGACCGCGGAGCTGCCTCGAGTCACGGTCTCATGTTGCGAATCCGGGGCCGAGGCGTGCCGTGTTTTGGATACCGAAACGGTCGATTTCGTGACCACGGCGTTGCAGTTGCCCGACATGGACGGGCTCGATCTCGCCCGGCGCATACGAGAAAATGCGATGCACGCATTCATCCCGGTCGTCGTGATTTCGGGCGATGTCCAGGAGCGGCTGGTTGCGCGCTCGCTGTCGGACGACGTGACCGATTATTTCGACAAGTCACTCGGCTTCGGCGCGCTCGCAGAGTTCATTCGCGGATATGTGCATCCGCAATGGGAGGCCGACGGCAGCGTGGTGTTGTATGTCGAGGATAGCCGTGTGGTGGCGCTCGCCACCAGTCGTATGCTCGAAAAACACGGCCTGTCCGTGCTGCACGTGACCCGCGTCGAGGACGCGGTCGATGTGCTCGAAACGGCGCGTAACGAGCAACGTATTCCCGGTGTCGATGCGGTATTGACCGACGTCAGCCTCAAGGGCGAATTGACCGGTGGGGACTTGCTCGAGCGCATTCGCGGCCAATTCGGTTACGCCAAGGGACAGTTACCGGTGCTGATCATGACCGGTGACGACAATGCGGCGAACCAGGCTGCGCTGTTGCGCGCCGGAGCCAACGATCTGGTCAGAAAGCCCATCCAGGAGCGTCTGCTGGTGACCAAGCTTCTGTTCCAGATGCGCGTTGCGCGCCATTTGCGCGAAAGTGCCGCGCCAGCCACCGTCACTGACGCCAGCGGATGAGCAGTGCCTGCGAGAGCAGCCGTATCCGGCTGGCCGCTTCGTGGAAGGAGCGGGTCGGAACTTGGCTGGAGCGCCCGGACATGATCGCTCTCGGCGATTTCCTGCGTCGCGAAAAGCGCGCTGGCAAACGCATCTATCCGCCCGGACCACGCATTTTTGCTGCGCTGGACACGACGCCGTTCGAGTCGGTCAAGGTGGTAATTCTGGGTCAGGATCCGTATCACGGAGCCGGGCAGGCGCACGGTCTGGCCTTTTCGGTGCTGCCCGGCGTACCGGTGCCGCCATCGCTGCTCAATATTTTTGCCGAGATCGAACGCGATCTCGGCATCGCACGTCCCGATCATGGCTGCCTGATTCCGTGGGCCGAGCGCGGCGTGTTGTTGCTCAACGCCGTGCTGACAGTCGAACACGGCAAGGCCGGATCGCATCAGGGCAAGGGCTGGGAGGGATTCACCGATGCCTGTATCGCGGCCCTGGTTCGCGAGCGCGAAGGGCTGGTATTCCTGCTCTGGGGCAGCTATGCCCAGGCCAAGGGCAAATTGATCGACCCGCGCCGACACCGCGTGCTCAAGGCGCCGCACCCGTCGCCGCTTTCCGCGCACCGTGGCTTCAACGGTTGCGCGCATTTCTCGCGCGCCAACGAGGCTCTCGTCAAGGGTGGCCTGACGCCAATCGACTGGCGCCTGCCGTCACGCAGCGAGATTGCCGTGGCCTGAATCCGGGTCATCCGAATACGTCCCATTGTTCAGGTTCGAGCGCGGAAATAAGCCCACGTTAATCCGATTCGTAGTACTATACTCGCGAGTTCAGTTATAGCTTCCACGTCCGTTGCGACATAGGGAACTTGAATGGCGTTTGGCACTCTCAGTAGGGGAGTGCCAATGATCTGGTTTGCTGGAGGAATCGAATGAGCAATGCCTTGGTTGCAAGCAATTTCCCGGTGCCAAGCGCGCTCGGTAGCTTGGATGCCTACGTGCAGGCAGTCCATCGGGTACCGATGCTGAGCCAGGAGGAAGAGCAGCAACTCGCGCGCAATTATGCCTACGATCAGGACCTCGACTCAGCCAAGCAACTGGTGATGTCGCACCTGCGCTTTGTGGTGCATGTCGCGCGCGGCTATTCCGGCTATGGTCTGCAGATTGGCGATTTGATCCAGGAAGGCAACATCGGCCTGATGAAGGCGGTCAAACGCTTCGATCCGGAACATGGTGTACGTCTGGTGTCGTTCGCGGTGCACTGGATTCGCGCCGAGATGCACGAGTTCATCCTGCGCAACTGGCGCATCGTCAAGGTTGCGACGACCAAGGCCCAGCGCAAGTTGTTCTTCAACCTGCGCAAGTCGAAAAAGCGTCTGGGCTGGATGAACGCCGCCGAGGTGGAAACTGTCGCTCATGAACTGGGCGTGCCGGCCGCGACCGTGCGCGAGATGGAATCGCGGCTAAACGGGCGCGATGTCGCGTTCGACGCGCCGGTCGATACCGACGATGATCCGCGTCCGTCGCCGGCGGCGTTCCTCGTTGACGGCAGCACTGATCCGTACGAGTCGCTGGAAGCCGAGTCCGAGCACGATTCATCGCTTTCCACGTTGCAGCGCGGTCTGACTCGTCTGGACGATCGCTCGCGCGACATCATCCAGCGCCGCTGGCTCGACGACAACAACAAGACCACGTTGCAGGAACTGGCTGACGAATACGGCGTATCCGCCGAGCGCATCCGCCAGATTGAAGCCAACGCGATGAAGAAGATGCGTGGCCTGTTCATGGCCTGATGAGCACGGTAACCGCATTCCGTCCGATAACCAGTCGTGTCGGTTTCGCATCCCGGAACGGCCGCCTCGCGCGGCCGTTCCCGCATCGGCAGCTGAGATTCGGGGCCGGCCGGAGCAGGTGGTTCGGTATCGTCAGTTGCTTGGCAATTGGTCCGGCCTCACCGCGATTGTGAGTCGAGACGATCGCGGGCAAAGCCGACGAACCGTCGCGGCGCGAATCGATGACCTGTGCCATTGAACCGCCCGCAAATGCGTGTGCCCGCTCAATACAAATCCACCGGATCCACATCGATCGACCAGCGCACGCGGCGGCTGCTGGCCGATGCGCGCAGGGTATCGAGCCAAGTGGGCAGGAACGTCTGCATCGTCGCGCGATCGTCGGTCTCGATCAGGATCTGGGCTCGATGCAGTCCGCCGCGCATCGGCATCGGCGCCGGCATCGGACCGTGCGCCGTGACTGGCCCGGTCGCCGCCTCGGCGGCGCAGGCAAGAAACTCGTCGACCGACTCGACGCGCTTGGCCTCGGCGCGCAGCAACGCGAGGCGACTGAACGGCGGCAGATGCGCGGCGCGGCGCTCTTCGAGCAGGCTTGTGGCGAGCGCGTGATAGCCTCGCGCGAGAAGCGTGGCGAGCAATGGATGGTCCGGCTGGTGCGTTTGCAGAATCACCGTGCCGGGATCCTCGGCGCGGCCGGCGCGGCCGGCGACCTGAACGATCAATTGCCCGAGGCGTTCGGAGGCCCGGAAGTCCACGCTGCAAAGCCCTTCGTCGACGCCGACTACGATCACCAGCGTAAGCCGGGGCAGGTCGTGTCCCTTGGCCAGCATCTGGGTACCGATCAGGATGCGCGGACCGGTGTCGGTCATTTTGTCGAGTACGGCCTCGCGTGCGCTGCGTCCGCGCGTCGTGTCACGGTCAACGCGCACAATTGGGATCCCTTGGTAACGTAGTTGCAGCGTTTGTTCGATGCGCTCGGTGCCGATGCCTTGCGCGTGCAATGAGAGCGAACCGCACTTGGGGCAGGCGTCGGGGACGTGCTGCTCACGTCCGCAGTGATGGCAGCGCAGGCGCCGGGCGATTCGGTGCCAGGTCAGTGCGCGTTCGCAGGCAGGACATTGTGCGTTCCAACCGCAGTCGTAACACAGCAGCGCCGGCGCATAGCCACGCCGATTCTTGAACACCAGTGCGGTTTCGCCATGACGCATGCACGCGTCGAGGGCAGCAAGCGCCGGGCCCGCCAAACCGTCTTCCAGACGAAGCCGACGCAAATCCACGATCTTGAGTGCCGGTGGGCGTGCATTGCCGGCGCGTGCTCCGAGCCGCAGGTGCCGATATCGGCCTGCCGCGGCATTGGACAGGCTCTCCAGGGATGGCGTCGCCGAACCGAGCAGGATCGGGACCGCGAGCGCCTTGGCACGCATCACAGCGAGGTCGCGCGCGTGGTAGCGAAAACCGTCCTGCTGCTTGTATGACAGGTCGTGCTCCTCGTCGACGATCAGCAGGCCGGGCTGGGGCAGAGGCACGAATACGGCCGAACGTGTGCCAAGAATTACCTTGGCCTCGCCGCGTGCAGCCGCGAGCCAGGCGCGCACCCGCTCGGCATCGCCCAGGCCCGAATGCAGTGCGGTGACCTCGACGCCGAGGCGCTCACCGAAGCGCCTGATCATCTGCGGCGTCAATGCGATCTCCGGCACCAGCGTCAGCGCCTGACGGCCGCGCGCAAGACACTCGGCAATCAGCGCCAGATACACCTCGGTCTTGCCGCTGCCGGTCACGCCGTCGAGCAAAAACGCCGAAAATCCGGGCGCCGCCTCCGCGACGCCGGCAAGCACAGCGCGTTGTTCGGAATTAAGCGGCGGGCCGGCAACGGCGGTGGGCGTTGCTGCTGTCGCCAACCGCTGCGATTCGATCCAGGCCCGTGATCTTAGCGTGCGCGCGGAAGTGCGCCAGCCGGGCAGCTGCCGATCGAGTGCGGTGGCACTCATCGCGCCGTGCGCCAGGAGATCGAGCAGGGCGTCGATGCGCGTGCCGCGGCGCCGATGCGGATCGTGGCGCGCCCGTTCGCCTGCGCGTGTCAGTGCGATGCCGGTGATGCCTGATTCGGGCAGCACGCGAGGCGAGCGCAACGCAGCCGGCAGCGCGGTTTCGATTACTTCACCAAACGGGTGTTGGTAGTAGCGTGCGGCCCATTGCAGGGTTGTCCACCATTCGTCGGTTGCGATCGGTGTTTGATCAAGCACCCGCTCGACCGCCTTCAAATTCGCCGACAGCGACTCGGACACCTCGGCCGACTCAACCACAAAGCCGACCAGGCGCCTTGGTCCGAACGGAACCAGTACACGGCAGCCCGGCAGCGGAAGCGGCCCCGCGGGCGGACGGTAGTCGAACAGTTGCGTCAGCGGCAGCGGAACCGCTACACGCAGAATCGACGTCATGCTGCCTGCTCGGGCCGCACGAGCCACCGGAAGGCCGGGTGCTGTCGCGAGCCATGACGCGCGTGCCGGTCGGCCCGAATGCATGCCGGAGCCAAGGCATTCGCCGCCGGCAAGCGCTTGCGGATGGTTTCTAAGGAAACCTTCAGGAAGATCGACCAACTCATTAGATGCGTATGGGTTTTTTCGTTATCCACAATCGCAGTGGATAAGTCTGTGGATGACTGTCGGTGAAGCCCGATGCGAGGGCGTCATGACGCGCGGCGACTTGGCTTGGCGAAAGTTTAATCAATTTGAAATATACATTTTAAATCATACGCTTGCGAAGATCATTTCGGTACGATTGCGCTCGCCGGCCTGTTCGTCGCAAGCCTGGGGCGGGGGTGTTGACGTTGTGTACAAAGGCACGATCCGCCGCTCGACCGGTGAATGCCGGATTCGCCCCATGTGGGTGGATTCACCCAAACGCCAGACTCGCCACAACGGCGCCTGCCAGCCCGAATCCGATCATCACCACATAGGAAAGACCGACCAGGCAATACTTCACGATCGTCATGAACCAGCCCTGTCGGTAGACGCGCTTTTGCATCAACAACAGATAAATCGGCAGCCAGGTCCAGACGGCCGCTTCGGCCAGCCCCAACGGCGTCGACAGCCAGGCTGAGCGTGTCGTTGCCCACGTCCGGATCAGGCTGAGAATGCACAGCAGCAGCAACGAGAGAAAAATGAAGGCGTGGCTGTGCAGTGCCACTATCAGGTGCTCCATGTAAAGGCGCCGTTTGAAGATGTAGAAGATCTTGAGCAGCACCGCAAACAGCGGCATCAAGATCACCAACGTCTGCGGCAGCACCGAGAACAGACCGACGATGGCGCGACGCGGATTGTGTTTGGCCGCGATCACGTTGTCGCGCATGTGCCCGGCAATGTCGTTGAGCTTGGCATTGGCCGGAGCGGGCAGCCAGTCGACATGCAGCGGATTGGCCTTGAGGTCCCACGGTTTGCCGTTGAACGTGATGCTATCGGACTCGGCTTCCGGGTCGGGTGGAGGCTTTTCGCCGCGCGCCTCGGCCTCCTGTTTCGCCTTTAGCCAGGCGATGCGCTGCTCGGCTTTCTGGCGCAGACGTTGTTCGGCCTTGGCGACGCTCTCGCGTGCGACCTCGGGGGTGCCTGGTGCGTTGCGGGTATTTTCAAGGCCCGCGATCACCGTCGCGAGACGCTGCTGCACTTCGGCAGCTGTCGTGGCCGTGCCGATGTCCTGATCGACCGGTCCCACATGCACCGAACCGCCGCCGGGACCGACGATATTGATTCTGCTTGAACCCAGGTCGAGGCTGAACTGGATCGCGAAAAATGCGATGAGGCTCAGGAAGAAGAACAGGCGAAACGGCGTGACATAACGCACGCGTCGACCCGCGATATATTCGACGGTCAGAAAGCCGGGCCGGAAATACAGCGGCAGCAGCGTATGGAAAACGCGCGAATCGACGTTGAAAATGGTGTCGGCGACATCCGACATCACGCTCGCGAGGTGGCGGATCATGCCTTTTTGCGGCTGCCCGCAGGCGTAGCAATACGGGCCGAGCATCGGCGCACCGCAATTGGCGCACGGCTGGGTGGGCGTATTCGTGACAGTGCCCGGCGTGGGTTCGTTGTCGTTGTTCAACGGTCGTACCTGGAAGTCTTCCGAAAAATTATGCCCTGTTTTGCACGAGTGGTCCGAACCGCGGCGTAAACTGCGCAGGATCCGGGATTCGTCAATGTCTCCAACCACGCCGACCCACCAGCCGCGCCTGGCGCACGAGCTGAAAGCCACGGTGCGCCTCGCGCTGCCGCTCGTGTTCGGCCAGCTCTCGGCAATCGGGATGAATGTGGTCGACACATTGCTGGCCGGCCATCTCGACGCGCAGACGCTCGGGGCCGTGGCGGTCGGTTCGAGTGTGTGGATGCTCGCGCTGGTCGCCGTGATCGGCCTCATGATGGCGTTGCCGCCTTCCGTGGCGCAGTTGAACGGAGCAGGGCGTCGTGGTGAGATCGCCCAATTGTTCCAACAAGCCGTTTGGCTGGCGATCTTCCTGGGTTTGGGTTTGCTGCTGGCGGTCTTCTTTGTCGGGCCGCTTCTAATCGGGTTGGTCGGGGTCGATCCGGGACTGATTCCGAACGTGCGCCGATTCCTCCATGCGATCGCGTTTGGAGCGCCGGCGCTGGCGGTATTCTTTGCCTTGCGTGGCTTGAGCGAAGGCCTTGGCCTGACGCGCCCGACGATGTATTTCAGCGTGCTCGGGCTCATCCTGCTCGGCCCGCTCGGTTACGTTCTGATGTACGGCAGGCTCGGTGTGCCGCGGCTCGGCGCGCTCGGCAGCGGCATTGCGACTGCCTGCGTCTTGTGGATCCAGACCGCGGCATTCGCAGTCTACCTCGGTTGTCGACGCCACTACCGCGACCTCGGCTTGCGCGCGCGTTTGGGCCGTCCGGACACCCGCATCATTGGCGAGTTGTTGCGGATCGGCCTGCCGATGGGTGTCTCGGTGTTTATGGAGGCGAGTCTGTTCATCGCGGTGGCGCTCGCGATCAGCCGGCTTGGAGCCGATATCATCGCGAGCCACCAGATTGCGATCAATGTTGCTTCGGTGGCATTCATGGTGCCGCTTGGGCTGGCCATGGCGACGACGGTGCGTGTCGGCCACGCGGCCGGCCGCGGGGATGCGAGCGGCATACGTTATGCGGGTTTCGGCGGCATGCTGTTGACCTTGGCAACCCAATGCATCTCGGCCGGGCTGATGCTCGGCCTGTCCGAGCGCATCGCCGCGCTGTATACACGCGATCCGGCGGTGATCGGACTCGCCGCACAGCTTTTGGTGCTGGCCGCGATGTTCCAGTTTTCCGACGGCATCCAGGTGGCGGCGAATGGCGCTTTGCGCGGACTCAAGGACACGCGCGTACCAATGTTGGTCACCACGTTCGCTTATTGGGGAGTCGGCATGCCCGTTGGCTGGTGGCTCGCGTTCAACCGGCACCTTGGCGCACGCGGCATGTGGATGGGCCTTATCGCTGGTTTGTCGGCAGCGGCGATTCTGTTGCTGTTACGCTTTTGGCGGCTCACGCGATATCGTTGCGCGTACGTCGGCGTAGCCTCGACCTAGCCGAACGGTATGTTGTGAGAGTCGGCTTCGGCTACGCTTGCGATTTGAATGACGCACGGGCCACTCGCCCGCCTGGAGAACAAGATGCCCGAGAACCGGCATGGACCCGTATTGCGGACGCTGCGCAGCGTGTGGGACGCGCTCAACTTCACGCGCCTCCTGATCTTCAACATCTTGTTCCTGCTGGTGCTCGGACTCGTGGTCGGCTGGCTGTTTTCGGCGCGGCCGGTATTGGGACCGCATACGGCATTGGTGCTCGATCCCAATGGCGCGATCGTCGAGCAGTACAGCATCGATCCGGCCGCACGCGCGCTCGGTAAGCTCGGCGGCAACGGGGTGCGGGAAGTGCAATTGCGCGATCTGCTGCGCGTCATTGAAGTAGCAGCAAAGGACTCGCGCATCGATCGCATCGTCCTGATGCCGGACGAGATCACCGACATCGGTCTTGCGACGGCACGCGACCTTGGCATCGCGCTCGACCGCTTCCGTTCTACCGGCAAGGACATAGTCGCCGTATCCGCGGGAATGGATCAGAATTCGTATCTGCTCGCCGCCCACGCGAACCGTATCCTGCTCGATCCGGAAGGCTCGGTGCTGCTCGAAGGCCTGGCAAGTTACCGCAGCTACTACAAGGACGCACTCGACAAGCTCGGCGTCAACGTGCATCTGATCAAGGTCGGGCAGTACAAATCGGCTGCCGAACCCTATGTGCTCAACCAGGCTTCGGATGCCGCCAAGCAGGCCAGCCAATTCTGGATGGGAGGCATCTGGCGCGACTATCTCGACCAGATTGCGCACTTGCGCAAGGTCGACGTCGATGTGCTCGCAGATGATATCGCGCACTATGCGGACCGGGTCAGCGCGCATCAGGGCGATCTGGCCCGGCTCGCACTCGATGAAAAACTTGTCGATTCCCTTGCCACGCGCGGCGAGGCGCGAAGCGTGCTGCGCAAGCTCGGCGCTCCCGCCGACGCCGACGGCGACGGCTTCCGGCAGATCGACTACAAGGACTATCTGGCGACTGTCGGAGCGACACCAAAGCTCGTCGGCGAAGAGGTTGCGATCGTCGTCGCTCAAGGCGAAATCATGCCCGGCGAGCGGCCACAAGGTTCGATTGGCGGCAAATCCACGGCACGATTGATTCGTGCCGCGCGCGAGGACGATCACGTCAAGGCGCTGGTGTTGCGCGTCGATTCCCCCGGAGGGGATGCCACCGCGTCGGAAATGATTCGCCGCGAAGTCGCCCAAACCCGGGCCGCCGGCAAGCCGGTGATTGTGTCAATGGGCGATGTCGCGGCGAGCGGCGGCTACTGGATCTCGATGAACGCCGACGAGATCTGGGCCGAGCCCGAAACGATTACCGGATCGATCGGCATCTTCGGCCTGTTCGTCACGATTCCAGACACACTGGCCAAGCTCGGCATTCATACCGACGGGATCGGCACCACGCCGCTGGCCGGCGCGCTGGATATCCGTCGGCCGCTGTCGCCCGAAGTCGAATCGATCCTGACCGACGTGATCGAACGCGGCTACCGTCAGTTTGTCGGGCGCGTCGCGAAGGCGCGTGGGCGCACGCCCGCCCAGATCGACGCGATTGCGCAGGGACGGGTGTGGAGCGGCAGTCAGGCCAAGGCCCGCGGCCTCGTCGACCATCTCGGCGGACTCGACGAGGCGGTCGCAGCCGCTGCGAGGCGTGCGAAGCTTGGCGCCGATTACCGCACAACCTATGTCGAGAAACCCCTGTCACCATGGGAAAACCTTGCATTGAGTCTGAGTAACGATGAGACGCTCGCGCGTCTCGTGCGCGCCAGTGGAATCGACCTGCCGCGTGCGCTGACCGGAAATGCGGAACTAAGACAGATCGACACCTTGCTTGATTTGCTGCGCTCAAAACGCTACGGCATCTTCGCCCGCTGTTTCTGCGAATTGCGCTGAGAGCGCGCTGACAGCGAACCCGATCCTGCTATTGGTGTTTCATCGCAGCGATGCGTTGATCTTCTCGAGTGCGGCACTGCCTGGACACAATTGTGTCGGGCCGAGCGTGTTGAGCGGCCTCACACTGGTCTTGAGGTGCTGGTGCAGATCGGCAGCCTCCGGATCGACGTAGAGCAGACCCGTCACGATTTCGCCCTTGGCCTGATGGCGCTGCACATGATTCATCGCGGCGACGCGATCGGTCGGATCGTAATCGGCATGCAGCTTGCGCAGCGTCAGCACGCTGCCATTGGATTGCGGCAATTCGATGGTAGCGCCGGCCGCGTAGTCGACACGGATTTCATCGTGATGCGGAACCAGGTCCAGGCGATTGACTGCCTCGTTGTGCTCGCGCACATAGTCATAACTCTTGGTGCTACCGGCGTGGTTGTTGAACGCGACACACGGGCTGATCACGTCGAGAAATGCCGCGCCACGGTGCGTCATCGCGGCCTTGATCAGCGGCACCAGTTGCGCCTTGTCGCCCGAGAAACCGCGTGCAACGAAACTCGCACCCAACTGCAGCGCCAGGCCGATCAGGTCGACCGAGCTGTCGGTGTTGACTGCACCCTTCTTCGACAGCGAACCCTGATCCGCGGTCGCCGAAAACTGCCCCTTGGTCAATCCGTACACACCGTTGTTCTCGACGATGTAGACCATGTTGACGCCGCGGCGGATCGCATGCACGAATTGTCCGATGCCGATCGACGCCGAATCGCCGTCGCCCGATACACCGAGGTACAGCAGCTCGCGATTGGCCAGATTGGCCCCGGTCAGCACCGAAGGCATGCGTCCGTGCACGGTGTTGAAGCCGTGCGAATTGCCGAGAAAATACGTCGGCGTCTTCGAACTGCAACCGATGCCGGATAGTTTGGCGACGCGGTGCGGTTCGATGTCGAGCTCCCAGCAGGCCTGGATGATCGCGGCCGAAATCGAATCGTGGCCGCAGCCCGCGCACAGGGTCGACACGCGGCCTTCGTAATCGCGTCGCGTGTAGCCGCGCGCGTTGCAGGCCAGCGACGGATGGTGCAGCTTGGGTTTGGCGATATAGGTCATCTGATTCGAGGTAGTCTGCGGCGCCTTGGGCTCCTGTCCGAACTGGTCAACATTACGTCAATCGAAGCCGTTCTGGAAGATGAAATTCGCCGGGCAGTACAATGCGACGCTGCCGCCTGCATATGGGTCGCTTATCTGCACTGCGGCCGTCGGAAACTCGGTGCCGTCGCCCGCATTATCGCCGTGCGGAGAACGGCGTGCCCACCAGCAAGCCGGCCAGCAGGACCTGGGTGCGCCGCCGGCGCATTGCCAACCCCGCGAGTCCCAGTATCGTGCCGAGCAGGATCAGCGATGCAAGCTTTCCGATCGTCGGTAGTGGCGTCGCCTGACCCGCAACGCCTGCGACGGTAAACGGAATGATGCCGAGCGTTTCAATAACTACGGGGCCCACGATGTCTTGATACCGGCGGTCCACTTGAAGAGTGTATGAACCTGGCGGGAAAGCGCCGACGGGGTAGACGTAATTAAAGCTCGGATAGATGCAAATGGCAGAGTCCGTATGGTGGATCCCATCGATCAGAATCCGGATCGCGTTGCCATTCTGTGTGATATCAGTCTCGTCGATATCGTCGGTGAATGCGTCGCACACACCCGCATACAGGTTTACTGAAATTGTGTCGCCGGCCAGCGGGTGCGCAGGCGAAAGCGTGGGCGGATCGACGAACGCCTCGGCGCCGTGTAACCAGAGCGCCAAGGCCAACGCGAATACGAATCCAACAGCGTTGCGTCGCATCACGTCCTCCCGACGTAGCTGCGCCGGGATTCACCATACGCTCGCGACATTACACGTCAATTGTGTGGGGCTTCGCTCGTCCATGGATGCCACGCTTCGCGGGCATCATGCCCCGGCTTGTGAGAAGGCTTCTAGGCCACCTTGTCGCTGCACCGCGGCCGCACGTTCGCGTGGTCGAGGCGTTCGCCGATGGCGGCGGCGATGAAGCGTGCGGTGATCGGCGTGCCGTCGAAATGAAGGACAGGCAGCAGCTTGGCCGGATCAGTGCCGAATTGTTCGATCAGAAGACTGCGAAGTTG
>JBAUWF010000014.1:0-3216 GCA_049583635.1 Rhodanobacteraceae bacterium
GCCGGCCCGCCGCTACGACGAGGTGATCGAAACCGCCACGCTCGAGTGCGGCATCGCTGCGCGCCTTGACCGTTTCGAGATGCGGTGGATACAGCTCGTGCAGGTCCGGATGCAGAATGTCCATGAATTTGTTCCCGGCAGAAACGACTATTGTGCCGCCTGGAGCGGCCTGGACGAAAGCCTTGGTTCAATGACGCGGACTGCTCGGGCCACCGTCGAAGCCGTCGACAAAGATCGAATTCCAGGTCACGATGGTACTCGCCGGAGCCGAACGGACGAACGACGGGCTTACCGCTTCGACGTCGATCGTGGTGGTTGCCTCGTTGCCGTCCCGGGTCAGGTCGGCAACGAAGTACGCGTTGTTCGCGGTGCCACCGAGCCAGCTCTGGCTGCCGTCGGCGTGGTGTTGCAGCACGGCGTAGGAATTGACCGGATCGGTCGAGCGCACCCATTGCAGGCGCAAGGTTGCCGTGTCCGCATCGATGTCGTTCTTGCTGATGACTGCTACATGGGTCGGCGGCGCCGGCGTCACCAGGGGAGACTCATAGACAGCAAGCCTTCCGACACGAATCGCGTACGGTTCGGAATTCGCATCTGGCACGACGCGCAGCGCAACGATCGCGATCGTGCGCCCGGCGAAAGCGCCGAGGTCGAAGGTTTTGGTGTTCCAGTCCGTGTCGCTCGCGTCGCCGACGTCGAAATATTCGAAAGCCGATGGCGCATCCTCGAACGCGAGCCCGACCTCGAGATGTGTCGGCCCCGCCGTCTCTGCCTTGTACGCGATCGCGAGTGTCGTATTCGTATCGACATCCAGATGCGTTTCGTAAAGCGGGAGGTCGTTGACGGCATCGAGCGTGCCGGAAATCTCCAGAGAGGTTCCGCCCCAGTAAGCGTCGCTCCAGTCGAGATCGGGCGCCAGCAGCGAACCGGTGCCGCGCACGATCCAGCGCCAGGTCGGAAGGATGTCCTGCAGGCCGAGGTTGTTCCACTCACTGGTCGCCAGCGTGACGCCGTCGATCGCGTAGCGGCTGCCCTGACCGGTGTTGAAGTTGGTCACGAACGGCAGCGCGGAAATCGGTGTCGTGGCCGGGATGTAGTTGGCAATCCCTTTCCAGGCTGCCGACGTTGTCGTATTGCTCGGGTCATGGTTGGGGCCGACCCAGAAGTGATTGTCGCGCGTGTAGAAATCGCTGGTGCTGCTCGATGAGTTGTACGTCCACTCGGGCCGGTAGAAGCCTATAGAAGTGCGATGCGGCTGGCCTTCCGGAAACACGCCGTTCCAGTTGACGCCGGTGTTGTAGCCATGCGCTTCGACATCGGCACCGGCATAAAGCTCGTACGGGCTGCGGCCGAGGCTTGTCGCCAGGGCAGCGGAGCTCTGAAGCCCGTTCGCGGACCAGTTGAAATTGAGAAACATTGCATCGGAGACGACGTTGTTGCCGTCCTCGAAGAACATCTGGTTCTGTGCATCGAGCGCGTTCTGATAACTGATTGCACCGTTAGCGATCATCGCGTCATACCAGACGATGCGCAGATTCGAATGGGTCTTCAGATACTCCATCATGTCACGCATGTCGGCGGCGAGGGTCGCGTCGCCGCCGGAGGTTTCCTGGTTGATGAACCAGCCGTCGAAGCCGTAATAGGTCGCCGCCTCGATGAGCTTGTCCGCCACCGGAAACGAGGCGCCGTCGCGCTGCACGAAATCGCGTACGAACTGGATGTCGCCACCGTACACGTTGGGCGGAAAGAACACGTTGCCGAGCACCGGCACGCCGTTGCGATGCGCCGCGTCGATCACGGTCGGGTTCGGCGCGAGGATCAGGCCCTCGCCTGCGGAGCCGCCCCAGAACACAAGCTGATCGATGTACTGCCAGTAGTTGAGCGCGTAGTAGCTCATCACCGGCGAGCCCTGCGACGGGTTGAACGAGGTCGGCGCGAACGCGACCAGTGCGGCGACGCGCGCCTCGTCGGGCCGCGCGTGCGGATTGACTGCGAGATCCGGATTGGCGAAACGCGGCGCGAGCGGCACGCCGGATCGATTGTAGGGCGCATCCGGATCGAGCGTTGGATCCCACGTGAGCAGGGTGGACGGATACCAGTACGATGCAAATGGCTGGCCGGGCAACGGATCGGCGTGTACATCCGGAAGCGACGCGCCGGCCGTCACCGTGAAGATTGCGAGCAAGGCGCCGCGCCAGAGCGATTCGTTCTTCATGGTTGCTTCTCCAGCATGACGTCGAGTGCGTCAAATGCTCACCGGGCACGATCTTATGCGTCGATGTCGCGTGACGGCAAGGATGCAGCACGGCCGCTGCCGTAGCGACCGGGGTGACCGGCGCACCGAAAAAGAAACGTGGATCCGGCGCCGCGGCCCTCGACCGGCGTGCAGCAGGGTCGGGGCACCATCGCCCGATTCCGGTGGCCGCACGTTCGCGCTCGGATTCGACCGCCCGCATGGCGCCGGAATCTTCGCTGGCTTTTCCGGCGAACGCGCAGATGAACGGCAACGTCGCGGATCGCTCGCCAGGTGACTTCGAACATGCTTGAATGCGGGACTGAAGCGGGGGTGCCGGTGCCGTTCGGCTGAGACAGTCCCTTCGAACCTGATCCGGTTGAGCCCGGCGTAGGGAAGCTTCGCGGCGTCGGAATCCAAGCGACGCGGCGCCTGCTTCATGCGACTCCCCCGCGAGAGACCGTGCATTCAGGTGCGGACTTTTCAAAAATGCAGGACATGCCGATGAATGCGATACCCACCGCGCTGCTGCGCGAAACCGCCGAGCTTTCCGAAACCGTCACGCATCCGATTCCGGGCTCGCGCAAGATCCACGTTGGCGGATCGCGCAGCGACCTGCGCGTGCCAATGCGCGAGATCGCGCAGGCGGATACGCCATCGTCGTTCGGGGCGGAGAAGAACGCCCCGTTCGTCGTCTACGATACGTCGGGGCCGTATACGGATCCCGCGTTTCGCGCCGATCTCGCAAGCGGCCTGCCGGCGCTGCGCGCAGGCTGGATCGACGCGCGCGGTGATACCGAACGTCTCGCCGATTTCACGTCACCGTTCACGCGTCGCCATGCGAGTGCGGCGGCGCTCGACGACGTGCGGTTTCCGAACATTCCAAAGCCGCGCGTTGCGCGGTCGGGCGCGAACGTGAGCCAGATGCACTACGCACGGCGGGGCATCGTGACGCCGGAAATGGAATACATCGCGATTCGCGA
>JBAUWF010000015.1:0-6741 GCA_049583635.1 Rhodanobacteraceae bacterium
CGCCAAGGCAGGGCACACCGGCAGTCTCGATCCGCTCGCCAGTGGGCTGTTGCCGATTTGCTTTGGCGAAGCGACCAAGATCGCGGGCCTTCTGCTCGGGTCGGACAAGGCGTACGAAGCCGAATGCCGCCTTGGTGAGACCACGAGCACCGACGATATCGAGGGTGAGGTGCTTGCGGAGCGTCCGGTGCCGAGCCTGTCGGCGGATGCCATCCGCATCGAGCTGGCGGCATTGACGGGTGCCATTGTGCAGGTACCGCCGGCATACTCGGCGATCAAGCGCGCTGGCGTACCGCTGTATCGACGCGCCCGTCGAGGTGAAAGCGTGAGCGCGCCGCCGCGGCAAGTGGAAGTACGCCGTTTCGATCTGCTCGAAAGCGACGCCGACACGCTGCGCCTGCGTATCGAATGTGGCCCGGGAACCTACGTGCGCAGCCTGGTGCGCGATCTTGGCGAGCGTCTCGGCTGCGGCGCGCACCTGACCGCGTTGCGCCGTCTGTGGGCCGAGCCATTTCGCGGCCATGCGATGGTCGGCATCGATCAACTGAATCAGCTGGCAGAAGCGGGCGAGGCCGTGCTCGATGGACTGTTGTTGCCGATCGAGGCCGCATTCGGAACCTACCCGCAGATTCGACTCGAGCAGCGCGCGGCGGATCGCCTCGCGCACGGGCAGCCGGTGCAAATCGATGCGGAGTGGCCGGTAGGCCGTTGTGCCGCGCTGGACATCGATGGTCGTACCGTGGCGCTTTGCGAGTGCGACGAGCACGGGCTGCTGCGGGTGCTGCGTGGGTTCAGGCGAACAGGTTGATTCTGTTAGCGGAAGTGGTTGTTGGTATTCCGACCCGCCGTCGACTGGACCGATTCCGGTCAAGAACAGAAGGTTTTGCCTCCAAGCCTTGTTCCGCATCCCCTGCGCCAGCTAAAATGCATTGTTTGCCCGACAGCCGCAACCCGAACTCACGCGAGGCTTGCGCATGACCACCGGTGGCTGGTCACGCGCAAGCCTCGTCTCCGCTTTTCAGCATGATATACACGCAGGATTCACGTTGATGTCGCTTACTCCAGATCAAACCAGCAAGATCATTGCGGATTACAGCCGCGCGCCCAACGACACCGGTTCACCGGAAGTCCAGGTGGCGCTGCTATCGGCTCGCATTGAACACCTCGCTCCGCATTTCGCGTCGCACGACAAGGACCACCATTCGCGCCGAGGGCTGCTGAAGATGGTAAATCAGCGTCGTCGGCTGTTGAATTACCTGAAAGGCAAGGACAGCGATCGTTACAAGGCTCTGATCCAGCGCCTCGGCATTCGTCGGTGATTGGTTGGTTGTTGCGATCGTCCGTGAACGCGCGACCAGGATGGACGGGATGATTCATGGCCGCGGTGTGTTTTTGCGGTCGCCCGTGAACGCGAGAATCAAGAAGTGGCGATCCATGGCCGCACAATCGGTTTGTTTTTGCGTTCATCCATGAACGCCAGAATCAACAAGCGGCCGTCCATGGCCGCACTTCTCAACTAGGACAAAAATACCGTGGCGAAAGTAACCAAGACCTTCAAGTACGGAAATCACGAGATCACGCTGGAGACCGGCGAGATCGCGCGTCAGGCCGGTGGTGCCGTGCTGGTCCGGATGGCCGACACCGTGGTGCTGGTCACCGCGGTCGGCAACAAGAACGCCCGCGAAGGCATGGATTTCTTCCCGCTCACGGTGGATTACCAGGAAAAATTCTATGCCGGCGGGCGCATCCCGGGCGGTTTCTTCAAGCGCGAAGGACGTCCGACCGAAAAGGAAACGCTGACCTCGCGCTTGATCGACCGGCCGATCAGACCGTTGTTCCCGGACGGTTTTCGCAACGAAGTGCAGGTCATCGCCACCGTGATGTCGCTCAATCCCGAGATCGACGGCGACATTCTGGCATTGATCGGCGCATCTGCCGCGCTGACCTTGTCGGGTATCCCGTTCAAGGGTCCGATCGGCGCGGCGCGCGTTGGCTACGCGGACGGCAAATATCTGCTCAATCCGAGCGCGACCGAACAGATTGCCTCGGAACTGAATCTGGTCGTCGCCGGTACCGCCAATGCGGTCCTGATGGTGGAGTCCGAGGCGCAACTGCTTTCGGAAGATGTGATGCTCGGCGCGGTGATGTTCGGGCATCGTGAAATGCAGCAAGCGATCAATGCAATCAACGAGCTGGCTGCCGAAGTCGGTGTCAACGCCTGGACGTGGGACGCGCCGATTGCAAACGAGGTGATGGTTACAGCGGTGAAACAGGCAATCGGAGATCGTCTGGCTGCCGCGTTCTCGGTGCGCGACAAGCTCGAACGGCGCGATGCGATCTCGGCGCTCAGGAAAGAGGTGCTCGAATCCCTCAAACCTGCGGCCGAAGCCAATGGCTGGGTTGCCGCGGACATGGCTCGTGAATTCGGCGAAATCGAGTACCAGACGCTGCGTGCGCAGGTATTGAAGACCAAGTCGCGCATCGACGGTCGCTCGCTCGATACGGTGCGACCGATCACGGCACGTACCGGTGTCCTGCCGCGCACTCACGGCTCGGCGCTGTTCACGCGCGGCGAGACCCAGGCCCTGGTTGCGGTCACGCTCGGTACCGGGCGTGATGCGCAGATCATCGACGCGGTCGAAGGCGAATCGAAAGATCCGTTCCTGTTTCACTACAACTTCCCGCCGTATTCGGTTGGCGAAGCGGGCCGCATGATCGGCCCGAAGCGTCGCGAGATCGGTCACGGTCGGCTGGCCAAGCGGGGTGTAATGGCAGTCAAGCCGAGCATGGAGGAGTTTCCATACGTGTTGCGTGTGGTGTCCGAAATCACCGAATCGAACGGGTCCAGTTCGATGGCATCGGTGTGCGGGTCCTCGCTCGCGATGATGGATGCCGGCGTGCCGATCAAGGCGCCGGTTGCGGGTATTGCGATGGGTCTGGTCAAGGAAGGCGACGACTTCGTCGTGCTGTCCGACATTCTCGGCGACGAGGATCATCTGGGTGACATGGATTTCAAGGTGGCCGGCACGTCCGAGGGCATCAGCGCCCTGCAGATGGACATCAAGATCGACGGCATCACGGAGGAAATCATGCGCACGGCGCTGACCCAGGCCAAACGGGGGCGCCTGCACATACTCGGCGAGATGGCCAAGGCGATCAGCGCGCCGCGTTCGGAAATGAGCGAATATGCGCCGCGCCTTCTGACCATGAAGATCCACCCGGACAAGATCCGCGAAGTCATCGGCAAGGGTGGCACCACGATCCGTTCGATCACCGAGGAAACCGGCGCAACGATCGATATCAACGACGACGGCACCGTGATCATCGCCTCGGTCAACCGCGACGCGGGCGAAGCGGCGAAGAAGCGCATCGAACAGATTGTTTCCGATGTCGAGCCGGGCCGTATCTACGAAGGCAAGGTTGCCAAACTCATGGACTTCGGCGCATTCGTCACGATCCTTCCCGGCAAGGACGGCCTCGTGCACGTATCGCAGATCTCCAACGAGCGCGTCGAAAAGGTGTCCGACAAACTCAAGGAAGGCGATCTGGTCAAGGTCAAGGTACTGGAAGTCGACAAGCAGGGCCGAATCCGCCTTTCGATGAAAGCGGTGGCGGAAGAGCAGGGCGCGGCATAACCGGTAGCTCTGTCTCTATCGGTCAACCACGCGTCGGCTGCGCGAACCGATCAGCGCGTTGCCTTCGCTGTTTTCGTCGGCGCCGGCTCGTCATTATTCATCGTGGGACAGCCGTGCCACGATCTCGGCGACTTCACCCTTCAATGTCGCGACCAGGTTCTCCAGGCGCGAAATGCGGTCCAGGAGGTCGGACTCGTCGCGCGATCGGGGAGTCGACTTCGCCGCTGTCGCGAACTGTTCTGCCTGAACCGGCCCAGCGAGCAGATGCATGTAACGATCCTCGCGCTGGCCGGCGCCATGCGGCAGGCGGACAGCGAGCGGTGGTGCATGGTGCATCAGCCGATCGACCGCGCCGCGCAAGTCATCGGGGCCTGGAAACTGCGCAAGACGCGCGCTGTGTGTCGAAATCTCGTTCATCGTCTGCGGGCCGCGCAGCAACAACGCGGCGAGGACCGCGCGTTGTCGTGGCGTAACGCCATAGATTGTGTCCATGCGATGCTCGTAACGTGAGCTGCGCGCACCGAGCGAACCGGCAACGACACCCTTGCCCTCGAGTCGCCGCAAGGCATTGCCGACCTCTCCGGGCTCGAGATCGAGGATTGGATCGCGATTGGTCTTCTGGTTGCACGCGGCGACCGTGGCATTGAGCGTCAGTGGATAGACCTCCGGCGTGATCGCCTGCTTTTCCACCAGACAGCCGAGAACCCGAGCCTCCACCGGGTCGAGGATCAGTTCATCGATCAGGGTCGTGGAAGCATCTTCGCGGGAGTCCATCGGGCATCTGCATTCATCATCGCGGTGGCCCCAATGCTAGCGCAGGTGGTTGCGACGCGCATGGCCGTGGTAGTAGTGACTGGAAGAGACGAAATAGTCGAATCAGGAAGGCGGCATCGACGGCAGCAGGCCGAGGCGGACGATGCGTTTCAAGGTTTCGCCATTTCGGCGGATCGTCAATATCACGCGTTTTCCGACCCGCTCCTTGAGTACATCTTGAAACATCGCCTTTCCCGCGATCGGTTGGTGATCGATTTTCACGATGACATCGTCGTGCAGCAGGTTTGCGCGCGAGGCGGGCGTGTCGCCGATCACGGAACCGATGCGCACGCCACCGGATACGCCGATTTCGGCTTGCTCGGCTGCCGACAGATCACGAAAGGTCGCGCCGAAAGGTGGTTTGACGCGCACATAGTAGACCGCCAGCCAGGTTGCGGACATGTCATCGCCGGGCGCGCCCTCGTTTGGTGACGCGTCGCCTTCGGGCGGATAGAGCAGTACCTTGTCGGCGCCCGCCGTGACGCCAGCCTTGATTGCAGTCGATCGTATCGACGCATTGTCCGGCGTGAGGTGCGCATTGCCGATCACCATGTATCCCCTGGCCGCGAGTCCGCGACGATCGGCGGCGAACTGCTTGCCGTTGGCGATCTGTGGTTCGGCCGGCGCCGGGCCGGTGCGCAATGCAGCCACGACCTCAGGTCCGCGGCCGGGTAGTGGCTCGAATCGATTCGTCGCCGTACGCTCGGGTTCCGGTTCCTGTTTGAGCGTGTAAGAAACGTTTCCACAACCGCCGAGCAGCAACAGCACTACCGCCGCGAAAAACGGTATGCCGCAGGGCCTGGTTTTGGCGCTGCACAGCCCTCGCATGACCTCGACTCCTCGTCTCCATCCAAGTCCAGCCGACGGTACGGTATTTCGTGGCCCCTGTGGTGGTCCATCACGATCTTTCCTGTTCGCAATCATGTAGCGTTCATGGTGCCGTTGTCCCTCGCTGTTCAATGATCAGTGTGAAGCTGCCCGCTTATTGTGGCGGGGCAGGTCCTGGGGGCGGTATGTTGCGGCGCAACATATGCCCGCTGTATCATGCGCGTTCGGTTTAAGAGGGCTTCTCAATGGCTAGAGCACCGGGTGCCGATTGGATGCAGGGCTGGGATGCGCTGTCCCGCCAGTACTGGAATGCATGGCGGGAACTCTCACAGCAGACAGCGGCCGAAAATTCGGGGAGTACGCTGGACCCGCCGTGGCACGAAGGTCTCGAACAGTGGGCGCGCATGTTCAGCAGCGGCGGCGCGCAGACCCAGACAGTAGAACGCTTGCTCGCCAACGCCAGAAACTACACCACATTCATGCAGTCGATGATAGAGACGGCGACTGCCAAGGGCGGCGACGGCAACGCGGCCGAGTGGACCGACGCGCTGCGCAAGAGCTTCAATTTGCCGGGTGGAGACGCCACGCTGCTCAATAATCCGATGGCCCGCGCCTTGCGCGAGATCGGCGAAAAAGGCGCCAAGGGCTTCGAGCAGATGATGGCGCGCTTGCAGCCGCTGCTCGATCCGATCGCCAGCGAGGCGAAAAGCTGGTTAGGCATGCCCGCGTTCGGCTATCTGCGCGAGCACCAGGAACACTACCAGAAGATGGTCGCCGCGCTGGTCGAATATCAGGAACAGAGTGCGCGCTACAACGCGCTGATGCTCAAGGCGAGCCAGCGTGGCTTCGAGTTGTTCGAGAGCAAGCTGGCCGCTCGCGAGGAGCCGGGTCGGCAGATCGACTCGTTGCGCGCGCTTTACGACCTCTGGGTGGATGCAGCCGAAGAGGCCTATGCGGAAATTGCCTTGTCGCCCGAATTTCGCGAGGTGTATGGAGCGCTGGTCAACTCGCAAATGCGCGTGCGCTCGCAGCTGCAGCAGGAAGTCGAGCGCATCGGCACCGATCTTGGTATGCCGACACGCAGCGAACTCGACAGCATCGGCAAGCGCTTGCAGGAGGTGCGCCGAGAACTGAAGGCCCGCAATGAGCTGCAAACGGCCGATGTCGCTGGCGAACTGGCTGCGCTGCGCAAGGAAGTCGCCACGCTGACGGTCCGGATTGCCGGCGACGAGTTGGCTGCTGCGCGGACAGCCGACGTCGACAGCCGCGCTTCGACACGCAAGACCACGGGTAGAAAGAAATCGTCCGCCGGCGCGGCTGGCGCGCGCCGAAAACCGGCAAGGAAGGGATCGAAGTCCGCCACGTCCGTCGGCAAACGTTGAGGAGAACAGCATGGGGCCACTCAAGATCGAACCCACGCGGGCGTTGGACGAGGTGCTCGCTATGCAACGCAAACTCGCCGCCG
>JBAUWF010000016.1:0-69544 GCA_049583635.1 Rhodanobacteraceae bacterium
CTCGATGAGCGGACCCTTGCGATTGCCCGACATTGCGATCGAGACCGATCGCCTGCTGCTGCGGCTGCCGATGCGCGAGGATTTCGAGGACTGGGCAGCGTTCATGGCCGACCAGGAAGCGACGCGCTTTCTCGGCGGTACCCAGGTGCGTGAAGTCGCGTGGCGCGGATTTGTTGCGATGGTCGGGGCATGGGCGATTCAGGGGTTCGCGATGTTTTCGGTGATCGAGAAAGCCAGCGGGCGCTGGATCGGACGGCTCGGTCCGTGGATGCCGGAGGGTTGGCCCGGGACCGAAGTCGGCTGGAGCCTGGTGCGTGACGTCTGGGGCAAGGGTTACGCGACCGAGGGATCGACCGCCGCGATCGACTGGGCGTTCGCGAATCTCGGCTGGACCGACGTCATTCACACCATCGAGCCGGACAATCTCGCGTCGCAGGCGGTCGCGCGCAAGCTGGGTTCGACGTTGCGCGGACCCGCACGGATGCCGCCGCCATTCGAGGATGTCGGCGTCGAGATCTGGGGACAGACCCGCGAGCAATGGCTTTCGCGACGTGCATTGCGGGAGTCTGCGGCGTGATCACGGTTTACGGCAACACGCCCTCGGGCAACTGCCACAAGCTGCGCATGCTGCTGGGACAGCTCGAGCGGCCGTATCGCTGGGTCGAAATCGACAGTGCGCACGGTGGTACGCGTACGAGCGAATTTCTTGCGAAGCACCCGAACGGCAAGGTGCCCGTGATCGAACGCGAAGATGGCGCGGTGCTGTCCGAGTCCAATGCGATCCTGTGCTGGCTCGCCGACGGCACGCGCTATTTTGCCGGCGATGCCTGGCAGCGCGCGCAGACACTGGCCTGGATGTTTTTCGAGCAATACAGCCACGAGCCGTACATCGCGGTTGCGCGTTTCATCTGCGGCTGGACCGCGCTCGACAGTCCGCGTCGGGCGGAATTGCCGCGGCTGCGCGAACGTGGGCATCAGGCGTTGCGGGTGATGGAATTGCATTTGACCGAAAACGCCTGGTTCAGCGGCGCCGAATACGGCATCGCCGATATCGCCTTGTTTGCCTACAGTCATTGTGCCAGCGATGGCGGCTACGATCTCGCTTCGTACCCGGCATTGCGCGACTGGCTCGAACGCGTCCGCAGCGAACCCGGTTTCGTGCCGATGGCGCCGCTCGCAGACGAGAATCTCGCATTGATCGCGAATTCGGGATAAAACCTGCCGCAACAATCGAACCGTATCCGACTGATGACTTCCAACGCAGCGCCAGCCCGCCATCGCAACGTCAATCGTGCCGAGGTGGTCGATCAGAACTTCAGCGAGTTCGTGCGCAATTGGACCGGTACGCCAGGCATCGCGCCGGCCGATGATGCGCCGGTACTACCCGGCAGCCAGTGCACGGTGCGTGACTTCTCCGAGATGTTCGAATCGCAACTGGTCTCACGCCATCTCGACCTGATGGCGCGCGCTTTGCGCGTCCAGAACAGGGTGTTCTACACGATCGGCTCGTCCGGGCACGAGGGCAATGCGATGGTTGCACGGCTGGTGCGACACACCGATCCGGCCTTCCTGCACTATCGCTCCGGCGCGTTCATGGCCGAACGCTTTCGCAAGCTGCCCGGAATGGATCCGGTGATGGACGCGGCGCTGTCTTTCGCGGCCAGTCGCGATGACGCGATATCCGGTGGTCGCCACAAGGTTTGGGGATCCAGACCGCTGTGGGTGCTCCCGCAGACTTCGACCATTGCATCGCATCTGCCCAAGGCATTCGGCACCGCGATCGCGATCGAGCGCGCGCCGCGCATCGGTCATGCGTTGCCGATCCCGCGCGATTCGATCGTGATCTGCTCGTTCGGTGACGCATCTACCAACCATGCGAGCGCGCAGACGGCATTCAATGCAGCGCAATGGACCGCGTATCAGCGTTTGCCGGCGCCGATTCTGTTTGTCTGCGAGGACAACGGTATCGGCATTTCGGTCAAGACGCCGGACGGCTGGATCGCGAATGCGTTTTCGCACCGTGACGGCCTCGACTACTTTTACGCCAATGGGCTCGATCTGGCCGAAGGGTATGCACAGATCTCGCGCGCGGTGCGGCATTGCCGGTCAACGCGTCGGGCGACGTTTCTGCATCTGCGTACAACGCGGCTGATGGGACACGCGGGTACCGATTTCGAGATCGAGTGGCGCACGATCGACGAGCTGATGGCGCTGGAAGCGACCGATCCGTTACTGCGTTCGGCTTCGATCGCACTCGATGCGGGTCTGGTCAGCGCGGATGCGCTGCTGGCGAAATACGAATCGCTGCGTGCGCGTTGCGCTGACGCCGCGACCGAAGCCGACCGCCGTCCCAAGCTGACCAGTCTTGCCGATATAACCAGACCGCTCGCACCTTTCACGCCCGACGCGGTGACCGCCGAGGCGATCCGTTTCGACTATGCTGAAAAACGCGCCGCCGTTTTTGGACCGGGCAGGCTGCCGGAAACGCTGCCGCCGCGTCATCTGGCGATTCAGATCAATCACGCGCTGCATGATCTTCTGTGCAAGTACCCCGGGGCGCTCGTATTCGGAGAGGACGTGGCGCGCAAGGGCGGTGTGTACACCGTCACCAAGGGCTTGTACAAGGCGTTCAAGGGAGCGCGCGTGTTCAATACCCTGCTCGATGAAACCATGATTCTCGGGCTTGCCCAAGGGTACGCCAATGTGGGCATGCTGCCGATTCCGGAAATTCAATACCTCGCCTATTTGCACAATGCCTGCGACCAGATTCGCGGTGAGGCTGCCTCGCTGCAGTTTTTCTCCAACGATCAATTCCGCAATCCGATGCTCGTTCGCATTGCCGGGCTCGGCTATCAGCGCGGTTTCGGCGGCCACTTCCACAACGACAATTCGATCGCTGCGTTGCGCGACATTCCGGGTCTTGTGGTGGGTTGCCCGAGTCGCGGCGACGATGCGGCAATGATGCTGCGCACGCTCGCCGCACTGGCCGTGGTCGATGGGCGGGTGTCGGTGTTTCTCGAGCCGATCGCGCTGTACATGACCAAGGATCTGTACAAGGAAGGGGACGGCGAGTGGCTCACCGGGTATCCGACGCCCGATCGGGCGATCGTGTTCGGGGAAGCACGCATCTACAATGAGGCGGCCGCCGACGTGGTGATTTTCAGCTACGGCAACGGTGTGCCGATGAGCCTGCGTGCGGCACGCGAAATCGAGGCCAGGCGCGGATGGCAGGTACGCATCGTCGATCTGCGCTGGCTGGTGCCGCTCAATGAGGCGGTCATCGCGAAACAGGCGTCGAACGCGCGTCGAATCGTGATCGTCGATGAGGGCCGCCATTCGGCCGGCGTCGGCGAGGGCGTCATCACCGCGATAGTCGAAGCCGGACACGGTGATACGCCGCTACGCCGCGTTGTCGGCGCCGACTGCTTTACGCCGCTGGCCGGAGCGGCGCTGCTCGTATTGCCTGCCGAGTCCGATATCGTCGCCGCAGCGGAAAGCTTCGAGTAGGCGCGGGATGCGCTACTTTGTTCCACAACGCGCGATCAGACGGCAGTGCGACGGCGTGGTGCAATGGTGCATGTGGTCGGCTTTTGTCGTGCATGCGATTCCCCTATGATGCGTGCATATGAATCAACGCCAGTCGATCACGATCCTGTTCGCCGACGTCTCGGGCAGCACCAAGCTGTTTGAACTGCGTGGCGACGAGGAAGCGCGACGCATCATCGCCAATGTGCTCGGCGCACTGGTCGGCATCACCGAAGAGCATGGCGGTCGCCTGATCAAGACCATTGGCGACGAAATCATGTGTACGTTTCCAAGCGCGCTGCAGGGCCTGCTCGCGTCCACCGACATGCAGCGACGGGTCAAGAGCGATCCGGTATTCGTCGAGGACAACCTCGGCATCCGTGTCGGTCTGCACCACGGCGAGGCGTTGGTCGAAGCGAACGACGTGTTCGGCGACGCGGTCAACGTCGCGGCACGCATGGCCGCACTCGCCAGACGGGATCAGATCGTGGCGACGGCTTCCTCCGCCGTGGGCATCACCAATGCCGGTGGCCTTTCGGTGCGCTCGCTCGGCACCGCGCGCGTGGCCGGCAAGCTGCGTCCGATCGAGATCGTCGATATCCTGTGGCAGGATGATCTGAGCAATGTCACCCTGGTCCAGCGTGTCGCCAGGACGGCGCCGGATACGTCGCGGGTTCGCGTGCTGCTGCGCTATCAGAGCCAGACCTTCAAGATCGACGAGATATCTCCGGCGTTTACGCTGGGCCGCGATCTCGGTAGTTCGCTGAGCATCGAAGCGGAGTGGATTTCGCGCCATCACGCGATCATTGAATGGAAGCGCGGGCACTTTGTCCTGATCGATCGTTCCACCAATGGCACCTGGGTGCGCATCGGCGACGAGGAAGAGTTCGTCGTGCATCGCGATGAGTTTCGCCTGCGCAAGCGCGGCTGCATCAGCCTCGGTCAGGCGAGCACTCCGGAATCGACCCTGACCCTGTTTTTCGAATGCGATTACGATTCGCCGGAGCGTGCCTGACATCGAGGTTGAGGAGCATCGTGCGCCGGCGTTGGTGTCGGCCGTTGCGACAGCGCTGTGCAGGAGTTGGCGCAGTGCTGCGAGCTTGGAGAAACAGTGCAGGTGGCAGCGTTTGGTACGCGACCCTGCGCTCTGCGCGTCAGGGCTAGTCGAAGCCGTTGTCGAAGATCGTGTCGAAATCGCCTGGCGGCAGGTCGGAACCGGAAAAGATGCCGAGCGGCGTGTAGCCCGAGTAGGTCGGAAACACGTAGTAGATATTCGGGTTCCCCATACGCCGGATCAGCGCCTCGGAGACGATCTGACGGTAATCGGTGGTAACAGCAACATCGGTGCCTTCGAACAACTCGTCGCCCGCGAGCCCCTGAAACGTTCCGAATATCTGCCCGCCATTGACCGCTCCACCGAGCGCGAGCATCACGTTGCCGTAGCCGTGGTCGGTTCCGGCGTTCGAGTTTTCCTGGACCCGGCGACCGAATTCGCTGACGACGACGACGCTGACGTTCTGCATGAAATCACCGGCAGGATCGCTGGCAAGATCGGTATAGAACGCACCGAGTCCGGCCGACAGGCTCTCCACCTGGTTGCCGAACCAGTCGTAGCTTTGGGTCGGATTGCCCTGATTGACGTGGGTGTCCCAGTTGCCGAGGTCGATCGTGACTGCACGCAGGCCCAGATTCAGCTTGATCAACTGTGCCGCATTGCGCAGTTGCAAGCCGAATTCGCCGTTGTACTGCAGGTTGTAGTTGGCGCCGCCGGATGGCTGATAGCCGTTTGGATGATTGTTGGCGTCGTACAGGTTGAAGTCGATCGGTCGCAACAGCGCTAGCGATGACAGCGTCTCCACGCCGGCTGCTTCGAGCATCGTTCCGCTGCCCCACAAATCATTGGTGCGGGTTACCGCGCCAACCAGGCCGTGCGCGGGATCATCGTTCTGCCATGACCAGTGAAACGTGTCGAGACGGAAATCCGATGCGCTCATCATGGTGATCGCATCGGTGCTGCCGAGCAGGCTGCTTGCGGTGATGCTGCCGAGCGACGTCGCGGGAAGCGCCACCATCGGCGGCAGGCCGCCGCTGACCAGGTGCCGGGTGAGCCAGCCGATATTGGTACCGGTGCCGCCGCCGAAACCGAATTCAAGATTCGCCTGCGCCTCGAAGTGGCTGCGCACGACCGGGTTCGGTTGCATCTGACCGGCGCCGGTCACGATGGCCAGATGATTGGCGTTGAACAGGTCGCGCAACGCACTTGCACGTGGGTGCAGGGCCCAATCGGTGCCGTTCAGTGCGAGTGCGGCGCCGGTTCCCGAGGTCGGCACGCGCGTCGTGATCCGGTTGGACTCGTAGTCGGCGCGATACGGGCTGGTTGCTCCGGGCGGCAAGAGGCTCAAACCATCCATTGCATAACGCAGAAACACGACGACGAGCGTGTCGTTGGTGGCATCGGCCGGCAGCAGCACCTGCGGGGCGAAATACGCCATCGCGCGCTGCCCGGATCCGGCCGCGATGCTGGCGACTCCGCAGGTCTTGAGGAAATTGCGCCGGTTGATTCTGGTCATGACAGGGCTTCCAGATGGGGCACTAGCGGCGCAGGAATTCAGGACTGGTGAGAATCAGGCCGATCGTCACACGCAGTCGGGCGATGGTGTAGTGCTGCGACAGATCATTGAGATTCCACACGCCGGTGTGCGTCGGCTGGCCGTTGTCGTCCTCACCGTCGGTCACCAGATCCAGCGGGTCGTCCGGTGCCGCGTTTTGCCGGAAGAAATCGACCGCCACGGTATGAGTGGGCTCGGGGCGGTAACCAAGAATGCGATCGCACCAGTAACCGATGATGTTGGCGGCGCTGCGCTGACCGGCGTCCGCAAACGCACCGAGCGTCTGTCCCTGCACATCGAGGAGGAATGCATAGGCATTGTTGTAACTCTCGATCTGGTGCATCTCGAGCAGTCGCGGCAGCAGCCTCAGGGTCATGCCCAGCGCGCCGGTACTCGACCATTGCTGCTGCTGATCGGGATAACCATTTGGCGCCGGCCAGTAGAACAACCGATGGCCGGCTGCCTGCAGTCGACCAAGGAATTCCTCAGTCGGCGTGTACAGATTCGGGGTGTTGTCGGGTACCGGTGTGAAATCGGCAGCACCAGCGCGCAATGCACCGACCGCCGAGCACGCCGGTCGCTTCATCTTGGTACCCCAGGATGTCTTGAATTCGTCGGACCGGAGGATCACCAGCAGGACCTGCGCGATCTGGTCAGGCGCCTGCCAGGCTTGATTGAACGTGGCAGCGGCAGTTTCAATCAGCGCGCTCGACGGATTGTCTCCGACAAAACGCCTGCACAGTTTGCCGGCGACGTGATGCGCAGTGCCGGGGTGCTGCGCGAGCATGTCGTACAGCGTGGTGCCGTCGGCCTGGCGCTGGTAGGCCGGAAAATAGCGCGCGAGAATATGCTTGGTGAGCTGGTCGTGGCGCGAATCGTCATAGGCGAATTCGCCGAGCGGTGCACCGTTGACCGGATCGTACGGGTAGTTCGCGCCAGAAATCGTCCAGCCGCTCATTGCCCGCGCGGCCTCGTAAACGTCGTCATCGACGTATTTGAGGCGCTCCTCGGTTCCGTCCCAGGCGATGAAGTGACCGAGCAGTTCGAGGTTCGCGGGACTGTCCGGATCCTGCACGATGCCGCCGTAGTTTTCGGTGCCGAGCGTGTGCAGTTCCATCAGTTCGCGCGCGTAGTTCTCGTTCGGATGCCCGGCCTCGTTGGCATAGAGATCCAGCATGTACATCATAGATGCCGCTTGCCCGACGGCCTGCAGCATCGAGCGGAAGCTGCCGAGCGCGTTGGCGTACGGGCGGATCGCGTCGCGATCGAATGCCGGAAACATCGGGCCACTGTCGTAGTCCCACCCGAACACACTGAAATGGTCGTGCCAGAAGTCAACTACGATCTCGTAGAGCTGGCGCCGGCTGTAGGTTTGCCGGACCAGCGTGGCGCATTCGCTTTCCGCTATCGGCAGCATGCGCAGGTAGTAGTTGTTCGTCACCGAGTGATGATCGGTCCAGAGCTGGTTTGCGCTCTTGGCCAGCGTGACGTAACCCGCATCGGCCAGGCGCGCATCGCAAGCGCTGTCGTCGATCGTTGACGGGGCCAGTTGCTGTGTGAGCCACGCCTGCCAGCGCGCATCATCGCTCGAACCCAACGCATTGAATCCAGCGAGATCCGGTTGGGTGAACCCGAAAGTGCAGCGGCTCAGCCAACGGACTGCGGGTGGAGGGAAGGTGAGAGTCGCCGGACTGGTCGGCAGGTCGAAATTGCGCAAGCCATCGCGCCCGGGTCGGCGCAATGCAAGTGCAGGATCGATGATGTTCGCACCGACGCCGGCCGCCAGCATCGTGAAAAGGCGCCGGCGTGACGCGATAAAGGCGATATCCGCGCTGGCTGTGGCCATGAATGTTGATCCCGTGAACGGCGATGAACGTTGCTTGTCGCGAACACCCTGCAAGCGGTCATTCGCATGATCGAATACGACCTCGGGGATTTACGCATGTTCGGCGCCGGCGAGGTGTGACAGCGCGCACGAAACGCGCGTTAGACAATGCGTGGCTCCGGCGTCAGTTCGATGCCGAAGCGCGAGTGCACGCCGGCGCGAATGCGTTCGGCCAGCGACCATATCTGCGCGCCACTGGCATTGCCGTGATTGATCAGCACCAGTGCATGTTGATCAGAAACTGCTGCATCTCCTTCGCGCAAGCCTTTGAAACCACAGTATTCTATAAGCCACGCGGCTGAGAGTTTTGCGCGTCCGTCGGCAACCGGCCAGGTCGGCAGAGCCGGGTAGTCGACGTGCAGCGCCTGCGCCTCGATCACGCCCACCATCGGGTTCTTGAAAAAGCTCCCGGCGTTGCCGACGACGGCCGGGTTCGGCAATTTGCGCGTACGCAACCGGCTGACGGCGTCCGCTACGCCGCGGGCGGTCGGCTGCGTGATACCCATGGCCGAGAGTTCCTCGCTGACGCCGGCGTAGTCGAGCACGAGTGCACGCTGTCGCGACAGGGCAAAGTCGACTGCACCGATCACGTAATGTCCGGGTTCGCGCTTGAACAGCGAATCGCGATAGGCAAATCCGCATTCCGATCGGCTCAGACGTACGATCGCATGCGTCGAGCAATCTACTGCGTGCACCGTGTGCACGAACTCGGCAAGCTCCACACCATAGGCACCGATATTCTGCAGCGGCGCCGCGCCGACCGTCCCCGGGATCAGCGCGAGGTTCTCGAGCCCCGCCAAGCCGTGCGCCAGCGACCAGTGCACGAAATCATTCCAGTTGGCACCGGCTTCGACGCGTACAAGTGCGCGATCGTTGTCCTGATCGAGTATCTCGACAGCATCCGCCAAAATCGACAGGACCGTACCGGGCCAGTCGCGCGTGAACAGGATATTGCTTCCGGCGCCAAGGACCAGCAGCGGACCCTCGTCCAGCGCCGCCGAATCGAACAGCTCCGGCAGGACGCCGGCATCGCGCACCTCGATCAGGCGCCGCGCCTGTGCGGCGACCCGAAATGTGTTCCGTCGCGTCAGCGAGGCGTTTTCGACAATCGAGTAACCCGCATCACGCGACATGCGGTTCACCTGTGCATGCCGGCGCGAATGGCCTCGACGCTTTCGCCTATGAGAGCGGGGCCGCGGTAGATCATGCCGGTGTAGAACTGCACCAGACTCGCGCCCGCATCGATCTTGGACGCGGCGTCGTCGCCCGACAGAATGCCGCCGACGCCGATCAGCGGAATGCGCCCTTCGAGACGCTCGGCCATCGCTCGCAGTATCGCCGTGGACTGGGCCAGCAACGGCGCGCCGGACAAGCCGCCACGCTCGTCGGTGTAGCGGCCCGAGATGCCGTCGCGCGCAACCGTCGTGTTGGTACAGATCAGTCCGTCAATCGCGGATGCGAGCAGCACATCGGCGATCGCATCGAGTGCGGCCGCGTCCAGATCGGGCGCAACCTTCAGCAGCAGCGGCGTGCGCCTGCCGTGCTTCCCGGCCAGCTTGTCGCGGGCGTCACACAACGTATCGACCAGGCGCCGGACCGGTTCGGCCCGCTGCAGATCGCGCAGACCTTCGGTATTCGGTGACGAGATGTTGATCGTGACATAGCTCGCGCGCGCCGCTACGCGTTCGAGACAATAAAGGTAGTCGTCTGCGGCGCGCGTATTCGGCGTGTTCGCATTCTTGCCGATGTTGACGCCGAGCACGCCGTCAAAGCGGGAACGCTCGACATTGCGCAACAGCATGTCGACGCCGTCGTTGTTGAAGCCGAGCCGGTTGATGACCGCATTGTGTTGCGGCAAGCGGAACATGCGCGGCTTCGGGTTTCCCGGCTGCGGCTTCGGGGTGGTGGTGCCGACCTCGATGAAGCCGAAACCAAGCGCGGCCAGTGCGTCGACGTGTGCCGCGTTCTTGTCCAGCCCGGCGGCAAGGCCAACCGGGTTCGGGAATTCGATGCCGAACAGCTTTACCGGCAGCGGCTCGGGTTTTCTGGAAAACAGGGGCTGGACACCGCAGCGGTAGGCGGCGTCGATCGAGATCAGCGCGAGATCATGCGCGCGCTCCGCATCGAGGCAGAAAAGAAATGGGCGCGCGAACGTATACAAGGATCAATGACCGAATGCCACGAGTAATCCGAGCCCGCCGACAAACAGGAATACAAGGCCTCCGACGAACGCGAGTTGCACCCAACCGAGGATCAGCCCGGCGATCGCGAGGCCGTCCCCTTCCACCGTGCCGGGTTCGGCCCGACGAATTTCGCCACGCGCGATGTGTCCGAGCACGACGGCGATGACCGCGCCAATGAAAGGCAGCACACACCAGGCGAGCACACCGAGTACCAGGCTTGCAATCGCGCTACCGCTGGTACGCACATGCACGGTATTCATCAACAGCGCTCCGGAATCTCGATGCGACGGCGTTGCCGCGTTCCGCTCGGTCAGACCGTGAACTTGATGCCTTGGGCGAGCGGCAACGAATCCGAATAGTTGATCGTATTGGTTTGCCGGCGCATATAGGCCTTCCATGCATCCGAACCGGATTCGCGACCGCCGCCGGTTTCCTTCTCGCCACCGAACGCCCCGCCGATCTCGGCACCGCTGGTGCCGATGTTGACGTTGGCGATGCCGCAATCCGCACCGGCGGCCGAAAGATAGCGTTCGGCTTTCTGCAAGTCGCGCGTGAAGATTGCTGCGGACAAGCCCTGCGGCACGCCATTCTGCAGCGCGATTGCCTGCTCGATCGAGTCGAACGGCATCACATAGAGAATCGGCGCAAAGGTTTCGGTCTGCACCACGTCGGTTTCGTTGGCGACGCCGGTGATGATCGTCGGCAGCACGAAATTGCCCTTGCCTTCTACCGCTTTGCCGCCGGTTTCGACCTTGCCGCCGACCTCTTTGGCCTGGGCGATCGCGTCGAGAAAGCGCTTCACCGCGGAACGGTCGGTCAACGGTCCCATCAGCGTTTCCGCTTTGGTTGGATCACCGATCTTTTTTTCGACCTGCTGGTAGGCGGTGCGCAACTTGGCGAGCACATCATCGAAGATCGAGGTATGAACGAACAGGCGACGCGTGCTGGTGCAGCGCTGGCCGCAGGTGCCGACTGCGCCGAACACGATCGCCGGAATCGCGAGCTTGAGATCCGCATTTTGGTCGAGAATGATCGCGTTGTTGCCACCGAGTTCGAGCAGCGAGCGGCCAAGACGACGCGCGACACGTTCGCCGACACGACGACCGACCGCGGTCGAGCCGGTGAAGCTGATCAGCGGGATGCGTGCATCGTCGACGAAGGCCTGCGCGAGTTCGGTGCCCGCATCGTTGAACAGGAAGAAAAGATCCGGGTAGCCGCCGTCCTTGAGCGCTTCGTTGCAGATGCGGATCGTCGCGATCGCCGACAGCGGCGCCTTCGGCGACGGTTTCCAGATCGAGATGTCACCACAGACTGCCGCGATCAACGCATTCCACGCCCACACCGCGACCGGAAAATTGAACGCGCTGATGATCCCGACCAGGCCGAGCGGATGCCATTGCTCGATCATGCGATGGCCGGGCCGTTCCGAATGCATCGAATTGCCGTAGAGCATGCGCGACTGCCCGACCGCGAAGTCGCCGATGTCGATCATTTCCTGCACTTCGCCGTCGCCCTCGGCCTTGATCTTGCCCATCTCGAGCGCGACCAGCGAGCCGAGCGCATCCTTGCGCTTGCGCAGCGCTTCGGCACACAGGCGCACGGCTTCGCCGCGTTGCGGCGCGGGCGTGGTGCGCCAGACCCTGAAGGCTTCCTGCGCGCGCTCGATGATGGTCTCGTAGTCGGACTCGCTGGAGGCATGGACCTTCGCGATGACTTCGTTGGTGGCCGGATTGATCGGCTCCAGCACGCCCGCGTCCGTGGTTTTCGACCATTCGCCGCGGCCAATGTAGGTACCTGATTGCTCGGTCGAGAGGCCGAGCGCCTGCAGAATATTCCTGGACATGATGCTCCTGTTGCGTCAGGCGCCGCGTCCGGCGGGATGTCGGCGCGCGAAAAGGAGCGGAATTCTAACAGAGAGTGCAAGCTGTGCTGTGCGTGCGACGGAGCGTGCGCCGAGGCGCTGCGGTACCGCGCATCGTCGGCGCGAAGGTGGGCTCGCACAATAAATTGGCGCCCCCGATACGATTCGAACGTACGACCTTCCCCTTAGGAGGGGGACGCTCTATCCAACTGAGCTACGGGGGCGCAGCGCAAAAGTGTCGCACAGAAGAGCCGCCGATTTTTGCTTCACTGTTCGCTGGCGGATTAGGCGAAGAATTCGCCCCACACCTGGAGGAAGGACGCTTGGTACGTGCGCTTGAAGACGGGTGCCCCGGTTTTCTGGTTGTCACCTGCATTACCCAAGCCGCCTGCAACCATCGCCAGCTTTCTCGCTGGTTGTCGATGCGCTGCGGGTGCGGACTCCGGGCAGCTCGGATCGTTGACAGATTCGGATTCGCCTTTGTCGCAGCTTGGTCCAAGTCAATCAACAGGTCTCGATGATCACCTTGAGCGCCTTGGTCCTGGCGGCGTCAGCAAAGGTCTCGTAGGCATCCAGAATATTGTCGAGCGTGAAGCGATGCGTGATCAGGAGCTTCGGGTCGATCTTGTGCGATGCGACCGTCTTGAACAGCATGGGAATCGTGGCGGTATCGACCAGCCGCGTGGTGATCGAGATATTGCGATCCCACAGAGACTCGAGATGCAGATCGACCTTCTTGCCGTGCACGCCGATGTTGGCGATGTTGCCGCCCGCCGTGACGAGCTTCTCGCACAGCTCGAATGTTGCCGGAATCCCTACTGCCTCGATCGCGGTATCGACACCGCGACCGTCGGTCATCTTCATGAGCGTCTCGGCGGCTTTGCCATCGGTGCCGTTGATGGTCGCCGTCGCGCCGAAGCGCTTCGCCACCTCAAGACGGTTGTCATCGAGGTCGATCATGATGATCTCGGCCGGAGAATAGAACTGCGCAGTCAGCAGCGCGGCCAGCCCGATCGGGCCGGAGCCGACAATGGCGACCGTGCCGCCCGGCTGAACCTCGCCGTTGAGGACGCCACACTCGAAGCCGGTCGGCAGGATATCGCTGAGCATCACCAGCGCTTCTTCGTCCGCGCCTTCCGGAATCGCATACAGGCTCAAGTCCGCGTGCGGAATGCGCACGAACTCGGCCTGCGTCCCGTCAATCGTGTTGCCGAGGATCCAGCCACCGGTCGTGCAATGCGAATACATCTGCTTGCGACAATAGACGCACGTGCCGCACGCGCTGACGCAGGAAATCAACACGTGATCACCGGGTTTGAACACGCTAACGGCCGGTCCCACCGAATCGACGATGCCTACGCCTTCATGACCCAGGATGCGACCGGGCTCACACGAAGGCAGATCGCCTTTGAGGATGTGCAGGTCGGTGCCGCAGATGGTCGTTTTGGTGATCCTGACGATGGCATCGGTTGGATCGGTGATGACAGGTTTCGGGCGCTCTTCAAGCGACTTTTCGGATGTACCGACATAAACGAGAGCTTTCATGGTTGATTCCGTATGCGTATGGACCCGGAAACGAACGATCGCGATTCTCGCTAATCCGAAGCGTGACGACGGATGCGCAAAACGTGCAGACAGCGCGTCGCTCAGGAGGACATCTGGTTGCTGTCCATGCGTCGCTGGGCTCTGTAAATGACATTGGCGTGATGTGCGCGCTGGATGACGCATTCGGCATGTGCGCGAGGTGGCGGTATCGAACTACCAGTGCCTCTGCGGAGCGGGAACCGTCTTGCGAAGCTGATTGATGTCGCGAACCCGATGCGGTGATCCTGATCGCCTGGTGCATCGGCAACGGCAAGCGCTGGATCGAAGGCTGCGTGTCGCCGGGATTGGACGCGCTCAAAATCGTAGCCGGCTTTCCGCGTGATCAGGCTTCCGTGCACGAAAGCCTCGCGACGCGGAGCCACGCGATCCCCTCGCAGGAAATCGATCAACTCACCAATGAACCGCGAGAAAGTCGAACCGAAGCTCCGTATCGTTGGCATCGAACCGCCCTGCATCGAGCGCGCACGCCGTCCGTGCGCATGGAGAGCCGCATCCCTGCGGCACAGTTTCTCGATCCGTCGACGCGAGGATGCACCTTGCATCGATACGGGTCCGTACGCCAGCGCACACTGTCGGCTCTGGTTGAAAAGTGACCCGGCGTTTTCGCCGGGAATTGACCAGGGACGGAGGCCAAGGCAGCAAGGCAGCGCCTGTGGATAGCCCGGTTCGCCGCCTTCGTGAATCGAACCTGACCGGGGCACCGAAACCGAACTCAGGCGCATTGCTGCGCCGGCGATGACCGGGCCGGGCACAAGCCCGAAATGCGGGTACGGCACCGCCTGCGGCCACCGTAATGCCCAGCGCGTTGCAAACAAAGGCAGAAGATCAGGCTTTCCCTGACGTTCCACATCGTCGCGCGGCTCAGACGTATTGTCTGGGCGATGCCGCGCAGATCGCCCGAACGGTGCGCCCGATGGCTCAAGTGGGCTGGCGGGCACCGGGCCGGTGGTCGGGATGACGATACTCTGGCAGGAACAGCACGAGCAGTGCCGCGAGCCCCGCACACAGGGGCACCACGGTCAGCGCCAGCCGGAAATCGCCGCCGCTCAGGTCGGCCAGATAGCCCACCAACGGTTGGAAGATCATCGCGCCGGCAATGCCGATCATGTTGACGAATGCCACCACGGTACCGGTCAGCCGGTTCGCCTGGCCCTCCTTGGCCATGGCAAACGTCAGCATCTGCGGGCCGCCGAAAAAGCCGGCCGCGAACAGCAGGCCCGCTTCCAGCCAGGTGGGTCCGGGTAGATAGAGCGCGCCGGCGTAGGCCAGCGCCGTGAACAGCGCGCCGAAGAAGACCAGCCACTTGCGGTGGTTGAGTCGGTCCGAGAGCCAGCCGCCGAACACGCTGCCCGCCGTGATCCCCCAGAAGATCAGCGAGACCAGCGTCTCGGCCGTTACCGGCGAGACGTGATGGTTGCGCACGACCTCGGTGGTTCCCCACAGGCCGCCGTACACATTGACGGGCACGTAGTAGAGCAGGCCGATGAGCGCGATCGCCCAGGTGCGACGGTTGCCGATCACGGCGACCAGACTTTGTCCGACATGCGTGGCGACGGGGCTGGTGGCAGTGGCGGCCGGCGAGGGTGGCTCGCGCAGGAAGATCAGCGCCAGCACAAAGATCATCACGCCGACCACACCGGTGGCAACGAACACCTCGCGCCATCCCGCGCTGGCGATCAGGCCGGACAGCAGCACGCCGCCGATGGCGGTGCCCAACATCCCCACCGCGTTGACGATGCTGGAAAGCAGGGCGAAGCGCTCCGGTGCAAACCAGTGGTTGACCAGCCACAGCGCGGCAACGAAAGCGAAGGACGCACCGAAACCGGTCAGCATCCGCCCCGACTCCCCCACCACCAGATGGCCGTTGGCCGTGAAAACCAGCACACCGGTCGCACAGCAGAAACTTCCCAGCAGAACGAAGCGCCGTGCCCCGTAGCGGTCGAGCAACAGCCCCACCACGATCTGCATCGGCGCATACACCCAGAAGTAGAGACTGGACAGGGTGCCGAAACCCGCATCCGACAGATGGTAGAAAAGCTTGATCGGACCAGCGGCGAGACTGGGTTCGACCCGTGTCACGAACTCGAACAGGAAAAACCCCGACGCGATGGCGAAAGCGACCCATGCAGCCTTCGCGGCTTTCGATGGCGTTCCGTTCGCTGTGGGAAGGGGCGTTTCCTGAGTGTTTTCGGGCACTGGTGAGAATCCGTCCGCGAGCGCTTGTGGTCCGACGAAGGGAGCGTTGTCTGGTTGGTGTGAACAATACGCCAGTGCGTAGCGGATCCGACGGGAGGGCTGAAGTCAGACAGTGGTCGGGGCAGCCGTCGCCAGCTTCCGCACGTCAGGTTCCTTTTCCGCGGCAACGGCTGTGATGTTCATTCCGCGTCCGCCTCGGCTCGCTCACAGTCGTTTCGAGTCTGCGGATCCGGCCGAGGCGGATTGCGCCCGAATGTCTGCGACGCGCGCTTGCCCATCAGCCACTGCCGCACTTCAGTGGGCATTCTGGCGCGCTTGATGGCTTTCTTGTCCAGCACGGCCACCGACCCTGGCGGTCCGCGAGCCACCCACGATTGCGTGCGCCGTGTGGAGCGCTTCATCGACCCCGGGAATCATCAGACGCATTGAAGATTCTCCGCCAGAAGTGTGTCTTCACCATCCCAGCGATAGGCAATTTCACAGTTGCGGCAACGCTGGTCGAATAACAGTGGCAAGGAAAAATTACCGAAGTATGCACTGGGAGGCGAGTCCGGATTATTCCTTGGTCACCGCGATGCGGTTGTCGTCGCTGACCCGATCGACCAGCTCGTTGAACGGATCGATGCCGGCTTGATAGGGTTCGGCGTCCACGATCACGCTGATCGTGCTGTCGCCATCGGCGACGATGCGTTTTTCCAGGTACAGCGGTTTTTCGTCCTGCTCTTCTCCGTCGTCGGCTTTGGCGAACACGCCGATCTCGATCGGGATATCCACCTTGTCGCGGGTCTCCTTGCCCTTGCCGTCGGCGTAGAACTTGGCGGCGTGCACCTGCATGGTTACCTGGTACCTGCCGTCGGGAAGTTTTCTTGCGGTGGCCTTTAGCATGCGATTGTCGAACAAGGTGATCTTGTCGAAGAAGTCGGTAATCAGGGTCTGATACTGCGGGCGGGCTTCGACGCGCAGGTCGGCAATCAGGTCACGCGTGTCGGTGTACGGCGGTTGCTGGAAGCGCACCTTGTCGAGCCAGGTGTGCAACGCGGCATTGACCTTGCCCTCGCCGATGTAATTCTGCAGTGCGTAGAAAATCACCGACCCCTTGCGGTAGTGGATGTACTGCTGGTTCTCGACCAGCGCCAACGGCATTTCCTCGACGCGCTCGCCGGCACGGCCGCTGAGGTAACGATCGAGTTCGAACTTCAGGAACTTGCGCATCTTCAATGGACCGTACAGGTGCTTCATCACCATCAGCGCCGAATACTGAGCCAGGGATTCGTCGAGCATGGTCACACCTTGCACGTCGGCGCCGATCGCCTGGTGCGCCCACCATTGATGACCGATTTCGTGCGCGGTGACGTAGGTGACATAGTCGATGTCGGACGGCTTGCGCAGATCGGCAATGAAACCGATCGACTCGGAGAATGGAATGGTGTTGGCGAATGACTGCGCGAAGGAGAAATAGTCCGGGAATTCGAGGATGCGCACCTGGCGAAACTGGTACGGACCGAAATTCGCGGTGTAGTAATCGAGCGCATGTTTTGCAGCGGCAATCATGCGGCCCACGTTGTACGGGTGCTGCGGGTCGTAATGGACCTCCAGCGCCACGTCGTGCCAGTGATCGCGTTTGACCACGTAGCGCGCCGACTGGAACGAGAAGAAACCCAGTATGGGAGTGTCCTGCACGTAGTGGAAATAGCGGCGGTCGCCTGCGCGCCATTCCTTCTGCAGGTAGCCGGGCGCAAGCGCGATTTGATCGGCGCTGGTCGACAGGGTTGCATCGAAATGCACCCAGTCGGAGTCGCAGGAGATCAGGTTGTTCGCATGTGCTGCTTCGTCATCGCGCTTGGCCATGCGCGGCACTTTGCCGAGCCCGTACTTGCGGCGATCGTTGTTGTCGGTGAGCTGACGGCCCTCGTCGTAGCAGAAATGCGGAAAGCTGCCGTTGTTGAAGAAGGTGCCGTTGTGCACCAGTTGTTCGCCGGCGGGTTGGTTGGCGAATCCGTCGTAGACGACATGCATGCGGAATTTGAAATCCATTGCGGCGCCCGGTGCCAGTGGCATCACCAGCTTGTAAAGGTAAAGCCCCTGGGCAGGATCGGCGTGCGTGGTGCTGTGCGCGGGGAAATCGAGATCGATCTTGAAGTCTCGCGTCGGCAACACCGGCAATTGCACCAGCAACTCGTCGATCGGCGCAGCGTGCTTGTTGACCAGCGTGTAGTGCCCATCGATATCCGCGCGCCGCTGTTTCGGGTAGATGGCGACGTTTGCTTGCACATCGGTTATGCGCGGCTGCGCCATGCCGAGATACTTTCGGTAGTCTTTCTCGTAATTGGCGGCCAGGCGCTGACCCTCTTCATAGGTCTGGTAGTGGTACCGGCCATGCGTGTTGTGGAAGATCCACACACCGATTGCGACGAAGCCGACCAGCGCCGCCGCCAGCACGATGCGCGCAGGCATGCCGAAGCGCTGGGCTGCCACGCGTGTGCGCGCGCGCAGACCACTTGTGGTGCCGCGCACCCAGTACAGCGCGGCCAGCACCAGCAATGCGATGGCGAAAACGCCCCAGTAGGCGCGGAACCACAAGGCACCTATCCAGAATGTGCCGAAACCGTTCATGTCCGAATACGGCGCTTCGGGTGCTGTGCCGTAACGATACAAATGATCGGACAGATGGAACTGCGTGAGCACGATCGAGCTGATGAGGAACGCCACCAGCAGCGCGTAACCCGCAAATTTGTTGTTGGACCACACTTGCAGCACCACCGCGAGGATGCCGAACAACAGGAAACGGATCAGGTCCAGGCCAAGGTATTGCAGGTACAGCAGCGGCTGTAGATCGTGGTAGCCGCGGATCAGCTGATAACCCATGCAAAAAATCGCGCCCGCCAGCAGGAAAACCACGATCACCGCCGCGAGTGCGGCGACCTTGGACAGCAACGGGATCCAGTCCGGCGTCGGGTACGCGTCGAGCACCTCACTCACGCGTCCGCCGCGTTCGCGCCAGACCAACTCGCCGGCGTAGAAACCAACCACGATCAGCAGCATGAACGTGAAACTGTCGCTCATCGCCTGCGCCATCAGGTGGGTGACGGGCCACACGCTGGTACCGTAGATTTCGCCGCTGAAGGCGAGTCGGCCACCGAGATTGGACAACCCGATCGCGAGCATTACCAGGAACGCCGTGCCGCGCAGCACGCTACGGGTGTCGAACCGGGCGAGCTTGCTCAATTGCCGGCAATGCACCGCGAAGCCGCTGCGTAGTGTCACTGGCGGCAGCACAATCGGCGCGCTGGTCGCGACCGTCGGTGCCATGGCTGCCGCGCTGCGCTTGCGCCGACGCCACAGACGCAGTCCCTCGCGATCGGGGTGGAACAGCTTGAACGATGCGGCCATCAAGGCGGCGCCAACCGCCAGCCACAGCGCGCGGTTGCCCAGCATCACGCCAAGAAGTTCCGGCACGCGTTCATTGCGGTCGGATGCGGTCCAGTAGCGTGTCACCAGTCGCAGCGCACCCAGCCCGAACGGGTCCATCAACGCGCTGGCGGTCTGATGGTCGATGTTGCCGTTGCCGAGCATGACCTCCGCGATCTGCCACAACACGAAAAACGCGATCACGCCGATGTACGTGCCGAGCATCGAGCGCGTCAACGTCGCCAGCAGGAACAGCAGCGTACCGATGAAAAACAGGTTGGGCAGCACAAGTACCACGAGTGCCCAGGCATACGCCGCCCACGGTGTCGGTCCGAGCCGCGCCGCGTCCAGCCACGGCATCAACGAGCCCAGCCAGATGCCGACCGCAACCGCGAGCAGCACCAGCACGCTGACCAGCCAGCCTGCGGCAAAGCGGCCACCGAGATATGCGCTGCGCGGAATCGGCGTGGAAAGGATCAACTCGGCGGTGCCCGAATCGAAATCGCGCAACGCGGCGCCGGCGACGAAGATCGTGATCAGGAACAAGCCGAGCACCGAGAAAAAGGCAAGCATCGTGATCACGACATACGGCGCGTTGCGATGGATGTTGCCGATTCCGCCGCCGATGGTGATCGAATCGGAGCAGGCGGCGCCGAATGCAAGCGCGCCGAGTCCCACCGCAATCAGCCAGAACAGCGGGTTACGCAACTGCTGGCGCAGTTCGAAGCGGAAGATTTCGCTGAACATGGGTTAGGCGGCCCTGGCGGCGTCCACGTGATGCAACTGGCCGAAATACACGTCTTCCAGATCCGGCGGTACGGCGTCGAAACCTTCCTCGGGTTTGGCGTCGGCGAGCACATGGATCACCGTGTGGCCGGCCACCAGACGCGTCGACAGCACGGTCATGCGAGCGCGGTAGTCTGCCAGCGCTGCCTTGTCGATCTCGCGCCGCCAAACCCGGCCCTCCAGCAAACGGATTGTCTCGCGCGGTTCGCCGGTCAGACCTACCTGGCCATCGGCGATGATCGCCATGCGCGAGCACAGCTCGGTCACGTCCTCGACGATATGGGTCGAGAGAATAACCACCACGCGCTCGCCGATTTCGGCCAGCAGATTGAGAAAACGCTGGCGCTCTTCCGGATCGAGGCCAGCGGTCGGTTCGTCCACGATCACGAGTTTGGGATCGCCGATCAGCGCCTGGGCGATGCCGAAGCGCTGACGCATGCCGCCGGAGAACGTGCCAAGTTTGCGCTTGCGCACATCGTGCAGGTTGACCTGACGCAGCAGTGCATCGACCAGCTCGCGGCGCTCGCCACGGGCGGTTACGCCCTTCAACACCGCGAAGTGATCGAGCATCGCTTCGGCGGTCACTTTTGGATAGACGCCGAACTCCTGCGGCAGGTAGCCGAGCACCCGACGCGCGGCGGGCTTGTCGGCCAGCACATCGAGGCGATCCGAGCCCGGATCGCCGAGCGTGATCGTGCCGCTATCAGGTTCCTGCAGCGTCGCGATGGTGCGCATCAGCGTGGACTTGCCGGCGCCGTTCGGGCCGAGCAAGCCGAACATGCCGTTGGGGATATCGAGCGTGACATCACGCAGCGCGCGTACGCCATTGGCGTAGGTCTTGGACAGATTGCGGATAGACAACATGCTCGACTCCTCACGAGTGCCCGTGGCGCGGTGCGCGGGGTGAGCCGCGAGTCTAGCCACTTCAATGAATCCAAGCCCATCCCACAAGTCACCGCAACTGCGGATGCGCTGACCTGACCGATTGGCTTCGGGTCACGGCGCTGCAGTTGTGATCGGCACGGTGACGTTGGACCAAAGAGAAACCGCGCCATAGCGGCGGTTTGAAGGATGTTGCGTGATACTGCGGGATGGTGATTTGGTGGAGCGGAGGAGGATCGAACTCCCGACCTCTGCATTGCGAACGCAGCGCTCTCCCAGCTGAGCTACCGCCCCACGTGATCGACACCGCGCATTGCGCGGGGCGCGCATGATATCGCGGGCGTTGACATGGGCCAAGCCCGACGACCACGCGATGTTATCAGGGGCCGCGCCGGGGACGTGGGTCAGCGGCCGCAAGGTTCATGCATCGCTTCCATGCGGCATGAAATCCGCAAGTCGTGTCATCAGGCCTTCGTGCAGCACCTCGCGCCGCCAGCCCTCCAGGGCTGCCGGCCAGCAGCCGGTCACCAGCAGCGTTTCAATGTGCCGGCGCGCGCAGAGCAGGCCCGGCGGCAGATCCAGTTCCATCGCGTGCGCATCGACGATTTCACGGAGCGCTGCCAGCACCTTCTTGTCCGAAGCGCCAGGCGAACGCGGGATCGGCATGAATTCGAGCTCGTCCGGTGCGAGCGGGGCATGCAGCCGATCGAGCAATTCGGCTCGTTGCTGACCACGCATTGCCCGCAGACCCTTTACGCACTCGAACAGGGCATTGGCGTCGGCCGGCGGATTGGCGGTGAGCGCAAGTGCGCGCGCGTCGTCGAGCACCCACGGTCTCGGGCGATTGAGCGTGCGGGCGGTAGCCTCGCGCCAACGCAACAAGCGGCGCAGCAGTGCCTGGCGGTCGCGCGGCCAGTTTGCTGCGCTGCTGAACGCGACTTGCGGTTCGGGGTCCGGCGCGCGTTGGGCGGCGCGCCGGACCATGCGCGCACAATCCTCGGCCAGCCAGTCGCTGTAGCCACGTTGCGCGAGCAGCGCGCACAGCCGGTCATGAAGATCGGGCAGATAAATGACGTCCTGCGCGGCGTACTCGATCTGGTTCGGCGTCAGCGGTCGGCGCAGCCAATTCGAGCGGGTTTCGCCCTTGGCCAGTTCGATACCGGCCAATTGCTGCACGAGTTTCTGATAGCCAAGACCCGGGCCAAGGCCCGCGAACGCGGCCGCGATTTGCGTGTCGAACAGACGTGCGGGCCCATCCGGGAGAATCGCGGCAAGCGCTTCAAGGTCCTCGCCGGCACTGTGCATGACGCAACAATGTGCGGAATCGGCGAGCAGGCGCCCGAGCGGAGCCAGATCGATATCGGTCAGCGGGTCGATCAGCCCAACGCGCCCGTCGATGGCCAGTTGCAGCAACGCAAGTTGCGGCAGCAACGTATCGGTTCGCATGAACTCGGTGTCGAGATGCAGCGATGCCGGCGGGTTTTCGAGCAGACGTTGCAGCGGCTCGTTGCGGTCAATCCATTCGGTCAAGACGACTCCTTTGTGAGGGTTGAATAAATGATGTGGAACAAGAAGGTTGCGGCTTGCCGAATGCTAACCTAAGGTGCGATTGCACCGCTGTCATCGTTCGATCCTGCCTGATTCGCCATGCCCGGCACCGAAAATGTTCGCAGCAAGAATGCAGTCGGCGGAACCGTCGGCATCATGCTGCTCGCCTTCGCACTGGCCTATCGATTTTTCCCGGGAGCATTGCATATCGAGGCGCCGCCGCGACCACAGATTGCGCAATCGGTCGCGGATCAGACCTCTCCGGCGCCTTGGGCTGCGGTGCGCAGCGGTGAGCCGGCAAGCGTGCCCGTCACGCCCGGGCATGAGACCGGAACTTCGCTCGCCGACGCAATCGCCATGGGGCCGCCGTTGCCCACATCCAAGGCGACTGCGGCGTTGCTCAAGAAAGCCGAACTCGCCGAGCAGCAGGGAAACATAGTCGAACCGGACCGCAGCAACGCCATCGCGCTGTACAACGAGGCACTCAAGGCGGACGCGAACAACGCCGTTGCGCTGGCCGGACTCAAGCGAATCGGCGGTGCCGTGCGCGATTGGGCCATCGCCGCGCTCGAGCGTGGCGACGAGGCCGAGGCGAAGCGATACGCCGACTTGTTCGCCACGCTGCCGCATTCAGAGGACGAACTGGCGTCGTTGCAGGCCCGACTGAAAACGCAGCAACAGGTATTGCCATTGCTGGCGCAGGCGGCCGAATTGCTGCATGCGGGCCATGCCATTCCGCCCAGCGATCCCAACGCGCTGACGATTTACCGCAAGGTGCTGTCGCTCGACCCCGGCAATCGACTGGCCGACGCCGGGCTGGGCGAAATCGAGCGCGGTTATCTCGATCGCGCGCTCGCGGCGGCGGCGCAGGATGATTTCGCGGGCGCCGACGCGATACTGGCCGATGCATCAAAGATACATCCGGGATCGCGCGCGTTGCTCGACACGCGCGCACGCGTGGAAGGCATACGCCGCCAACGTGCCGAATCGGTGTTGTCGCAGGCGCGCTCGGCGCTCGATTCCGGCAACGCCGACATGGCCGAGCAGCTCGGTCGTCGTGCACAGGCGATCAGTCCGGATCTGGAGGGTCTCGATGCGTTCAACCAGCGCCTGCACAATGCGCGCGTCTATGCGAGCCTGAGTCCGGGTCAGGTCATTCGCGATCGCCTGCTGGATCTGAGCGGGGCCGCGCCGCCGCTGGTAGTGATTCCGACCGGCAGTTTCATGATGGGTGCGCCGTCGGACCAGGCGGGTCACGCCGACAACGAAGAACCGCAACGCGAGGTGCGCATAACCAACGGGTTCGCGCTCGGGCAGACTGAGGTGACCGTCGGCGAATTTCGCGATTTCGTGAGCGCGAGCGGCTATCGAACCGATGCCGAAAAAATCGGCAGCAGCAGCGTCTACGACGAAAAGACCGGTCGCATGATCAATCGCCGGGGCATAACGTGGCGCGATGACTATCATGGCAATGCCGCTGCGGCCAAATTGCCGGTGATCAATGTGTCCTGGAACGACGCCCAAGCTTATCTGGCTTGGTTGTCCCGCCATACCGGCAAGCCCTACCGGTTGCCGAGCGAGGCGGAATTTGAATACGCACTTCGCGCGCGCTCGGCGACTCGATATCCGTGGGGAACAGGTACTCCGGATCACCCGTTGGACAACATTACCGGTGAAGGCGACCGCTCCGAGTCGAAACGCAGCTGGTCGCGCGCGTTTCCGGGTTACAGCGATGGCTACTGGGGGCCGGCGCCGGTCGAGTCGTTCCCGAACAACGCGTTCGGCCTGTACGACATGAATGGAAATGTCTCCGAATGGGTGGAGGATTGCTGGCACGACAATTACGTGCGAGCACCACACAACAGTGCGGCATGGGTCAATCCCGGCTGCGGCATCCACGTGATCCGTGGTGGTTCGTGGGGTAGCGATCCCGATCAGGTGCGCTCGGCCTTTCGTCTTGCGGCAGCCAGCAACGCGCGCAGTGCACGGGTCGGATTCAGGGTCGCGCGCGATTTGTGAATTCCAGCGCGAGAGAGAAACGCCGTCGTCGCGACGGTTTCTGCGTCCGGCGCAGTATGCTGTCACTCGAAAGACTTCACGGGAGAGAGCGATGGGGCTGTTTGGCAATTCGACCGCCGCAGGCGGCACACGACGCGGCTTGAAGCTATGGCCGATCCTCGCCTTCGTCGTGTATTTCGGTTACTACTACATCAGCCATCAGGGCGTGACCGCCTATACCGGGCGCAAGCAGTTGATCGACACGACACCGGCCCAGGAGGCCGCGCTCGGCTTGCAGTCGTACCGCGAAATCCTGTCGCAATCGCAGGTGGTTTCAAGCGGGCCGGTGCCGAAGGAGATTCGCGGGATCGCCACCCGCCTGATCGCCGTGGCGCCGAAGGTTGAGAAATACTTCGCGAGCACCCAGGGCACCCCGGACGATACGGACTGGAGTTCATACCATTGGGATGTGAGCGTGATCCAGTCAGATCAGGTCAATGCGTTCTGTCTGCCCGGTGGCAAGATCGCCGTCTATACCGGCATCATCCCGGTCGCGAAGACAGCAGACGGCCTCGCCGTGGTGATGGGCCACGAGATGGCACACGCGCTGCTGCGTCATGGTGGCGAACGCATGGCGCAGCAGAAACTGGTGCAGCTCGGCACGCTGGCCGCTGGCATGTCGATGAGCGACATGGATCCGCAGCAGCAGAACATGATGATGGCCGCGCTTGGCGCAGGCGCACAGTATGGGGTTCTGCTGCCGTTTTCACGCCGTGATGAATCGGAAGCCGATCATGTCGGGCTCATGCTTGCCGCGGCGGCCTGCTTCGATCCGACCGAGGCGCCGAAACTGTGGCAGCGCATGTCCGCGACTGGCGGCCGGAAACCGGCCGAGTTCATGTCGACGCATCCGGCCGACGCGACACGCATAAGGCAGCTGCAAAGCTGGATGCCGGAAGCCACTGAAGTTCGGCAACACTTCTGTGCCGGGCAAGGCAGCGGCGGAACCGGATAAAGACTGCCGCGGTTGTCTCATCGCGCGGCGGTCCGTATCATCCGCGCCCTCGCCGCGGAGAGGTGGCAGAGTGGTCGAATGCGCCGGATTCGAAATCCGGTGTACGGTTCTTCCGTACCGTGGGTTCGAATCCCACCCTCTCCGCCACGCAGTCTGGACGTGTTAGTGCGGATTTCCGTGAAAGCCAGGAAGCGCGCCCCGTAGCGCGCTTTTTCGTTTCTGGGGCTGACTGCGGTGGGCGTCATTCTTGCCCGATCCGTCGAGCTGGCGCTGCGTCTCTGCGGGCGTTTCGTGGGAGTCCGGAGTCGTTGGCTGCCGATCGGCTGGCGAACTGCGAGCTTTTCGGCTGCGTGCCGATCGCGCAGACTCAGGCAGGACTCAGTCCGAAGTGGCGGCGCTGCTCACCCGAGTCCACAGGTGGCGGATCGAGGAGTTGCCGGACTGTCATCCCGACCGGCTGGCGTCCTTCGACGATACGTTGCATGAGATCGGGGCCAGGAGAGAGCCTCGAAGTAGCCGCGCCACGCAACCGCTCGGAAACGTTTTCGGCTTTGGCAATCGCCTTGCCGTTGCGCGCCGACGTACTGCGGCGCGCACGCGTCGCGATTAGTCGAAGCCGTCCGCGAAGATGTCGTCGGTCGGCGGCGTCGGTGGCGTCGACTGCGGTCCGGTCAATGGTAACGTGCGCAGCCGCGTCCCGGTCAACGCCGCGTACGCGTTCGCGATCGCCGGCGCGATCGGCGGCACGCCGGGCTCGCCGACGCCGCCGATCGGCGGTCCGCCCTGGATCACCTGCACGGTGACGACGGGCATGTCACGCATGCGCAGCATCTTGTAATGATTGTAATTGCGCGGCGATACCGCGCCGGCCGCGAAATTCATCTGACCCCAGAGCGCCGCCGACATGCCCTGCGCGATAGCGCCTTGCATCTGCGCCTCGACCGTGTCCGGATTGATGACGCGGCCGCAGTCGATCACGCAAGCGACGCTGTGCACCTTGATCTGCAGCGGCGTCGCGCCGGAGATCTCGACGACCTGCGCGACGATGCTGCCAAAGGCGGCGTGGAATGCGATACCACGCGCGTGGCCGCTCGGCAGCGCGGTGCCCCAGCCGCCGAGTGCCGCCGCCGCGTTCAGCACCGCGAGCGAGCGCGCGTCGTTGGCCAGCAGCTGGCGACGAAAGTCGACCGGATCGGCGCCGGCCAGCAGCGCGAGCTCGTCGAGCGCGCTCTCCACCATGAATGCGTTGATCGAATTCCCGACCGACCGCCAGAAACCGACCGGCACGCCGGCCGTGTGACGCGTGTACTCGACTTGCCGCGTGCCGAACGCGTAGGCCTGCTCGATCGCGCCGTCGACCGCCTGTGAGTCGACGTCGTTCGGACCGATCCAGCCGCGCTGGAACAGGATCGACGGCGAGACGTTGCGATACCACCAGGCGACGACGTTGCCGGCGGCGTCCAGACCCGCGCGCACGCGCACCAGAGCCATCGGTCGGTACTGATCGTTGGTGAAATCCTGCTCGCGCGGCCAGGTCAGCTTGACCGGCTGTCCGATCGCCATCGACACGCGCACCGCCTGCGACACGTAATCGAGCTCGAACTTGCGGCCGAGACCGCCGCCCATGAACGTGCAATGCACACTGATCTGTTCGAGCGGGAGCCCGGTCAACGCCGCGGCCGTGGCCTGCACGAATCCCGGAGCCTGCGTCGGCACCCAGATCTCGCAACCGGCCATGGTCACCGATGCGGTGCAGTTCATCGATTCCAGCGTCGCGTGCGCGAGGTACGGCACGTCGTAGTAGAGATCGACCTGCTGCGCCGCGTCGGCGAGCGCCGCGGCGACGTTGCCGTCGGTCTCTGCGACTGCGGTCGTCGACGAGAAGATCAGTTCACGCGCCTGCGCCGCGATCACCGCGTTGTCGAGGTCGGCCGACGACGCCGGAATCGACCAGTTGACGTTGAGCTCCTGCGCAATCTGCATGGCCGCGTACGTGTCGCTCGCGACGACCGCGACCGCGTTATCGAGCGCGACTACGGCAATTGCGCCCGGCGGCGTCGACGGAGGGCTGGCGACGGTTCCGCCGAGCGTCGGGCAGTGCTTGATCACCGCATACGCCATGCCCGGAATGGTCACGTCGATCCCGAAGATCGCGGTGCCGTCGCATTTCGACGGAATGTCGGGGCGCGGCACCGGCGTGCCTATCAGGCGCAGATCGGAGTCCGGCGTCAACGCCGGATTGGTGGGCGGCGTGCGGAGCGCGGCGCCCGCGGCGAGCTCGCCATATGTGAGCACTGCATTATTCTGCGTGTTGACGACGGTGCCGTTGCCGATCGCGAGGCAGACGTTGGGGTCTACGCCCCAGACGCTCGCGGCCTCCGCGATCAGCATGTCGCGCGCCGCGGCACCGGCCGTGCGCAGCGCGTCGTAGAAGCCGCGCACGCTCATGCTGCCGCCGGTCAGCTGCGCGCCGCTGCCGGGATTGACGAACGCCGGATCGGGCGGTGCGACCACGCCGGTGACCTGGGTCCAGTCGACCATCAGATCCTCGGCGACGATCTGCGGCAGGGCCGAGATCACGCCCTGGCCCATCTCCTGGCTGCCGACGTAGATCGTGATGCTGTTGTCGCTGCCGATCAGGATCCACGAATTGACGACCGCGTCCGCTGGTTGCGGTGCCACCCCGGCGGCGCGTGCGAGGCGACCTACCAGCGGGAGCGAGAAGCCGATCATCATGCCGCCTGCGGCGGCGCTGGACACGAGAAAACGCCGCCGCGAGACTCCGCTCGAGACGAGCTCGCGCTCGGGCCGGGTCATGGCGCGTTCCTCAACGCATCGGCGGCAGTATGGATGGCGGCCCGAATGCGCTGGTACGTGCCGCAGGCGCAGATGTTGTCCATCGACTCGTCGATGTCGGCGTCGCTCGGACTGCTGTTCTGGCGCAACAGCGCGGCGGCGGCCATCAGCATGCCCGACTGGCAGTAGCCGCATTGCGGCACTTGGTGCGCGATCCAGGCCTGCTGGAGTGGCGGCATGATCGCAGCCAGCCCTTCGACGGTCGTGATCTGGCGGCCCTGGGCTTCTCCGACGTCCATGTCGCACGAGCGCTCGTACTCGTTGTCGACGAGCACCGTGCACGCGCCGCAGACCTCGATGCCGCACCCGTATTTCGTACCGGTCAGCCCGAGGTGGTCGCGGAGGACCCAGAGCAGCGGGGTGGAAAAATCAACGTCGACCTGATGGTCGACGCCGTTGACGGTCAGTGTGATCATGGCTCCTCCGCTCGAAAGTACCAACGAACCCCTGCGCGAGCATACTTGTTTTTTTGGCGCCGATGCCGTGAAGGTGGTCACGTTGCGCACGCGTGTGCGCGACTCGTCCGCGAATGATGCTCAAGGCGTGATTCGACTCGCAGGGGTATTCATAAAGTCGGATTCGGCTACGCGATCCAGATCACATCCGGCTGCTTCTATACGCTGCTAAGATGCGGCGACACGTCCGTCGACGGGAGGAACCCACATGGCGCTGCCAGCTGAGCGTGCCGTTCTGCTTGCCTGCATCGGTCTTGCAGCGGCTACCGGCGCGCACGCTGCGAACGGCGACTGGACCGTCGTCGGCTGGAACAATCTCGGCATGCAGTGCATGGGTTCCGACTATTCGGTCATGTCGATCCTGCCGCCGTCCAACACGATCGAGGCGCAGGTCATGGATCCGACCGGTCATTTGATGACGCCCGCCTCCGGCGTCAATGTAACGTTCGAGGCGGTCGCCGACCCCACCGGATCGATCAATTCGACGTCTATCGGCAAGACCGACTTCTGGAGCTATGCGCAGTCGCTGTTCGGTCTCGTCGATCCGCTGCCGCCCGATACCGGCCTCACGGGCATTTCGATGCCGGGTATTACCAACGCACCGCAGCCGCTGACGTTTGACGCGACCACCGGCGCGTGGACTGGCGAGGGAATTCCGGCGACGCCGTACGACGACGCCGGCCACAAGAACACGTATCCGCTGTTTCGCGTCACCGCACACGACGCCAACGGCGCGGTGCTCGCAATCAGCGACGTCGTGCTGCCGGTCTCGGACGAGATCACCTGCAAGACATGCCACGCATCGAACAGCGCGCCCGCTGCGGAGCCGGCGGAGGGCTGGGTCAACGACCCCGACCCCGAGCGTGATTACCGGCTCAACGCGATCCTGCGGCACGACGATCGGGAGAGCGGCAATCCGGACTACGCCGGCGAGCTCGTCGCAGCCGGCTACGACCCGGCCGGCCTCTACGCGACCGTCACGCAGCTGGGCAAGCCGGTCCTCTGCGGGGTCTGTCATGCGTCAAATGCGCTCGGCACCATCGGCGTTCCCGGCGTCGCGCAGCTGACGACGTCGATGCACCGTCTGCACGCGAACGTGATCGATCCCGCGACCGGCATGTCGCTCGACAACGAGAACAACCGGTCGGCCTGCTATACCTGCCATGCGGGTCCGACTACCAAATTCCTGCGCGGCATCATGGGCAACGCGGTCGCGACTGATGGCACGCTCCAAATGCAGTGCCAGAGCTGCCATGGCGGGATGAGTCGCGTCGGTGCACAGGGCCGCACCGGCTGGCTCGACGAGCCGACGTGCCAGAACTGCCATACCGGCACGGCGCTGAACAATAACGGCGAGATCCGCTACACGAACGTCTACGACACCAACGGCGAGCGACGCGTCGCGGTCGATACGACGTTCGCGACGACGCCCGACGTGCCGGAGCAGGGCTTCTCGCTTTACCGGTTCTCCGCCAGCCATGGCGGCCTGCAGTGCGAGGCGTGCCACGGCTCGACCCATGCCGAGTTTCCAAGCTCGCACGTCAACGACAATCTGCAAAGCATCGCGCTGCAGGGCCATGCCGGCACACTGGTCGAGTGTGCGACCTGCCATGGGACGACGCCGAACACGGTTGCCGGCGGCCCGCACGGCATGCATCCGGTCGGGCAAAGCTGGGTGAGCCGTCACGGTGACGCCGCCGAGGGCAACGGTCGCCTGGCGTGTCGCGCGTGTCATGGCAGCGACTATAGGGGCACCGTGCTTTCGTACAGTCAAGCGGATCGCACGCTCAACACCGGATTTGGATCACGCACGTTCTGGGCGGGCTTCCAGATTGGCTGCTACGCCTGCCACAACGGCCCGAACAGCGATGACGGCAATTCGAATCACGCGGCCGTCGTGAACGATGTGATGGTGGCTTCGAACGGGACGCCGGTCTCGATGGCGCTCGTGGCGACAGACGTCGACGGCGATCCGCTGACGCTACGCATCGTCTCGCAGCCCGCGCACGGCACCGTCGGACTCTCGGGCACCACCGCGACGTACTACCCCGACGCGGGATTCGACGGGGCGGATACCTTCACGTTCGCAGCGTGGGACGGCGAAACGAATTCGAACCTCGGGACGGGCACAATCAACGTCGTGGTGCCGGACGAGATCTTCGGGAACGGCTTCGAGGTCCCGTGAGCCGGTGATGCCAACCAGGAGCTGAAGGCCGCCACAGCCCGCGTCGCGCAGTCGCGCGCCATCCTTGAAAGCATCGCTCGCGGAATCGGAGACGTCGATTACTCGACGGGCAACAATCTGCTGGCGAACGTAAGCCCGACGTTCAGTTGGGTGCGATTAGCGCAACGGGCGCCAGTGCGCACGCATTGGATTCGGAGCCGCTGTCGTCACCAGCAGACCCGTTGGCTGCTGGTATGACAGCGACTGTCATTTCAAATCCTGCGGAACCTGCGGCGGCCTCAATGCAAAGTGCCACACGGTCGTGAAGGGCGAGCACGTTTTACCGCACCGCGCACCAGTCCGCCATGCAGCCTGGACGACACCGTCAATCCAACTGGGGCAGCCGCGCGCAAGCGCAGTGCGGCAGTGAGCAGATCCTCCGCGTTGCGTAGCGACAGTGGATACTTCAGGTAGAGCAGCACGGCTGCGCGAATCACGTCCGGCGAGCTGTTAAAGTGGCGAAACGGACCGGTCATTCACGGGGCCTGCGTCCGCAGATTGCGGTTTTGCACCGTTGGTTTGACAATGCCCCGTGCGGAGAACGCGCGGTGCCAGGACTTCACGCCCCGGACGTTTTCACGCGCTAGCGCGAATCTTGTCGCTGCGGTATGCAGTTGACGCGACGCGCCAGGCGCGCGTGCCACATCCGGCATCCGTCGGGAACCGCGGGAATCGAGCCGGGAGCACTTGATGGAACGCGCAATCATTGGCCCTGTCGTGCAGGCCGTGCGGCCCAATTTCCTGAGCCTTACGCCGGTTTGCGTCTTGCTCGGCATCGGGGCAGCGAGCCGCACCAGCGGACATGTGTCGATGATTGACTGCCTGCTGGTATTGATCGGCGCGCTGCTCGCGCACGCCAGCGTGAATCTTCTCAACGAGTACGACGACTTCCGCTCGGGTCTCGACTTCCTCACCATCCGCACACCGTTCAGCGGCGGCAGCGGCAGCCTTCCCGCTCATCCCGAGGCAGCAGCAGCGGCGGGGGCTTGGGGTCTTCTGTGCCTCGCGCTCATGGCACTTATCGGGCTTTATTTCGCGTACGAAAGAGGTGTCGCCCTGCTGCCGATCGGCCTTGCCGGACTGCTGCTGGTCGTCGCCTATACGCCATTCGTGACGCGGCACGCGCTCCTGTGCCTGCTGGCGCCCGGACTCGGATTCGGACCGTTGATGGTCATGGGCACTGCATTCGCGCTCAGCGGCGAGTATTCGTGGATCGCGTTCGCCGCCTCGGTGCCGCCCTTGTGCTTCGTCAGCGGGTTGTTGCTGCTCAACCAATTTCCCGATGTGGACGCGGACCGGAAGGTCGGGCGCAGAAATCTTCCGGTCGTGCTGGGACGGCAGTGGAGCGCTGTCTTGTTCGCAGCGCTCGTCGTGGGAGCGTTCGCAGCACTGACAATCGCAGTCGCCGCCAGGGCGCTGCCTGTGTGGACGCTACTTGGTCTGCTGACCTTGCCGATGGGCGTGTTGCTGGCGCGTCGGGTCCACGCGCACGCCGACGATCTGCCGAAGCTCGTCGTCGACATGGGCTTGAACGTCGCGTTCATCCACGCAAGCCTCCTGTTGATCGCAATCGGCCTGTTCGTCCGTTGAGATGGCCTGCGTCCCGCACGACATCACGGAGAAAGCAGCGCCGAGTCGTCGACGAACACCCGGTAATCGTCGACGGCGTTCTCGCCGAACCGGAGCACGTTGGCGAACGGAACATCGAGCGTGCTTCCGTCATGACGGGTATAGGTCACGGCTCCAGTGACGATCGCGGTATCGGGCAGCAGCCAGCGTTCCTCGATCCGATGGTTTAGAGCGCGTACCGCTGCGAAGAATTGCGCGGTTGCCTCGGCGATCGCGGCCCGCCCGCGAACAGGCGGATGGTTGCCGAAACGAAAGCACGCGCCGGGTGCGAGGAACGCTGCGAACGCCTGATGATCCTTGCGGTCGATTGCAGCGAAGAGCTCGTCGATCCAGCGTCCGTTGGTCTCCACCCGACACCTTCGATATCCGATCACCACCGAGTGGATTTATACCATGAGCAATGCGCACGAGATTGATCTCGTCCTGCTTCATCCGCCCACAGTCTACGACTTTCGCGATCGCGCGATCCTCTACGGTCCGGTCAGTGACGTGATCCCTTCATCGACGGCTTTCTAGATGTACCCGCTGGGATTCCTCACGATTGCGACCTATCTGCAGGCAGCGGCGCGGCATGAGCGTACGCATCTTCAATCTGGCGCTGCGCATGAATCAACAGCCGTCGATTCGACGTTCGGCGCCTCCTATCGAAAATGAAGCAAAGGGCCGTCGGCATTGACCTGCGCTGGATGCCACACTGTCATGGATTGCTGGAAGTCGCCCGGCTGGTCAAGGAGATTCATGCTGACGTTCCCGTGGTCATGGGCGGGCTTTCGTCGAACTATTTCCATCGCGGATTGATCCTCTATCCGCAGCCGGATTTCGTGTTCCATGGCGACAGCACCGCGCCGCCGCCGCATGATCTGCTGACGGCTTTGCCCGACGGCAGGTCGCCATATGGCATTCCGAACCTGACCCGGAAGGAGAAAGACGCGGCCCATGTGAATCCGCACACGTTCGTGCCGTCGGCGCCCGATTGCGTCGACCTTCGCCCGGAGCTGGTGGTCGAGAGGGTGATGCGCCACCGAGACTGCGAGGGCCTGCTGTCGTTCAACGGATGATGGCGTAATCCGATCACGACCGTGTTTACCGTCAAGGGCTGCTCGTACGAGTGCGTCGCCTGCGGGCAACTCGCACACGACGCGCACGCATCTGACGAAACGGCAGCGTCCGGTATTCCGAAGCCCGGCGAGCCTGTCGGTGATCTGCTGCAGGGCGGAGGCGACTATGCGTGCGAGGTGCTGGACAGCCTTCGCATTGCCGATCTTCCGAACGAGGTTTCAACGTACAATACCGGCGTGTGGGACCGTGCCCGCGGCGCGGCTTCGCACATTTGGAAATTGCGAGTTGCAAGAACATGCCGTTCCGTCGCCATCGCCTAAGCCGCCGTATCGCGCTCGTCGCGTTGCTAGGTCTGCTATTTCAGCAGCTCGCAATGGCCACGTACGTTTGCCCGATGTCGAGCCCTGCTGCCGCGATGGCAATGGTGACGGACCCGTCGAAATGCCATTCGCATCAAGCGGGCGATCGGGCTCGCTGCGAGCAACACTGTCATCCGATTCAGACGACGTCTGCAGATCGCGGTGCTGCGCTTACGGTACCGGCCGCCCATTTGCCGATGGCCACCTGGCTGTGCGAGACCAGCGCCGTAGCTGCTGCGCGCATTGGCCCCGTCTCTTGCGACGTTGATGTGCGCGCGGCCGGCCCCCCTCTGACCATCCGGCACTGCACCTTCCAGATTTGAGCTTCGACAAAGGCGTTGTTGGCGCCGCGCGCTGCGCGGCAACCTTAGCCATCGTCGGAGGCTCCATGCCCAAACTATCTCATCGTCTGGCAACTTGCCGGTGTGCCTCGTGCATGCCGATTTGCTGCTGGCTGCTTGCCGCATCTTGCTTGATCAGCACATCCTGGCCGGACCGAGCAATCGCACAGGTGCTCGATGCGCCGCAGCCAGAGACCGACAAGAGTGTCGCGGACGCACATGTCCCTCTGTTCAAAGCGCCCGACGCCTCCTTCATTGCCAACGAACCCCGCGCTTTTCGTTTTCCAAAATTGTCCGATTCGAAGCTGATCGCGGACAACGGGCGTCATCTGCCGACCCCGCCATTCGAGCAGCCTCAAAATTCCGACGCACGACTCTCTGCAGGGCATCTCGTTCTCACTGTGTTGCAGGAAAACCAGAGCGTTGCGGCAATGCGTGCGGCGAGCGACGCTGCCAACGCACAGATCGAGTCGGCCGGCGCACTGGACGATCCTATGGTGAGTTACGCGTTAGCGCCCAATACCGCCGGTGGTCCGCGCCAGGGACTCAAGCAGAACTTGCAGATCAGCCAAAAGCTTCCGTGGCCTGGAACGCTCAGTCTGCGCAGCAACGCAGCCGAATCCGAAGCGGACTCTGCGGCCAAGCAACTGGCTGACCTACGATTGCGACTGGCCGCCCGCACCCTGGCGGACTACGCGCAATGGTACTACGTGCATCGCGCACTGGCCGTCAACGCCGAGAACGTCATCCTGGTTACGCGACTGCGCACCGTTGCGGAAACCGCGTACGCCTCCGGGCAGTCGCCTCAACAGGACATTCTGCAGGCGGAAGTGGAGCTGACCCGCTTGGGCAACCAGACCCTGGAACTCAAGCGCCTGCAACGCACGGTGCAGGCGAGAATCGATGCCCTGCAGAATCTGGATCCCGCCACACCGGTACCACCGCCGGAAGATCTTCCGGCAGAAATTCCGCTGCCAAAAATTGACGTCTTGCGCGAAAGCGCGCTGGCTAACCACCCGCTGTTGCAAGGTCTGAATTCACGGGTCGTCGCCAGCCGAGACCAGGTGGACTTGGCGCACAAGAACGAATATCCGCAGTTCAACATGATGATCGGCTACAACAGTCTGATGGACCTGCCGGCCAAACGGCTGACCGTGGGCGTCAGCGTCAATATCCCGTTCGGCGCCAATCATCGCGGCGAGGTCGACGCGGCGCGCGCGCACCTGCGCGAGGCCGAAGCAAAATTGGCGGACTCGCGTATTCAACTACTGAGTGATCTGGATCAGGCGTACGCAACCGCAATTCAGGCGAATGAAACGATTCGACTGTATGCAACCCAACTTCTGCCGTTGGCGAAACTCAGTCTGCAAGCAGCGGAGGCCGACTACAGTGCCGGCGGCAGCGACTTCCTCAAGTTGATCACGGCTGAGCAGCAATATCTGTCGTCCAAATTGGAACTGGCGCGAGCGCGTGCCGACTTTTTCACCCAAGTGGCCTATCTCAACTACCAGGCCGGTGGTGTTCTGTCGCCGCCCGACGAAGCAGGAACGCATCAGGAATCGACGCCATGAAAAAGCCCGTCCTTGTTTTTTTCGCCATCCTTGTGCTGCTGCTCGCAGCAGTTGCCGGATACGTCGGTGGCAAGCGGGCGAACACGGTGACTAATGCAGACGCGCGTTCCGCGGCGTCCACCACGCCCGACAAACGCAAGGTGCTCTACTGGCAGGCACCGATGGACCCCACTTTTCGCAGCGACAAATCCGGCAAGTCGCCCATGGGCATGGACTTGGTCCCCGTGTACGCCAGCGATGGCAACAGTGGTGAGGCCAGCGATGTGAAGATCGATCCGGCGGTCGTCAACAATCTGGGGGTGCGCACGGCCGAGGTCCAGTACGGTGCGCTGTCGAATCGCCTCGAGGCCGTAGGCTACGTCGGCTACGACGAAGACACTGCCGTAAGCGTCAACACGCGCAGCGACGGTTGGGTGGAAAAGCTGGCAGTCAAGAGCGTGGGTGATGCCGTGCACTCCGGACAACTGCTTTATGAGTTGTTCTCGCCGAAGCTGGCCACGGCCGAGCGCGAATACCTGACGGCGCTGGCGAGCGGCAGAGAATCGCTGATTGCCGGCTCGCGAGAGCGGATGCGCTCACTGGGGTTTACGTCTGCGCAGATCGAGCAGACAACGCGAACGCGCAAAGTGAGCGATCGCGTGGCGCGACGCGCCGATGCAGACGGTGTTGTAACGAGCCTGAGTATCAGCGCGGGCGCTTACGTCACGCCCTCCATGCCGGTAATGAAGCTGGCCGATTTGCACACGGTGTGGATTCTTGTGGAAATCGACGAAAGCCAGGCCGCGTTGTTGCGCCTGGGACAGGAGGCCGTCGCTGAGTTCGATGCATTTCCCGGTCAGCACTGGCAAGGGACGGTTGACTACATCTATCCCGACATCAGCATGGCGACGCGCACCGCCAAGGTGCGGTTGCGCTTTGCCAACAAAGATCTGCGCCTACAGCCGAACATGTACGCGCACGTCGCTATCAATACGGCGCCGCACGATACCGTCTACGTCCCCGATCTGGCTGTGATCCGCACGGGCCGCAGTGAACGCGTCGTCGTCGCGCTCGGCAACGGTCGCTTCGACGTTTGTCCGGTCGAAACCGGTGCAACATCCGGCGAACGAGTCGAAATCCTCAAGGGCCTGCAAGCCGGCCAACGGGTGGTGATTTCGGCACAGTTCCTGATCGATTCGGAAGCCAATGTCGATGCCGCCGCGCTGCGTCTGGGGTCCGGCAAGTCCGGCTGCACGGCCATGGCAGCGACGCCGGCGTCTGGAATGCCCGGCCCCGACGCCAATGACGGGCAACGCCCATGATTGCCGCGATTATCCGCTGGTCGCTGAACAACCGCGCCTTCGTGCTGCTGGCGCTGGCGTTGGCCGTCACCGGTGGCATCTACGCGCTAAAGGACACGCCTGTCGACGCGATTCCCGACTTGTCGGATGTGCAAGTCATCATCAAAACTCCCTATCCGGGGCAAGCACCCCAGGTCGTGCAAGACCAAATCACCTATCCGATGGAGACAGCCATGCTCGCCGTACCCGGCGCAACTGTCGTGCGCGGCTATTCGTTCTTTGGTGACTCCTATGTGTACGTCATCTTCAAGGACGGTACAGATCTCTATTGGGCGCGCTCACGAGTTCTGGAATACCTGAATCAGGTCACAGGCAATCTGCCGGCCGACGTGCATCCGAGCCTGGGCCCGGATGCCACGGGCGTCGGCTGGGTGTACGAATATGCGCTGGTCGACAGGACCGGCCAACACGATCTGGCCCAGCTCACCAGCCTGCAGGACTGGTTCCTGAAGTTCCAATTGCAGACTGTGCCCGGCGTGGCAGAGGTGGCGACCGCCGGAGGCATGGTGCGGCAGTACCAAGTAGTCGTGGATCCGGACAAGCTGCGTGCGTACAACATCACGCTATCTCAAGTGAAGATGGCGATCCAGAACGGCAATCACGAGACCGGCGGTGCCGTCGTTGAGCTGGCGGAGGCTGAATACATGGTCCGCGCCAGCGGCTACATCCACGGCATCAAGGATCTGTTGCAGGTGCCGCTGATGGTGGACAAGAACGGCACCCCCGTGCAACTCAAGGACGTGGCCGAGGTTCGATTGGGACCGCAGATCCGCCGCGGCATCACTGAACTGAACGGCCAGGGCGAGGTTGTTGGTGGCGTCATCGTGATGCGTCACGGCGAGAACCCGCAAACAGTCATCGACGGGGTCAAGGCAAAATTGGCGACATTGAAGGGCAACCTGCCACCGGGCGTGCAGGTCGTAACGACGTACGATCGTTCGCAGCTGATCGCTGCCGCGATCAGCAATTTGCGCGAGAAGCTCATCGAGGAATTCCTCGTGGTGACGCTGGTGTGTATCGCGTTCCTGTTCCACTTCCGTTCGGCGATCGTCGCCATTGTCAGCCTGCCGGTCGGCATCCTGATGGCCTTTATCGTGATGCGGCTGCAGGGATTGAACGCGAACATCATGTCGCTGGGGGGCATCGCGATCGCAATCGGCGCCATGGTCGATGGCGCCATTGTCATGATCGAAAACCTGCACAAGCACATGGAGCGCGAAGTGATCACGGCGGACAACCGATGGCGAATCGTGACCAACGCAACCGTCGAGGTGGGCCCACCGATTTTTTTCTCGCTGGTCATCATCGCGATTTCGTTCATGCCGGTATTCACATTGACCGGGCAATCGGGTCGCATGTTCACGCCGCTTGCGTTCACCAAGACCTATGCGATGGCGGCGGCGGCTATTTTGGCGATCACGCTTGTGCCGGTGCTGATGGGGTATTTCATCCGCGGACGGATCACGGCCGAGCATGCGAACCCGATCAACCGCCTGCTGACGGCGCTCTACCGCCCCCTGATCAATGGTGTCGTTCGTCACCCGTGGCTGGTCGCGATGGCGAGCGCATTGGTGCTCTTGATCAGTGTATGGCCGGCAATGCGGCTGGGCTCGGAGTTCATGCCGCCGTTGGATGAAGGCGATCTGATGTACATGCCGTCGGCGCGACCCGGTATCTCGGCCGACAAGGCGCTGCAAGTATTGCAACAAACGGACAAATTGATCATGAGCGTCCCAGAGGTGGCCTCCGCATTCGGAAAGATGGGCCGAGCGCAGACCGCCACCGATCCGGCACCGTTGTCAATGGTCGAAACCGTCGTTCAGTTGAAGCCGAAATCGCAGTGGCGTCCGGGGGTCACTGCCGGCGATATCCGACGGGAGCTGGAGCAACGGGTCAAGTTGCCGGGCCTGACCAACGCTTGGGTGATGCCGATCAAGACCCGCATCGACATGCTCTCCACCGGCATCAAGACACCGGTCGGCATCAAGGTCGGCGGCCCCGAGCTGGCAGTGATCCAGCGGATCGGCGCCGAGCTTGAGAAAGTCCTTCCGCAAGTACAAGGGACAACGTCGGTCTATTCGGAGCGCGTTGCCGGTGGCCGCTACCTCAAGATCAATATCGACCGCGGCAAGGCGGCCCGGCTCGGTCTGAACATCAGTGACGTACAGGATGTCGTGCGCACGGCGATCGGCGGCATGAATGTCACGGAAACGGTGGAAGGACTCGAGCGCTATCCGATCAACCTGCGCTATCCGCGCGATTGGCGCGACTCGGTCGCGACCTTGCGACGACTGCCCATCGTCACGGCTCGCGGCAATCATGTCGAGCTGGGCGATGTCGCCGACGTGCGTATCGAAGACGGTCCTCCCATGATCAAGAGCGAGGCCGCGCAACTGAGTGGATGGACGTACGTCGATATCGCCGGTCGCGACGTCGGATCATACGTGGCTGAAGCACAGAAGGTCGTCGCTGCCAAGGTCAAGCTGCCTTCCGGGTATTCACTGACCTGGTCCGGGCAGTACGAGTACATGCAGAAAGCGAAAAAAAATCTCCAAACGCTTGTTCCCCTCACGTTGGCATTGATTGCGCTGCTGCTGTACATGACGTTTCGCAGTGTTGCCCAGGTGGCGATCATCATGGGTACCTTGCCGCTGGCCCTCGCTGGCGGCGCCTGGCTGCTGTATCTGCTGGACTACAACTTGTCGGTTGCTGTCGCGGTCGGATTCATCGCTCTGGCGGGCGTCACCGTGGAAATCGGCGTCGTGCTGGTGGTTTATCTCAACCAGTCCGTTGGCGCCTATATCGAACGCTGCAAGGTGCAGGATCAACCGTTGAGCATTGAGGGTGTGCGCCTTGCGGTGCGCGACGGTGCATTGCTGCGCCTGCGACCGATTTCGATGACCGCGGCCGCGATCATCGCCGGCCTGCTGCCGGTGATGTTCGGCGGCGGCACCGGTTCGGAAGTAATGCGGCGTATTGCGGCGCCAATGGTCGGTGGCATGTTAAGCGCGTTGGTCCTCACCATGCTGGTCATTCCGGCGGTGTACCTGCTGTGGAAATCGCGGCGTTTTCGTAAGCAAGAATTCGTCCCGTAGGAATTTCTGGGCGCCGAATTTCCGCTGTGCAAGGCTCGGAGTGTGGCATTTGCAGCGAGCGCTAGAACCCGCCGAAGCGCGTGGCGATGGCGATTCCCAGTCCAAAAATCAGGATGGAGAGAACGATCATGCCGGCAATCATCGCGGGCGAAACGGGTTTCAGACGCTGGTCCGACGACGCGACGCTGTCAGGATGACCGTGAGCTTCGGCGGCACGTGACGCCTTGTGCTGGTGCGCTGCGTCAGCGTGCGGCGCTCGCACGGTCATCATCCCGTGCTTCAGATGGCGTGAGACCAGCCACCAGTTCATGGGATAGGCGGTCACTAAGCCGACCAGCAGGGCCATTGACATCACGAACCAGAATGCAGGTGCCGACGGATCGTGACTTGCGGGAACGTGGGCCATGGCCACAGTCATCACCGGCACCATGCCAGCCATCAGGCAATTCATCGACAGCAACTCGGGAAAAAAGGTGCCTAATAGCGCCTTTGTGTATGAGCCGCCCGCCATGGCACGCATGAACAGCGACTGGAAGATGCTCCAGCCGAACCCGAAACCCAGCACGTATTCCAGTAAGACCTCTCCGAATTTTGGCAGGTGGATAAGACTCGCGACAACGGCGCCCGCCAAGATGCCGATGCCGTCTCCCGCCACACAGTGCATGGTCGAGCCGAGCACCTGCCGCCAGCGCGTCGCTATATAACGTTCGTGCAGGCCCGGTAGCGGTTCGCGGCAGCCCAGGACGTAAAGGAACGCGCCCACCGGCCCCGTGTACACGGTGAGGAGGACGAACCCCCATTTGAGCACTGGCAATTCGGGCGTGGCGCGGATATCGATCGCCACGAACAACACAGCAAGCGCCGTCAGAAGAAACCAAAGCAGCATCACACCATCGAGCATTGCGGTCTCCCAATATCAGGTTCTCTGCACCGCGATGACGCTACTGCCGCAACGTCACACTACGACTGAGTCCGCAGCCGCAACGCATTGCCAACGACGGATACTGAACTGAAGCTCATCGCCAGCGCGGCGATGATCGGCGACAACAAAATGCCGGTGAACGGATATAGCACGCCCGCTGCGATCGGGATACCAAGCGCGTTGTAGACCAGCGCGAAGCCCAGGTTCTGGCGCATGTTGTGCACGGTCTGTTGCGATCGCCCTTGACCAAGGTCACGTGACCGCTGTTTATTGCCACGTCGGTACCGGTGCCCATGGCGATGTCGACATCGGCGCGAGCGAGCGCCGGCGCGTCGTTGATGCCGTCTCCTGCCATTGCGACCTTGTGCCCCTGCCTCTGTAGGTTCGCAACAATGGCGACCTTGTCTTCCGGTTTGACTTCGCTCACGACCTCGTCGATTCCAAGCCGCGCGCCGAGCCGTAGCCCATCCATCGCCGGTCGCCATCACTAGGTAAATCCCCGCCATATGCAATTGCCTGATCGCGTCGGGCGTGCTGGCCTTGATCGGATCCGACACGGCCAGAAGGCCCGCCAGTCGACCATCCACTGCAAGATGCATCACTCTCGCGCCGTCGGAACGCAGCTTCTCGGCTTCGTCGCGAAGAGGCGCAACATCGATCTGCGCCTGCTGCATCAAAGCGCTGTTACCGAGCAGCACGTGGTGGGCTTTCCAGGTTGCCCGTCACTTGGTCTTTGGAAACGCCAGATGCGCTCGCACAAGGCTCACGGTACGATGGCCGTGCCGCGGGCAGCGGCGCCGAGAGTGGCAGCAATGCGTTATCTCTACTATCAAATTTCGCCGTATCTGACGCCCGATGTTCTCTTGTCGATCCTTGCCGTCATCGTCCTCGTTGGCATCCTGTGGGTGGTGCTGCCGTTCTCGGTGTTCGGCATCAAACCGTTGCTTCGATCGGTTCGCGACGAGTTGCGCACGATGAACACGAATTCCGCCGAGGCAACCGCACAGCTGCGCGTGTTGATCGAGCAGCAGAATCTCCTGCTTGCCGAGGCCTGCGGTCGCCGCGACGCAAAAATCGGCGACGACACCGGATCGTGACGGTGTTTCGAACATCCGGAATATCTGCCAGGTCAGCTATCGTTTCGCTCCCGGCAGGACTTGGCGCAGTGGCTGGTCTCGAGTCGGTCGTCGCCGCATGACCCAGATTTCGGTTCCGGTTTCGCATGGCGAGTTGATCGACAAGATCACGATTCTCGAGATCAAGGCCGCGCGCATCTCCGATGCGGCCAAGCTCGTGAATGTTCGCCGCGAACTCGAACTGCTCGAGAAAGTGTGGAGGAACGACCCTGCCGCCCGCATCGATATATCGGTCGGGCGCTCGCAGCTCAAGGCGGTCAACGAGGCGCTCTGGGATATCGAGGATCGCATCCGCCTCAAGGAAAAGGCGCAGGCATTCGACACCGAGTTCATCGAACTCGCGCGTTCAGTTTACGTACGCAACGACGAACGCGCCGCGATCAAGCGCACGTTGAACGAGCGCCTCGGTTCGAGCCTGATCGAAGAGAAGTCGTATCAGGATTACTGAGGTTGGGATGGCTTCGGCCGAGGACAAGGAAGGCGCCGGGTCGTATTTTCGGAATCACCCGTCATTTGACATTTCGTTGGATGTATTGCGTGCGATGGTATCGGCCTCGTCGGGCGACGTGTCAGCGAAAATCGCGTGACGCGAACGCGAGTTCGGGCAGCAGATGGCTCAAGTCGAACAGGCGCTGCGCGATCAGATGTTGCACGCCGTCCGCCGCTTCGAGCACGCCTTGTACGCCGAGCAGAGTCGATTCGAGCAAGGCGCGCGTCTGGCGTTCGGCCAGTGTGCGCCAGACGATGACATTGACGTTGCCGGTCTCGTCCTCGATCGTGACGAAGATGACGCCCTTGGCGGTGCTCGGATGCTGGCGTCCGGTGACGAGACCCGCGCAGCGCAAGCGCTTTCCGGCATTGCGTTGATGGCATGCATCGCAAGCGCGCAGCATGTGCTGTCGATCGAGCGCGGCGCGCACGAGCGCGAGCGGATGTTGCTTGAGCGACAGCCCCTGCGTCGCGTAATCGGTGAGCACTTCCTCGCGCACCGAAGGCACGCGCAGTGCAATGCGTTGTTCGCTCGCGGCAACTCCGGCCAGCAACGCCGATGTGCGTTCGCTACCGGCGCTATCCCAGCGCGCGCGATGCCGATGGCCGCTCAGGCTGTGCAGTGCATCGGCATCGGCCAGACGCGCGCGTTCGCCGGCATCGAGTCCGGCACGCCGGACCAGATCGGGGACATCGCGAAATGGCGCCTTCCTGCGGGCGGCAACCACGCGCGCGGCGCAGCTTTTCGAAAGCCCGCGAATCTGCCGCAATCCGAGTCGCAACGCGGGTGATGCGGCCGGGTCCTCCAGCGTGCAATCGAAGTCGCTGACTGAAACATCCGCTGACAATACCTGCACGTCATGGCGTTGCGCGTCCTGGATCAATTGCGAGGGCTGGTAGAAACCCATCGGCTGCGAGTTCAGCAGTGCGCACACGAAAGCGGCCGGATGATGGCATTTGAGCCAGGCTGAGGCATAGGCGAGCAGGGCGAAACTGGCCGAGTGCGATTCGGGAAATCCGTAGTCGCCGAAGCCCTTGATCTGCTCGAAGATCTGTTCGGCGAATGCGGGCGGATAGCCATTCCTTTGCATGCCGGCGAAGATGCGTTCGCGAAACGGTTCGAGCCCGCCGCGGCGTTTCCAGGCGGCCATTGCACGGCGCAACTGATCGGCTTCGCCCGGCGTGAAATCGGCGGCGACTTCGACCAGACGCATCACCTGTTCCTGGAAGATCGGCACGCCGAAGGTGCGTCCAAGGACCTGCTCGATTTCCGGTTTCGGATATTCGACCGGTTCGAGTCCCTGCCGGCGGCGCAGATACGGATGCACCATCTGGCCCTGGATCGGACCCGGTCGCACGATCGCGACCTCGACCACCAGATCGTAGAAGGTTTCCGGCTTCAGGCGCGGCAGCATCGACATCTGCGCGCGCGATTCGATCTGGAACACGCCGACCGTATCGGCCTTGCGGATCATTGCATAAGTTACGGGATCGTCCTGCGGCAGGGTGGCGATCTCGTAGTCGAGAGCGGCGTGGGTGCGCAGCAGGTCGAGGCATTTACGCAGACAGGTCAGCATGCCGAGCGCGAGGCAATCGACTTTGAGCAGACGCATCGATTCGAGATCGTCCTTGTCCCACTGGATCACCGTGCGATCGGCCATTGCGGCATTCTCGACCGGCACCAATGCGTGCAATGGGTGCTCCGAGATCACGAAGCCGCCGACGTGCTGCGAGAGATGACGCGGAAAACCGATCAGCTCGCTGACCAGTACGACCAATTGCCGCATAACGCGACTTGCGGGATCGAAGCCGCGTTCGCGCAGCGCGTCGTCGAGTGCGTCGGCTCGTGCATACGAGAAAATGCGACTCAGCTCATCGAGTTGATCGGCACCGAGACCGAGAGCGCGACCGACATCGCGCACGGCGCTCTTGCGCCGGTAGCGGATGACAGTCGCTGCGAGTGCGGTGCGGTCGCGACCGTACTTGCCGAAGATGTACTGGATAACTTCTTCGCGGCGCTCGTGTTCAAAATCGACATCGATATCGGGCGGTTCGTTGCGTTCGATCGACAGGAATCGCTCGAACAGGAGATTGCCGTGCTCGGGATCGACCGCGGTGATGCCGAGGCAGTAGCACACTGCGGAATTGGCCGATGAGCCGCGACCCTGGCACAAAATCGGCGGATTCTGACGACGCGCCCAGGAGACGATGTCCTCAACGGTCAGGAAGAAGTGTTCGTATTCGAGCCGGGCGATCAGCGCGAGTTCGCGCTCGATCTGTGCGCGCACCGCAACCGGAATGCCGCCGGGCCAGCGCTGTGCCGCGCCTGACAAGGTCAGCGCGTGCAGGTGTTCGATCGGTGTTTGTCCGTGCGGAACCAGCTCATGCGGATATTCGTAGGTGAGCGTGTCGAGATGGAACGTGCAGCGCCTGGCGATGCGGACGCTTTCGGCCAGCAGTTCCGGTGGATACAAGTCGGCCAGAATTTCGCGACTGCGCAGATGGCGTTCGCCACTCGGAAACAGGGCATGGCCCGCCTCGGCGACCATGCAACCCAGCCGGATTGCGGTCAGCACATCGTGCAGCACGCGCCGCCGGCGCACATGCATATGCACGTCGCCGGCGGTGACCAGCGGTAGACCGTGTCGTGCACTGAGGCGGTGCAATGCGGCGATTTCGGCCGCATCATCGGGGCCGTTGTGCAGTTCGACGGCGAGCCATGCGCGCCCCGCGAAATGCCGGGCGATCCAGGCACCGTGTTCATCGTCGCTTCCAGTGCCGATGTTTTCCGCGATAGCGGCCGTTGTCGTGATGTGCCGGCCATTCGTGGAGACAGCACTCCGCACAGCGGTCGAAAACAAGGTGCCAGGCGCCCACAGCATCAGCACGCCGCTACCGATAATCGCTTCGACATCCGCCCGAGTCAGCCGATACTCGCCCTTGGCGCTGCGCCTGCGCCCTGTCGTGATCAGCCGGCACAGATCGCTGTAGCCGCTCTGATCGGCGGCGAGCAGCACGAGTTTCGGCCCGTCCTCGAGTTGCACCTCACTGCCGACGATCAATGCGATGCCGGTCGCCCGGGATGCATCGCGCGCGCGCACGATGCCGGCCAGCGAACATTCATCGGTGATCGCGAGTGCGGTGTAGCCGAGCTTGCTCGCGCGCTCGAACAATTCCTGTGCGCTCGATGCGCCGCGCTGGAAGCTGAAATTGCTCAGGCAATGAAGTTCGGCGTATACGGGAAGATGGCGCATTCCGGTGTCGCTCATGCAAACCAGCCGTGCAGCATCCACGCGTCGGTCATGCCGGCAGGACAGAAGACCCAGGCACGTTGGCCGAACCGGGTTTCGATGATGTAGTAGTCGCGACGCAGGTCGTTGCCGTCCCACCAGCCGCCTTCGATGCGCTCGGGGCCGGCCAGAATGCGTACCCGCGCGGAACGCAGCGGAATCGGTCGCGGCAACAGCCAGAACGGGCGCGGGCGTCGTTCCGTCACGGGTTTGGCCTCGCCGTCGTGCCGCCATGCGCGCTCGGGCCGGTGATCAGCCACGCAGGCGAGGCTGTGCAGCGCCGTATCGCCGAGCCGTGCGCGCAGGCGTTCGGTCAGGTGCGGCCAGTCCAGGTTTTCGCGGCGGGTAGTGTCAAGGAGATCGCGATGCAGCGGCGTGAGTGGTGGCAGATCCCCGGCGACGAGGCCGAGTGCAGTGACCGGTGCGCACAGCGTTGCGCGTTCGAGCCGCAGGCGTGCGAATTCGAGCAGCGCAGCGGCATCACGCTGTGGTGTCAGCAGGCCGACGGCGATGCGTGTGGTTGCGCGGTTTTCGTGATCGAGCGCGATTTCGAAACGCTGCACGCCGCCATCGCGCGCAGCGAGAAAAATGGACAATTCGCGAATCAGACGTTGCAGCACAAACAGCAGTGACTGCTGTTTTTCCATGGCGGCGTCGAACTCGATACGTCGTTCGAAACGGTCGGGCGGTCGATACAGCGCCTGCGCCCCAACGGTGAAACCACGGATGCGATCGAGGTGACCCAACGCGTCGACACCGATACGACGCGTCAGTTCGGCGCGTGGCAGGGCGAACACTTCGCGCAATCGTCGAAAGCCCATGCCGCAAAGAGCGGCGATGACGCCCTGATCCAGACCGCTGGTTTGCAATGGCACATCGCCGAGCGCATTGACGAGCTGCTCAACATTCTGCACGGCAAATCCGTTGCGGCAACCGGCCAGCACGTGCGCGCCGGCAGCGACTGGCGCCAATGCGAGTGCATGCGCATGCCCGAGAGCATGCAATTCCATGCGCAGGCGCCGTTGCAGTGCCGGCCATCGACCGAACAGACGCAAGCTGGCGCCGACTTCGAGCAATAACGCATCCGGTGCCGCGATGGCGACCTGAGCGCTGAATCGATAAGCCCAGGCGGCGAGTGCATCGAGCAATCGGGATTCGGCCGCACGATCACGTGGTCGTGCGATGAGTTGTGGACAACGTGCGCTTGCCGCCGCGAGCGGTTGACCGATGCATACACCTGCGCGTTGCGCGGCATTATCGATAAACGCGATGCGTGCAGCTTGACTTGACCGGAGCGAACCGGTCGCCTGCGTCGGTCCATCCGCATTGCGTGGCTTTTTCTGCGCGGCCGTTTCAATCAGCGCGCAACAGCGTTGCGCTGGCCGGCTGCCGTCGAACACCACTTCGAACGGCAACTCGGGAAACAGCAGACAGGCCCACAGCATGACGCGCACTTCGCTCCATTTCAGGCGCGCAGACGAAGCGAGGCATGCTGTTGCGCCAAACTGCCACGGCATTTGAGAACATCAATGTATGTGACCGATTTTTCTGTGCGCACTGCCAACCGCAAAGCCGCAGGGCTGGCTTGATCGGCATGCTGCAGCGGACGCAATACGAAGCCGAGCGCATCGCCGGTTTCAGCGGCCAGTTGCAGACGTCGCAACCGTCGGTAATCAAAGGTCGGCAACCAATGCAGCACCGCGCCGCAGCAACCGGCACGCAGACATTGTTCAGCGGTCCAATGGGTGTCGGCTGCCGCTGTGCCGATATGGACCAACTGGGTCAAATCGATGCCGCTGGCAGCGAGCGCCGGCGGATACGGAATATAAGGCGGCGCCACCAGTACCACGCGTCGATGCGCGCGTGTGAGGGTGGCCAGGGCAGGTGCCAGCAGACTGAATTCGCCCAGTCCATCGTGCTCGATCAGGATTTCGCTCAATGCGCCTCGTGGCCAGCCGCCGCCCGGCAGCAAAGCATCGAGTTCGGCGAAGCCGGTAGGTTCGGCATGCATACCGACTGTAGCAGCGGTACGGCGCCATATGCCGGGATAACGCAATACATCGGCAAGTCGATCTTCATGCGGTGTGCCAGCGATCGATTCGGCCGATTCGGGGAATGGTGCAAGCCGCGTTCTTGCCTGAGGCAATGCGGGATTGACGAAAGATGCCGGAACGATTGAAGTGGGGTTGGCAGCCATGACTCATCCTTGTCGAATGACACCGGTGTAAATACCTTCGATAGTGAATTCGTGACGATGCGGGTCGACCTCGATCGGCGCGAAATCCGGATTGGCCGGCAGCAATCGCACGCGATTGCGCCGACGTTCGAGACGCTTGACGGTTACTTCGTCATCCAGCCGCGCGACGACGATGCGGCCGGAATCAGCTGTTGCAGTGCGATGTACCGCGATCAAGTCACCATCGAGAATGCCGGCATCGCGCATGCTGGCGCCGACGACCCGCAACAGATAATCCGCACGCGGACGAAACAGATCGGGATCGATGCTGTAGTCGGCTTCTATGTTTTCGACTGCGAGAACCGGACTGCCGGCGGCAACCCGGCCGACAAGGGGAAGCCGGATTGTCGCCGAAGCCCGTGAGGGCTGCGCGAGGCGCAGGCCGCGATGATACGGCAAACGCTTGAGTGCGCCCTTGCGGATCAGCGCACGGACATAATCCTGAGCCGAGCTATGGCTTGCAAGTCCAAGATTTTGCGCTATTTCCCGCAGGCTAGGCGCATAGCCATGGTGTTCCAGATGGCGTCGGATACAATCGAGTACGCGCTGCTGGTTGGCGGTCAGGGGAATATCGTACATACGTACTAATGTACGTATATGGATGATCCTTGGCAAGCTCTTTTTAAGACCTGCCGGTTTGCGCCCTGCACGATTGGTTCGATTTGCGTCGGAACTTACGTCACACGCATGCGGGCGAATACACTGCCCCGACCCTGCGGAGCCCAACAATGACCTCAATCTACGATTTCAGCGCGAAAACGATCGATGGCACCGAGCAGTCGCTCGATGTGTATCGCGGCAAGACGCTGCTGATCGTCAATGTTGCCTCGAAATGCGGCTTCACCCCGCAGTATGCGGGGCTCGAGACCTTGTATCGCAAGTTCAAGGACCAGGGACTCGTCGTGCTCGGTTTTCCGTGCGACCAGTTCGGGCATCAGGAACCCGGCGACGAGGCCGAGATCAGAAATTTCTGTTCGCTGAATTATGAAGTGACGTTTCCGTTGTTCGCCAAGATCGAAGTCAATGGCGCCAATGCGCATCCGCTCTACAAATATCTAAAGCACGAAGCCAGGGGCGTACTTGGCAGCGAAACTATCAAATGGAATTTCACCAAGTTCCTGGTCGATGCGAACGGCCATGTCGACAGGCGCTACGCGCCGAACGATACGCCGCCGAGCATCGGCGAGGATATCGCCGCAAAATGGTGATCCCTCGCCGCGCCTTTGCGGCGGCCGCTGGATCAACCAGCGCGATACGTAGTCCGCACAGGAAAAATCAGGTGGCTGCTCTCATACGCCTTGGAGGCGCGTGGCGGACCGTCTGCCAATCCGCCACTTTCATCATCACTTCAGTGTCAGGCCGGCCGCCGCCATTGCCTCGCCGACATAGGTGAACATCGACGCATCCATGCCCTGGGCGGCCATGACTTCCGGTTCCTTCTCGTAGGCTTGCTTCATTTTGCGCGCGGTGTTCGCATCGCCATTGGTAAACGCATTGACCAGCGCATGCCAGCGTCGACCCATCTCGATCACTCCCGGGTCGGTCGCCGGCGTACCGGCGTCCATCGCCGCGCGTACCGCAGTGATCAGCTGCGGCCATTCATGCTGTGCCTGCTGCATGCCGGCCTCGCCGAGCTGCTCGGCGCGCGTCAGCATCGCTTTGCGTTCGGTGGACGTGAAATGCTTGCCGAGGGTGTCGCCGTGGCGTTTGAATTCCGCGCGCTCGGCCTCGCTGAAACGCATATCCAGTTTGTTGCTCATGTTGATGCTCTCCAGAAGTTGATCGATGTCGAGACTTGATGTCGAGCCAACGCGTCGCGCTGCCAGTCGGAGCGACTCGAGGGCGTGCGCCTTGTCCGCTACTTCGCGTTCCAGCGCTGCGATGCGTCCGCCAATCAGCTCGGTCACCAGCGCCTGCGAACCATCGAGCAGCCCGGCGATTTCGCCAAGCGAAAAGCCAGCCCGCTTGAGCAGCACGATGCGCATCAGCCGTTGCAGCGCATCCGGGCCGTACAAGCGGTAACCGGACGGTGAATGCGTGCACGGTCTGAGCAGACCGCGTTGCTCGTACAAGCGCAGTGCCTTGGTGCTGACGCCGCTGCGCTGCGCGACAACGCCGATCCGCAGGAACTCGCGATGTGGAGGGGATTTCGACATCGGTATCGAGGTTGCGCCTTGCCCCAGGGGCAGAGTCAACAGTTTTTTATTCTGCACATCTTTTGAGATCCTGAACACGGACCTACAGGCTGCGGACCCGTTCATTTCAGGTTGAGGCGCATGTTCCCACGCGCTGTCCGAGGAAATCATCGAGAGCCGCATTGCCAAGGCTGGTTGCAAGGAGGTCAAGGGCCTCAAGTTTGCCGGTGGGGTGTGCCGCATCAAGACTTGCGGCGGCAATGACCGTTGGGTCGATCTGATGATCGCTCCGGTCAGCGGCAAGGTCCATTCGGCCGATGCACCATCGTGTCTCAATGCGGACGGGATTCGGCCAAGCTTGCTGCCGTCGGCTATCAGAACATCAGCGATGTGGAGTTCGGCGATGGGCTTTGGAGCGTCGATGCGGACGATTCGGCCGCGAAGGACACCAATCTGGTGGTGGATCCCGATGACGGCAGTGTAGTCGCGGAAGAACAGGACCGAGTGAATGAAATGCGTCGCGCCGCAGTGGCACCGGCGCAAGACAGTATGGTGGAATTGAACGTTTTCACGGCATCGTTCCCGTCGCCTCACGCGAAGATGGCGACGTCCTCGGGGACCGTCCGCCTTGTTCCTGGGCGACCTGCGGCGGCGGGACGGATGGTCCCTGTTCGCATGCCGCCGGGCGTGCCAAAATAGCCGGCGTACGGGGAGCGGGGGCACGGCCTCATGAACAAGCCAGCCACGCATGCGCCGGTGCCGCAGGTGATCAGCGGCGAGGGGTTGCGCTCGATCGTGGACGGACGCAAGCTCGCGCCGCGCGTGCGTTTGCTTCTCGAAGGCATGATCAAGCGCACGGCGTTGCATTTCGATGTCGGCGTCACGCGCTGGCTGGACGAGCTCGAACAGGAATTGTTCAAGCGCGCCGAGCGGGCACCGAGCAACGAACGGCAGTCAGCCGATTTCGAGGCCCTGCGTGAAATCAAGCGCGCGCGCGCGGATTTCACAGCGAACTTTACGCTCCTGGCCCAGAGCGAAATGGCCATGACGGTTGGCCCGCAGGCCGCGCCGCCCAAGGCGGCGCGCAAGACGACTCTCGGGATGGATCTCGAACTCATCGACAGCGGCGTTCTCGAAGAAGATCTCGCGCTGCAGGAACTGGTGGGCAAGTCGGAAGTCCGCCACAGCCAGAGTCTGTACGTGCTCGGCCACCGGATCGCCGTGATGTTCGCGCTGCCGGCGCTGGACAACGCGACCATTCCGCTTGGTCCGGCTCGCTTGTCGTCGATCGTGCAAAGCGCGATCGGCAAGCTCGATTTGCGGCGCGACTATCGTGTGCTCGCCTACGACCTGTTTGATCGTGTCGTGATGCGCGACTACGGGCGCTATCTGGATTCGCTCAACGAGTATCTGGCGACTCAGCGCATACTGCCGCACCTGCGTTTCCGGGGGAACCAGTCACGCGTTGCGGATGCTGCCGACGCTGTTTCGGGCGCTGGTGCAAGCCCAACAACTGAGCCATCCTCTTCTGCAAAGGATTTCACGACAGCTGCAGCGACGCCATCAGCGTCGTCGTCCGCTGGGCGCGGAGGCAGTGCGGACGAGTTCGCGGACGTACCTGCGCCGGAATTATTTGCAACGCTGCGCGAACTTCTTGCAGACAAGCGTCATGCGCTCGGCACCGATGCGCGACGGACCGCAGCCGACTATCTGCCCAATGGTGCCGATCTTCAATTCGCACTTGGCGCGATGCAGGCACAGTCGGTGACCCCGGCGGGCAAACGCAGCAGGCGGATTCCGCGCTCGACGGAACAGATCAAGCAGGATCTTTTTGCGCAACTGCGCGAGGGGAACGCGCACGGCAAGACGCCGGTACTGGCCGATGAGGATTCCGACACGGTTGACCTGGTCGGCATGTTGTTCGACTTCATCGTCAGCAGCCTGCGTCCGCGCGGACCGGGCCGGATGCTGTTGACCAGACTGCAGGTACCACTGTTGCGGGTGGCACTGAGCGACAAGGAGTTCTTTGCTCGTCGCAACCATCCGGCACGGCGGTTGCTCAACACGATTGCCGAAGCCGGGGAACACTGGATCGACGATGTCGATGCGGACAAGGATCTGATCGACAAGATGAGGTGGGCGGTTGATCGTGTCGCTACCGAATTCGATGGCGATGTCAGCTTGTTCGAAAGCACGGCGATTGATCTCGACAAACATCTGGAACTGGTTGCTCACCGCGCCCAAGTTGCGGAAAGCAGGCACGTTGCCGCCGCGCAGGGACGCGAAAAGCTGGCTGCAGCACGTGAGCGCGCGTCCACCGCCGTCGCGCGTCTGCTCGCGCGTCGGCCCGGCACGCTTTCGTCACTGATAAAGACCATGCTGGAGCAAGCCTGGACCGACGTTCTGGCCTTGACCATCCTACGCCATGGAGAAGACTCCACGCCCTATCATCGTAGGCTCGGGGTGGCAGACCAGCTTGTGCGGCGCGACAAATCGGATGAGGCGTCGGCCGACCCGACCTTGCAACAGGAGATCGAGAGCGGCCTGATGCAGGTCGGTATTCACGCCGAGGAAGCGCGAACGATCGCGCGTCGGCTGCTTGACCCGCGTGCCGAGGTGGACGATTCGGAAGCGACTCCGACGGCCATCGCGCTTGCGCTGAAAAACAAGGCGCGGCTGGGCGGTTCGGACGAAGCCGGTACCAGATCAGCCATGGTCAGCGTCAAGTCATCCGATCTGAACGAGCAGGAACTTGCAATGCTCGCACATTTGAAGACGCTGCCATTCGGCACCTGGTTCGAGTTCGTCACCAACCAGCAGGGCGATGCAGTACGGCGCAAACTCGCCTGGTATTCGACCATGACCGGCCGCTGCCTGTTCGTAAACCAGCGCGGTGCGCGTGTCGACGACAAGCAACTACCGCAACTGGCGCGCGATCTGGTTCGCGGCGAAGTACGATTGGTGCGCCCGCACGAGGAATCGCTGATCGATCGCACCTGGAAGGCGATCACGAACACCCTCAAGCAGTTCAAACATGGACCCGCGGTTCCGCCGCCGGCCTGATCAAGGGCCGAACACACCGTCCCGCCAGCGAACGAGGCCAGCCAATGGTTGAGAAGCGCCGATTTCCACGCAAGCGTGCCGACGCGCTGATCAAGGTACTCGATACGATGACCGATGCGGTCATCGGTCGAGTCGGAAATCTCTCGACCGAGGGCATGTTGTTGCTGGCCGACCGGCCGATCGTGGACGATGCGTTGTATCAGTTGCGTTTCGTATTGCCCGACGCGCACGGCGGCAGCCACACGATCGAGGCCGGAGTGCACGAGCATTGGAGCGAAGAAGGGCATGTGCCCGGCCAATCATGGGTCGGGTTTCGCTTCATCGATATCAGCAAAGAGGATGCCGACACGCTTTCAGAATGGCTGGTCAGCGGCGGCGAGGATGTTGCTGACGCCGCGCACGGCGGCTGACGAATCCCCAGCGAGCCGCGATGACACAATGGAAGTCGACGCAGGCAGCACCGCGCATGCGCCGTCCCGCGGAGACCAGGACATGCCACAAAATGACGACACCGGCCAGCAGGCGATGATGCAGCGTCTGGTCGACATGTCGGCTGAACGTTCGTACATGAATGCCGAACGCAACCTGATGGTGTGGATTCGCACCGCGTTGGCATTGATGATTTTCGGAATTGCGTTGGATCGTTTCGGCCTGCTGTTGCGCAGACTCCCATTGCCACCGATCCATGAGCGCATCAGTCCGAATGCGTTGTCGGCGTGGGGCGGAGCCGCTCTGGTTGCGCTTGGGGTGGTGATGATTCTGATTGCCGGTATCCGTTTTCTCGCCTATTCGCGGGCTTACCGCCGCAACTACCCATTACCGCTGTACCACGGGCCTTGCGTCGGCTTCGCATCCGCGATGTTGGTCGCGGGATTCGGTATCGCGCTGCTCGTTATTCTGTTCATTTTCACGGAGTGACCATGTTTGCCCGCATCCGAATGCTCGCTGCTGTGCGTGCGGTTTGTTGCCTGCAGGTGTTGTTCGGTCTCCTGTTGCAGGCATGCACGGACAACGCGGTTGCGGCTGCTCTGGCGCAGCCGGCAGCGGTGGCTCACACGTATCTGCTTGCCGCCGATCGTGTTTTCGACGCGCGCAGTAAAGCCGCTCACGTCGGCTGGTCGGTGTTGGTGACAGGCGAACGGATCGTGGCCGTCGGGCTTGCGACGCAGATCGATATTCCACCGCGTACCGAGACCATCTCGCTGCCGGGTACCACGCTGATGCCGGGCCTGATCGATGCGCATTCGCACATTTTCCTGCATCCGTACAACGAAACGCTGTGGAACGACCAGGTGCTCAAGGAACCACTGCCGTATCGGACGATCGAGGCGGTGTTGCATGCGAGGGCAACATTGATGGCCGGCTTCACGACCTTGCGTGATCTCGGCACCGAAGGGGCCGGCTATGCCGATGTCGATGTTCAACGTGCAATCGAGGAGGGCAAGATCCCGGGACCGCGCCTGTTGGTTGCGACGCGTGCCACCGTTGCAAGCGCCTGCTACGGTCCCGGGCCGGGCGGATTTCGCGAAGGCCTCGATCTGCCACAAGGTGGTATTCCGGTCAGCGGGCGCGCGCAGATGCTGGAGGCCGTGCGCGAGCAGGCCGGCCATGGCGCAGACTGGATCAAGATTTATGCCGACTATCGTTGCGGGAAGCGCAAGCAGTCGGTTCCGACCTTTACCCAGGAAGAATTGAACGCCGGTGTCGAGGCGGCGCATTCATTGGGTTTGCCGGTTTCCGTACATGCAACGACAGCCGAAGGCATGCGTCGTGCGGTGCTTGCCGGCGTCGACACCATCGAACACGGCTTCGGTGGCACGCGCGAAGTGTTCGACTTGATGAAACAGCGCAACATCGCCTACCTGCCGACGCTCGAAGCCGTGGTTGCCTATGCGCAGTATTTTCACGGCTGGAAGCCCGGCGACCCACCCACCGGCGAGATGAAACAATCGGCCCACGCATTCAAGCTGGCGCTGGACGCTGGCGTGACCATCGGGTGTGGCAGCGATGTCGGTGTGTTCACGCACGGCACCAATTACAAGGAACTCGAATGGATGGTGCGCGATGGCATGACGCCGGCGCAGGCGCTGCTCGCCGCCACCGTGATCGATGCGAGGATCCTTCGTCAGCAGGATAGCCTTGGACAACTCGCGCCCGGTTTCGATGCCGACATCATCGCAGTCCGGGGTGATCCGACCGAATCGATCAGCGCAATCGAAGAAGTAGCATTCGTCATGAAAGGTGGCGTGATTTACAGGCAACCGTGAGGAAAGTCCGGGTCACACCGAAGAGTCCGTCATGTAGGGCGCCGGTCGATATCGGAATATGTAGTCTCCTTGGATGGTTGGCACAACTGGCACGAGACGATCCCATGAGCGAAAACTGGACACGGCGAAGGGTGCTGGGCCTGTCAGGCGGCGTGGTGCTTGCCGGTGTATTGCCGCCACTCTCAGCGAAGACATCACCTGGTGCGGGCGCAACGAAAACCGCGGATTCCCACCGCGAAACGTCACCCACCTCGAACGACGCGACTGGCGCGGCTTTGTATCGCAACGCTTTCGTGCTGGATTGCAACACGTTGGCATCGATCGGCATGCTCGAAGACGATGACTGCGTCGCGACGGAATTTCAGGCCATACGCGATTCCGGCCTCGCCGCGCTGAAAAGCACACTCGGCGGCGGCAACGGGACGTTTGAAGAGACTGTGGCCGATATCGCCGCCGCGCAGGCTTTGATCGACAAACATCCGGATTTGTTCGTCAAGGTAGCCTGTCACACCGACCTGCAACGCGCCAAGCCGGTCGAAAAGGTCGCGGTCATCTTCTCGTTCGAGGCCGCGTCGATGCTCGAAGGCAAGCTTGATCGCATCGCCATGTTCCGCCAGCTCGACGTGCTGGTCATGCAGCTGACCTACAACCACAAGACGCCATTCGGTTGTGGCTGTCTCGATGGCGACACCGACGGCGTCACCGATCTCGGCCGCGAGGCGATCGCGAAAATGAATGCGATCGGCGTGGCGCTCGACCTCAGCCACGCCAACACGCAGACCACCAGGGACGGCATTGCGATTTCTACCAGACCCGCGGTCATTACCCACGCGGGTTGCCGCGAGGTGTTCAAGCATCCGCGCAACAAGACCGATCGGGACATGAAGGCGCTCGCCGACAAAGGCGGTGTGATGGGTATCTACATGTTGCCCTTCCTGACGCCCGACACCCGGCAACCGATGCTGGCCGACTACATGCGCCATCTGGTGCACGCCCTCGGCGTGTGTGGCGAGGACCATGTCGGCATCGGTACCGACACGGAATTCTTCACGGTCACCGACAAGGATCTGAAGGCAATCGCGAAGGATGAAGCGGATCGCAAAAAAGCCGGCATCAACGCGCCCGGCGAAAACCGCCCGCCCTATATCCCCGACATCAACACCCCGCGCAAACTGGAATTCGTCGCTGATGCACTGCTGAGAAATGGCTACAGCGCGCGGGTCACCGAAAAAGTGCTTGGCTTGAATTTCAGTCGTGTGTTCAAGGAAATCTGGGTCAGCTAGTACGACTTTGTATTTGGCCCTTGCTGACGGAGTTCAGCCGATGAAATCAATCATGTTGCTGCTCTGTCTGCTTTCGCTGCCGGTCATTGCGGCTGCACCGCCGTTGCTGTTGACGCACGCCAGTGTGATCGATGGAAGCGGCGCGCCCGAACGCAACGGCATGACCATCGCGATCGACGGTGAGCGGATCGCGGCGGTGTATGCCGACGGCAGCCGGCCTGTGCCGAAAGGCGCGCGCGTCGAGAACATGAGCGGGCGCTGGATAATTCCAGGTTTGAACGACGCGCACGTGCATATCACTGGCGTCGAACCGGATATCGCGCACTATCAGACGTTTCTGCATGCGTTGCTGGTGGGCGGCGTAACCGGCATCCGCGACATGGCCGGCGATGACCGGTTGCTCGCTTATCTGGCGCGCCAGTCCAATTCCGACGCATTCGCCGCGCCGGATATCTTTTACGTTGCCCTGATGGCCGGGCCGAGTTTCTTCGCCGAGGACAAGCGCGCACAGGCTGCGTCGGTCGGCGAGCCGTTGGGTTTCGCGCCATGGATGCAGGCGATCTCGAACACCACCGACATTCCAATGGCGGTGGCTGAAGCCAAGGGCACCGGAGCGACGGGATTGAAGTTGTACGCCAACCTGACGCCGATGGAGGTGACGTTGATCTCCGCCCAGGCGCACAAGCAGGGATTGCAGGTGTGGACGCACGCGACGATTTTCCCGGCCACGCCGGGAGACGCGGTGGCCGCAGGTGCTGACACCATTTCCCACAGCCCGTACCTGGTTTGGGAAGCGGCGCCGAAAGTGCCCGAAGATTACGGCGTGCGTGCGATGGGTGACTTCACGCACATCCCTCCGGACGCGTCGAAGATCCTCGCGTTGTTCGGCGCCATGAAGCGACAGGGCACCGTCCTCGACGCAACACTTCTGGTGTTCCGCGACGAAGCGAAAAATTCTCCCGACCGAGTCGGCGCCGGCATCATGCCGTGGTCTTACAGGGTTACTACGCTGGCGCATGAGCATGGTGTGCTGATTGATGCGGGCACGGACGGTGCAGGCTTGCCTTCTGACGACAAGGGTCCCGAAACCCGTGCGCTACCGACCGTGCACACGGAAATGGAGTTGCTGGTCGAGCACTGCGGCTTCACACCGACCCAGGCGATACAGGCCGCGACGCAGATCGGCGCAGAAGCGCTGGGGCAGGGTGCCTACCGCGGCACGATCTCGCCAGGCAAGCTGGCCGATCTGGTGGTGCTGACCGCCGATCCGGCACGCGATATCCGCAACACGACCAGGATCGCGTTCGTGTTGAAAAACGGGAAGGTCTACAGGCGTGACGCGAAACGGTGAAAGCGCTTTCACGCTGGTAGTGTGGCCGATCCGTACAGAGGCGTTGCATGGTTGATTGGTGTAACAGGCAGAAGATCCGGATGACTCCCAATGTGCGTTCGCCGAGAAGACGTGCCCGGTTCAGCGCCCGCTGATAGCCTGGGCTGTTGTTGCGCGAGTCGGATTTTCTGATGCGCTGTCGGCTGCCGCCTCATCGTCGCGGAGCGTCATCATGATCGGCAACGCGATGCAGAAATGCGGTGAAGTGCTGGAGGTTTTGCTCGTAGCCCTGCGGATCGCGCGATGCAACCAGAGTCGAGGCGCCGTGCATGCCGGCGGCCTGCTTGTAGTGAACGATGTTGTCGCCGTGCGCCATGCTCAGTATTTCCGTCACGTTGCCGGCCTCGTCGGGGTCGGTGGTGATGAAGAACGGAATGGTGATCTTTGCCGCAGCGTTCTTCACCAGGTTTTGGTCGTCGAAATATTCGCCGGGGGAGAAGGCCGCCAGCGCGGTAATCTGCGACTGGCGACGCGCCGCGAGCAGGATGACCAGCGAGGAAGAGTACGAGCTTCCAACAGTGACTATGGTGCGGTAGTGACGCGCACCGGCCCAGTCCAGCGCGGCTTCGAGATCCGGCAGCGCGGCGAGATAATTCGTGGACTTTCCGTTCGCCTCCACTGTCTGGTTGCTGCCACCGAACAGGTTTCCGCCGGAACGCTGATCGGTCGCCAGCGTGTCGTAGCCCAGCTTGGTGAGCACCGGGATCACCGGATCGTACTCGTGATGGTTTCCACGCGCTTGGTGAAACAACAGGATGATCGTGTCGTTGCCGGCACGCGCCCTGGTCAGCGTGCCATAGACGGAAACGCCATCGCTGGTGTGCAACGCAACCGGCTCACCGGCCGGAGCCATGCGCGCAAACAAAAGCGCGAGCAGCATCAAACAGCCTGTAATAAACCGGCTATCGGAAGTGGTCATGGCCATCACCTCGAAGCAGATGTCAGGGCGGAATCGTGTACACCTTCGCGATCGCCCGCAAGGAGCGCGCGTGGATCGATGAGAGTGCCGTCGTTCGCCGCGTGGTGATAGAGGTGCACATCGCGTTGCGGAAATGGAATGCCGATGCCGTTGTCGTCGAACGCGACCTTGATGCGCTCGGTCAGCTCGCATTTGGTCGCGAAGTAGTCGCTGTTTGCGACATGGCAGCGGATGCCGAGATTGACGCTGTTGTCACCGAGCGAATAGACCAGCACGTCGGCTGCCGGCTCGTCCAGCACGCGTTTGTCGGCGTGGATAATCTCCAGCGCGACCGCGCGCGCGGCTGCGATGTCGGCGCCATAGTCGATGCCGATGACCAGTTCGACCCGGCGTCGCACATCGGGCGTCATATTGATGATCGAACTGTTGGTGACCAGACTGTTCGGCAGCACGATGGTCTGGTTGTCGGGGCCGCGCAAGCAGGTCTGGAAGATGCTCACTGACTCGACCTTGCCGGTTTCCTTGTTGATGTTGACGAGATCGCCGACCTTGAACGGTTTCAATGTCACCAGCATCACGCCCGATGCGATGTTCGACAGGGAATCCTTCAGGGCGAGACCGATGGCCAGACCGGCAGCGCCGAGCACCGCGAATGCGGAAGTCATCGGCACGCCGATCACGTTCAGCACGGTCAGTACCAGCAATATCATCAGCACGGCGTAGGCGACGTTGCGCAGGAATTGCGCGGCGGTCGGTTCGACGTTGACGCGGGTCAGGCCGGTCTGGGTGAGGCGCGCGATCCATTTGACGACGTACAGGCCGACCAGCAAGATCAACAGGGCACCGACGAGCTTGGCGCCCGCGCTCAGGGCGAGAGTTTTCCATTCGACGCCTTCCAGGCTATTGAGCCATTGCATGTCGATCTCCTCAGTCAGGTTGCGTGGCAGGGTGAAGCATTTCGCGTACAGGATACCTTTGCGTGGTGTGCATTCCGTCAGCGCAACCTGAAATCGCGATTGCACGACGCGTGCATCGCGTGCGTGGACCGCGAATTCTGCGCGACGCCCGTGACGAATACCTGTGGCGCAAGTTCAGGCGGGCAGCAGCACCGCGACCGGCATGACGTCGAGCACGTCGCGCATCGCGAGGGCGCCCTGGGCAGCCGATACGGTTCGCCCGCTCAGCAAGTCATGACAGGCAGAGCGTTCGATGCCTGTCTTGACTGCAGTATCTTTCCACAGCAACGGGACGATGCGCGGCACAATATCAATGTGCCGAGCCGCAAATCGTGTTGCGATGACAATCGCCGTTTGTCCTTGATGTTCGCGCGAAAATGCGATCACGTGACGTGCAAGATTGCCTTCGACCGGTAACGCGCGGTAATCACCGTTGCGCCACAGCGTGGTATGTCTTGCGCGATGCGCAAGAATTTTTGCAATCAACGCCTGCTTGATGCGACCCGACGGCCAGGTTTTCATCAACGCCGTCGGGTCGGAGCCTGCATCGATCGGGCGGCGCACGGCGTAGTCGACCGGGCGGCGATTGTCGGGATCAACCAAGGAGAGATCCCAGGTTTCACAGCCTTGATAAAGATCCGGAATGCCCGGTGTCGTCAGGCGCAACAGCGTTTGCGAAAGGCTGTTGACCACCCCCGCGCACGCAATGCGCTCAACGAATCCGACCAGTGGTCGAAGCGCCGGCCGGTCAGGCTCCAGGGATCGGCGCAGATACTGTGCACAAGCACCTTCGTACGCACGATTCGGCTCGGTCCAGCTCGTCATGCGCTTGGCTTCACGCAGCGCCTTGACCTGCCATTCGGCAATGCGTGCGAGGAACGCATTGCGAACAGGCGAATCATCGATATCGAATTCAAACGGCCAGGCGCCGACGAGCGTCTGCAGCAGCATGAGTTCGTCGCGTGCCTCTGGCGCCGCCGATCCATCCACACTTGCGCGAAGGTCGGCGTTGCCGACCTGCCAGGCGTGCACCATCTCGGCCCACGCGCCGGCCAATTCGCTAAGTACCGCAAGGCGCGCACGCGAGTCCTCGCCGCGCTTTTGATCGTGCGTCGCAGTCGCGAGCAGCGCGGCCGGATTCCGGGCAAGACGCGATCGGCAGGCCGAATGAAACGCGTCGCGGTCGATCGCGAGTTGCGCCGGATCGGAACCGACTTCGTTGCGCGAAAGCAACCGTCCATAACGGTAGAATGCGGTATCTTCGACGGCCTTGGCCGCAATCGGTGGTGTCAGCTGCTGAAACGCGCGCAACAGGCGCGCGCCTCCGGCGTTGCCGGAACTATCGGTAGCGGCGGCGAGCAGATTTGCAATCAGCTCGCCGATGGCGGCCACGGTTGCGTCCGATGCGCCGCCTGTCGCTCGTGCAGCAGCGCGTTCGAGAATCACGCGGTCGAACTCGCCGATCCGACCGGGTTCACAGTAGGTTCGATAGACATCAAAAGCCTTCAAGATATCGATCGCGGCAGCGCGCGTCGTTGCGTACTCGATCGGCTGTGCGTCAGGATCGCCACCTCGCGCGTCATGCCACGCACCAAGCAAGCGATCGACATCGGCGGCCAGTAAGGTACGCGCGATCTCGCCTCTCGCGGCACGTTCACAGTCGCGAAAGTCATCGTCGGCGCCGGTCGCGTGCCAGACCGCGGACAATTCGTCCGCGCCGTCGCCATCGTGCAGCAGCGCGCTCGACTGGTCCATGAAGTCGTAGCCGGTCGTTCCATCGACGTTCCAGTCGGCGCGCAAGTCCTCACCATGCGCGAGGATCTTTTCGACGACGATATAGGCGCGTTCGTCTACGCCATCGGCGCCGCGTTGCCCGGCGGCGCGGATGAATCCTGTGCGCAGGCGATCGCAGTAGATGCGCGGATCGGCAATGCCGTCGATGTGGTCGATGCGCACGCCGTCGATCAGTCCTTCCGTGTAGAGCGCAAACACAGGTGCATGCATCGTCGCGAAAACCTCCGCGCGGTCGACGCGCAACGCGACCAGCTCGTTGATATCGAAGAAGCGGCGCCAGTTGATCCGTGATGCCGCGTCGCGCCACCAGGCCAGACGCCAATGTTGCGCTTCGAGCAAGGCAGGCAGGCGCTCGCGATCTGCGCCGGCATCGTCGTTGAAACGCGCGACGCGCCGCTCGATTTCCGCAGGGTCGATCGAAAGCGAAGCGGGTCCGATTTGTCGCGAGCCGCGCTGTCGTTGCGGATGCGTCGTGCCCGGCTCGCGCGTCGCGGCATCGCTGTCAAGCACCAGAGCGTAGGTCTCGGGCGCGAGCGGATAGCGGCGCTGATCGAGCGCGAGTAACAGCCGATTGTCGTGCGTACGATAGACAATGCGCATGTCGGCCAGAGCATCGCGCACCGGCCGGCCGAGAAACGGCAGCAAGACTTTGCCTTGCAGTTCCGCGGCGCCGTTTTCCCAGGTGATATCGAAATGCGACGCATAGCGACTTTGGGGGCCATGCTCGAGCACGTCGAACCACCAGGGATTTTCTTCGTGGGCGGCCATGTGATTCGGCACGACGTCGAGGATCAGACCCATGTCGCGTGTGCGCAGTCTGGCAATCAGTCGGCGCAAAGCCTCGATGCCGCCAAGCGCCGGATCGATCGTGGTGTAATCGACGACGTCGTAGCCGTGCGTCGATGCACTACGCGCCCGCTGCAGCGGCGAAGCATAAAAATGGCTGATGCCGAGGTCGGCGTAGTAGTCGACGACATCCACCGCGTCGATCAGTGTGAAATCGCGATTGAACTGCAAGCGTACCGTAGCGCGCGGAATACTCACGGTCGCGCGCGCGCCAGCGCACGCAGTCGTCGCAACACCGCTGGCATTTCGAAAAGGTGTGCGGTCGCGTCGGGCATGCGCCGCTGCCAGTTCGGATACGAGTCGATGGTTCCCGGGATATTGGTCTGGTCAGTCAAGCCGAATGCGTCCTCGACCGGCACCAGCACGAGCCTGGATGCGGATGCGCCGACGAATGCCACGGCGGCGTCGACAAGAGTATCGGTGTCGCTGTCGACGGAAAGGGTCGAGTGGTCCAGCGCATTGCGGATCGCGTCTGCGAGCTGATCGCGATCACCCGAACGGTGCACGCGTTCGTCCGCGACTGCCGTCGCACTGAGGCCGCCGGCTTGCGCGCGCACATCGATATCGTTGCCGTCCCACCACCCGGCCAGCGTCGGCAGGTCGTGCGTGGTGGTCATTGCCACCGCATCGGGGCGCCATTCGTGCGGCGCAAGGAATGCCCCGCTTGCGTTGCGCATGAAACAAAGCACGTCGGTGCCGAGGATGCCGAGCCGCTGCATCTGGTCGCGAAATCCGTGCGGGACCACGCCGAGATCCTCGCCGATCACGATGGTGCGGTGGCGCAGCGATTCAAGGGAAATCAGACGTGCGAGATCCTGCATTGGATAGGCGAGATAGGCGCCCTCAAGCGCCGATGCGCCGCGCGGCACGACCCATAGTCGCATGAGATTCATGACGTGATCGATGCGCACGCCACCGGTGAATCGCATCGCAGCGCGCAGCGTATCGATGAATCCGCGAAAGCCGTGCCGGCGCAAGCCAAGTGGTGAAAATGCACTGAGTCCCCAGTTCTGCCCGCGCGCGTTGAAAGAATCTGGTGGGGCGCCGATAGTGAGATCGGCGAGCATTTCGTCGCCCAACGTCCACGCGTCACTGCCGCCCGGATCGGAACCGACGGCGAGATCCGCGACAAGGCCGATTGCCATGCCGCTGTCGCGCGCAGTGCGCTGGGCACGTTGGAGGCCACGCGCGGCCAGCCATTGAACAAACGCGTGAAACCGGATGTCATGCGCGTCGTCCGGCGACAGCTCGTTGCCGGTGCCATCAAGGTCGCTCGCCGGCCAGTCGCGCCAGTCGTCCTTGCCGTTCGCGCGATTGCGCTCGTGCAACGTTTCGAAGCGTGCATGCCGTTCGAGCGCATCGCCGCCGCGGTCACGGAAGGCCTCGAATTCGGCACGTGCGCGTGCATCGTACGCGATGACACGCCGATACAGTGCGCGCAGCAGCGCGAGCTTGCGCGCACCCGCAAACGGCCAGTCGATGATCGAAGCGGATTCGAGTTCGGCTGCCGCATCGAGCCCGACCATCGCTGCAGCGACGTCATCGGCGTCGAAGCGTTCGTGCGGATCGATCATGAGCGCATTGAGAAACCGGCGACTCGACGGGGAATACGGACTGCGCCGCACCGGTGCGGCGCTGAACATCGCATGGACCGGACTCATGGCCAATGCGTCGGCTCCCGCATCGGCCGCAAGACTCGCCAGTTCTGCGAGCGCCGTGAAATCCCCGATGCCGCCATCGCCGCTGCGTCTGAGCGCATAGATCTGTGCAGCGAGTCCCCAGCGCTTGCGATCCTTCTGCGGGATGTCGCTTAGAGAGAAGCAGCATGGCGGCGCGACCGCGAGCAGCGTTTCGGCATCACCCAAGCACAGTCGGTGATATCCGGGTTCCGCGACGGAAGGCAGGCAGGGCTCTGCGCCGGGCGCGATGCGACCATCGACAGTTGGACCACTTTCAAGTTTGATGCGAAATGCAGCGCCCGACCGCGCGCCAGCGGAGGCGATATCGAGTTCGACCGGCTGCCCGACCGTGGCCGTGACGAGCGCAGGTAGATCGTCGACTGCACGAAGCTGCGCGACGCGTCCGTGACTCTCGGCAATCTGGCGGTCCGAGCCGCATGCAAAGCCTAGCGCGTCAATTACTTCCCGCAGCGACTCGGGGGTCACCGTTTGCTCATGCCCGTCCGCGTCGATCCACTTTGTCTTGACGCCGAGTTCGGCTGCAAGAACGCTGAGAGTAGCATCAGACATCGACTTTCCCGTTCTCCAGCAGTGCGATCAGCGAATGCGCCACAAGACTGCCGTCGCCGCGCAGAGTATCGAATGCGCCGTCTTGGGTTTCGTACAGCAACGATCCCTGCACATCCGGTGTGCAAGTCACCGTTTCGCCGGCAAGGTTCACCCAAATGGACAGCGTGTGCGCCGGTGCCAGACGCCAGCACGCGAGGACAGCGGCGGGGCCAAGAACGCGGGTACCTTGTGTCTGCACGGTGGGCGCGTACGGGGTGATGCAGGACTTCCGCAACGCCAGCAACGCGCGGCAGCGGGACGCGGCCAATGCACCTTCACCGCGTTTGGCGGAGTCGAAATCGGGAATGGAACGAAGGTAGGTCTCGCGGTCGTTCGGATCGGGGATTGACAGGCGCGCATCGCGATCCCGGAATGCGGCAAATGCGGCAAACTCGCGGCGCCGACCATCTCGCACCGCCTCGGCCAGCGGCGAGGCGTAATCGGTAAAATAGTAGAATGGCACACGCGAATTCCATTCCTGGCCCATCCACAGCAACGGCACATGCGGCGCGAGCAGCAGCAGGGCGGTCGCCGCGTGCAATGCGTCGGGACCGGTTAGAAGCGACAGTCGCTCCCCGAGTGCCCGATTGCCGACCTGATCGTGGTTTTGCAGGAACGCGATGAATGCACTCATCGGAAGCGACGCGCTTGCATCGCCGCGCGGCGCGCGGCGATGCGCCGAATACTCGCCCTGGTAGACGAATCCTTCGGCAAGACAGCGGGCGAGGGCGGCTGCCGGCGCCTCGGCATAATCGACGTAATATCCCTCGCGCTCGCCCGTCAGCAGCACGTGCAGCGCATGATGGAAATCATCGTTCCATTGCGCGTCGAAACCGTGTTCGAGCAGGCTCACCGAGTTGGCATCGTTTTCGACGACAAGGTGCACATGGCGTCCGACACCGGCCGAACCGCGCACACGCGATGCCAGCTCGATCAGCCAGTCGTTGGGTTGAATGGCATGCACGGCATCGAGGCGAAGACCGTCGAAACGGTATTCCTCGATCCAGTAACGCGCATTCATGATGAAGAACTCGCGGACCTCGGGGCGACGAAAATCGATCGCACGGCCCCACGGTGTCGCGATGTCGTCGCGGAAGAATGGCGCAGCGTATTCGGCCAGATAGTTGCCGAGCGGCCCGAAATGGTTGTAGACGACATCGAGCAATACCATCAAGCCCTGTCCGTGTGCGCTGTCGATCAGCGCCTTGAGTTCGTCGACACTGCCATACGCTGCGCTGGGCGCAAACGGCAGGACGCCGTCGTAACCCCAGTTGCGCGAACCCGGGAACTCTGCGATCGGCATCAGTTCGATCGCGGTGACGCCGAGATCGCGAAGCCGCGGCAATTGCTCCAGAACCCCCGCATAGCCGCCGCAGGCGCCGACATGCAACTCGTAAATGACCGCTTCGTGCCAAGGTCGTCCGCACCACTCGGGATGACGCCAACGATACGCGTGCGGATCAACGATGAGACTCGAACCGAAGACGCCACCACGCTGGCCGCGCGACGCCGGGTCGGGCACCGGCGCACCATCGTCGAAACGATAGCGGTATGCGGCATCGCATGCACAAGCCAGTTCGGCGCAAAACCATCCGCCAGCTTCGGCCGTCATGGTCTCATTGCGGGTATCGTCGAACACGACGGCAGCCGATGTCGCCGAAGGTGCCCACACGCGAAAGCGCGCGCGCCCATCGCCCGCGCTATCGGCGGTACCTCCATCGGCATTCAGTTCGGCGCCGAACGGCAGCGCGCAGGCAAACCCTTCGCTCATGTGGTTTCGCGAGCAATACGCGTGTGGGCGACGATGAGTGCGTGCGCCGCGACGACAACGCGCGAAGCCGTGAGCACCTGCTCCGGCGCATCCGGGTGCGCGCTGTCTACCAGGTAAGTCCAGTCGGCCCGCGGCGGCGGCAGCACGAATTCGGCCTCGGTATCGCCCGCGTTGAACAACACGGCAAGGACATCGATGTTGCCGTCGGCGGCGAGTCCGGCGCGACGAAAGATCAGCGTGCGTGCGTTCGCATCGTTCCAGGCCTCTCCCAACATGAGCTTCCCGTCGAGGTCGTACCACGCGATATCCTGCAATGAGGTGTCGCCGACCGGCGCACCATGGCGAAAATGCGCCGGCCGCAGCAGTGCAAACCGACGGCGCAATTCGACAAGGCGCGTCACAAAGCGCGTGAGCATCGCCGCTGCGGGTTGCGTGGCCGCTTCCCAGTCAACCCAGGAAATGTCGTTGTCCTGGCAATAGGCGTTGTTGTTGCCTTGTTGGGTGCGTCCGGACTCATCGCCCGCAAGCAGCATCGGCGTACCGGTCGAGAGAAACAGGGTTGCAAGCATCGCGCGTTTGATCGATGCGCGCAGCACCACTATCGCCGGATCATCGGTCGGACCCTCGATACCCCAGTTCGCGCTCTGATTCTCGCCATGTCCATCCCCGTTTTCTTCGCGATTCGCTTCGTTGTGGCGATCGGCATAGGTGACCAGATCGTGCAAGGTGAAACCGTCGTGCGCGGTGATGAAGTTGATTGACGCGGACGGCTTGCGACCGTCGCGATCGAAGAAGTCGGCCGAGCCGGCGACACGCGCAGCCAGTTCCCCGCGTGCGCCGGCATCGCCGCGCCAGTAGCGACGCACACCGTCGCGGTAACGATCGTTCCATTCGGCAAAGCCGGGAGGGTAGTTGCCAAGCTGGTAGCCGTCGGGACCGAGATCCCATGGTTCTGAAATGAGCTTGAGGCGCGAGAGCACCGGATCCTGGGCAATTGCGCGAAAGAAGCCCGATTCGCGGTCGAAGCCGCTGGCCTCGCGCCCGTGTATTGTTGCAAGGTCGAAGCGAAAGCCGTCGATGTGAAACGCAGTAGCCCAGTAGCGCAGGCTGTCCATGACCATGCGCAGCACCGGAGTGCGCGTGATGTTCAGCGTGTTGCCGCAACCGGTGTCGTCGACGTAGTGGCGTGGCGCATCGTCCGGCAGCCGATAATAGGTGCGGTTGTCGCAGCCGCGCCAGGACAGTGTCGGGCCGAGTTCGTTGCCCTCGCAGGTATGGTTGTAGACGACATCAAGGATTACTTCGATGCCGGCCGCGTGCAGGCGGCGAACCGTGCTGCGTATTTCGTCGAGTGATCCGCTGGCGAGGTAACGCGGCTCGGGCGCGAAGTAGCCGAGTGTGCTGTAGCCCCAGTAGTTGTCAAGACCACGTTCAATGAGGAAACGATCCTGCAGGAACGCCTGCACCGGCAGCAGTTCGACCGCCGTGATACCGAGCCGGGTCAGGTGTTCGATGATGACGGGGTGTCCGAGCGCAGCGAACGTACCGCGCTCGTTTTCGGGAATGCCCGGATGGCACATCGTCAGTCCGCGCAGATGCGCCTCGTAGACTATCGTGTCAGACCAGGGAGTATTCGGTGGCCGGTCATCGCCCCAAGCCACGTTTTCGTCGACGACGACGGCTTTGGGCATTGCCGCCGCGCTGTCGCGACGGTCGTACGAGATATCGGCACGTCGGCTGCCGACGCGATAGCCGAACAGCGCATCGACCCAGCGCACCTTGCCCGCAATTTGCCTCGCATACGGGTCGAGCAGCAGCTTGTGCGAATTGAAACGGTGACCGGCGGTCGGTTGGTACGGACCGTGCACGCGATAACCGTAGACCAAGCCCGGTCGCGCGTCGCGAAGGTAGCCGTGCCAGACCTGGTCGGTAAAGTTCGGCAGGCCGATGCGTTGGATTTCACGTCGGCCGCGGTTGTCGAATAGGCACAGCTCGACGCGCGTCGCGTGCGCCGAGAACAGTGCGAAGTTCACGCCCAGTCCGTCCCAGGTCGCGCCGAGGGGGTACGGCCTTCCCGGCTCGATGTGACGTGCGTCGATGAGCATGGTCAGCCGACCGGTTCGAGCAGCAGCCCCGCAAGCGGCGGCAAGGTCAGCGACAGGGATCTCGATTCGCCATGCGCCGGCTCGCTGTCGGCCGTTGCGCCGCCGTCGTTGCCGATGTTGGAACCGCCATAGATGCCGGCATCGGAGTTGAGCACTTCGCGCCAACGGCCCGGGCGCGGGACACCAACGCGGTAGTCGCGCAGCACGCGCGGTGTCATGTTGAA
>JBAUWF010000017.1:0-1886 GCA_049583635.1 Rhodanobacteraceae bacterium
GGAGTCGTGGAACAAATCGATGAAGTCGGACATGTATCACCGACAGCGTTTCACCGACGATCGGACACTGCGCGCAGCCCTTCGCAGCTACATCGATTTCTACAACCAGCACCGCTTACACTCAGCCCTGGGGTATCGTTCGCCGAACGAGTTCGAGGCCCAGTGTGTCTGACCGATGGTGTCTACTTTTTCGTAGGAACTCTCTACGCCAATGGCCAGCAGCTGAATTCAGGCGCTGCGCCTCTGTGCACGCATATTCGAGGTTTTGAGATGGCACATATTAATGAACATCCGGGCGCACGTGCTCTTGCCGCGGCGTTAGCAGTGGTGCTGGCCACATGTCTAGTCGTGCCCGCATCGGCTCAAACGACGCGGCAAGAGCACGTGCGCCAAATGTCGCATGACGTGATGCCGTTCGATATGTCCAAGACCGTGCACATCTTCAAGATGACTGAGCAGGGAGGGGTAGAAAGAGTTGTCACAAGGAAAGGGGCGGGGGGAAGCGATCAGGTCGCACTCATTCAACAGCACCTACATCATGAAGCGGGGCAGTTTCAGAAGGGAAATTATTCAGATCCTGCTAAGCTGCATGGCGTAGACATGCCTGGGCTCAAAGACCTCGAGGCGGGAGCCTCTTACATCAAAGTAACGTACGCCGCGTTGCGAAATGGCGCTGAAATCACGTTTACGACAACGGACATCCATCTGCTGACGGCTATACACAGATGGTTTGGGGCGCAGTTATCTGAGCATGGTGCTGACGCAAAGCCGGAATGAGCGAGCAGTGGCCCAACAATCGGTTCCAGAGGACGTCCCCGCTTCACGGGGTCGCCCCTGAACCTGGGCTGGACACTGGCGAATGGGCCGAAATAATTGTCTCGCTGATTGATGGCGTCGTGGATCGCTTGCCACACACAACAGCAGAGGAAGTCCGCACCACCTTGCACGCTTTCAGAAAGCAGGCTCTCAGCGCGTGTAACGCTGAATTAAGGGCGCACTGCGAACAACGGTTGGAAATCTATTTACAGAGTACGGCACAATTGAAAGGCGCAGCAAATCAATACTTGGAGCCTAGAGTAAAAGACGCGCTAGGTGTCTGGTTCCGTGTGATGCTATCCAGCAACGGGTATGGCGTTTGAGTACGGCTCGTGATGCGATGAAGGAACTGTACCAGCAGCTGGGAGGTTGAAGATGGCGGTGACATTGCACCCGCTGGCGCGCACGACCCCGCGTACGCGTGCAGAGCTGCAGGCTGACGCCTCGGGCTTGAGCGATCACGCGTTGGCAAGGCGCTACGGCATCACGGCACCCACGGTGCGCAAATGGCGTTCGCGCGAGTCCACGGCCGATCGCTCGCATCGGCCGAACACGCTGCATTGCACGTTGACCCCAGCCCAGGAAGCGGTGGCGATGGCGATCCGCGAAACGCTGTGGCTGCCGCTGGATGACTTGCTGGTGGTGGTGCGCGAGTTCCTCAACCCGAAGGTATCGCGCTCGGGACTGGCGCGTTGCATGAAACGTCACGGCGTGAACCGGCGTCCGCTGGAGGACAAGGACGCGCCGATCGTGCACAAGACGTTCAAGGACTACGCGCCGGGATTTGTCCACGTTGATATCAAGTACCTGCCGCAAATGGCGGACGAGACCGCGCGGCGCTATCTGTTCGTGGCCATCGACCGTGCCACGCGTTGGGTGTACGTGCGCATCTACGCCGACCAGGGCGAGAAGAGCAGCACCGACTTCCTGCGTCGACTGAGGGCTGCTGCGCCAATGAAGATCGAAAAACTGCTGACCGACAATGGCAGTCAGTTCACCGACCGTTTCACGGCCAAGGGCAAGCAGCCATCGGGAAACCACGCCTTCGATCGCCAGTGTGCTCAGCTGGG
>JBAUWF010000018.1:0-60960 GCA_049583635.1 Rhodanobacteraceae bacterium
GCGCGGCAAGCGCTTTGCGATCTATGCCGAAGACGGCGTAGTGAAGCTGCTGCACGTCGAAGCGCCAGGCGAATTCAAGGTGTCCAGCGCCGAGGCAATGCTGGCCGCTCTCGGCTAACCATACGGGCGGTGCGAAGCGATCTGCCACCGCTCGCTATCCGCAGACCGTAATCCCCGATCCGCCAGCGGCACGATGCCGCGTGCCTAGCGATCCTCTCCTCCCCAGGTTGGCTGCAGACGCGGCGTGAGACCGCGCGCCTGTTTTTTGCGTATGCGTACACAGGCCCCGCTGCCGAGACTATCGCGGGCGCCGTTCCACGCGGATATACGCGACGGTTGGAGGAATACATGGCAAATTTTTCCGTCTTATCGGGCTGTCTGCGGCGTTTCAGCGGGCTGACCGGCTGGGCGGCGCCGGCTTTTCTGGCCTGCCTGACAGCTACCACGACGCAGGCGGCGATTCCGGGGTCGGAACGCCAGGCGCTGCTCGATCTCTACACCAGCACCAACGGCGACAACTGGACCACCCGCACCGGATGGAACGGCCCGGGGGGCACTGAATGCGACTGGTACGGCATTTACTGCGACGAGACGCAGACGCATGTAGTCGAGATTCGTCTCGGCATAAACAATCTCACCGGCTCGCTACCGTCACTCTCAACCCTGACGAACCTTCAGTATTTCGACGTCTACTTCAACCAATTGACCGGTCAAATCCCGTCCCTTGCAAGTCTGCCGAACCTTCAGAACTTCGAAGTCTCCAACAACCAGTTGAACGGCGAGATCCCGTCACTCGCGGGCCTGACGAACCTGCAGAACTTCGCGGCCTCCAGCAACGGATTGACTGGCACGATCCCGACGCTCGCGGGCCTGGCGAACCTTCAGGGATTCGACGTCGATTTCAACCAGTTGACCGGCACAATCCCGACGCTCGCGGGCCTGACGAACCTTCAGGACTTCGGCGTCGATTTCAACCAGTTGACCGGCACAATCCCATCGCTCGGGGGCCTGGCGAATCTGCGCAGTTTCACCGCCTCCGGCAACCAGTTGACCGGCACAATCCCGACGCTCGCGGGCCTGACGAACCTTCAGGACTTCGTGGTCGAACTAAACCAGTTGACCGGCGCGATCCCGTCGCTTTCGGGCTTGGCGAATCTTCAGTTCTTCGCGGTCGACTCCAACCAGCTGACCGGAACCGTCCCTGCGCTCGCGGGGCTGACGAATCTTCAGAATTTCATGGGAGAAGGGAACCAGTTGAGCGGGCCGATCCCTTCGCTTGCGGGGCTGACGAATCTATCCAGCATCGATCTCGACGACAACCAGTTGAGCGGCACGATCCCCGCGCTTTCCGGAGTGCCGAGCATTCAGGACTTCTCCGCCGTCAACAACCAGCTGAGCGGACCGGTCCCTTCGCTCATGGGCATGACGAATCTTCGGTTCTTCGCCGTCGCCGAAAACCAGTTGACCGGCACGATCCCGCCTCTGACGGGCCTGACGAGTCTCCTGAGCTTCGAGGTTGGCTTCAACCAATTGAGTGGGGACGTCCCCGACGTACCGAGTCCGGACCATCTGGTTGACGGTCAATCGCTTCTCTGCCCCAACGCGCTGAATCCAACGCCCAATGCCGAGTGGGATGCGGCAACGGGCGAGGCGCCCTGGTACCAGAACTGCATGCAGCTCCCCGATCCGATCTATGAAAATGGCTTCGATCCCTGAAGCGCGAGCCGGCCATCGATCGCATCCGTACCGGCACGATTGACGGCATGCGCCGGCACCGTTCGGTATCGCCATGGACGGCGCCCGACTCGACGCCGTACCGAGCGCAGTCGTAACATCCGTCCCGGACCGACGCGAAGTCGGTCGGGGGCGGGAATGAGCGAGCCGGACCCTGCGTTGATTACGGCCCTGCTGCATCGGTGGAGCTGCGGCGAGGATGTGGCCGCTGCAGAATTGATGCCGCTGGTGTATACGCAATTGCGCGCGATCGCTCGCCGTCAACTGGCCGGTGAACGCGCCGGAAATTCGCTCGAGCCCACCGACCTCGTGCATGAGGCCTATCTCAAGCTGATCGCCGGCACGCCCCCGAATTCGGCTGATCGCATGCACTTCTTTGCCATAGCCGCACGCGCGATGCGCCATGTGCTGGTGGATCATGAGCGCCGACGGCGCGCGTACAAGCGCGATGGCGGGGTGCGCATCACGCTATCGGCCATGAACCTGTCGGACCCCGGCCAGAACATCGACCTGCTCGCCCTGGACGAGGCATTGCAATCCCTGGAGAAGATCGACGAGCGCAAGGCCCGCGTCATCGAATTGCGTGCGTTCGTGGGGTTGGAGTTCGACGAGATCTCCGACGTGCTGGCAATCTCGCGGGCGACATTGATGCGGGATTTTCGCGCCGCAAGGGCATGGATATACCGCGCCCTGGAGCTTGCAGCGCCGGACAACACGACATGACCACGCCCCTGCTCGCGATGCGCCTGTTCGAAGAGGCCCTGTTCCTCGATCCCGACCGCCGCAGGGCCTTCCTCGATCGCAAATGCGCCGGGAATTACGTGCTTCGCGATGAAGTCCAGTCCCTGCTCGATGCCGACGAAGCTGCCGGCGATTTTCTTTCCCGGCCACTCGCTGCTCCCGCTGACCGCAGCGGCCAGCGTCTGGGCACCTATCGGCTGGTTCAACCGATTGGCAGCGGCGGCATGGGCACGGTATATCGGGCCGAGCGCGCCGACGGCGCCTACGCCAAACCGGTGGCGATCAAGCTGCTGCTTTTCGATGCCGGCGATCTGCGCGCCCGCTTCACCGTCGAGCAACGCATCCTCGGCGCATTCAGCCATCCGAACATCGCAAATCTGCTGGACATCGGGAACGACGCCAATGGCGCACCGTACCTGGTAATGGAATACGTCGAGGGGCAACCGATCACGCTCTATGCGGACGAACACGCTCTCGACACGCGCGCACGCGTGATCCTTTTCCTGAAGATCCTCGACGCCGTACAGGCCGCACACATGCATCTGGTCGTGCATCGCGACATCAAGCCCAGCAATGTCCTGGTCGATGCGCACGGAGAACCCAAACTGCTGGATTTCGGCATCGCCAAACTGCTCGACGAGAGTGCCCCGGCCACCACGCGCACCGGGCTGGTCCCGTTGACCCCGGAGTATGCCAGCCCGGAACAGACGCGCGGCGAAGCCGTCGGCACCAGTTCGGACATCTATTCGCTCGGCGTGCTGTTGTACGAACTGGTCGCCGGCAAGCGTCCGTACTGCATCCATGACAGCCGCGCCAGCGCCGTCGAGCGCATGATCTGCGACAGCGATCCGGCGCGGCCGAGTTCGTTCTTCGATACGCGGCGCATGGGGGGCAGCGCACGCGATTTGGACGCGATCGTGCTCAAGGCGATGGAAAAATCGCCGCGTCGGCGCTACGCGTCCAGCGCCGCGTTCGCCGAGGACCTCCGACGGTGGCTCGATGGCGACGTCGTGCAGGCACGCCAGCCGGCGATCAGCGAACGCACGTTGCGCTTCGTGCGGCGGCACCGTCTCCCGGTGTCGGTAACCTCGGCCGCGTTGCTGGCGCTCATTGTCGGCAGTGGTTTCGCCGTATGGCAGGCACATCTGGCCCGCACCCAGGCTGCGCTCGCGAGCAGCGAACGCGACCGTGCCGAGCGCATAAACCGCTTTCTCACCGACACCCTGGCTGCGGCCAATCCCGCAAACCTCGGACGCAAGGCCACGGTCGTGAAGGTTCTTGACCGCGCCCGCCAACTGGCCGACAAGGAACTCGCCAACGACGCCCAGTCGGCGGCCAGCGCGCAACTGGTACTGGCACAGACCTATCGTGCGCTCGGCAGCCTGGATATCGCCCAAGTCTGTGCCGGCAAGGCGCTGACCGCTGCCATCAAACTTGGCGACGGCGCGATGGTCGCCGATGCCGAATCGGAACTTGGCGACGTCTATCTGGACAAAGGCAACCTGCCGCGCGCGCGGGCGGTATACGAGCTCGCGCGCACCCAGGCGCTCACCCTAGGTGATGCCTTGCGGCGCGGCACCACTGCGCTGCAGCTGGGCCAGATCGCGAACGAGGAGGGCAACATCTCCAGCGCAACTCATTGGCTGACCGTGGCGCTCAATGAATTGCCGGGCAATGCCACGATTGAGCGCGCTACCGCCATGGACAGTCGCGGCTTCGCGGCCGACCTCGGCGGTGACGAAGCGAGAGCGATCCGTTGGCGGCGTGCGGCCATCGATGCCATGCAAGCAGCCTTTCCGCATGGTCATCCGCTGTTGGCGGCGTTTTCGGTCAATCTCGCCGACTCGCTGCACAAGAGCGGTCGCGACGATGAAGCCGTAGACATGCTTTCCCGGGTACTGCCGATGCAGATCGAAACGCTCGGCAAGAACGCCCCGGACGTGATATGGACGCTGAACGAACTGACCGGCATCGAACGCCAGCGCAAGCACCTCGACGCCGCCAGCGGCTATGCGCAACGTGCCTTCGCGATCGCACAGCATCTGCCCGACGACAACGACTGGAAGGCCGCTGCCGACGAAAAATACGGAGAGGTTCTGATCGACATCAGCCGACCGGCACAGGCACTCCCGGTGCTGCGCAAGGCATTGCAGATCGACCGCGCCATGCTTCCGCCCGGGCACCGCACAATTGCTTCGGTGGAAAGCCTGATAGCCCTGGCGCAAAGTCTGGTCGACCGCCGAGCGAGTGGCGAAGCACAGGCACGCGACGCATATCGCCGAATGCTCTCCAAATACGGCCCTGCCAACACCTACACCATCGCCACCAAGTCGCGCCTGGATCGCATTCGCGCACTCGGCACCCTGCCGCATGCACCATCCGTGCGGGATTAGCCTGGCTGGCTGTCCTCGCTGTCCTCGCCGTCTTCTTCGACTTCGAGTCGCACCACGCCGACCAGCTTTTCCTCGTCGGGCAGACGGATCAGGGTGACGCCCTGGGTGTTGCGGCCGAGCCGGGATATCTCAGTCACGCGCGTGCGTACCAGCGTACCCTGGTCCGAGATCAGCATCACTTCCTGCGTCTCATCGACCTGAGCTGCCGCCACCAGCGCGCCGTTTCGTTCCGAGCACTGGATGCCGATCACGCCCTGCGTGCCGCGCCCCTTTTTCGGAAACTGGTCCAGTGCGGTGCGCTTGCCGAAACCGTGCGCTGTCGCGGTGAGAACATCGTCGCCGCCCTGGACGACGATCATCGATACCACGCGCGCATCGCCGCCCAGACGCATGCCGCGGACTCCGGTTGCCGTACGCCCGACCGACCGCACTGCGGTTTCCGCAAATCGAACGACCTTCCCGTTGGACGCGAACAACATGATGTCCCTGTCGCCGTCGGTGATCTGCACGTCCACCAGTGCATCCCCATCCTCCAGGTTGATCGCGATCTTGCCGCGTTGCAGGCGGAATGCGAACTCGGTTAGCGGCGTCTTCTTGACCGTACCGTTCGCGGTCGCGAAAAACACGTAGCGATCGTCGTCGAACTCGCGCACCGGCTGCACCGCCTGCACGAATTCGTCCGCCTCCAGTGGCAGCAGATTCACGATCGGCTTGCCACGCGCATGCGGTCCGGCATCAGGCAACTGGTGGACCTTGAGCCAGAACACCCGTCCCGCACTGGTGAAGGTCAGCAAGGTGTCGTGCGTGTTCGCGATCCACAGACGTTCGACGAAATCCTCCTCCTTCATCGCAGTGGCCGAACGGCCACGACCGCCACGGCGCTGAGCGCGATATGTGCTTACCGGCTGGCGTTTGGCGTAACTCGCGTGCGACAACGTGACCACGACATCTTCCGGTTCGATCAAATCCAGGACATCGAGATCTTCCTGGCTGGGCTGGATCACAGTACGTCGCACGTCACCATATGCGGACTTCACTGCGGCCATCTCATCACGAATCACGCCGAGCAACTTGTCGGGATCCTCTAGAATCTCTACCAGTCCACCGATTGCGTCTAGCAGCGAACGGTACTCGTCCGACAGCTTCTCCTGCTCGAGCCCGGTCAGGCGATTAAGCCGCATCTCGAGAATTTCCTTCGCCTGGATCTCGGATAGCTGGTATCCATCGCGGCCAAGCCCGGCATCGGCCGCGAGGTCCTCGGGACGGGAAATCGAACTGCCGGCGCTTTCCAGCAATGTCCTGACCATGCCCGGCTCCCAACGTCGCACGAGCATGCGCTCACGCGCCTGCTCGGACGACGCGGAGGTCTTGATCAGCTCGATCATCGCATCGATATTGGCCAGCGCGACGGTCAGACCTTCCACGATGTGCGCGCGCGCACGCGCTTTGCGCAGATCGAAAATCGTGCGACGCGTGACGACTTCGCGGCGATGGCGGATGAATGCCTCAAGCACCTCACGCAACGCCAGTGTACGCGGCTGCCCGTCGACCAGCGCCACCATGTTGATGCCGAAGGTCACCTGCAACTGAGTCTGCTGGAACAGATTGTTCAGCAGCACATCAGCCATGGTGTCGCGACGCACTTCGATGACGATGCGCATGCCGTCCTTGTCGGACTCGTCGCGCAGTTCGGAAATGCCCTCGATTTTCTTTGCCTTGACCAGTTCGGCGATCTTCTCGATCAGGCGAGCCTTGTTGACCTGATACGGCAACTCGGTAACGACGATGACATCACGACCGTTGTCTTCGGTTTCTATCTCGGCGCGCGCGCGCAGCAGAATGCGTCCGCGCCCGGTGCGGTATGCTTCGACAATGCCGGCAGCTCCATTGATGATGCCGGCAGTCGGAAAATCCGGGCCTGGGATCAGGCGCAGCAACTCATCGAATCCGGTTTCGGGATCGTCGATCAATGCGATGCACGCATCCACGACTTCGCCGAGGTTGTGCGGCGGCACATTGGTCGCCATGCCGACCGCGATGCCGGCTGAGCCATTGATCAGGAGATTCGGCACTCGCGTCGGCAATACGCTCGGCTCGAGTTCCTTGTCGTCGTAATTGGGCTGGAAATCGACCGTTTCCTTGTCGATGTCGGCCAGCAGTTCCGAGGAAAGCCTATCGAGCCGGCATTCCGTGTAACGCATCGCCGCGGCATTGTCGCCGTCGACGGAACCGAAATTGCCCTGGCCGTCGACCAGCATGTAGCGCATCGAAAAATCCTGCGCCATGCGCACCAACGCGTCGTAAATCGACGAGTCGCCGTGTGGATGGAATTTTCCCATCACCTCGCCAACCACACGCGCGCACTTCACATACGGCCGGTTCCAAACGTTGCTCGATTCCTGCATCGCAAACAGGATGCGACGATGCACCGGTTTCAAGCCGTCACGCACATCGGGCAGGGCGCGCCCGACAATCACGCTCATCGCGTAGTCGAGATAGCTTTTTCGAACCTCGTCTTCAATGTTGACGCGAATGATCTCTTTGGCCAGTTCAGCCATGCGCTGTTTTCCTTGAGATACGGACACCGGCATCCGAACGGCGCCGCCGCGATCGACGACCGGGACCGCGAAAAACCCGCCCGCGTACGGACGTTTTTGCGGGGCGGTCGTAATCTGCGGCTTACGCCGCCATGGACCCGTGCAGAAGACCCGAAATCATACCACAAAATCAGGCGCGATGCGGCCGGATTCTCCTGATTTTTAGGGTACTTAGCGCCATTTTTGCAACGCCAACACCGAGCCCGGGCCGGCACCGGTCCCGCTCACCTGCGGACAGCGGCGGCGGGGCGAAAAATCCAGTACTTGGAGGTCAGAAAATTGACCGTGGCGCCGGCGAGCGACCCGGCGGCCACGCCGATCGCCGGCCACGAACGCACCACCGGCAGCTGCCATACCGCGAGCGCGTAGACGCCGTAATTCAACGCAAAGCCACCGGCCATCGCGATCAGATAACGGATCAGTTCGCGGCGTTTGCTGCCGCCCGACAAGCGATCAGCAAACGTGAAGTTGCGATTGAACAACCAGGTTGTCGTGGCAGCGGCAAGGAAAGACAGCAGCCGGGCCCCGTACGGATTGCTGTCGAGTTCGCGCACCATGAACTGCACGATCCCCGCATCGACCACAAAACCAAGCACGCCGCTGATGAAAAACAACCCAATTTGCTTGCGCAACGGCATCGGTACGGTCAATTGCCCGACGCGGTCCGGGCGTCCGGCTTCTGCGCGAATTGTCGCACCCGGGCGCCACGCACATTATCGTTCAGCATCGAGAGCAGGTCGTTCGACGTCGGGCGCTCGATTACACCGCGCTCGGTCACAATCACGTCGATCAGATCCGCCGGCGTCACGTCGAACACCGGATTCCAGGCCTCGGCGCCCTCCACTGCGGTTCGCTGGCCGGCGATCATCAGCAACTCATCGGCTGCACGAACTTCGATTTCGATGTTCGCGCCGTTCGGCATCGCGAGGTCGACGGTCGAAGATGGCGCCACCACCATGAAACCGATGCCATGGTGACGCGCGGCGATCGCAAGCTGATAGGTACCTATTTTGTTCGCGGTATCGCCGTTGGCGGCAATGCGGTCGGCGCCAACGACCACCCACTGTACGCGGCCGGACTTCATCAGGTGCGCCGCCGCGGCATCGGCAATCAACTGAACCGGGATACCGTCGCGCCGCAATTCCCAAAGCGTCAGCCGTGCGCCCTGCAACCACGGTCGCGTTTCGCCCGCATAAACACGCGCGATGCGCCCCGCTGCGTAACCAGCACGCACGACGCCGAGTGCGGTTCCGAAGCCGGCGGTCGCGAGCGACCCGGTATTGCAATGGGTCAGCACGCCCGAGCCCGGCTCGATCAGCGCAGCGCCGAGATCGCCCATGCGCCGATTGGCAGCCAGATCTTCATCCTCGATTGCGTGCGCTTCGCGCGTCAATGATTCGATATCAGCGCCGCGCTCGGCAATTGCGCGCATCCGATCGAGCGCCCACATCAGATTAACTGCCGTCGGTCGTGCGCTACGCAGCAACGGCCACGCGGCCTCAAGTTCTGCCGCGCCCGCGCGCGCAGCGAGCACGATGCCCCACGCGGCAGCGATGCCGATTGCCGGCGCGCCACGCACCACGAGATCGCGAATCGCCTGTGCCACCTGGGTAGCGCTCGTGCAATCGATCCAGCTTTCCCTGGATGGCAGATGGCGTTGATCGAGCAGGCGCAGACAATCGCCTTGCCAGCGCACCGCTCGAATGCTGTCGTGAATGCCCGGGTCCATACGGCTAGTCAGGGAATGGTTGGGAACCTAACCGACAAAAAAGGCCGGGATGATCCGGCCTTTGGCTGGTCCTGTCGAGTTTATCGTGATCTTCGTGTCGCCGCCCACAAAGCGGCGCCGATGCCTGCGCAAAGCCCACACCCAGCAAGGCGCCGCGATTCTCCTCGGCCCACAGGACGCCGCTGGTCAACCGGGCGCGCACGCTGAAGCATCCCCGCGCACCGCACCAGGATCGCCGACGACGGGCTCGAGCAGGTTGTCCGCGCGTGGAGGATCATCCGGCTCGTCATCCTGCTGTCCACTGTATGCGGTGCCGGCAAGGAGGTCCATGACGGCCATTGAGGCTGTGCCACGTCACCACCTACGCTCCGATCATTTGATGGCATGCGCTACGGCACGGCCACAGGATGTGTCGAACTTTCGCGTACTGTTGCGAGTCGGTGATTGACGACAAACCGTCATGGTGCTCGCGGCTTTGTTCGCTCACGGTGAACGTCCGACGCAGCGCGCATGGGTTCCGGAGCAAATGTACCAATGACCAATCCATTGTTGGCCGGACAGAAGGCACTCGTCACAGGCGCCGGCCGCGGCATCGGCGCAGCAACAGCGAAAGCGCTCGCGGCAGCGGGCGCCGATGTCGCAATCGACTACTACGGCGATGCCGACGAGGCCGCTGCGCTCGTCGCCGCGATCGAGTCGAACGGCGGCAGCGCATTTGCCGTCGAAGGCGATGTGTCCAGCGAGGCAGAGGTTGAAAAGCTGTTCGCCGCAATCAAGCAACGCTTCGGCACGATCGACATCCTGGTCAACAACGCCGGTGTGCAGGCCGATGCGGCATTGGTCGACATGACGCTGGCGCAATGGCAAAAAGCCATCGGCGTGGATCTGACCGGCGGGTTCCTGTGTGCACGCGCTGCCGCACGCGAATTCATGGCCCGTGGCGTCGTGCCCGATGTGTCGCGCGCAGCCGGCAAGATCATCTTCATAAGCTCGGTGCACGAACGCATTCCATGGGCCGGCCATTCCGACTATGCGGCCGCCAAAGGCGGTATGCACATGTTCATGACCAGCATCGCGCAGGAACTCGCGCCACATCGCATCCGCGTCAACGCGGTCGCGCCTGGAGCCATCGCGACCGATATCAATCGGCCCGCATGGGATACGCCGGCGGCAAAAGACAAGCTGCTGAAGCTGATCCCATACGGCCGCATCGGTGACGTCGAAGACATCGCCAAGGCCGTGGTGTGGCTTGCCTCGGACGAATCGGACTATGTCGTCGGCGCATCGCTGGCGATCGACGGTGGCATGCTGCTGTATCCGGACTTTCAGCATGGCGGTTGATCGCCATCTGCGCCCCGATTGATGACCCCGACAAGTCGGCGTCGCCCGTGCCGCAACGCCGACAGCAGCGCGTACACCACAACCAGCAACATCATTGCGACGCCGATCGCGGCCCATTCCCTGATCGACAACGTCGCAACAATCAAGCCCATCGCGACGACCGCGATCGCCGGAATCAAGGCCCCACCCGGCAACACAAATGGCACGCCGCGCTCGTTCAAGTCGATTGCCTGCGTGCGCCAAGCGGCGAGACTGACCAGAACATACACGAGGCAGATCGAACCGCCCGAAATCAGCGCCAGGGCGTCGAACGTTCCGCCAAGCGCGAGCAGCCAAGCGAGCCCGGCGTGCACGAGCAACGCCAGCAGTGGCACGCGGTGTTTAGCACTGACGCGTGCGAATGAAGCCGGCAGATATCCGTCGCGACCGAGTGCGAACAACAGGCGCGACGAGCCGAGCAGATTGCCGAGCAGAAAGCCCGTCATTGAAACACACGCGGTCAGCAACAGCAGCGTACGCCCCCAAGGCCACAGCGCGCCGGCGGTATCCGCCAGCGGCACGCCACTGGTCGCAAGGCGATGACCGATCAATCCCTGACCGACGACCTGCAAGCCGAAATACAGCAGAACCACCAGGGCGATCGCCGCTAGCGTAGCGCGCGGCACGTTGCGCGATGGATCGGTCAACTCACCCGACGGTACCAATGCGGTTTCCATGCCCGAATAAGCGAACATCACGAGCACCATCGACGCGCCGAGCACGCTCCACGATGGAATGTCGCCGATGCCGAACGCGATCTGGTGCCAGTCGACGAAAAACAGACCAACCGCAACCAGCGCGAACAATGGCGTGAGCTTCAATGCAGCCAACGTCGCGATCGCGCGTGCGCCGAGCTTCACACCAAATGCGTTGAGCGCGTACAGAACCGCGTAAACGCCGGTCAGCAACATCGCGCGCGGTATCGGCGCCGCGAGTGCAGGCACCAGATTTGCAACCTGCACCGAGAGCGCCGCGGCGACACCAGCGCTTGATGCGAAATTGCTGATCCACATCAGCGCACCGGCGATGAAACCCGCAAACGGCCCGAACGCAACGCCCGCGTACGTGTATGGCCCGCCCGTCGCCAGCGTGCGGCTGCCGACCGCGGCGAAGCACAGCGCGATTGGTACGATCGCAAGCGCACCCGCGAAAATCGCAATCGGCGCCGCCGCGCCCATCTCGGCCGCCAGCGCCGACGGCATGCGAAAAATACCGCCGCCGACAATGATATTGATCACCGCCGCCGCCAGCGCAAGCCCGCCAAAGGCGCGAATAAGCGCGGCCTCGCCACGCAGCGGCGCAGGCGGCATGCGTTCTCGCTCCAACATTCAATCAATCGCTCCGAGAAAATAGCGGCGCAGCGTCGCATGGACATCGCGCGAAAGCGAGCGGCGCGAATGCTCCTTCGCCAGATGCCCCAGATTGAAACCGGACGCAACCACGAGCCGCGCTGCCGGAGAACGCTGCGTCAAACATTCTTCGGATGGGCCGCGGCATTCATCGGGCGCCTTGCACCCGTTTCATCGCACGATGAACAATCCCCGGTTTCTGACTTCAATGCCCGGTCCTTCGCGTGCGACGGCAGCACCATTCGGACCGCCTATTGAAGCGCAGTTCGACTGCCAACCTTGGCCAGATCGTGCATGTGAGCGACGACGGTTTCGAACACCGCAGCGGTCGGGGCCTTGCGCTCGGCGAAGATACGCGCGAGCGACTCGTAATAGCCGAGCGTGCCATCACAACCCCCGGTGAAGCGCTCGAAAACAGCGCTGCCGACTGCGGGATTCTCCATGTCCTGCACGATGGCGCGGGCATTGTGAAGTTTGTCGCACGCGGAGACGAGCAGCGCGTCTTCAGACGCGTGTATGAGGTGGGCGAGGTAGGCGTGCTTGCGGGCGCGCCAGTCGCGCTTCCTTGCCTCGGGGTCGGTATGGCCAGCCTTGCGCTCGGCGGTGCCATCGGTGCAGGCAACGACGATGGCGGCGACGCGCTCGCCGAAGGCGGCGCGGATGCGGGCTTCGTGTTCGACGCCACAATCCTCAATGGCGTCGTGCAGCAGTCCGGCGACAGCCTGATCCTCGTCGCCGCCGAACTCGAGCACCAGGCTCGCAACGCCGAGCAGATGGTAAAGGTACGGAATGCCGGAACCCTTGCGCACCTGATCCGCATGCGCGGTGCGGGCGTAGTCGACGGCGTCGGTGAAGCGTTCGGAAAGTGCGGTCATCGTGTCCTCCCGTCATGACAGGTGGTTCGCTGCATGTTGCTGATTCCCGTCCGCAAGGCGCAAGACTGTATACAGCACCCTGTGCCAGGGTCGAGCACAGTGCGTCGGGTGCTACGGCAACAAGCACCGCGAAACGCGGTCGCGCTCAAGCGTGTTTTTCGTCCGCCACCGGATCAAGTCCGGGGCAGGATCGTCCGCAAGCACCTTCTCCCCGCTAGTGGGAAAAGAACATCACGCAAACGGATCGCGCAGCACAATGTTGGCATCACGATCGGGGCCGGTGGACACGATCGCGAGCGGGCAACCGGCGAGTTCCTCAAGTGCGCGCAGATACGCGCGCGCAGCGGCCGGCAATTTTCCCCACTCCGTGACACCGTGTGTACTTTCGCCCCAACCGGGAAATTCGAGATAGACCGGTGTACATTCGGCCCAGCCTTCCGCATCGAGCGGCGCGTACTCGGTGCGCTTGCCGCGGTATTCATAGGCGATCGAGACCTTGAGCTTTTCCATGCCATCGAGTACGTCGAGCTTGGTGATGCAAAGGCCGGATATGCCGTTGATCGCGACCGCGCGCTTCAACGCGACAATATCCATCCAGCCGCAGCGGCGCGGACGGCCCGTCGATGCACCGTATTCCTGTCCACGGTCGCGGATGCCCTGCCCGACCGCGTCGTCGAGTTCGGTCGGGAACGGTCCGCCGCCGACACGCGTCGCGTAGGCCTTGGCAATACCGAGCACATAATCGATGTAATCGGCGCCGACACCGGCGCCGGCCAGTGCGCCGCCGATCGTCGTGTTGCTCGAGGTGACATATGGGTAAGTGCCGTGATCGATATCGAGCAGCGCGCCTTGCGCCCCCTCGAACAGCACGCGTTCGCCCTGCTTGCGCAGTTCGTGCAGGATGCCGGCAACGTCGGATTTCATCGGCTCGACGTATTCGCCGAACGCGAGTGCCTCGTCGAGCGTGTGCTGAAAATCGATCGCGTCGACCTTGAAATACTTCGTCAACACGAAGTTGTGGTAATCGAGTACCGCACGCAGTTTCTCGGCTAGTTCGTCCGGATAGCTCAAATCCGCAACGCGCACGCCGCGCCGCGCGACCTTGTCCTCGTAAGCCGGACCGATGCCGCGGCCGGTGGTGCCGATCGCATCCGCACCGGCAGCCTTTTCGCGTGCCTGATCGAGCGCGATGTGATACGGCATGATCAACGGCGTGGCCGGGCTGATCTTCAGACGCGAGCGCACCTCGACGCCACTGTCCTCGAGTTCGCTGATTTCCTTGCTGAGCGCCGCCGGCGATAACACCACACCGTTACCGATCAGACACAACGCGCCCTCACGCAGTATGCCCGACGGAATCAGATGCAGGACCGTCTTCTTGCCCTTGATGACCAGTGTATGGCCAGCGTTGTGGCCACCCTGGAAACGCACAACCGCACCGATATCCTGCGTGAGAAGGTCGACGATCTTGCCTTTGCCTTCGTCGCCCCATTGGGCCCCCAGGATGACAACCGACTTGCCCATATCCATGTCTCGCTGCGTTTGTTAGGCCCGCTGATCGGGCGACATCGGTGACCAGGTCGCACGTGCTTGCGGCGATGAGTGGTCAGAACACCAATCTCAACACGACTACGCCGACGGCGACCATGACACCACCGACCACGCGCAATTTTTGCTCATCGATCTGTTGAATTTGTTCCGCCATCCGTTTCCAGCCGCCCGGGGCGGCAAACAGGAACAAGCCCTCGATGACCAATACCAGACAAAGGGCGGCGGCAAGATCATGCGGCATGGTCGCTCAGTGCTTTTCCGTTCGTTCCGTGTTCTCGAAGTAGCGCAGGAACGGTGTATCCGGATCGAGCACAAGCACATTCTTGCCATCATCGAAGGCGTGTCGATAGGCATCGAGGCTGCGATAAAACGCGTAAAACGACGGATCCTTGTCATACGCTTGCGCGTAAATCTGCGATGCCTTGGCATCGCCTTCGCCGCGCACGCGCGTCGCATCTCTCTGGGCGTCGGCGATGAGCACCTGGCGCTGGCGATCGGCATCAGCGCGGATGGTCTCGGATGATTCGTTGCCGGTCGAACGCAGCTTGTTGGCCAGGTTCAGACGTTCGGCGCTCATGCGGTTGTACACCGACTGGCTGACCTCGTCGGGCAGATCGATGCGCTTGATGCGCACATCAACGATGGCGATGCCGAAGGTCTTGCGTGCGGCCTTGTCGGCCTGTTCGCGCACGTGCTCAGTGATGTCCTGGCGACTGCCGGAGATCAACTCGTCGAGCGGACGCGCGTTGAACTCGAAGCGCAAGGCGTCCTTGATGATGGGCGTCAGCCGCTGCGCCGCCTGCAATTCGTCGCCAGCACTCGCTCGGTAGTAGGCATTGATATCGGCGATGCGCCACTTGACATAGAAATCGACATTGACGCTTTTCTTCTCCGAAGTGAAATAACGCTCGGGCTGGGCATCGAGCGTAAGAATGCGCGTGTCGAACTTGACGATCTGCTGCATGAACGGCAGCTTGAAATGCAGGCCCGGCTCGGTAGTGGCGGATTCGATACGCCCGAATTGCAATACCAGGGCTGCGTGTCCCTCGCTGACGATGAACATGCTGTTGGCGCCGAGCAACACGATGACAACGGCGATGATGGCAGAGATCACCTTCATGGCGTGTCTCCCTTGCGGTTGTCGGCGCGCGTCGCAGGCGTCTCGGTGACGTCCGACGTGACGCCGGCCCTGATCGGCGGCAACGATTTCGCCGCGTGGTCGAGCGGTAGATAGATCAGGTTCTTGCCGCGGCCGTCGTCGAGCACTTTCTGATTCTTCGACAGCACATCCTCGACCGTCTCCAGCCACATGCGCTCGCGGGTCACGTCGGGGGCGCCTGCATAGGCCTTGCGCACCAGATTGAAACGATCGGCTTCGCCTTCGGCGCGGGCGATGCGCTCGGCCTTGTAGCCGGCCGCTTCGGCGGTGATGCGCGCCGCGGCGCCACGCGCTTCCGGAATCACCTTGCTCGCATATGCATTGGCCTCGTTTTCGATGCGCTGCTTGTCCTCGCGCGCGTTGTTTACGTCATCGAACGCGCTCTTGACCTCCTGCGGCGGCGAAACATTCTGGAAACTCACGTCGGTCACGTTGATACCGCAGTCGTAGCTGTCCAGCGTCTGCTGCAGTTTCGTGCGCGCCTTGCTGACCAGTTGTGCGCCCTGACTGGACAGGATCGTATCCATCGAATTGCCGCCAACCACCGCACGCACGGCTGCTTCGGCAGCCTGGCGCAGGGTGTCCTCCGGGTTGCGCATCGAGAACAGAAACTTGCGCGCATCCGACACGTGAAACTGCACGTTGAAATCGACCAGCACGATGTTCTCGTCGTTGGTGAGCATGCGCACCTGATCGCTGACCGAGCGCACGTGCGTGGTCTCGACATTGAGCACGCGCTCGAAAGGCCGCGGTAACTTGAAATGGAATCCCGGTGTCAACAATCGCTCGAACCGGCCGAAACGCAGGACCACGCCTTCCTGTTGCGCATCGACGACCGCCCAGCTGTCGAATGCGATCCAGGCCAGTGCAATGCCGATCGCGGCAATCAGGAACGCGTTGCCGCTCCCGCCACCACTGCCCCCATTGCCGCCGCGGCTACCGGTCAGTCGATTGAAGAAATTGCGGATGCGCTTGAGCAGTGCATCCATGTCGGGCCCGCCACCGCTGCCGCCGCCATCGCTCCACGGGTCACGTTGCTTGCCGCCGCCCGGTTCATTCCACGCCATCGATCCCTACCTCACCGTTAGCAGGCTGCTGAAATGGGTTTTTCAGCAGCCCAATTCGGCCCGCACTGGCGCGGCGGGCTGACACGTTGCCGACAACAAGATTCGACCAGTCTGATCGTCCCCCGCCGTTGCATCGCGGGTTGACCAGTCCCTGCCAACGCTATCGGGACAGGCCTCTGGCAACCGGGATCACGCAGCACGGCAGGGTGCCGGGCCTGCGGGATTGGTCCCGATTGTACCTGCGCGCCGGCGGCGAGGCGAACACACCGCGCGCTTGGGGTTCACACCGCCTCCTTTTCGCAGGCGCGTGCCAAAGCGGCTTCGAGCCATTCACCGTCGCCGCCAGCCAAACCGAACAGCGGTTCGATGCGATTGCGTGGCGCGTCGATTTCGACACGCCAGCCCGTCTCGCCGACGTTTTCAGCAACGACGAGTCCATCCTCATGCAATCGCGCGTGCAGGCGTGCGGCGCTCGACGGCAGTTGCAATACGGCATGAATTCTTGTCGCCGCCAGCTTTTGCTCGATGGCGTGCCGCAGCAGGTCGAGCCCGCGGCCGTCGCGTGCTGACAGGCTGACTTGCAGCACTTCGCCACCGTTGACGCGATCGAGCCGCGGCTCCGCACCGGCGATGCAATCGATCTTGTTGCGGACGAGCACCTGCGGCAGATCGTCGACGCCGATCTCGGCGAGTACCGCGGACACATCGGCGATGCGCTGGTGGCACTCGGGATCGCCGGCATCGATGACATGCAGCAGCAGGTCGGCATCGCGCGCTTCGGCCAGCGTCGCGCGAAACGCGGCCACCAGATCGTGCGGCAGATCGCGCACGAAACCGACCGTATCGGCCAGCAGCAACGGCCCGCAGGCGAGGCCGTCGATGCGTCGCAAGGTCGGATCGAGCGTCGCGAACAACTGGTCGGCGACATAGACGCTGGCGCCGGTCAACGAATTGAACAGGGTCGACTTGCCGGCGTTGGTATATCCGACCAGCGCAACGGTCGGCAACGCGGCACGCCGACGTGAACGGCGCGCCTGTTCGCGCTGCGCCTCGACCTTTTCGAGGCGCCGACCGAGAATCTTCACGCGCTCGGCGAGCAGCCGGCGGTCAGTCTCGAGCTGGGTTTCACCCGGGCCACGCAAGCCGATGCTGCCACCGCGCTGACGTTCCAGATGGGTCCAGCCACGCACCAGGCGCGTCGCCATGTACTTGAGCTGCGCCAGTTCAACCTGCAGCTTGCCCTCGTGCGAGTGCGCACGCTGGGCGAAGATATCGAGGATCAATCCGGTACGGTCAAGCACGCGGCACTCGACGAGCTTTTCCAGATTGCGTTCCTGTACCGGGGTGAGTGCGTGATTGACCAGGATCAGGCCGGCGTCGAGCGCTGCTTTTTGCTCGCGCACCTGCTCGACCTTACCGCTGCCGAGCAGGAAGCGTGCATTGGGCCGGTCCACGCGTGCGTTCAGGACGCCGACCACCTCGGCGCCAGCCGAGCGCGCGAGGTCGGTGAACTCCTCCAGCGCGGCGCGATCGTATCGCCCCGACACATGCGGCTGTACCAGCAGCGCGCGTTCGCCCTTTTGTTCTCGTTCAAACAGCGCCGGTTACCCGCTGGCAGACTCGGTCGGCTCGATCGCGGCAGCGCTCGCATGGCCTGCCGACTCATCGGCACCGGGGCCAGCGATGCGCACATTGCGCGTCGGCACCACGGTGGAAATGGCGTGTTTGTAGACCATCTGACTGACGGTGTTGCGCAACAACACAACGAACTGGTCGAACGATTCGACCGTGCCCTGCAACTTGATGCCGTTGACCAGGTAAACCGACACCGGCACGCGATCGCGCCTGAGCGCATTCAGGAATGGATCCTGCAAGGATTGTCCCTTGGACATGATCTTGTTCTCCACTTGCCAACTCCCGAACCGGAAAAATGCGCTGCCGCAACAACGCGGGCGCCCGGTCCAAACGCTCGCATAATAACCGGTTGGCCGGCCGAATAGAATGCGCCGGTTCACGTCATTGACGGGTGAATCTACCGCCACGCATCACACGGGCTCGATCCGCGATGAACGTTTCAGCAACCTGCCGCGGAACCGAGAAACGCCGCGAGCGCGCGTTGTACAGTGTCGAAACAACCGCCCTGATCTGAATCCAGCGCTCGCGCGTCGATTTCGCTGCGCAACCAGGTGAGTTGGCGTTTGGCGAGCTGGCGCGTCGCGAAAATGCCGCGATCACGCAATGCATGTGCCACCATCTCGCCGCGAAGAACCTGCCAGGCCTGACGATAGCCGACAGCCCGGACCGCCGGCAGTTCGGGCCGAAGGTCGCCACGTGCATGAAGCGCGCGCACTTCATCCAGCAAACCGGTATCGAGCATCGCGTCGAAGCGCGTCGCGATGCGTGCGTGCAGGCGTTCACGATCCCCTGGAATCAACGCGATCTTGAGCACGCGCCATGGCAGTCGCGCATCGCGCAGTCCCTGTTGGGAAGACAATGCCACGCCCGTCAACTGAATGACTTCCAGCGCGCGCTGGATACGCTGGGCATCACCGGGACGGATACGCGCCGCGGCGAGTGGATCGCACTCGGCGAGACGCACGTGCATGGCCGGCCATCCGATTTGCGCCGCTTCGTCGATCAAGGCCTTGCGCAACGCCGGGTTTGCCGGCGGCAGTACGGACAACCCACGTTGCAGCGCGCGGAAATACAGGCCGGTGCCGCCGACCAGCAGTGGTATGCGTCCGCGCGCACCGATTTCATCCATGGCGGCGAGCGCGTCGCGGCGAAATCGGGCGACCGAATACGCCTCGCCCGGATCACAAATGTCGATCAGGCGGTGCGGATGGCGTCGAAGCGTGTCGGCATCCGGTTTGGCGCTGCCGATGTCGAGCCCGCGATAGACCTGGGCCGAATCGACACTGATCAGGTCAAGCGGCAACACGTCGGCAAGGGCGCAAGCGAGCGCCGTCTTGCCGCTTGCGGTCGGACCCATGAGGAAAATCGCGGGTCTGCGGCAGTCGACGCAGGCCATTCGGGCAGGCACGTCGTGTTGCCGCTCGTGAAAACCGGACGCGTAACGCACCGGGACTAGCGACCGTGCGCAACCATTTGCCGCTCGTCCCTTGCAATCAGGGCGTGGTGTCGAATCCGTCGGTAAAGATGACATCCGGTACGGAAGTGGTATTCACGACCATGATGATGTGCATGTCGGGATAGCCGATATCCGCAGTCGGCACAGGTTCGAGGACGTCGCAGAACGACGAACTGAAAAAACTCACATGGGTTTCGGGAGACGGCGTGGATCCGATGTAGAACACCTGACTGTCGACGCTGCCGTCGGGCGTGACGACCTCGACGACGATGTCGGCATTGGTGACGTCACTCAGCGAGCCCGAAACGGGGACGTTCACGGTGGTCAGTTCCGTGCCCGCGGGTACGGAGGCCACGCCACTGCCGAGGAAAGCCAGTTGTGAGCGATCGATGGTCTCGGCCGGCACCGCGTCGTCGGGCGTCTCGTAGATATTGACTGTCACATCAATGCCATTGGTCTGCTCGACGCCGACATCGACACTCAAAAAGCGCACAAACGGTCCGATATCCGGATAGTCGGCGAGATAGAAGCGCCGCCAGTAATGATTCTCGCGCGTGTACAGCGGCGGCATGTGCTGCTGATCGCCGCAAGCGACCGAATTGAGCGCAACCGGCGTGAGGTCGTCGGTCTGCGACAGCGATACCTCGCCGAGCGGGTTCGATATCGCGCGCAACACGTCAGCGCCGGAATCGTCCGCATGGGCGCTGGCAATACCGGCGACAACTGCCAACAGTGCAGGTGCAAGCTTGTTCATTGCATAGATCCAGAGTCGTCGCGGGGAGAACAGCAGGCTTTGGCAACGCGCAACACAGCGCATCGCAGTAGACGCAATCGGTATAAATCTGTCAACCGGCGGACACGCTACGGGCGCTTTCGCGATGGCGCCAGGCAAATACGAAGCCGGTCGCGGCGTGACCAGCCCCGGCAATCATTATAATCGGCACACGCCGATGATGCCCACGCCCACTTATTCAGGTTCCCTACGGAGCACGCCATGCAGACGACGATGAAGGCGCTGGTCAAACGCGATGCCGCAAAAGGCATCTGGCTGGAACAGGTTCCGGTTCCCGAGATCGGCCCGAACGAGGTGCTGATCAAACTTGAGAAGACGGCCATCTGCGGCACCGATCTGCATATCTACAACTGGGATGCGTGGTCGCAGCGCGTGATCAAGCCGGGCTTGGTCATCGGCCACGAATTCGTCGGCCGCATCGTCGAGCTTGGAGCAGCCGTGCACGGTTACCGCGTCGGCCAGCGTGTTTCCGCAGAGGGACACATCGTGTGCGGTGTCTGTCGCAACTGTCGCGCGGGCAAACAGCATCTTTGTCCCTACACGATCGGTATCGGCGTCAACCGCAACGGCGCATTTGCCGAATTCGTCGCGATGCCGGCGTCGAACCTGTGGCCGATCCCGGATCAGATCCCGTCGGAACTCGCCGCATTTTTCGACCCGTACGGCAACGCCACGCATTGCGCTCTGGAATTCGATCTGATCGGTGAGGACGTGCTGATCACCGGCGCCGGCCCGATCGGCATCATCGCAGCCGGCATCGCCAAGCACGTCGGCGCGCGCAACGTCGTCGTCACCGACGTCAATGACTATCGACTCAAGCTGGCCGCCGACATGGGCGCGACGCGCGTTGTCAATGTGTCCAGGCAGCCGCTCAAGGACGTGGTCAAGGACCTGCATCTCGAAGGGTTCGATGTCGGTCTTGAAATGTCCGGCAATCCCGGCGCATTCGCCGACATGCTTGACAGCATGTACCACGGCGGCAGGATTGCATTGCTCGGCCTGCTCCCGAGTGGCGCCGGCATCGAATGGGACAAGGTCATTTTCAAGGGACTCGTTCTGCATGGCATCTACGGCCGGCGTATGTACGAAACCTGGTACAAGATGACGCAGATGGTGCTGACCGGGTTTCCGCTCGGCAAGGTGTTGACGCATCAGATCGCAATTGACGACTATCAGTCGGGCTTCGACCTCATGGCATCGGGCAATTGCGGCAAGGTCGTGTGTTCGTGGAATTGAAGGATCGCCCGGCGGAACAACCAAAGGGCGAAGGCCGATCCATCGCTGCGCGACATCGATGGTTTCACCGCGAGACGATCAGTCTGGCCGAAATCGCGGTCCAAGTGTTCTCGGTGGTACTCGGCATCCTGCTCGCGTTCGGCATCGGCAACTGGAGCGAAAGCCGCGAGAGTGCACGCAAGGTCGCCGAAGCGCGGACGGCCATCCGTGCCGAAATCGAGGCGAACCGTGACCGCTTGCGGCAGACGGCCGTCTATCAGGCCAACCTGGCCAGGACCGTAACCGCTGCCGTCGACAGTCCGGCTCCGCCCGGGCGCTGCACCGAGGTGGCGGGCTGGCGCGGCTTGCAAACGGTCTTGTTGCTGCACAGCGCCTACGACAACGCGATCGCGGCCGGCGTATTCACCAATATGGCGCTCGCGAACGGGCAGGCCATCGCTACCATCTATGCGTTGCAGGAACGCTACCTGCTGTATTCGAACAAATCTCTAGACTGGCTGGCCTTGAAGTTCATGAACGAGGGCGAGGCCGCCGGATGTGCGGGCGTGGTCGAGGATCTCGCCAGAGCCGGACGCAACCTGCTGAAGAACTACGACGACTATCTGTCGCCGCTTTCGGCTGCGGTCGCCGGATCAAGATCCACTGCGACTCCATAAGCACCCATAGCAAAGCGCGTGCCTGCCCACCACATCCACGACCTGATCGAGACGACCCTCGCCGGGCTGCCGCCGGCGCCGCTGCTGGTAGCGTTCAGCGGCGGTCTCGATTCGAGCGTGTTGCTGCACGCGTTCGCGCGGTCGGCAGCCGCCCGGGGGCGCGGTCTGCGCGCAGTGCACGTCGATCATCGGCTGCACGGCGAAAGCGCATCCTGGGCCACGCACTGCCGCGCATTCGCCGACGCACTCGAGGTCGGACTGGTCGTGCGCACAATCGATGTGAAGCGCGACCCCGGCCTCGGCCTCGAAGCGAGCGCACGCCGCACACGCTACGTCGAGATCGAGAGCCTGCTGGCACCGGGTGAGATCCTCGCGCTCGCCCACCACCGCGACGACCAGGTGGAAACCGTGCTGCTCAAACTCTTGCGCGGAGCCGGTCCCGAGGGACTCGGGGGCATGCGGGCATGGCGCCGCTTCGGCGCCGGATTCGCATGGAGACCGCTGCTCGACCTGCCGCGTGCGGCGTTAATGGCCTACGCCAGGCAACACGCGCTCGGCTGGATCGATGATCCGAGCAACGCCGACACGCGCATCGCACGCAACTTCCTGCGCCACGCGCTGTTGCCCGAGCTCGCACAACGCTGGCCGCAGAGCGCGGGCAGCATCACGCAAAGCGCGACCCGGCTGCATGCAACGGCAGATTTCATCGACAGCGAAGCCGCGCGCGCGCTGGCCCGATTGCGCACCGATGATCCGGCGATCCTTGATGCCAGGGCCTGGCTTGCGTTGCCCGACGCGCTGCGTGATCCGGTGCTGCGCCACTGGTTGCGCGGTATCGCCCTGCCCGAGCCCACGCACCTGCAGGTGAGTGAGCTGGAACGCCAGCTTGCCACGGCAGCGCCCGATCGGGAACCGTGCGTTCGTTGGCGCGGTGTCGAGCTTCGCCGTTATCGCGATCGATTGTACGCACTCGCGCCGATGCCGGCGCCACCAATCGAATGGCAACACCGTTTCGACGGAAGCGCGCTTGAACTGCCGGTCGGGATCGGCTCACTGCGGCTCGTCTCGATCGCGGAACCGGCGCGAACGGTGCGCCTCGCGCAACCGCTCAATGTTCGTTTTCGCCGTGGCGGCGAACGTCTTCACGTCGCCGGCAGCGGGCATCACCGCGAGTTGCGCAAACTGTGGCAGGAGGCCGGCGTCCCGCCATGGCAGCGCGCGCGCCAGCCGCTGATGTTCGACCGCCGCGACAACGTGTTTGCGGTTGGCGACCTGTGGCTGTCCACTCCCGCCGCCGCCCTGTTCGATCAGCTCAAATGCCGCATCACTGTCGCGGCACCGGCAACGGAACAGGCATAGTCTTGCTGCAGAAGAGCGAAGCAACACCGGCGCCGTCCTGACTGTCTCTCGTGTTTCGGCCACTGCTTCGGCCCTGCGTCTTCTGTTTTCTGTCTGTTTTCTGCCCTCTGGTTCTGATAGCGTGCCCGTCATGCCGAAAACGCCTGCCGAAAGCGACAACCGCATCGCCGAGTTCGAACGCTCGCTCAACGAACTCGAAGCGCTGGTCGTGCGCATGGAGCAAGGTGAGCTCAGCCTCGACGAATCGCTGAAATCCTACGAACGCGGCATCGCGCTCTACCGCAACTGCCAGGGCGCGCTGGATGAGGCCGAACTCAAGATCAAGCAGCTCGCCGATCCGGCCCTGCCCGACAGCGCCCAAGATTTTGAAGCCGACGCGCCGTGAGCTGACACCCGCGCTTGCCGCGCTGTCTGCGCGCGCCGATGACGCACTGGCTCGCATCATGGCGGCCGACGATGCACCTGCACCGACCCCGTTGCACGACGCGATGGGCTACGCGGTGCTCGGTGGCGGCAAACGCCTGCGACCGTTGCTGGTCTACGCCACCGGACAGGTGTTCGGTGCCCCTCTCGAACACCTGGACATCCCAGCCGCTGCGGTGGAGATCATCCATGCGTATTCGCTGGTGCACGACGATCTTCCGGCGATGGATGACGATACGTTACGGCGCGGCCGCGCAACCTGCCACGTCGCATTCGGCGAAGCGATGGCGATCCTCGCCGGCGATGCCTTGCAGGCACGCGCGTTCGAGGTACTGGCGAGTCATCCGGCACTCGACGTTGCATCGGGTGTGCGCCTCGACATGTTGTGCGCGTTGAGCGCTGCCTGCGGATCGCAGGGCATGGCCGGCGGCCAGGCTTTCGATCTGCTTGCTGTCGGCCGCACGCTCTCCGTGGACGAACTCGAACGCATGCACGAGTACAAGACCGGCGCGCTGGTTCGCGCCTCGGTACGGCTCGGCGCACTGACCGCCGGCGTCGGCGACGCTGCGATCCTTGATGTGCTCGACCGCTATGGCCGCGCGATCGGCCTCGCATTTCAGATCCGCGACGATCTCCTCGACATCGAAGGCGAAACCGCCGCGATCGGCAAGACCGCGGGCAAGGACAGCGCCGCGGCCAAACCGACCTATCCGAGCATCCTCGGCATCACCGACTCACGCAAACGGCTCGCCACGCTGACCGGCACAGCACTCGATGCGATCGATGCGCTCGGCGAGGCCGCACCGTCGTTGCGCGATCTAGCCCACTTCGTCGCCGAGCGGGAAACCTGAGAGCCCGAACCGATTCTACTGAATCAGGCGCAGCGTCAACGGATAGCGGAAGCGCTCGCCATTGTTCGCGCGGATGGCTGCGATCACCGTCATGATGAGGTCGAACAGTCCGACCAGGAAAATCAGGAAAATTCCGATCACCACGAAGATCAGGATGCACGAGACGATGAACGCAATGGCCATCGTGATCTGGAAGTTCAGCGCCTCCTTGCCTTGATCGTCGACCAGCGGCATCTCGTTCTTCTTGATCTGCCAGATGACCAATGGCCCGAGCAACGAACCGAACGGAACCACGAAGCCGAGCAGCGCGGACAGATGGGCAAACATCGCCCACATGCGCTCATCGTTGCTGCTCGCGGCCGCCGGCTCTGACGCGGGCGTCGCCGGTGGTGTCGCAGCGGCCTTTTCGGTCGCGTCTGCATTGTTCGCGTTTTCGTTTTCGTTCATGACGCACTCCACTGCTGGATGCTGCGACCACTGTCGAATGCCGCGGGTGCGCTGTCAAGCGCGAAAAGTCACGCTCATTCGCCCGCGACGGTCATACGCTCGATCAGGATCGAGCCGGTCAGCAGATGCGAGCGCGGATCGACGTCGCTGCCGATCGCGACGATGCCGCTGAACATGTCGCGCAGGTTGGCGGCGATGGTTACTTCCTCGACCGGAAACACGATTTCGCCGTTTTCGACCCAGAATCCCGCCGCGCCGCGCGAATAGTCGCCGGTAATCAGCGATACGCCCTGCCCCATGACTTCGGTAACCACGAGACCCTTGTCCATCCTTCGCAGCAGCGCGGCGAAATCGTCCGTGCCTGGTTGCACGACGACATTGTGCACGCCACCCGCGTTGGCGGTAGTGACCAGCCCGAGCTTGCGCGCGGAGTAGCTGCCGAGGATGTAGCGTTGCAGGACGCCGTCGGCGATCAGGTCCGAATCGCGCGTCGCCACGCCCTCGGCATCGAACACCGCTGAACCGTGACCACGCGCGATATGCGGGCGCTCGGCGATCTGCACGAAAGCCGGAAACACCGGCTTGCCGAGATGCTCAAGCAGAAAACTCGCGCGCCGATACAAGGCGCCGCCGCTGACCGCAGACAGAAAATGTCCGATCAGGGATCGTGCCACCTCCGGCGCGAACAGAACCGGACACTGACGCGTGGACAAGCCACGCGCGCCCAGACGTGCGAGCGTACGTTCGGCGGCTCGCTGGCCGATGCTTGCCGCAGGCACAAAATCAGCGGCGGCACGCACCACATCGTAGTGGTAATCGCGCTGCATGCCCGCTGCATCCTCGGCCAGCAACGCACACGAGAGCAAATGCCGCGTGCTGCACTCGCTGCCCTCGAAACCGATCGAATTGGCATACGCGGCGAGCGACGCATTGGCCTGCACCGCAGCGCCTTCGGAATTGGAGATGCGCGCATCAAGGCTGCGTCCGGCGTCCTCGATTTCGAGCGCAAGCGCGATGGCTGCCTCCGGCGCGAGATCCCACGGATGCCACAGGTCGAGATCGGGGAACTCGCGCGCGAGCAGAGTCTGATCGGGCAGACCATTGGCCGAATCGTCCTCGGTGTAGCGCGCAATTGCGCAAGCATGATCGATGGTCTTCTCGATCGACTCCGTATTGAGATCCGCAGTGCTGGCCGAGCCTTTGTGGCGGCCGAAATACACGGTTACCGAGACTGCGCGATCGCGCGTGTGTTCAATCGTTTCGACCTCGCCGAGGCGCGCACCGACGTTGAGACCAAGATCGATGCTCGCGCCGACTTCGGCCTCGCTTGCGCCTTTCGCGCGACAGCGCCGGATCACATCGGCCGACAGTTGTGCGAGACGTTCGAGTTCGGCCCGGCTGTTGTCGTCGCTGGTGCTGGGTACGCTCACGTCTTATGCTGCCTCTCAACTTGTCGAATCATTCAACGGTTGCATGCATCGCATGCGCAATCCCGATCCAGCTGCCGAGCCGGCGCCGCCGAGTCGCAGTCAGAAGCGTCGCGACGCGCTCGATATCCTGAAACTGGCCGAGACGCTGGCCGGCTTGTCCACGAGCGAGCGCGACCGGCTGCCGCTTTCGGACCAGCTGCGCGCCGAGGTCGCCCGCGCCGGCGCGATCACGCAGCACATTGCGCGCAAACGCCAGATTCAGTATCTGGCCAAGCAACTGCGCAACCACATCGACACGCTCGAACCGATCCGACTGAGCCTTGAGAGCAGTCGCAAAAACGCACGCATCGAGGCCGCGCACATGCGCCGCGTCGAAAGCTGGCGCGAGCGCCTGCTCCTCGATGGCGACGACGCGCTCGTCGAACTCGCCGAACTCAGACCCGCCGCCGATTGCCAGCGCCTGCGCACCCTGATGCGCCAGGCAATCACCGAGGCGCAAAGAGGCCAACCGCCGCGCGCGTCGCGTGAACTGTTTCGTCTGTTGCGCGACCTCCTCCAATCGCCATAGAAGCGAGCGCCTGCCCCAACCAGCGCGTACAACGCCACCGCGAAACGAACTAGGCCGAGGTGCCGCCAACTGTCATCCCATCGATGCGCAAGGTCGGCTGACCGACGCCGACCGGCACACTCTGACCTTCCTTTCCGCACACCCCGACACCCTCGTCGAGCGCGAGATCGTTGCCGATCATGGCGACACGATTGAGCACCTCCGGGCCGGAGCCCACCAACGTCGCACCCTTGACCGGACGCGTCACCTTGCCGTTTTCGATCAGGTAGGCCTCGCTCGCCGAAAAAACGAACTTGCCATTGGTGATGTCGACCTGGCCGCCTCCGAAATTGACTGCATACAACCCGCGCTCGACCGAGGCGATGATTTCGGCCGGTTCGTGCGTCCCGGCCAGCATGTAAGTGTTGGTCATGCGCGGCATCGGCAGATGCGCGAACGATTCGCGGCGGCCGTTGCCGGTCGGGCGCATGCCCATCAGGCGCGCGTTGAGCTTGTCCTGCATGAAGCCGCGCAGGATGCCGTCCTCGATCAGCGTGGTGCATTCGCTCGGCGTACCCTCGTCGTCGATGCTGAGAGAACCGCGGCGTCCGGCCAGCGTGCCGTCGTCGACCACGGTCACGCCGCGCGCGGCGACGCGCTCGCCCATCCTTCCGGAAAACGCCGAGGTTTCCTTGCGGTTGAAATCACCCTCGAGGCCATGCCCGATCGCCTCGTGCAGCAGCACACCAGGCCAGCCGGGGCCGAGTACCACGGTCATGTGACCGGCCGGCGCGTCGACCGCGTCGAGATTCACCAGTGCCGAGCGCACCGCCTCGCGTGCAAATGCATGCGCGCGACCATTGGCCAGCAATTCGGTGAAGCTGTAACGCCCGCCGCCACCGGCACTGCCCTGTTCGCGGCGGCCATCCTGCTCGGCGATCACCAGGACGTTCATGCGTACCAGCGGCCTGACGTCGGCCGCGAGCGTGCCGTCGGATGCAGCGACCAACACCGTTTCGAGCGCCGCGACGATGGTGACGATAACCTGCTGGACGCGCCGATCCTCGGCGCGGCAGATCATGTCGACCTCGCGCAACAATGCAATCTTTGCTTCACTCGACAGCGTGTCGATCGGATCCACGGTCGGATACAGCGCACGCGACGAAGCGATCGCGAGCGGCTTGCCGCAGCCGTTGCTGCCACTGCGCGCGATCGCGCGCGCCGAGCCAGCCGCTTCCATCAGCGCCGACAGATCGATCTCGTCCGAATACGCAAAACCGGTTTTCTCGCCGGCCAGCGCGCGCACACCTACGCCCTGCTCGATCGCGTGGTTGCCGTCCTTGACGATGCCGTCCTCGAGCACCCACGCTTCGCTGCGCGAATGCTGGAAGTAAAGATCGGCCGCATCGATCGACGGACCCATCAGGCGCGAGAACACCCCATCGAGGTCGTTCGCGGCAAGGCCGCCAGGACGCAACAGCCGCTGTTCGGCCTGGGCAATCAGTTCGGTCATGGAAACGTCGTATCGCGCGCGGAATAGTCGTACTTATGGAGGCAAAAGGCTTGGCACGCAAGGCCCGCCGCCGGCAATGTCGCCGCAACTTGTTGATCCACCGACAAACTCTCTCCCACCCCGGCCGTTGTCTTGATTCCCGATTACAGGAGAAAGTGACCTGCAGGGTGGCTGAGAGGCGGCCGCAACTTGGACAAGGGGTAAGTACGCAGCACTTGGCACAACGGTCGAGGCCTGCCGGCTCAATGGTTGTCGGAACCGCTTTCCTGCGGATTCCCGACCACCGGCTGGTCGGGTTTACCCCTGCTGCCGTTGCCCTTGCCCAGCAAAGTGATCACCGGCTTCTCCCAACTGCCGGTGACGTGATAGCGCGATTGCGTGGCCTGACCGATCGGCTTGGATAGAAGGCTCTGGATCACGATGCCGGCGGCCGCCCCGACCGGACCACCCGCAATCGCACCGACAACCGGCAAGGTGGCACCGGCATGCGGCGTAACAATCATCTCTTGATCGTAATCTTTCGCGCGCAGACCGGTGCGCCCGCTGATACGGATGTCCGCGGCCGGACCCTTGATCGCCAGATCGTCTGTATAAGCGTTGCCGTCATCGAGCCGGAAGGTGCCCTTGATCGAGTTGAATCCGAGTCCGGATTTGAAGAAATCGCTGAAGTCCATGCTCAGGCGGCGCGGTATTTCGCGCAACGACAAAAGACCGAACAGGCGCCCGGCGCCGGGTTCTACATCAAGGATACGTCCCTCGCCGACCTTGACCTTGAGCGAGCCGGTCAAATCGGCAAGCGCGAATGCCGATGGCGCACCAGGCCAGACCGCGTCGATTGTCGCGTCAGTCGGGCCACCAGCGATCAGACCGGAAAACCCGAGTGCATCGAGCATATGCCCGAGATTCTGCGCGCCCAGATCGATGACCAGATGCGAGCGGTTATTGTCCTCACCGCCGGTCCAATCGCCGCTGGCCTTCATCGTCACGTTCGGCGATTTGGTGTGTAGTTGTGCAATGTGCATGCCCTGTGCGGTCGGCTGACTGTCGAACGTCGCGCTGCCGAAACTCGCGCTGCCGAGCTTGAAATCCGCGATCGAGAAATGCAGCGGCGGCAACGATGCCGGCGCGATGCCAGCCAGCGCGTTGGTTTGTGCCGCGTCGGCGCCGTTGTCGGCAGCATTCGAGGGCGGCGCGTCCGGCCAGTGCAAGCGCTGAAAGTCCGCGCTGATCCCCTGTGTTGCATTGTCCGCGGCAGGCAGCTTGAGGGTGCCGTCGATATCGGCACCGGTGAACACTACGTTGTCGCCGGTCGCGCTCGGAGCCAACGCCAGCCGCGTACTGCTGAAATGGCGATTGGCGACAACAAGGTCACCGATATCGACATCGACGCCCTGCAGCAGCTCGCTGCCACTATTGTCAGAGCCACCGGCGAGGTCGATCCAGCCGCCCAGATCCACCACACCGGCGTGGCCGCCAATGACCACACCCGAGTCCGGCACATCGCCCGCTGACGTCGAGCCGAAGTCCAGTCGCGCCGCAAACGGCTTGTCCGGCGCCGGCAACCTCCCGCGGACCGCGAGGCGGTCGCCGAGCGTTGCGGTGAACGGCTTTCCTTCATATGGCAGATCGAGATCCAGCGCGAACGGCAAGGACGCAGTTGCCGGCTTGCCGAGCGGTGCCGGCAGATCGATCGCGGTACCGGCGAGATCGCTTCGCAAGCCAAGCTGCACACGCGCAGTTGCGGGCGCCTCGGCCTGATCGACACTCAGCGCCACGTGCCAATCCGACGTGCCGGGAAATCGCACGAGCGCGGGCTTCAGCAATGCCGCCCGAGCGAACACGACGGACACCGGCAAGGCGCCGTCCAGACGCGCTTCGAATGCGTGTTTCGCATCGCCCACGTAATCGCCGGCAGCCAGGCGCAGCGCAACCGGATATTTTTCCAGCGTCGCGCTTAGCGGGCCTGCGCCAAAGCCACCCTGATTGAAGTGCACGGGACCCGCCGCATCAGTCAGGTGCAGGTCGTAGCGCGTATCGTCGAGTGCGGCGCCGACGAGATCGACGTTGCCGTCCAGCGTGGTTCGGCTGACTTCCTTGACCGGCAACTGCAACTGGAACGCAAGATTGCCGGTGCCGGTGACTGCGACGCCGTCGAGCGCATCCGCGTGCTCCTTGCCGATCGGAGTGGCGCGCAGGAACCCGAGCAGGTCCTTGCCGGCGCCGGTACCTTTGACCGACAGGTCGAGCACGGCTTCGCCGAGATCCGCAATGCTGGCATCGGCGCTCGCAATCTTGATGCCCTTGCTTTCGGCCGCATCCACACTTGCATGCAATCCGACATTCTCGAAGTCGGCGAGAACGCCCACATGCTCGGCACGCGGCCATTCGGGGTCGTAATTCAACGTCATGTCGTCGACGCGGCAGTGCGCCGCGAAGCGACCACGATGGTTCGCAAACGGCCAGTCGTCCAGATCGCCGCGCAGCATGGCGCGGCCGTCGCTGACGGCGCCCTCGACCAGTGCGCGGTCGAGCCATTCGACTGCGGGCGGCGGCATGATGTTGATCGGCCAGAACAGTTTCGCGGCGCTGACATCGGCGTGCGCGATCGACGCATACACATCGAGCAGTGGTCGCGAGGCGTCGTCCTGCAGGTCCACCGCACCATGCAACTCGCCGCCATAACCCTCTCCCTCGAAGCGCAGTTGGTCGGTAGCCAGCCGCCAGGCACTGTCATCGGCGTTGCGGAAAGCGACGATATCGCCACCGAATTCGGAAAACCGGATCGACTTGCGAAACACGTGTGGCCAGTTGATCCTCACGGCTTGTGATGGCAGTGCCAGCAGCAACGCCTCGGAATCGCCATGCAGTGTCGCCTTGGTCAGCTCGATGCCGGGGACTGCGCCGCTGTCGCCGGTGCGCAAGTCCTCGAGCGCGGCGTCCACTTCGTAGTGCCCGGCATCGATTGCGCGCGCGCCGGCGCTGACGATCCGGCCGGACGGATTGGCGTCGTACAGCCAGCGACGCCAATCCGGCGACAGGCGGTCGCTCAGCATCAGCAGCGCGCCGATCGGTTGCAGCGATATGTTGCGTGCACCGACCAGGTAGCCCGGATGCGCGTGATCGCCTGCGCGCAATGCGAAACGCCCCGCTGCGGCGCTCTTGTCGCCCGCGCGCGCGACGAGATCCGCGAGATCGAAGCCCCAGCCGCCAGCGCGACGCTGCCAGCGCGCAACGAAGGAGAGTTTGTCCAGGTGTGCCCGTGCCTCGATATGCGTGTGCGCGTCAAGTTCGATCGGAGCGGTGCTGCCGAACGTCGCATTGTCGAGATCGACACGTGTGCGCGCATCGTCGACGCGTCCGTCATGCCATGATGCCCAGAGCTGCACGTTGCCGCGCCCGGAAAGTGCATGCACGCCGGCCAGCGCGTGCTGCGCGAGTTGCGCAAGGTCGACGTCGGCGGCACCAAGGTAGAGCGCGCCCGAGCGCCGCGCAAGATCGATGTCCGCGATCAGATCGAACGGCGTCGATCCGCTGCGCAGGTAGCGCAACTTGCCGAGTACAAGCTCCACACTGCCGCGATTGAGCACGCGCAATTCCGATGCACCCAATTGCACCTGCCAGCCATCAGGCACATCGCTGACAGTTACCCGCAAGTCCTTGAGCACCAGCGAGCCGAGTGCACCCATTGACTGGCGTGCCGAACCACCTGCATCGAAGCCGCGCAGTTGCCATTCACCGCCCGGCTCATGCGCAAGTGCCAGTTGCAACCCGATCAGACGAAACTCGTTCCAGGACCGGCCTCGCTGAAACGGCGCGAACAGGTCGATGGCCAGCTCCGCATGCGGGACCGTGAGTGGCGCGGCACCGGCCGACCCGGGACCGATGTGCACGTCGTCAAGCGTTATTTCCGGGCCACCGCCGATCCAGCCACCGCTCACATGACCGATGCGGACGCTGCGACCAAGGCGGCTGGTCAACCACGCCTCCACACGATCCGGGTTGCGTATCAGCCACGGCATCGCGAGCTGGGTGACACCGACCAGCACCGCGAGCGCGATCACGAGAACCGCGAACGACGCCGACAACACCAGGCGCGTCCGGCGCAGGCGCCTTCGCCAGACAGAAGACCGCACTGCAACAGCGGCGCTTTCGGGCGACTGTGTCGGCTGCCGTCGGTCCCCCATCCCCCGCTCAGAGGAGGACGACATCGTATTGTTCCTGCGGGTAATGCTCTTCGGCCTGGAAGCGGATCGTCTTGCCGATGAACTCCTCGAGTTCGGCAACCGCCGTCGACTCCTCTTCGAGGATGCGTCCGACTACCTCGGGCGCGGCCAGTACCAGCAACTCCAGCGCCTCGAACTGACGCACTGCGCGCGTAATCTCGCGGAAGATCTCATAGCTGACGGTTTCGGCTGTCTTCAGCGTGCCGCGCCCGGCGCAGGTCGGGCACGGCTCGCACAGTTGCCGTTCGAGACTTTCGGTGGTGCGCTTGCGCGTCATTTCCACCAGGCCCAGCGGCGACATCTCGTAGACGGACGTCTTGGTGTGGTCGCGCGCCAGCGATTTCTCCAGCATGCGCAACACCTGGCGCTTGTGCTCGTCGTCGACCATGTCGATGAAATCGATGATGATAATGCCGCCAAGATTACGCAATCGAAGCTGACGCGCCGCCGACTGCGCGGCTTCGAGGTTGGTGCGGAACACGGTTTCCTCGAGGTTGCGCGAACCAAGAAAGCCACCGGTGTTGACATCGATCGTGGTCATTGCCTCGGTCTGATCGACGATCAGCGTACCGCCCGATTTCAGCGCCACCTCCTTGCGCAGCGCCCGCTGGATCTCGTCCTCGACACCGTACAGGTCGAAAATCGGGCGTTCGCCCGGATAATGCTCGAGACGATCGACAAGATCCGGCATGAACTGCTGGACAAACTGCTGCGCGCGTTCGAGCGTTTCGCGCGAGTCGACGCGCACTTTCTCGATGCTCGGACGCATCAGGTCGCGCAGCGAGCGCACCGCGAGACCGAGGTCCTCGTAGATACGCTCGCCGACTCTGGCCTCACCAATGCGCTGCTGCACGGTACTCCACAACCTGCCGAGATAATCGACATCCTCGACCAGGGCCTCGCGCGACTCGCTCTCGGCATTTGTACGCACGATGTAGCCGAACGGGCTGGTGCCGATCAGATCGGTCAGCATTTCCTTGAGCCGCGCGCGTTCAACTTCATCCTCGATGCGTACCGACACGCCGAGCACCTTGCTGTAGGGCAACAGCACCAGATGGCGCGACGGAATCGAAAGGTGCGTGGTCAGGCGAGCACCCTTGGTACTGATCGGGTCCTTGACCACCTGTACGGTGACCTCCTGGCCATCGCGCACCAGTTCGCCGATCGGCGGCGAAGGTGGCGACATCGCGACCGCGGCGACGCTATCGCCGGGTTCACCGATCAACGGCGAATGCGGGCGCACGATGTCTGATGCGTGCAGGAAAGCCGCGCGTTCAAGGCCGATATCGACGAACGCCGCCTGCATGCCCGGCAGCACACGATTGACCCGCCCCTTGTAGATATTGCCGACATAGCCGCGCCGGCTGGCGCGTTCGACATGCACCTCCTGCAACATGCCGTTCTCGACCAGCGCGACGCGGGTTTCGCGTGGCGTGACGTTGATCAGGATTTCTTCGGACACAAGGATCGCGAGGCTCTGAAAACAACGCCACTTATAGCCGCCCGCGCGTCTGCTTGTCGAATCCCCGAGGCCAGCCGAGCGCATCGGATCGACGCGCAAACGAGCTCCGCCCGCGCCATCCGCGGCCCGATTCACTCGGTCCGGTCCGTCACCATATCCTCGGTATCCGGCCGCCTGAAGCGACGCAGCAACGTGGCGGTTTCACAGAGCGGCAGGCCCATCACCCCCGAATAGCTGCCATCGAGGTGGCGAATGAACGCCGCGCCTCGACCCTGGATCGCATAGCCGCCGGCCTTGCCGAGCGGCTCTCCGCTGGCCACATAGGCGGCAATTTCGGCGGCGTCGAGTGCCGCGAATGTCACCTCGGAAAGACTGACTGCGCGCTCCTCGTGTGCACAACTGACGCACCAGACCACCGAAATCACCTGATGGACCCGTCCCGACAGGCGCCGCAACATGACCGCCGCGCCCTCGGAATCGGCCGGCTTGCCGAATACCTCGTTGTCAAGCACGACTTCGGTGTCGGCGCCGATGACCAGCGCCTGCGGCAGCGCAACGACTTGAAGCAGGCCGGCAGCGGCCTTCTCGCGTGCGACCCGGCTGACGTAGTCGAGCGGGGCCTCGCCCGCCCCGCGCTGCTCCGCGACATCGACATCGAGCGTGGAAAACTTGACACCGATCTGTTCGAGCAACTGGCGACGCCGGGGCGATTGCGAAGCGAGAAAAATCATCATCGCCACTCCGTCATCCCCGATGGTACGGGTGCCCGGCCAACATCATGGAAGCACGATAGATCTGTTCGGCAACGATGACGCGAACGAGCATGTGCGGCAGAGTCAGCGGGCCAAGTGACCAACACTGGTCGGCGCGCTCGAGTACTTCCTGCGCGTGCCCGTCGGGTCCACCGATCACCAGAGCGAGATCCCGACCATGCATGCGCCAGGCAGCAAGTTGCCTTGCAAGTGCTTCGCTGGACCAGGCTTTGCCACGGGTGTCGAGCGCGACGACGTGGCTGTCGCGCGCAATCGCGGCAATTACGGCGGCGCCTTCGGCTCGCACAGCACGCCTGCCGTCGCCGTGTCTGGAGCGCACGCCGAGCGGGATTTCGACGAGTTCCAGCGGAGACTCGCGTGCCAGGCGCTTGACATATTCGGCCATTCCGTCGGCCACCCAGGCCGGCATGCGTTCGCCGACGGCGATCAGTCGCGTTCGCATCGGGCACGTGATCGATGACGCTGGCGCAGAACCGGTGCTGCGCGGTTCAGATCGCGGCGGCCGCGGGCGACTCGTCGTCGCCGACGGTCCACAACCGCTCGAGGCCGTAGAACTCGCGTGTACGCGGCAACATGATATGGACGATGATGTCGCCGAGATCGACCAACACCCATTCGCCTTCCCGCTGACCTTCTACGCCAAGCGGTGGCAGACCGGCCTGCTTGGTTGATTTGACGACTTCGTCGGCGATCGACTTGACGTGGCGTGTGGAGGTCCCGCTGACGACAACCATCAGGTCGGTGAACGAAGTCTTGTCGCTCACATCGATTTCGTGGATATCGCGCGCCTTGAGGTCATCGAGTGCCCGAGCGACGATGCCACGCAGCCTTGCGGTGACGTCGGTTTCGCGCGTCGGCTTGCGTCGCGAGCGTGGGGGTTTGGAATTCGCTGTGGTTTGCGCAACTTTCTTCAGCGGGCGGCTTTTCGCCACTACGTTGCGCTTGATCGGGGTGTTGCTTGCGGATACGGTGCCGGCCTTCGGCGATGCTGCGTTGCGCGAGCGACCGCGCGGTTGCGATGTGACCAAGTCTTCGACCTCCGAATGACGGAATGCGCCGGTTCGGCGCAGGACCAGTATAGGCCTCAAACGCGACCGACGCATGACAGTGCGCATCTGCGGAAAGATGTCGCCTCGTCAGCAATGCCGTGCGTCGCTCGCCGCAGCGGTTCGCCGATACACTGCCAGCAGCGAAGGATCGGCCAGCAGCGCATCAGGCAGCAGCCAGCGCGGATCGCGGCCGTCGGCAATCAGCTCGCGCACTCGACTGGCCGATATGTCCAGCTGGGTGACCTCGATCGCGGCAACGCGTCCGGCAGGCGTGGCCGCAAGTGTCGCCGGATCGCGCGTGCGGCGCGAGGCAATCCAGGTGCGCAACGAAATCGGCAGATTCCCGAACGCCGCGAGATGCGGGCTCTCACCGGCGGATTCGGCCTCGCGGTGGGGGCGGGTCAACACGCCGACATGGGCCAGCGAGAACAGGTCGCGCCAACGGTGCCAGCTCGGCAAACCGGCGAACGCATCGGCCCCGAGCAGCAGTGTCAGCGGACGCTCGTCGCCGATTTCCTCCCGGACTTCGAGCAACGTATCGACGCTGTAGGAAGGACCCGAGCGGCCGAGTTCACGCTCGTCGAGCACGAGTCGACGCTGCCCGGCCAGCGCGGCACGCAGCATCGCCGCGCGTTCTGCAGCGCTTGCGATCGGCATGGATCGATGTGGTGGCATTCCGCACGGAATCAGGCGCACATCGGCGCCGAGCGCTTCGCCGGCTTCGAGTGCAGCGCGCAAGTGGCCGTTGTGCAGCGGATCGAACGTGCCGCCGAGGATCGCGAGCGGTGGCGCCGCGTGTTTCACATTCATGGCGCAATCAAGTCTGCCGCCAGACGCGGCTCGGCAACAGCTGCGACAAGCCGTTCGAGCTCACGCCACGCGTCGCCATTCGCGCGACCCTTGGCGATACGGTCGATGTACCCGGCCTGCGCAAGGCAGCGTTCCCAGTGTGTGCGCGCGCCGTATTTCAATGCGCGACGGAAAATGGTCTGGCGCTGCGGCCACACGCGTTCGGCCTTGAACGCCGCGTTGAGTGTGGAACCAGCGTCGGACAGACGCAGCAGCAGTTTGATCTGATTCAATACCCAGCCGAGCAATGGAATCAGTTCTGCGCCCTCGGCGCGCAGCCCACCGACGATGCGCAAGGCGCGCACGCTGTCGCCGGCGATCGCCGCATCGGTCAAGCGGAACACGTCAAAGCGTGCGTCGTCGGCAACGTTCGATTCGAGCGTTGCCACGTCGATCACGCCGCCGGGCACAAGCAACGCCAGCTTGTCGATTTCCTGCGCCGCGGCAAGCAGATTGCCCTCGATGCGCTCAGCCAGCAACGCAACGGCGTCGGCACTCGGGCGAAGTTCGCGCGCAACCATGCGCGCGGCGATCCATTTCGGCAACTCGTCGCGCTTGAGCGGCCAAATCGGCATGAACGCACCGCAACGGTCAACCGCCCTGACCCACGCGCCCTCATGCGATTTGCTCCAATCGTTGGCCGTGATCAGCAGTGCGGTATCCGGCGGCGGAGCTTCGCACCAGGCCGCGATCGCCGCACTGCCCTCGCGTCCCGGCTTGCCACTCGGCAGGCGCAGGTCGATCAACCTGCGGCTCGCGAACAAGGACAAGGTGCGTCCTGCATCGGCCAGCCGGTTCCAGTCGAAACCGGCTTCCACGTCGAGCACGTCGCGTTCGCTGTAACCGATCGCGCGCGCGCGATTGCGCACCGCGTCGGCCGTTTCCAGGACCAGCAGATGCTCGGCGCCCGCGATCAGATATACCGGTTGCAGGTCGGCACTCGAGAGCTGACGCAGGAACGCGGTCAGGTTGGTGGCCATCGCTGCATTGTACGGCCACCCGAGTCGCGATCCGCAGCAGCGCGACCGGCTCCGCTATCGCGCGCCATTCCATCGTTGCCGCGGCAGCGGCTTGCCACGGCCGTGACAACGCTCAGTGCGGCGCTTTCGCAAGCGCTTCCAGACGACGCAGAATGGTCTGCACCATGTCGCGCTCGAGTTCCTCGGTCAGCACATCCTGTTCCGCGGCGATACCGAGCGCCTGGCTCGCGTCGAAGGTGAAATCGCGCGACAGCTCGATCACCTGTTTCGGCAGCAGCAGGGTGCCCGCCGCATCCTCGACATCGAACTCGACGTGGTAACGGATCACGTACTCATTGGCGCGCGCGTTGCCGCCGACCGATTGCACGTCGGTACCGATCGAGTTCACGGTGAACCTCATGACCGCCACGCCCGGCTCGACGCTGTCGACCACCTGTGCGCCGGAGCGCCGCAATGCGCGTTCGAGATCGCGCGCAAGCGGACCGAAATGGTCGGCTATTTCGACATGCACGCGCTGCATGCCGGGCGGCAACCGCGCTTCGCCGCGCAGATGGAACCCGCAGCCACCGCACAGCAAGGCGGCGAGCGCGACAGCGACAACCAGCAGCGATCGACCGTTCATGCAAGCGTTCCGGCAGCGACAACGGGTATAACGATCCGCACACGGATCGGACGGCGCGATGGTAGCAGCGTCGAAGCGGTATTGGCGGGCATGGTCATGAAGCAACGACAAGATTGACGATCTTGCCGGGAACGATGATGACCTTTCGCGGTGTTCTGCCGGCCAGGAATCGTGCGACGGCAGGATCGGTCAGTGCGTCCTGTTCGATCATTTCGCGCGATGCATCGGCTCTGACCTCGATCGTTGCGCGCAACTTGCCGTTCACCTGCACCGCGAGTGTCACGTGGTCGCGCCGGCGTGCCTCGTCCGACGCCTGCGGCCAATCCGATCGCAGGATCTCGTCACCGTCACCGATTCCAGGCCACAGCGCGTGGGCGATATGTGGTGCGATCGGATACAACACTCGCAACAGGATCGAAAAACCCTCGATCTGCACGGCGAGGCGGTCACTCGCCGATGCCTCGCCGCTCACCTCGCCTTCCGCGGCCGCGTCGCCGACGAACGCATCGCCGCCGAGCACATTGAGGATCTTCATGCAGGCGGACACCACCGTGTTGTACTGCTTGCGCTCGTAGTCAACATTGGCCTGATGCAGACAGTCATGGATTTCGCGGCGCGCAACCATCAGATCACGACAGGAGCGGCGCAGCCGTACGGCATCGACCGGCCCGGGTCGGCCGTGCCGATCGATATCCGCAGCCAGCGTCGCCGCCTGGTGCCAGACCCGCTTGAGGAAGCGCGAGCAGCCTTCGACGCCGGCTTCGTTCCATTCCAGGGACTGCTCGGGCGGGGCCGCGAACATCGAGAACACGCGCACCGTGTCAGCGCCGTACTTGTCGACCATGTCCTGGGGATCGACGCCGTTGTTCTTCGATTTCGACATCTTCTCGATCGCGCCAATCGCGACCGGTTCGCCGTCTTCGCGCAATGTCGCGCCGATGATGCGTCCGCGCTCGTTGCGGACCACATCGACTTCGGTCGGGTTGAACCATTCACGATTGCCGTCGGGCGCTTCGCGGTAGTAGGTCTCGGCTACGACCATGCCCTGGCACAGCAGATTGGTTGCCGGCTCGTCGCAGTGCACGAGCCCGTGATCGCGCATGAGCTTGTGGTAGAAGCGGAAATACAGAAGGTGCAGGATCGCATGCTCGATGCCGCCGATGTACTGATCGACCGGCAACCAATAGTCGGCCCGCGCATCGACTTGCGATTGCGCACCGGGACTGGTGTAGCGCGCGTAGTACCAGCTCGATTCCATGAACGTGTCGAAGGTATCGGTTTCGCGCTCGGCCGCGCCGCCGCAGCGGGGGCAGGTTGTCTTGCGCCATTCGGGGTCGGTCTTGAGCGGCGAACCGACGCCGCTCAACTGGACATCCTCCGGCAGCACGACCGGCAACTGCTCCTCGGGGACCGGCAACACACCGCAATCGGCGCAGTACACGATCGGGATAGGACAACCCCAGTAGCGTTGGCGCGACACGCCCCAGTCGCGCAATCGGTAATTCACCTTGCGCGCGCCGCTGCCCACGCGTTCGAGGCCAGCCGCAAGATGCTCGAACGCCTCGCGGTAACCCATGCCGTCCAATTCGCCGGAATTGACGACGATCAGGTCGGGATGGGTCTTGTCGGCATACCAATCGCTCCAGATGCCGCTGTCGTACGAAGCGTCGTTGCGCTTGAGCGCAATCACCTGCCGGATCGGCAGCGCGTACTTGTGGGCGAACGCGAAATCGCGTTCGTCATGGCCCGGCACCGCCATCACTGCGCCGGTGCCGTAACTCATCAGCACGAAGTTCGCGACCCATACCGGCAGGCGTTCGCCGCTGATCGGGTGGATGGCATGCAGCGCGGTTGCCATGCCGCGCTTTTCCTGCGTTTCGAGTTCGGCCTCCGCAGTTCCACCGTGACGGCACTCCTCAATGAACGCGGCCAGGCGCGCGTCGCTCGCGGCCGCTTCGAGCGCGAGCGGGTGTTCGGCCGCGATGGCAAGGTAGGTCACCCCCATCAGCGTGTCGGGGCGTGTCGTGAAGACCGTCAGGGGATCGCTGCCGCCATCGACGGCGAAGCGAATCTCCAGGCCCTCGGAACGCCCGATCCAGTTGCGCTGCATGATCTTGACCGGATCGGGCCAGCCCGGCAGCCGGTCGAGGCCGTCGAGCAGTTCATCGGCGTAGGCCGTGATCTTGAGGAACCACTGCGGGATTTCACGTTTCTCGACCAGCGCACCGGAACGCCAGCCACGACCGTCGATGACCTGCTCGTTGGCGAGCACCGTCTGATCGACCGGGTCCCAGTTGACCACGCTCATCTTGCGATAAACCATTCCCTCGTCGAACAGCCTTGTAAACATGAGCTGTTCCCAGCGGTAGTAGTCCGGGTCGCAGGTGGCGAACGAGCGCGAGAAGTCGTAGGCGAAGCCCATGCGCATGAGCTGCGCTTTCATGTGCGCGATGTTGGCATAGGTCCACTTCGCGGGTGCCGTGTGATGCTGGATCGCCGCGTTCTCGGCCGGCAGGCCGAACGCATCCCAGCCGATCGGTTGCAGCACGTTCTTTCCACGCATGCGCTGATAACGGCTGATCACGTCGCCGATCGTGTAATTGCGGACATGACCGACGTGCAGCGCGCCGCTCGGGTACGGCAGCATCGACAGGCAGTAGAATTTTTCCCGGTCGGGATCCTCGCTTGCTTCGAACGCGCGCGTCTGGTCCCAACAACGCTGTACCGCGGCCTCGACCGCGCTCGGATCGTAATGTGGCTGCATGACGCGTGGTCGCCGGCGTGCGCGGAAACCGCGCTGTGGTCAGGGAAACTAAGGTCCAGCGAGACTAGCGCAGCGCCGCAAAAGAGGAAAGCGGCCATGCCTTCTGACCCGTTGCCGCGGGTACGGGACACGTTAGGATAGTAGTTCGGCTCATCGGGGAACCTCGTCATGCGTCTTTCACTGCTTGCTGCTTTCACTTGCGCCATATTCGCGCTCACACCGGCGTTGGCAGCCGATCCGCCGACAGCGCCCGCCTCGACGGCGATGATCCTGCATTGCGCACATCTGCTCGATACCGATGCCGGAAAGCTGCTCGGCGCAACCACGGTGATCGTGGACGGCGACAGAATCCGCAAGGTCGAGCAAGGCCGCACGGATACGAACGCTGCAACGGTCATCGAACTTGCCGGCACCTGCCTGCCCGGTCTGATCGACAGCCACACGCATCTGACCATGCAGTTCAGCAAATCGACCTACAGCGACAAGTTCCGCCTGAACCCAGCCGACTACGCGATCCGCGGCACCGTATATGCCAAACGCACGCTGCTCGCCGGTTTCACCACGGTGCGCAATGTCGGAGACGAACACAACGAGTCGATCGCGCTGCGCAATGCCATAAACGCCGCTATCGTCCCGGGACCGCGTATCTTCACTGCAGGCAAATTCATCGGCACCACCGGTGGCCATGCCGACCCCACCAACGGGTTTCGCTGGGATCTGCAAGGCGATCCGGGGCCGCAGGACGGCATCATCGATTCGCCCGCCGATGCCTGGAAAGCGGTGCGCCAGCATTACAAGGACGGCGCCGATCTGATCAAGATCATGCCGTCCGGCGGCGTGCTGGACGAGAGCAGCAGCGCCGACAACGCGCAGATGACGATCCCGGAAATTCAGGCGATCGTTGCGGCCGCGCACGACTACGGCTTCACGGTCGCCGCGCACGCACACGGCGCCGAGGCGATCCGCCGCGCGGTGATCGGCGGCGTCGATTCGATCGAGCACGGCACCTTCATGGACGATGCCGACATGAAGCTGATGAAGCAGCACGGCACCTGGTATGTGCCAACCATCATCGCCGGCAAATACGTCGAGGAGAAAGCCAAAGAAGGCTGGTATCCACCGCAGGTCGCGCGCAAGGCTGAAGAGGTCGGGCCGATCATCCAGAAGACCGCCGGCAAGGCCTACAAGAGCGGCGTCAAGATCGCGTTCGGCACCGACGCCGGCGTGTATCCGCACGGTCAGAACGCGCTGGAATTCGTCTACATGGTCGAGGCCGGCATGCCACCTGTGTTCGTACTGCAGGCGGCGACGACGCACGCGGCCGAGTTGCTGAAGAAATCGAAGGATCTCGGCTCGATCGCGCCAGGAAAATACGCCGACATCATCGCGGTGAACGGCAACCCGCTTGATGATATCGCACTGATGAAACACGTCGATTTCGTCATGAAGGCCGGCACCGTCTACAAGCAGGACGACAAGGCACCGGCGCAGCAATAACCGGGAATTGTGGGGATTGTGCCGGCGTTCTTCGACTCCGGCCCCGGGGGACGGGGCGGCGGCGCTTCGGTAATGAGATCGCAACTGGCTTGATATGCTTGCGCTTCGTCCCGACCTTGCGCATGTCGCATTGCTTCAAGGAACCGCCGTGACCGTTTCCGCCAACGTGTTCGACGCCACCCAGGCCAACTTCGAAGCCGATGTGCTCAAGGCCTCGCTGACGACCCCGGTGCTGGTCGATTTCTGGGCCGACTGGTGCGGGCCGTGCAAGTCGTTGGGTCCGGTACTCGAAAAAATTGTCGATGAACACAACGGTGCGTTGAAACTCGCCAAGGTCGATGTCGACAAGAACCAGGAGCTGGCCGGCATGTTCGGTGTGCGCAGCATTCCGACCGTGATGCTGGTGAAGGACGGCCAGATAGCGGACGGTTTCGCCGGCGCACTGCCCGAGGGCGAACTGCGCGCCTTTCTCGCGCGTCATGTCACCCCGGCAGCGGCTGCCGAATCGCCCGAGGTACCCAGCGAAGACGCCGGTCCTCCCGAAACGGCCGAACAGACCATTACGCGCGTGCAGCAGGAAATCGCAGCATCACCGGACAAGCCCGACCTCAAACTCGATCTCGCGCTGGCGCAGATGCGCGCGGGCAATGTCGCCGCCGCCCAGGCCGAACTCGATGCACTGCCGGCCAATCTTGCGACAGACGCACGCGCGGTCCGGTTGCGCGCCGAGCTCGAATTCGCCGGCATTGCGACAAATGCGCCGCCGCTGGCCGATCTGCGTGCGCGAATTGAGCACGATCCGAACGACTTCGAAGCGCGCGACTTGCTCGGCGTCCGGCTCCTGCGCGATGGCGCCGCCGCCGATGGACTCGATCAATTTGTTTCCATGCTGAAGGCCGACCGCAACTGGAACGACGGTCTGGCAAAGAAACGTCTCGTCGCCGCGTTCGGCATGATCGACGATGACGAACTGGTCGGCCGCTATCGCCGCAAGATGTCGTCGCTGTTGTTCTGATCAACCTTCGCAGGATGGGATGAGCACAGTGAACCCGATGCGGCTTGGTCTGATTGCGATGGGTTTCGCTGCGCTCAACCCATCCTGCAATGGACGCCCCAGCAGGAGTCACTTCATGTCTCGCCGCCATCGTCTTGCCTGCCTTGTGCTGTGCTTCGCGTTCACTCCAATCGCCCACGCGGGGAGATCAACGTTCACGATGGCCGAGGCGCTCGACTATCCGTACCCGAGCAGCCTCGTTGCCGCTGAAAACGGCGAACACATCGCCTGGGTCGTGAATCTGCGCGGCGTGCGCAATGTCTGGGTGGCACACGGCCCGGCGTTTGCGCCTCGTGAAGTGACCCACTACCGCAAGGACGATGGGCAGGAGATCACCCAACTGACTTTTTCGCCCGCAGGTGACCAGCTGGTGTTCGTGCGCGGTGGCGACCACGATGCCAACTGGCCGGACAAGGGCGGACTCGAACCGGATCCGGCAGCGGACACGAGCGAACCCAAGGTCACCATCTGGACCGTCACCTTGCCGGACGGCGAGGCACGCAAGGTGACCGAAGGCGACGAACCCGCCTTGTCGGCGCAAGGCCAACTCGCCTACATCAAGAACCATCAGGTATGGACCGCGCTGCTCGCCGACACCCGAGTCGCGACGGACAAGCCTGCCAAGGACAACAACAAACCGAAAAGACTGTTTTTCGATCGTGGCAAGGATCGCGCGTTGCACTTCTCGCCGGACGGCAAACACCTCGCGTTTGTGTCCGACCGCGGCACGCATTCGTTCGTCGGTGTTTTCAGCGACGACAAGCAGCCGATCTTGTACCTCGCACCGTCGACAGGTCGCGACAGCTCACCGCGCTGGTCACCTGATGGCAAGCGCATCGCGTTCGTGCGCCAACCCGGCGAAGGCGGCACACCGCAGCCGATACTCGAGCAGACTCCGCAGCCATGGTCGATCTGGATTGCCGATGCGTCCACCGGCCACGGTCGGGTGCTGTGGCAAAGTCCCGACACGCTGGTCGGATCGTTCCCGGAAACTGCGGGCAACGCCAATCTTTACTGGGCTGCCGGGCCGCGCATGGTTTTTCTCGCGGATCTCGACGGCTGGCCGCACCTGTATTCGATCGGTATCGACGGCGGCGAACCACTGCTGCTGACACCCGGCAAGTTCATGGTCGAGGACGTCGTGCAGAGTCGTGACCGGCGCAGCCTGGTCTATTCGGCCAACACCGGCGCGACGGCAGACGACGATGACCGTCGCCATCTGTTCCGCGTGCCGGTGGATCGCGCGCAACCCGAAGCAGTGACGCATGGAACATCGCTCGAATGGCAACCGGTGATCGCCGGCAACGAACATATCGCGTTCATCGACGCTAACGCACGCACGCCGCCGTCGGTTGCGCTGATCGATGCCGATGGCAAGAGCCGGCATACGCTCCAGCCGAACCTCGTGCCGAACGACTTTCCGACCACGCAACTCGTCGTGCCGAAATCGGTGACATTCAAGGCCGCAGACGGCGTCCTCGTCCACGGTCAGTTGTTCCAGCGCGACGACAATGCCGGCGCGACGCCCGGCGTCATCTTCGTGCACGGCGGGCCACCGCGGCAGATGCTGCTCGGCTGGCATTACATGGATTACTACAGCAACGCCTACGCGGTGAACCAGTATCTGGCCAACCACGGCTTTACCGTGCTGTCGGTCAATTACCGGCTCGGCATCGGCTACGGCCACGCGTTCCACCATCCGGCGCATTGGGGCCCGACCGGTGCGGCCGAATATCAGGATGTCGTCGCCGGTGCACGTTTCCTGCAGCATATGCACGGCGTCGATGGCGATCGTATCGGCATCTGGGGCGGGTCCTACGGCGGCTATCTGACCGCACTCGGTCTTGCGCGCAATTCGGATATTTTCAAGGCCGGCGTGGATCTGCACGGCGTACACGACTGGTCGCGACTGGTCGACGAATGGTTCAGTGATCCGGCTTCGCGCTACGAAAAAGGTGATCACGACAAGGCGATGAAAGTTGCGTTCGAATCATCGCCGGACGCAGACGTGAAAACCTGGACTTCGCCGGTATTGCTGATCCAGGGCGACGATGATCGCAATGTGCATTTCCTGCAAACTGTCGATCTCGCGCGGCGCCTGCAAGCGCAACACGTTCCCTTCGAGGAACTGGTACTGCCTAACGAGATCCACGGTTTTCTGCGCCACGTCTCGTGGTTGCGCGCAGATCAGGCGACAGCGGATTTCCTGCGCCGGAAGCTGGTCCGGAACGCACCGTAGCAAGACCCAGTGGCAGGCAGCGCAGTGTGCGCCCCCTGATGGGCATCATCGGCCTATATCGGCCGCAGTCAGCGCGGCTGCAACCTGCGCGTGCCGTATTTCCGCGGCGCGCGGCTAAAGCCGACCGCGCCGGGCTGAGCTGAACTCCGGGGTCTATTGTACGATTGCGCAAGAGCGCTCTCGTGTCCGGCACCTGCGAAGTCGGGCGACGATTCCGGAGCCGGCAACGCGGCGATGCAATAATGCAGCTTTGCAGCCACGAGATTCGTGCATAAGCCATGCGTCCCCAGCATCTGCAGCGTTACCTGATCACCGGCCTGCTGACGGTTATCCCGATCTGGCTGACATGGGAGGTGTTTCGCTTCGTCGTCTCGCTGCTGTCCGAGGTCAGCGCGCCATGGGTTTCGGCGCTGATCGCGGGGTTTTCGCGCGTAGTTCCGGACCAGGCTTCATTGCTCAACCAGGAGTGGCTGATCTCGATCCTCGCGTTCATCTCGACGCTGGTGATTCTGTACCTGCTCGGGTTCGCCGCCAACCGCGTGCTTGGGCGGCGCATCCTCGGAGGTTTCGATGCGTTGATGGAACACATACCGATTGTGCACAGCATCTACGGCGGCGCGAAGAAACTCATGAGCATGCTGCAGAGCAAGCCGAGCGGAACGCAGCGCGTCGTGCTGATCGATTTTCCGGCGCGCGGGATGAAGACGGTCGGTTTCGTGACGCGCTCGTTCCGCGACATGGATGGGCGCGAACTCGCCGCGGTGTACGTGCCGACCACACCGAATCCGACCGGCGGGTATCTCGAGATCGTGCCGGTGGAACGTCTGGTCGCAACCGACTGGAACGTCGATCAGGCGATGGCGTTCATTCTGTCGGCCGGCGCCGTCGCACCGGAGGTGTTGCCGTTTCGCAGCGAGCCATCGTCCGTCATGTCAGACTCGAGCGATGCAACAATGCATCACTCAACGGATCAATCATACAAATGATTGACCCGCTGGACCTAGCGCACGAGAAGTGCGTACGACGTACGTTTTCAACGCATGGCTATCCCGTCCCCGGATAACTCGCGCGCTCAATCCGGCGCAGAGTGCGCGCAGCGGCGCAACTCGATATGGGAGGAATCGGCAATCGAACCCGCCGAGCGCGGCTGGCAGTAAACCATGTCGTTGATATGCCCGCCTTGCGAGGCACGCGCAGCGCAACTCATGCCGCTCGCGCGCATGCCGTAAAGGCGCAGCAGTTCGTCCGCCTTCGCGTCTGCAACCGCGCGTTGCTTCGGGGTCATCGCCTGGTGCAGCTTGCGAGCTATGCCTCGGGTTCTCATGAACTGGTACTCGCCGGCGGTCTCCAACCATGCGTATCCGATCAGATCGTTGCGCTCAACGCCTTGGCCGAGCAGGTACATCTTGCCGAGCGCGGCCTGACTGGACTTGTCGCCTGCGCAGGCGTCGCGGCGGATCAGTTTGAACGCATGGTCGTAGTCACCACGATCGTAAGCCTTGGCCGCGTTCAGCAACATGTCGCGATAATCGGTGCTGAACACGCGATCGAATTCGCGGTCCGAAGCTGCGGCACCGGCCGCGCACAAGCCGAGCAGCATAATGCTGATTAATACTTGCAATATCAGTTGATTACGTAATTTCATTCGATTTCATCGCAAGTTTCTGCGAGCCCAGGATAAACCGTTCGATCCGATCCTCGCTCGGTGGGTTGTTTCAGGATGCGGCGCGGGGTCGGCGGCAATGACCTTCGACACTTCCGGCCGCCAGCCGATCTTAACTAGGCTCGCGCGCTCGCCAGTTTCCGTACGCGGACCGACGCTGCTCGTGAGCGGACGCGTCCCCGCGTCGATTGACCACCACGCGCCGCAAGAAACACGGCAACCTGTCGCGGCAACGCTGCCAACGATAATTTTGGAAAGGAGCAAATCATGCGCAGATTCATCAAACCACTGACGTTCGCGATCGGCCTGACGCTTGCCGGCGGCGCAGTCGCCGCAACTTCGGCGTCGAGTTCATTCAACGTCGGCGATCTCGACAAGTCAATCAACCCATGCGCGGACTTCAGCGGCTTCGTCAACGACAAGTGGGTCGCGGCGCATCCGATCCCACCGGATCGCACGCGCTGGGGCTCGTTCGATGAATTGCGCGAAAAGAGTCTCGAGACCCAGCATCACATTCTCGAGACCGCTGCCGCCAATGCCGACAAGGCCACGCCCGGTTCGATCAAACAGAAGGTCGGCTGGTTCTACAAGTCGGGGATGGACGAGACCGCCGTGAACAAGGCTGGATTCACGCCGATCAAGCCGGAACTCGCCAAGGTCGATGGATTGAAGTCCAGCGCCGACGTGGTCGCCTACCTCGACGACAGTTTCTCGCGCGGCATGGGCAGCCTGTTCAACGTCGGACCGAGCGCGGATTTCAAGAATTCCTCAGTGCAGATTGCCTATGCATTCCAGGGCGGCCTCGGTTTGCCCACGCGCGACTACTACGACAAGCCCGATTACGCCAAGTTGCGCGATGAGTACCAGCAACACATCGCGAAGATGCTCGAACTCGTCGGCGTACCGGCGACCGATGCCAAGCAGCAGGCAAGCTGGGTCATGGCGTTCGAGACACGCCTCGCCAAAGCGTCGCTGGCACCGGTCCAGTTGCGCAAACCGGAAAACCAGTACCATTTCGTCACGCTCGATGAAGCCGACAAGATCACGCCGCATCTGTCCTGGAACAAATTCTTCGCCACCCAGGGCGCCGATATCAAGAAGGGATTCTCGCTGTCGCAACCGGTTTTTTTCGGCGAGGTCGACAAGATGCTCGGCGATGTGCCGATCGAACAATGGCAGGCGTACTTGCGCTTCCATGTAATCGACCAGGCAGCGCCGTACCTGTCCAAACCCTTCGAAGACGAGAACTTCGCCTTCAATGACAAGGCATTGAACGGACAGAAGGAACAGAGGCCGCGTTGGAAGCGCGTACTCGGCGCGGTCAACGACGGCATGGGCATGGCGCTCGGCGAGATTTATGTCGATCAGGCCTTCCCCCCCGAAGCCAAGCAACGCGCGGATGTTCTGGTCCGCAACGTACAGGCTGCGCTCAAGGCGCGCATCGAGAATCTCGATTGGATGAGCGATGCAACCAAGCAGAAGGCTCTTGAGAAATGGGCGACCTTCCTGCCCAAGATCGGCTATCCGGAAAAATGGCGCGACTGGTCCGGTCTGACCATCGTGCCCGATGAGTACTTCACCAATGTCGAGGCCGCAACCAAGTTCGACTACGACTACGAGATCAACAAGGTCGGCAAGCCGAGCGACCGCAAGGAATGGGGCATGACGCCGCAGACCGTAAACGCCTATTACAACCCGACCGACAACACGATCAACTTCCCGGCTGCGATCCTGCAGCCGCCGTTCTTCGATCCGAACGCCGACGACGGCATCAACTACGGCGGCATCGGCGCGGTTATCGGCCATGAAGCAAGCCACGGCTACGACGACGAGGGCAGCCAGTTCGATGCCAAGGGCAACAACGTCAACTGGTGGACCAAGGAAGACCGTGCAAAATTCGACGCCCGCACGAAGAAACTCATCGACCAGTTCAATGCCTACTCGCCATTGCCCGGCAAGCACGTCAACGGCCAGCTCACCCTGGGCGAGAATATCGGCGATCTCGGCGGACTCAACGCCGCCTACGATGCGCTGCAGATCGCGCTGCAGAATCACCCCAAGGAAGCCAAGGAAAAGATCGACGGCTACACCGAGGATCAGCGTTTCTTCCTCAACTTCGCGCGCATCTGGCGCGGCAGCATCCGGCCCGAGCGTCAGGAAGTACTGCTCAATGCCGATCCGCATGCGCCCGCGATGTTCCGTGCGATCGGCGCACCGTCGAACATGCCCGCATTCGCCGAAGCGTTCCAGTGCAAACCGGGCGATCCGATGGTGCGTCCGGAAAGCAAGCGCGTGAAAATCTGGTAACACGTGACACGTTTGCGCGGTGCGCATGATGGTGTGCGCTCGCCTCCGCGGCGAGCGCACACCGCGCCTACACTTGCATGATGTGAACAGGGATAATTCGCGGTCCCGCTGCGTGGAGCGCTGATGCCCCTGATTCCCGGACAACGCTGGATATCCAACGCCGAACCCGAACTCGGTCTGGGCACCGTGTTGCGGGTCGAGGGGCGCGCCGTACAGATCCTGTTCGCGACCGCCGGCGTGCTGCGCCGGTATGCGCTGCATGCCGCGCCGCTCGCACGCGCCGAGTTTCGCGTCGGGCAGCGCATCAACGGCAAGGGCCGCAGCTTCGTGGTCCAACGCATCAACGAATCGGAAGGCCTGCTCGTTTATCACGGCGAGGGCATCGCACTCAACGAGGCCGAACTCGACGACACGCAATCGATCTCGCGCGCCGACGAGCGACTGTTGTCCGGTCGTGTCGATCGTGCCGACCAATTCGATCTGCGCCTCGAAACGCTGACGCGTCGCGCCGAAGCCCTGCGTTCTCCCGCATCGGGCCTCGCCGCCGCGCGCATGGATCTGATCGCGCACCAGTTGCGCGTGGCCGAAGCCGCGCTTTCGCAGCGCCCCCCGCGCGTATTGCTGGCCGACGAGGTCGGGCTCGGCAAGACCATCGAGGCCGGCATGATCCTCGCACGCCTGCTGGCTACCGGACGTGCGACGCGGGTGTTGGTACTGGTGCCGGAAACACTGACGCATCAATGGTTCATCGAGATGCTGCGGCGATTCAACATGTCGTTCGCGTTGTTCGACGAGGAGCGCTGCGAGGCGATCGAACTCGAAGGCGACGGGCGCAATCCGTTCGAGGACGAACAGCTCGTCATTGCGAGCGTCGATTTTCTCACGACCAACCCCAAACGCGCCGAACAGGCGACTGCCGCATCCTGGGACGTCGCCGTCATCGATGAGGCGCATCATCTGGCATGGACACCTGAGCTCGCGAGTCCCGAATACACGCTGGTCGAACGCATAGCAGCCCGCACGCCGGCGCTGATCCTGCTGACTGCGACACCGGAACAACTCGGACGCAGCGGGCATTTCGCGCGTCTTCGCCTGCTCGACCCGGCCCGTTATCACGATCTCGAACGCTACGTCGCCGAAGCCGATGGCTATGTGCGTCTGTCGCGCATCGTCGATACACTGCAATCCGCCGAACCGCTCGACGACAACGAACGCGCGCAACTCGACGCACGTCTGGCCGACGATCCGGCATCCGCCGCATTGCTCGCACGCTACGACGACGGCGACACCCGCATCGGCAGCGCACTCGTCGATGCGTTGGTCGACCGTCACGGCACCGGTCGCGTGATGTTCCGCAATCGGCGCCGGCGGATCGGCGGATTCCCCGAGCGCGTACCGGATCTCGAGGTCAAGGACGGAAGCTTGCTCGATGATGTGCGGCGTCAGCATCTGCTGGCGGAATTCCACGCCGACGTGCAAAGCGCGCCGCCCGCGCTCGATTTCGAGTACGCCGACGATCCACGCCTGGCGTGGCTGCTGGATCTGCTCGATCGGCATCCAGGCGAGAAGTTTCTGCTGATCTGCCGCAGCCAGCCAAAGGTGCTCGCGCTCGACGATGCGCTGCGCATGAAGAGCGGCGTCGGTGTTGCACATTTCCACGAAGGCATGAATCTGCTGCAGCGCGACCGCAGCGCGGCCTGGTTTGCCGAACAAGACGGCGCACGCCTGCTGGTGTGTTCGGAGATCGGTTCGGAAGGCCGCAACTTCCAGTTCGCGCATCGCCTGGTCCTGTGGGATCTGCCGCTCGATCCGGATCTGCTCGAACAGCGCATCGGCCGCCTCGACCGCATCGGCCAGACGCAGCCGATTTCGATTCATGCCTGCGCATTTGCCGGCAGCGCACAGCACGTGCTGTTGCGCTGGTACGACGAAGGCCTCGATGCGTTTCGCGCGAGTCCGTCCGATGGCCGCGAACTGCTGAAGCGATTCGACAAGCGCCTGGTGACGGTTGCCGAACAGCATGCGCACGGCGCCGAGGACGCCGACGCCGAACTCGACAGCCTGATCGGCGAAACGCGCGCCGCGCATGCCGAGTTGTCGGCATTGATACAGCATGGACGCGATCGCCTGCTCGAACTCGCCGGCGAACGACAGACCGGCGCGCAGACCATGCGCGACGCGCTGATCGCGGCGGACAACGATCCGACGCTCGATGATTTCGTGTTGCGCCTGTTCGAACAGTTCGGCATCGACAACGAGGATCAGGGCACACGCGGCTATCTACTCGATCCGGAGCACCTCAGTACCGAGGGTTTTCCGGGCCTGAAGGACGGCGCGCAACGTGTGACCTTTGATCGCGCAACGGCACTCGCGCGGGAAGATCTGCCGCTGCTGCGTCTGGATCATCCGATGGTACTCGGCGCTCTCGATCTTCTGGTCGAGAGCGAACTCGGCAACGCCGCGCTCCTGATCGACGACACGCTCGCGCCGCGCACGGTGATCCTGCAATGCGTGTTCGTGATCGAGTGCGTGGCCGACCGCCGCCTCGGCGTCGAACGTTTCCTGCCGCCACTGCCACTGATGATCGCGCTCGACACCAAGATGGCGCGACGCGACGATTACCGCGCGAGACCGACCGTCCTGACGCGCGCGGCCGAACGCGAGGTCGAGCTGGCGCGCTACCGACCGTTCCTGACCAAGCTGGTGCCGCCGTTGCTCGATCGTGCCGAATTGCTCGCGCGCGCGCAGGTGCAGGATGAAATCACCAAGGCCATCGATGCGGCCGAAGCCGAACTCGGCGCCGAACATGCACGCCTCGAAGCGCTCGCGCGCGTGAATCCGGCCGTGCGCCAGGACGAGATCGACGCGCTTGCCGCGGAACTCGACGCGTTGCGCGAAGCGTTGCCGCAAGCCGCGCCGCGGCTCGATTCCCTCAGATTCGTGTGCAGCGCGGATTTTCTGGCGCTGCGCTGATGTCCATTCCAGCGCGCACACTGCACGCTACGAAGACTGCGTAGGATGGGTTGAGCGCAGCGATACCCATCGCGATTCTCAACAACCCGTCCTACAACGCCCGCACCAACAAGGAGCAAGCCAATGGAACTCGGAATGATCGGACTCGGGCGCATGGGCGCCAACATGGCAGAACGACTGATCGGCGGCGGCCACCGCGTGGTCGGCTTCGATCCGAAGGCCGAAGCGCGTCAGCGCATCGAGGACAAGGGCGCCGGCTCGGCCGACTCGCTCAAGGCGCTGGTCGCCAAGCTCGAAGCGCCACGCACGCTGTGGATGATGGTGCCGTCCGGCGACATTACCGACAACACCGCCAACGCACTGCTCGAACTGCTGGCCAAGGGCGACTGCGTGATCGACGGCGGCAATTCCAATTACAAGGACACGCTGAGGCGCGGCAACCTGTTCGCCGAGCGCGGCATCGACTACGTCGATTGCGGCACCAGCGGCGGCGTGTGGGGATTGAAGGAAGGCTACAGCATGATGGTCGGTGGCGACGAAACTGCGCTCGATCGCCTGCGGCCGATCTTCCAGACGCTCGCGCCGGGCAAGGAAAAGGGCTGGGGCCGCGTCGGTCCGCGCGGCGCCGGCCACTTCGTCAAGATGGTCCACAACGGCATCGAGTATGGCCTGATGCAGGCCTACGCCGAAGGCTTCTCGATCATGCAGCACAAGGACGAATTCAAGCTCGATCTGCACCAGATTGCTGAAGTCTGGCGCTACGGCAGCGTCGTGCGCTCGTGGCTGCTCGATCTCACCGCCAACGCGCTCGGCGACAATCCGAAGCTCGACGGCATCGCGCCGTATGTCTCCGATTCCGGGGAAGGGCGCTGGACCGTCGCCGAAGCGATCGATCTCGACGTACCAGCGCCGGTGATCACGTTGTCGCTGCTCGAACGCCTGCGTTCGCGCGATGCCGAGTCATTCTCCGACAAGCTGCTCTCGGCGATGCGCAACCAGTTCGGCGGCCATCCGATCAAGAAGGAATGAAAGCGAGCGACGCGGATTTCTGGCGCTGGCATCGCGTCGCCGACGCCGCGGCACTGCGCGATGCCGCCCGCGCGCGCATTCTCGATGCCGCCACCAAGGCGATCCGCGAGCGCGGTCGTTTCCTGATCGTGCTCGCCGGCGGCAACACGCCGCGGGGTGTTTATCGCGCGCTGCGCGATGCGCCGACCGACTGGTCCGCATGGCACATCTGGTTCGGTGACGAGCGCTGCGTCGCAGCCGACGATCCCGAACGCAACAGCCGCATGGCTGCGGAAACCTGGCTCGATCACGTGCCGATTCCCGCAGACCAGATCCATCCGATCGACGGCGAACTCGGCGCCGAGCGCGCAGCGCTCGACTATGCGCAAGCGCTGCGGCGCATTGGCACATTCGATCTCGTACTGCTGGGCCTCGGCGAGGACGGCCACACCGCTAGCCTGTTTCCGGGCCATGATTGGGGCACCGCACCGAACGCTCCCGCGACACTCGCGGTATTCGACGCACCCAAGCCACCACCCGAACGCGTGTCATTGAGCGCTGCGCGTCTCGCCGACGCTCACGAAGTCCTGTTCCTCGTCGCCGGCGAATCAAAACGCAAAGCCGTCGCCGCCTGGCGCGCCACCAAACCGATACCGGCGCGCGCGATACAACCAATCAGCGGTGTCGATGTGCTGGTCGAAGCTCCGCTAACCGCGAAACAAGAGGGAAACCGACATGCTCATAGAACATCGAGGCAAAGAGCCGAAGGTTCATGAATCAGCCTTTATCGCTCCGAATGCGACCGTTTGCGGAGACGTGAACGTCGGCCCCAACTCGCAGGTTCTTTTGGGGGCGGTCATCACCGCAGCGGGAGGGGCCGTCGAAATAGGCGCGAATTGCGTTGTGATGGAAAATGCGGTACTGCGTGGCACACCGAGCCATCCGCTGACGTTGGGTGACAACGTGTTGGTTGGTCCTCATGCTCATCTCACCGGCTGCGTGATTGAAGACAATGTCTTCCTTGCTACTGGACGTTCAGTCTTCACGGGGACCCATGTTGGCGAAGGCGCGGAGGTGCGTATTAATGGTGTGGTACACCTTGGAACTGTGTTGCCACCCGGTGAGACGGTGCCCATCGGCTGGATAGCTGTTGGCGACCCCTGTCATATCTTGCCGCCTCACCAACATGACGAAATTTGGGCAATTCAAGAACCGTTGAACTTTCCCAAGGTGGTGTTCGGCATCGACCGTCCGCCGCCTGGAGAAACCATCATGCCTGAAGCCATGTTTCGCTATGCGGTTAGCCTCGGCAAACATCACCGCGCCGACAAGGTTGTAGAGCAAGAGTAGGTAACGGTTCGACTGCTACGATAAAAGCCATCGTTCTGCGGTTTCGAGGTTCCGGGATGTGCTACTCCGCGCAAATCCAGGCGGACTACAGGAAATACGTCCGGCTGTGGGGCGCAGACATCGACCTTCGGGAGTTCCATCGCCTCTACTGGGATCGAAGTCAGGGGGCCAGGATCAAGATTCCAAAGGCGATGGACGCAGCGTTCGCCAACCCCGCCAACGAGGACGAGCGGGCCATCAAGGCGCTCATCGATGCCTGGGATGCGCAGGAGACATCACGGCTGGAGCAGGAGTTGTTCAAGCAGCGAAAGCGGTTGGCCGATGCCGAGCGTGCGCTCTCCACCAAGCCCACCAAGGCAGCGGCCGAGAGCCGCCGCATCGCATCCGCCAAGGTGGCCTGGATCCTCGGCAAGCTTGCCGCCCTCAGACGCTCCGAGCCGCTCGATGAGGACGCACGCATCTTTCCCGGGTGGTACGCACCCGTCATGCTCGCCCGCGAGAGCCGGCGCATCGTCATGCCGATGCGTTATCAGTGCCGGCCCGCGGGCAAACCGGCGTCCTGCGACAGGAGGTTCCCCGGCACCTACAACGCCCGGCGCGACAATCTCGAAGGATTCTGGAAGAAGCAGTTCGGGCACACGCACGCCATCATGGTGGTCAACGCGTTCTTCGAGAATGTGAGTCGCCACGCGATGGAACACCGCGACCTTGCCGCCGGCGAGAAGGACGAGAACGTCGTCCTCGAGTTTAGACCGCGCCCGCAGCACGACATGCTGGTTGCCTGTCTCTGGTCGCACTGGCAGGGCGCCGGCGAGGATCTTTACTCGTTCGCGGCCATCACCGACGACCCGCCCGCAGAAATCGCCGCGGCGGGACACGACCGCTGCATCGTTCCGATCAAACCCGAGCATGTGGACACCTGGCTCAACCCCGACGCGAAGGATTTCGGCGCGCTCTATGCCATCCTCGACGCCAGGGACCGGCCGTACTATGAGCACCGCATGGCTGCATGAGGGGTTGGAGTGGACTTGGCTTGCCGACTGTTTCGGCCAGGGGTACGAATACGGACACCAATACGTTTCGAGCCGGAGCGGCATTCGCAGGCTCGGACGAAAAATGGAGTATTCAACCCAAGGGTTGATTTCGGACTAATCAACCTGTAAGTTGAAATCCTGAAAATCAAATTGGAGGTTGATCAATGGATGTGATCCGGATTCCCGGCCAACTGGGCGCAGTACTGCGGGCCGCGCGCCTGCAACGCGCTCTGACCCAGGCCGACGTGGCAAAAAAGCTCGGCGTCAGCGTCCAGGCCGTGTCCAAGCTGGAAAACAATGCCGGCCGGGCTTCCTTCGATCGCATTCACCGGTTGAGCCTGCTGCTGGGGCTGGAGTTACTGTTGCGTCCCAAGGATTCGGCGGCAAGCCAGCAAGAGCGGACTTTGAAGGCGGAGTGGTAAGCCGTGGCAACACCACGCATCACCGCGCTCGATATCTGGATGAACGGGCTGCTTGTCGGTCAGTGGGAGCGCGTCCCAAGCGGCATCGATCGCCTGTCGTACAACGCCGATTGGGTCAATGCCGAACACGGCAGGCCGCTGTCGTTGTCGCTGCCATTCACGCGTGGGCATGGCGCAGATCAGGTCGTGCCACTGCGCAGCGAAGCGGTGGCTGCCTATTTCGAAAACCTGATTCCGGACAACGACCGCATCCTGCAGCGCTTGCGGGATCGCTACCACACACGCTCGACCAATGCCTTCGATCTGCTGGCCGCGATCGGCCGCGATTGCGCCGGCGCCGTGCAGCTGGTGCCGGCCGGCGAGTCGCCCGGCAACGCAGAGAAGATCGATGCAAGCGCACTGGACGAAAGCGGTATCGCCAGGCTTCTTCGCGAGACAACGACGCCAGGTCGTCTGCCACCGGACGATCAGGATGCATTCCGTCTCTCGGTCGCCGGCGCGCAGGAAAAAACCGCCTTGCTCAGACAGGACGGTCGATGGTGCATTCCCCATGGCGCAACGCCCAGCACCCACATCTTCAAGTTGCCGCTGGGCATGGTCGGCAACCTGCGCGCCGACATGCAGGACTCGGTCGAAATCGAATGGCTGTGCATGCAGATCGTGCGCGAATTTGGTTTGCCGGTCGCCAACGTCGAGATCGGCACCTTCGAAGATCAGAAGGCGCTGATCGTCGAGCGCTTCGATCGCCAACTGTCGCTGGATGGCATCTGGTGGCAGCGCATTCCGCAGGAAGATTTCTGCCAGGCGCTCGGCGTACCGCCATCGCGAAAATACGAGGCCGACGGCGGCCCCGGCATGCGCGACATCATGGACATCCTGCTCGGATCGGAGCACGCCGCGCGGGACCGGCTGACCTTCTTCAAGGCCCAGTTGTTGTTCTGGCTACTTGCCGCCACCGACGGCCACGCCAAGAACTTCAGTATCCAGCTCCTGCCCGGTGGCGGCTACCGCCTGACGCCGCTGTACGACATCCTGTCGACTTATCCGATCCAGGGGCGCGGCCCGGGCAAGTTGGACTCGCGCGATGTACGCCTGAAAATGGCCATGGCCATTGAAGGCCGCAATCGTCACTACGCACTTCACGAGATCCATCGCTGGCACTGGGTGGGCATGATGGAGCGGCTTGGACTCGAAGCCGATGCCGGTCTGTTGATCGACGAGATCGTCGAGAAAGTGCCTTTGGTGATCGCACAGGTCGGCAATCTCCTGCCGAAGGATTTTCCGGAAGTGATCTTTGAGTCTGTCAACCGGGGAATGTTGCGAGCGGCAGCGTGCATCGGGCGCGAGCAGAATCGCGATCGACTCGCCGACCAGTCAGGACCGTGAGCACGCGGCTCATCTTCGACCAACACGGCACGACATCTGCCGCTTTGCGGATTTGGACATGCTGAATCTATAGTGCGTCTGCGGTAAGCAGGGGAAATGTCAGGTGGACCCGCGCTGGTCGCGCCTGCTGGCACACGTCGAACGCGTCGGGCATCCATCACTGGTGCTCGCATGGCTGCATCGGGACGAATTCGGACCAAGGATCGCCGTCACCTTGGCCGCCGGCGGCGATAGCTGCGACTTTTTCCAGGTTCGCGGCAGCATGGCGGCCGATACTGCGACGAGTCCAGAATCCCTGGTGGCGACAACCACATTTCCGCAAGGGCTCCGGTTTCGCCAGATCATCCTTGGTTTCCATGTGGACGGCGATGGGTCGCGCTGGCTGCGCGACTCGGAGATTTCTTCAGGTGTGATCGCGGCGATCGACGAGCCCAAGGGAACTACCATTGTTGGCGCGGTCAGTCCCTGGTCGGCGCATCCATGAACACGCCAACCAACCCGGTCGTTGAATGCCGGAGAACTCGGAGGAGTCGAACGTGCTGATCTTCGGAAGCTGCCACTGCGCGAATATCTCGTTCACGCTGAACTGGGAACCTGAACCGTCCGAAATACCGGCGCGCACCTGCACGTGCTCCTTTTGCATCAAACACGTTGGCGTCTGGACGTCTTGTCCAACGGGCTCCCTGCGCGTGTCGGTCCGGGACCAGGCGCAGGTGTCAAAGTACGCCTTTGGTACGAAGACCGCCCGGTTCCACATCTGTCGCACTTGCGGCATCGTACCCATCGTCACCAGCCGGATCGAAGGCCGCATCTACGCCGTCGTCAACACCAACACATTCGACAACGTCCCGGCTACGCTTTTGCGGCGTTCATCGGCAACGTTCGAGGAAGAAACCGGGGAAGTTCGCCTGGCGAGACGCAAACAAGGCTGGATTGCCAATGTCGAGTTCAGCGAAACCGGCAACTGATTGGACCTGGCACAATCAATGCGATCAGACTCGATTGATCTGAGGGAAGCTTGGGGTCAGATACCGTCTTGAAGAGCAAGTCCTCGTAGGGGGATTTGTAGATCAAAAGGCTGGCCGGATTTGACGACGCCATAGATCAGGTGGACAAGTTTCCGCATGCTTGCACCGATAATGGCTTTCGGAGCCATGCCGCGCTCCTCCAAACGTTTGGCCATGGCGACGATCGCGGGGTTGTGTCGCTTGGCGACCAGGCCGGGCATATAAAGCGATTTACGTGCTGCGCTGTGACCTGCTCGTGAGAGCGTCGTCCTTCCTCTGACCGAAGTGCCGGATTGTCGCTGTCGCGGCGTGACGCCAATGAATGCCGCCAACGCTTTTGCGCTTTTGAAGCGTCGGATGTCTCCGATATAGCCGAGGAACTGTGCGACCAGCTTCGGGCCGCAGCCTGGAATGCTGCGGATCAGATCGGCGTCCTGTTTGAGCTGCGGGTTCCCATCGATGTGGTTGTTGATATCCAACTCGATCTTGCTGATTTGTGCGGTCAGCCAGTCCACGTGCTCCTCAACCATCTGCGTGACCTTGGAAGGCAGACCTTGAGCCATGGCCTCGAGTCGATTGCGCTCCTGTTGGCGCATATCGAGCAGGGCCTGCAAGCGTTCCACCAGCGCGCGTAACTCACGCACCGCGGGACTCGGAGCCTGCCAAAGTTCCAGTTCGACTTGCTGGGCAAACAACGCCAGTAGTTTGGCGTCGGCCTTGTCCGTCTTGTTGCGACTGAGCTGACTTTGGGCAAATCCCTTCACCCGGACAGGATTGACCACACTCACTCGCCACCCTGTCGTTGACAGCGCAATGGCTACACTTTCCCTGTAGGGCCCGGTCGCTTCCAGGACCACGGGAGCATCGCAAGGTAGTTCCTGTTGGAGCAGCCATGCGTTCAACTCGGCATGACCGACTGCGCTGTTGCTCAAGACCTTACTCTTGAACTTTTTGCCGTTCGCGACACATACATCGAGCTTTAGCTTGGACACATCAATGCCAACGGCAGACTCGTTCATCCTGTCCATCCTCGTATGCAGGCTCGCGATGAAAAATCGGGCCCAAGTTACCGTTCGGAATCGACGAACGAAAAACGGATCGACGGACTTATCTGACCCACAGGCTCGATGGCCTAAAGTCTAATCAGCCTCAGTCGACCCGGCCGTTACATCAGGATCAACATCCTGAATTCGTCCGGCAGAGTCAAGATACGAGGTCTACAATCATTGCATCGGGACACACGATTACCAAGAGCATTTGTTCTTGCCGACTCTCGCAGTGAAAGCCGATCGCCAAGCGGCTGTGGATGGATTGTCCGTCGCAACACTTTGTATTCGAAATGAAGCTCGCGCATGCGGGCAACGCGCAATGCGCAAG
>JBAUWF010000019.1:0-28897 GCA_049583635.1 Rhodanobacteraceae bacterium
CGACCTGTAAGCCGATGGCGGGGTTCTCAATGGTCAGCTTGAGGATGCCATGGCGAATTTCCCGGCTCAGGATCACCTTGGCATCGCGCGCCACACTTTCGAGCACGCGATCGAACATCAGTTTGCCGCCCTCGTCGATCCAGACCACGCGGCGCTCGCGCAACTTGTAGATGAATCCGCGAAACAGGCTCTTGTCGAAGAATTCCGGTGCGTTGAACTCGTGCAGCAGTGAAAGACGCTGGGCGGTCTGGTAGCAGAGGGTTTCGAGTTCGCCGGCGCTGAGCGTGCCCGGTCCGTTCTTGACCAGCAGAGCTACCGCAATGTAGTAGCGTTCGAACGCCTGCAGCAGACTGTGCGCAATCGCGCGCAGGCGAAACGCCTGATCGCTCTGGCCCGGCTCGCGGCTGATCAGGCGACCATCGGCATCGGTCTTGAGCAGTCCGCGCGCCACGAAGAAATCCAGTGTCGCCTGGATGCGATGGCCGAATTCCTCCTCGCTCCACGGCAGGAACAGCTCGGTCTGAACGAATGGATACACCAGGCGACCGAGCCGCAACAGCGACGAGCGCGCCATGCGCCGGTTGTTGAGAAAACAGCAAGCCACCCAGGCGGCGGTCGCAAACAGATGCAGCACGTTGTTGCGGAAATAGCTGAGCAGCACGCCGGGCTCGCCGTCACACACCAGCACATCGCCGAGCGGATCGCTGACCCGCCGGATCCAGTTCATGCTCTCGCCGTAGGCGATGATTTCGGTCGGCGTCAGCGCAGTCAGCGTGATTCGATCCGAATACGGCAGGTCGGTCAACAACGCCTTGGACAACGCAAGCTGCGCGATCAGATCGGTTTCGGTCATCGCGTGCTTGGGGCTGGACAACAACGCGACGGCGAGCAGGTTGATCGGATTGACGTCGGCGGCGCGATTGACGTTTATCTGGATGCGTTCGGCCAGCGCATCGACCGCTGGCGCGAGCCACTCGGGCTTCGCTTCGGGGGTCGTGGTCGCGCTCCGCCAATCCGGTGCAATTTCGTCGAGCAGCGGCGTCAACATGACCGGCTCGCCGAAGTTGAGCGCGACCTTGCCGTAACGCTTGCGCAGAACTCCAAACGCGCGCAGCAATCCGAACAGCGACTCCTTTTCCTTGGGTTTGCCGGACAACTCGCCGATATAGGCGTTGCCCTCCATGAGTTTCTCGTAACCGATATAGATCGGCTGGAACAGAAGCGGTCGCCGCGACTCACGCAGGAAACTGCGCAGCGTGATGGCCAGCATCCCGGCACGCGGCGCAAGCAGCCGGCCGGTGCGCGAACGGCCGCCTTCGATGAAATATTCGAGCCCGACGCCGCGCGCGATGAGCTGGCTGACATAGGCGCTGAACACCGTCGAATACAGCACATTGCCCTTGAACGTGCGGCGCAGGAAAAACGCGCCACCGCGGCGCAGCAGCGGACCCAGCACCGGCAGATTGAGATTGTCGCCGGCGGCAATATGCGGTGGCACCACGCCGCTCTGGTAGAGCTGATAACTCAGCAGCAGATAATCGATATGGCTGCGATGGCAGGGGACGTAGATCACTTCGTGTCCGGGCGCTGCCTCGCGCAGCTTGTCGAAGTGGTGCATGACGACGCCGTCGTAAAGCTTGTTCCAGAAGCCGCGCAGCAGAAACGATACCGAACGCACGACCGGATGCGAATAATCGGCGGCGATCTCCAGCGCGAGTTTGCGCGCGCGCGCGCGTACCTGTTCGAGGCGAATGTTTTCCTTGTTCGCGGTCGCGGCGATGGCCGCGCGGACCGGTTCGGCGTTGAGTACCGCATCGACCACGGTGCGTCGGTGCGACAGATCCGGGCCGATGACGGTCGCGCGAATCCGGTGGAAGTGCGTACGAAGCACGCGCGAAAGCTTGCGTGCGAGGCGCTCGCTGTCCATGTCGGGAGATTCGTCGATCAGCGTACGCAGATTGATCGGTGCGGCGAACTGCACGATCGTGTCGCGACCGTTCAACAGGATTGCGAGCAACCGGCGGAAGCGGCCGACCATCACCCAGTTCTCGGCGAACAGCACGCGGAACCAACCCGACTCTCGATCAGGAGCGCGACCGACGAAAATCGACGCGGGCACGAGGCGCACATCACGCACCGGATCGGCGCGAAGCCAGTCGATCAGGCGCATCAGCGCGATCGACGAGCTGCTGTGCGGCGGCCCGAACAATCGCGCCCTCGGCGCAATTCCCACCAGCGCGCGGCGGCGGCCGATCGGCAAGCGACCGCGTGCCGCATACGGCGAAGGCAGGCCGTCCTCGATGCAGGCCTGATCGAGGATCAATTGATCCGACAGTCCCGGCCGTTCTATCGCATAGAGCGTCGGCCATGGGTCGGCGAGCGTTTCCGGGGCCCCGCCGCGCGCCTCTCGGCGAATGCGAATCCACGGTCTCAATATCGCGCCGAGCACGCGTGAAAAAACCGGGGCGCGAGACCCGTGGTCCCCCTTGAAACGCCAATCTCTCATTTAGCTAGTCTAACGCGCCCGCCAGCTTCACTTTCGCCTTCATCCTCAACGCCGACGACTCGCGAGATATCTGTTTTTTCTACGAAGCTGGCAACCCAGCGGCCGCGCAGTCTTCTTTTTTCTTATTTATCCAAACACGATATTGAGATTCATTTTTCGCTTGCAAGAAGGCCGCTGCGACCATTCCCGCCTGAACGCATAAATCCATTGCGCTGCCGCTCTTCTTGACGATCTCGTATTGTTCCACTGCGTCTGCCGCGACCTGATTCTTGACGCGTTCCGCAGCGGTTGAATTCTCGTTATGCTCGGCCGTTGCCGGGGCCGGACTTTCATTCATGGCTTGCAGAGTCTTAAAGGTGTCCTTGCCGTACCAGTGGCCGTTGATCTGGACCATCTCGGTGTCGGCGCTCAGAGGCGCACCCAGCAGCGTATAGGCGACGTTGACCTTGGCGGTCTTGCCATCGTTGGAGACCACCGTCGGCTTGATCGAATCGAGCGTGTCGTCAAGCGAGAACCCGTAGACCGTGAGGAGGTCCTTCAAGCCCATGAAGCCGGTATGCATTTTCTGCATCGATTGGTCGAAATCGAGCGCGCGCGCCTGATCAAGGGTCTTCAGGTCGAGTTCGCGAGCGGTCGTGCAGACGATCGCGAGTGCCTGCTTGACCAGGGCCGGATCGGTGAAACGGGTTTTCTGCACCCAGTCGGCGATTGCGTTGATCGCGGCCAGTGCCTGCACCTTGTCGCTATCGGAAAGATCCTTGCTCTGCTGAACCATTCCGGTCAGCCAGCCGCGCCCCATGCCGACATACATCGGCAACTGCTTCTGGTATTGCGCGTCGAACTCCTTGAGTTTGGGTTCGATTTCCGCGTAGATCGTCGTTTCGGCATCTGGCGCGGTGAGCTTGCGCATGGTCTCGGCGAATTTGTTGCGGTCCTCATCGCTGACCGGTTTCGCACGGGCCTGCTTGCCCCAGTCGGCCTTCAGCCTGGCGAAGTCGGCCGGCGGCATGACGTGTTGCAGCAGTCCGGCGATATCGCTTTGCTTGAGCAGGTCCGCAGAGGTGCGAATCGCGCCGTCGGGTGTCGTGCCCGGCTCGGACTTGGGGCCGCAACCGGCGACGCCGCCGAGAAGCAACGTCGCCAGTACGGCGCATATGAGATTCCTGATCATGGGGTTCCCCAACCGGATGACGATGAAGGGAGCGCACTCTAGCAGGCGCGATGTGCAGCGAACAGCACCGGCCCCGAGATATGGCGGCGACCCGACGCTTGCGTGCTCGGCCTTGGCTTGGTGGTCCGTCGCGGCTTACCCGCTTTAGTCGGACAAGAGACTTGCGAGTCGCGCAAGATGGCTTGATGCGAGCTGCTTGCGATGGGCCTCGTCCTGCGCTGCGTCGCGGCCGGACCAATGCAGATCCTCGTCCGGCAGCTCCGCGAGAAAGCGGCTGGGGCGGTTGCTGTGCACCTCGCCGTAGCGGCGTTTGCGCGCGGCGAACGACAACGTCAGCTGTTCCCTCGCGCGCGTGATGCCTACGTAGAAAAGGCGCCGTTCCTCGTCGAGCCGTCCTTCGGCGATGCTGCCCTCGTGCGGTAGCACGCCATCCTCGAGACCGATGATCGACACGAAGCGAAACTCGAGCCCCTTGGCCGAGTGCAGCGTCATGAGTCGCACCGCATTGCCCGGCTCATCGCGATCGCCGTGGCCGAGCAGCGCCAGTTGCGCGGCGAGATCGCCGATGCCGTCTGCGCGCTGCATCGCGTGCAGCCAGTCGCCGAGTTCGCCGATGTTGTCGAGGCGTCGCGCGCGGGCCGCAGGGTCTGGAATCTGTGCGGCGACGTGGTCTTCGTAACCGGTTCGCCGTATCAGTTCCGCTACCAGGTCGGTGCTTGTCAGCCTGGCGGACAAGCCGACAAACTCTGCGATCAATCCGGTGAACGCGGCCAGGCCGGCGGCCGGACGTGCTGCCAGCCGGGCAAGCACTGCATCGCTACGCGCCGCGCCGAACAGCGACAGGTTGCGTGTGCCGGCAAGTTCGCCGAGTTTCTCGAGCGTAGTTGCACCGATATCGCGACGCGGCACATTGACCACGCGCAGGAACGCCGCATCGTCGGCGGGATTGGCGATCACACGCAGATAGGCGATGAGATCCTTGATCTCGGCGCGTTCGAGAAACGCCGTGCCGCCGGTCACGTGATACGGCACGCGCGCGAGTCGCAGCGTCTTTTCGAGCGGGCGCGACTGATGGTTGCCGCGATACAGCACCGCGAACTCGTGCCAGCGTGCCTGGTACTTTTCGGCCAGGTGCGCGATTGCTGCGGCCACGCACTCGGCTTCGTGCGCGTTGTCGCGGCATTCGACCACGCGCACCGGATCTCCCTCTGCCTTGCTGCTCCACAGGCGCTTTTTGAACAGGTGCACATTGTTGGAAATCAAGGCATTGGCCGTGCGCAGGATGCGCCGTGCGCAGCGGTAGTTCTGTTCGAGCTTGATCACGCGCAACGCCGGATAATCGCGCGTGAGGCCGGCCAGATTTTCCGGATTCGCGCCGCGCCAGGCATAGATGCTCTGATCGTCGTCGCCGACCGCGGTGAATGCGCCGCGCGCGCCGGCCAGCGCCTTGATGAGCCGGTACTGCGCATCGTTGGTGTCCTGATACTCGTCCACCAGCAGATAGCGGATGCGCTCGCGCCACGCGCCGGCGACCGTCGCGTCGGTTTCGAGCAGCGCAACCGGAAGACGGATCAGATCATCGAAATCCACCGCATTGAATGCGGCCAGGCGCTGTTGATAGTCGGCGTACAGCGCGGCCGCATCGCGTTCGCGCGGACTGTGCGCGGCGGCCGCGGCCGTGACCGGCGTCAACGCGCTGTTCTTGGCGCGTGACAGCAGCGCCTGCAATGCAAACAGCGCATCCGGCTTGGTGCCTTTGGGCAGGAGGTCCTTGAGGATGGCGCGGCTGTCGTCGGCATCGAGCACCGAGAAGCCGCGACGCAGACCGACTTGTGCGTGCTCGATTTGCAGCAACTTGAGGCCGAGCGCGTGAATCGTGCATACGGTCAAACCAATGGTCTGATCCGCCGTTACCAATCTCCCGGCACGCTCGCGCATCTCGCGCGCGGCCTTGTTGGTGAAGGTGATCGCGGCGATCTTCGCTGCGGCGACATGTCGCCGTTTGATCAGATACGCGATCTTCTCGGTGATCACGCGTGTCTTGCCGGAACCCGCGCCGGCCAACACGAGCAGCGGGCCGTCGTCGTATTCGATCGCGGCACGTTGTTGGGAATTCAGCATGGAAGAAAACAATCGGGAGTCCGGATGGATGGCGAGCGAACGCTGCAGACGCCGCCGCGTTTTCGCCGCGAGACGACTTGTGTGCGAGCGCCGCGGGCGTCACTGTACGCGTTCCGGGGATTCGTCCCAATGGTGAATCGACGGTGCCCGCACCATGGCCAACCTGTATTTCTATTATTCGGCGATGAATGCCGGCAAGACCACGACCCTGTTGCAGAGCGCTTACAACTATGCCGAGCGCGGGATGCGCACGCTGATCCTGACGCCGATGCCGAAAGGCCGTGATGATGCAGGACTGGTTGCCTCGCGCATCGGGCTCAAGGCCGACGGCCGGTGTTTTGCACCATATGACGACTTGCTGGCCTTGATCGAGCGTGACATCGTCGCGACCGGTCCACTCCATTGCGTGCTGGTCGATGAGGCGCAGTTTCTCGGCAAAACGCAGGTGTGGCAACTGACCGACGTGGTCGATCGGCTCGGCATTCCGGTGCTCGCGTATGGGTTGCGGACGGACTTTCGCGGCGAGCCATTCGAAGGCAGCTGCTATCTGCTCGCCTGGGCCGATCGTCTCGAGGAAATCAAGACGATCTGTCATACCGGCAAGAAAGCAACGATGGTGGTACGCGTCGATGAGCACGGTCACGCGCTAACCAGCGGGCCGCAAGTCGAAATTGGCGGCAACGAGCGTTACGTTTCAGTCAGCCGTGCCGAGTACAAACGCATCGTCGGTGGTGAGGCAACGTCCGCGGGTTCGAAGCGACCGCTGCCGACCGACGCAGCGCGCAGTGATTGATCCGATGCGTGAACGATCATGATCAGTGAGTCTCAATAGGGGATGTTTTTCGCGTGTCCTGCCCTTGCTGATGCCTCAATGCTGGCATCGCGGACAATGGAAGCTCGATCGCTGGCCGAGTCGCAGCGCCTTGATCGGCGCGCCGCAGCTTTTGCACGGCAAACCGGCGCGGCCGTAGACGAACAATTCCTGCTCGAAATAGCCGGGGACGCCGTCGGGAGCAAGGAAGTCGCGTAGCGTGGTGCCGCCGCGCGCGATCGCCGAGGTCAGTATGCGTTTTACTTCGGCCGCGAGATGCGCATAACGCACACGCGAAACCTTTCCGGCAGCGCGTGCTGGATGGATACCGGCCGCGAACAGCGCCTCGGCCGCATAGATGTTGCCAACGCCAACGACGATTTGCTGGTCCATCAGGAAATGCTTCACCGACGCCGAGCGACCCCGGGACGAACCCCACAGGTGATCGCCATCGAACGTGTCCGCCAACGGTTCGGGCCCGAGCGCAGCAAGCAGCGGATGCACACAGCCGTGCGGCTGCCACAGCAGACAGCCGAAGCGGCGCGGATCGGTATAGCGCAGCACGCGCCCGGAATCGAGCTGCCAGTCGTAGTGATCGTGGATTCCGATCGGGCTCGACGGAGCGAGGATGCGCAGGCTGCCGGACATCCCCAGATGCACGAGCGCGCTGCCGCCGTCGGTATGGATCAGCAGATATTTTGCGCGCCGCTCAAGCGACTCGATGCGCCGGCCCGACAGACGCCAACGCAGAGTGCGCGTGATCGGCCAGCGCAGCTTCGGTTGGCGCACGACGACGGCAAGCACGCGCCGGCCGATCAGGTGTGGCGCAAGTCCACGCCGCGTGGTTTCCACTTCAGGCAGTTCGGGCATCGTGGTGTAGGCGGCAGGGAGTTGGGAATCCGGAGATCGGGACGCCTGTACGGCGGCGTCACTTGAGCGGATCGGTTGGATGCGAGTTGGATGGTCCGAGCAGCGCCAGTGCCTGCGCCTCGCGCAGCGTATAGACCAACGGCGGTGCCTTGCGCAGCGCGACCGTATCCGCTGCACCGTGATAGAAGCGATAGTCGATCATACTGCCGTCATCAAGGCTCAGTTGCGCGTGGATCGCAACCCCGGCGAAATGCGCTTTGGGATCCGCCTTGACGATCCGTTGTGCTTCGATCGTGCGCCAGGCGTCCATCCGTTGCGGTTGCGGCACATCGTCCACACGAAGTTCCAGCAATCGTGCACCGCGTGGAAGCAGATGTCGGTCAAGTTCGCTCGCGGCGTCGGCGTGGAGGTACGGGCTGAAACGATCCTCGACCAGGGCGACGTTGTTGTCGATGTGAACATAGCGGTCGCCGTCGATCGCGTCGGTGGTGCCGATGGCAAGATGCCTGGTTCCGAAATCGATCGTCGCCTGCGCCGGGCCGAGACCGATCCGGGACAGGTCGAACGCACTCGCCGGGCGCAGCGAGCGCACCGGCGCATCGGCGATCGCGAGCAGCCGCATGACCGCCTTGTCGTCGGCCGGCAATCGATACGGCGTTTGCATCCACCAATGGCCGGAAATCTTCGCGAAGCGGCGCGCCGGGCAGTCGGTGCATCGCACTGCGAGCGCGTTGATCGCATCCGTATCGAGCGTGGTCAGCGGTTGCGCACGCAGATCCTGTTCGCGTCGCACCTGGGCAAGGACGGCGATGCCAAGCAGCACTGCGAGAGCGAGCAGTATCAGATTGGTGAGCATTGAGCGAGTCATGCTGGCCTGAATCGGGCGGGTCCCGGCGGCTCGGCTGTCAGCGCCGCCGCCGGCGCCAGCGGATCGAGCCGCCGACGATCACAAGCAATGCTGGAATGCCGATCAGGAATGTCAAACCAAGTGCATCCAGCGCCACTTGCGACAGGTTCAGTTCGCGATCCGGTGCACTGCGGTCCGGTACCGCGATCAGCGAATCATCGCCGAGCAACCAGTCGAACACGCGCTGACCAAATTCGCGGTTGCCGCCGTTGCCGAGAAAGCTGTTCGACAGAAAATCGCCGTCGCCGATCACCACCACGCGCTGTTCGCGTTTGCCCGGGCGCGGCGACAGGCGCGTCAGCGCGAACGCGAGATCGAGCGGACCCGGAATCTCTCCGGCATCGGCGTCGTAACGGATGTTGCCCGGTGCGTCGCCGGCCTTCAGAATCGGGCCGGTTTCGGTCCACGACTTGGCGGAGCTGCGCAGGATCGACGCAAATTTCCACTGCGTCCCGGTGAGCTGACCGAGCGCGGCCGGTTGCGGGAACAGCGTGGTCAGCGCGAAGTCGCGCGTGATCGCGTGGTCGGGATACTTGCTGATCGCGACGAAACTCGGATCGCCTATGCCGAACGCCTGACCACCACCGTCCACCACCGTTCCCGCCAGCACGCGCAGCGACAGGTTCCGCGCGAGCGGATCGAGACCGACCTTCTTGCCGGGCTCCGTGAGCCACAACAGATTGCCACCGCGCGCAAGATAGTCGTCGATCTCGCTGACAACGTTCGGCGCGAGCGCGACCTGCGGATCGGCGATCACCAAAAGGTCGGTGTTTTCCGGCACCCGGCCGCTGGACGCGAGCGCGAGCGGTAGCGATCGAATGCCCTGGTCGGCGAGCAGCGCGCTGAACTGACCGAGATCGGCATTGGCCTTGCCGTCGGGTTGGCGCTCGCCTTCGCCCTCGAGAAACGCAACGACATGGTCACGCGCACGTGCCAGTCGTTGCAGCGCGCCGGAGAATTCCGCCTCGCTCAACACCTTGAGGCGCTCGCTGCGATCGCGGTAACGGATTTCAAGTTCGCCGTCGAGGGTGATGCCGGCTGTGCGCATCGCGCCGGGGTCGGCATCCGGATCGACGAAACGCAGGGCAAGATCGGGTTTCACGCGGCGATAGCGTTCGATGAACTGCGTGATGACGGCGCGCAAAGTGCCCTGCGGCCGGGCGTAGCTGATGACCTCGACCGGCGCGTGCAATGCGTGCAGCAGTGCCACCGACGCGGGGGCCAGACTCGCGCGCCGGTTCGCGCTCCAGTCGCGCTCGAAACCGAAGCGCGTGCTCAGGAACGCCAAGCAGCCCGCCACTGCGAGCAACAGCGCGATGCGCAACACGGTCGAAAGCGATGCGCGCACTAGTCGATGCAGCCGCGCAAGCGGTCCATGCGCCAGATCGCCAGGAGCAGCGCAAACGCCGTCAACAGCAGAAAATACACGATGTCGACGCTGGCGACGAGACCGCGCCAGAATGGCTCGAGATGACTGCCCGAGGCGAGATAGTTGATGCTGGCATTGTCGATCCCCTGGAGCCGGGCACCGGCATCAACGATCGACAGCAGCACGGCCACGGACAGTGCGGCGCCCGCTGCGAGTGCCGGCTGCGCCGTCAGCGTCGAGCAGAAGATGCCGATTGCCGTGAGAGCGGCAATGTACAGGGCGACGCCGAGCGCGGCGGCGGCGAGCCGGCCGAGATCGAGCGTGCTGCCGAATTCCAGTGCGAGCGGCAGCAACAGGACGACGGCGAGAATCAGCCACGCCAGGCCGAGCGCGCCGAAATACTTGCCGAGCACGATGCGCGCGTTACCGACGCCGGAGGCGAGCAGCAACGGCAACGTGCGCGCGCGCCGTTCACCCGCGATCGTTCGCATCGTGATCAAAGGCACGATCAGCATCAGGAGATTCGCCAATCCGCGCAATACAGGCACCGCGACAAGGTCGGTGACGCCCGGCGCATCCTTGAGAGCGCCGAGCTTCGGCATGAGCTGCAGATACGCTCCGAGTGCGATCAGAAACTGGTACGCCGTCAGTGCGAGCACGACCGCGATCAGGAACCACGCGAATGGCTGGACGAACTGGCGACGCCATTCGTTGCGCGCGATGACTGCGATCGCGCTCATGCGGCTTCGACCGGTATGTCAGCGGCGGCGATGCGCAGAAAGATTTCCTCGATCGTCGAGCTTTCGGCACGCAGTTCGGTCAGGCCGAAGCCGCGCTCGACCAGAGCTGCGGCAAGAGCGTCCACCCGCGCATCCTTGGTGAGCTCGACACGCCATTCGCCACCGTCGGCCAGCGGTGTTGCCATGCGAACCATCGCTAATGCGTGCCAGTCCGGATTCGTGGATGTGGGTGCGATACCGATTCGAAACAGTGAGCCGGGCGCCTCCGCGCGCAGCATGCCTGCATGGCGCAAGCGGCCATCATGCAAAATCGCGACGCGATCGCAGCAGGCCTGCACGTCGCTCAGCACATGCGTCGACAACACCACTGCATGATCGCGAAGTCCAGCGATCAGCTCGCGCAATTTCAGGGCTTGCACCGGATCCAGGCCGGAGGCGGGTTCGTCCAGCACGATTAGCGCGGGTTCGTGGATGATCGCCTGGGCCAGGCCAATGCGTTGGCGAAATCCGCGCGACAGCACGCCGATCAGGCGCCGACGCACATCACCAAGCTCGCAACGTTCGATCGCGCGTGCTGTCGCGGCCGCGGCGGATGCGCCGGCGAGTCCGCGCAGACGTGCGCAGAAGTCCAGATATTCTTCGACGCCGAGTTCGCCATGCAGCGGCGGCTCTTCCGGCAGATAACCGATATGCCGCCGCGCGCGCTCGGGTTCCTCGGCCAGGTCGACTCCATCGAGACGCACCTTGCCGGAGGTTGGCCGCAACAGGGCGGCGATCATGCGCAAGGTCGTGGATTTGCCTGCACCGTTGACGCCAAGCAAGCCGAGCACTTCGCCACGCGCAACTTGGATATTCAGCGCATGTACGATTTCTCGCCCGGCCAGACGGCAGGTCACACGCTCAAGCGCCAATAACGTTGGTTGCGGATTCTGGCCCATGCCGCGATTGTTTCGTTTTCGCCCCCGATACGGCAAGCGCCAAGGTTTCGCCCGTCGGTGTTTCACAGTCGCGCGCAGCCATGACCCGGAGCGACCCGCCTGCACGCCCAGGGTGATTTTGGTCGCAAAACCTTGATTCAAGCGGTGGAACCGCCATCTGATGACAGGTATAGTCGGCTTTCGTCTCCGGAGTTCCCCACCCGATGCTTGATTCCCTGTTGTCCTTCGCTTCCCGCGGCCTGACTCAGGCTTCCTGGGGCGTCTGGATCACCTATTTTCTGGTGGTGACGCAGCTCACCATACTCGCGGTAACGCTGTATCTGCATCGCAGCCAGACGCATCGCGGTGTGGATTTCCACCCGGTACTCGCGCATTTCTTCCGTTTCTGGTCGTGGCTGACCACGGCGATGGTCACCAAGGAGTGGGTTTCGGTCCATCGCAAGCACCATGCGCGTTGCGAAACCGAGGATGATCCGCACAGTCCGCAGATTGTCGGCATCAACAAGGTGCTGTGGCAGGGCGTTGATCTGTACAAGAAGGCCAGCGGCAACCCGGACGACTTGGCCAAATACGGCGTCGGCACGCCCGACGACTGGATCGAACGCAACCTTTATTCGCGCTTTCCCGAATTCGGCCCGACTCTTCTGATGCTGATCAACATCGCGCTTTTCGGCGTGGTCGGCGTCGCGATCTGGGCCATCCAGATGTGCTGGATTCCGTTCTGGGCCGCCGGCGTCGTCAATGGACTTGGACATTGGTGGGGCTACCGCAACTTCGAGACCGCAGACACATCGACCAACCTCACGCCGTGGGCATTCTTCATTGGCGGGGAGGAACTGCACAACAACCATCACGCGTTTCCGAGTTCGGCCAAGTTCGCGCTGCGCCGCTTCGAGTTCGACATCGGCTGGTTGCTGATCCGCGCCAGCGAGAAGGTGCGTCTGGCCAAGGTTCTTCGTGTCGCTCCGACGCTTGATGTGCGCGCCAACGTCAAGCTGCCCGATACCGAAACACTCAAAGCCGTGCTCGCGCACCGCTTCCATGTGATGAGCGACTACTTTCGCGGTGTCACTGCGCCCACCCTGCGCGCCGAGAAAGCGTCGTTGGACGACGGTGTCAAGGCACTGCCGCGCAAGCTGCGCCGTGCATTGGCAAACGGCGGTCGTTGGCTCGACGAAGCCTCACGTGCCAAGTTGCAGCGCGCGTTGCGCGAGCGTCCACAACTGGCGGTGGTATGCGAGTTCCGCGCACGGCTGGCCGCAATGCTCGAACGCAATGGCCGCAAACCCGAGGCGCTGCTCGAAAACCTCAAGCAGTGGTGTCACGAGGCCGAAGCAACCGGCATCCGCACTCTGCAGGAATTCGCCGGGCGCCTCAAAGGTTACCAACTCGCCGCCGAGCGCGGCTGAGCAACGCAGCGGAATTCCCGCGTCGGTCAGGTTTCTGAGCGGGAGCCAGCGCGCCATGACCGGCGGGTGCAGGTCGGCATCAACGACAGCAGCGATCCAGCCGGTAACTCTTCCTCGCCATCTTGGCCATCGACAAGGATGCGAGTTTGCGGCGCGATGGTGTCCCAACGGCCCTGCTCGTCGAGTTCTCCGCGATGGCAAGTCAAGGCATCACTGCGGCGCGCGGCCATCGAAGCCGTCGTGGAACAGGCTTTGCGCGACGGGGGTCGATGCGAAGTTGTCGAGCGTGTTCTGCTCGACCAGACCGGTAGGCCCGTAAGCGATCGCATCGATGGTCGGCGCCGGGTCGTCGGTATCGAGCACGGGTACATCACCTTGAAGATGCAGATCGCCACCTGGATCGATATCGAATGTGGCCCGGATATCGCCGGAATACAAATCGCCGGTGCAGTTGGTTGCTCCGAAACCGAAGCAAAACAAGTTCGGTGACGTCACCACCCAAGGCGTGCGCACAATCAAATGCACACCGCTCAGTGAGATGTCGCCTTCATAGTGAACGATCACTTCGAAATGGGCGATGTCGCCCGGCGAAATCGGTCCGGGATCGAGGCTTGTTGTTACCGTAAGGTTGCCGTGGGTATCGGAGCTGGTGTCGAGCAATGCGGCACCCTCGGTGGTCGGCTGCGGCGCCTGCTCGACATAGGTTGTTGCGAGCAGGCGGTCGCTTGCGGGCGGCGCGAGCCAAAACGGCGACAGGAGTTCCGCGAGCGGATCGTCGTAGAACGGGCCAAGCGCCTGCTCGTCGATCAGTTCGCCGGTCGCGGGGTCGAAGCGGGACAGGAAGCGGACGCCGAGTCCGGAGGTTCGCAGCCTTTCGTTGTGACTCACGCGAATGCCGCCGTCGGGATCGCTCGCGGCATCAATCAGAGTCGAGCTAAGCAGCGGTGATGAATCCGGGCGCCATACTTCACTGTCGCCGCTGCCATCGCCATGCAGCAGAATCACGATCGGAGCGTCATCGACCGCGCCGACTTCGATGAGATCGCCCCCGGGAAGCGCGAGCGTCTGGTAGTTGGGATAGCACGAACCGGTTGTGCAATTGAGCGACGGCAGATCGCCCGACCATAGTGTAGTTCCGTTCGTGGCGTCGAGCTTGGCCCACTGATCGGATCCGACCACGACGATATTGCCGTCGTCGACGATGCGGATCAAAGAGATGTTTTGCGGTGCGGATGCATCGGAAGTCCACTCGACCATTCCGTCGGCACCGGACAGTCGCAGCAGCGAGTCGGCGCCTGCAAGCAGGACATCGTTGCCGATCAGCGCGAAATCGGGCGTTTGCAACGGAACCGGATAGTGGTCTCGGAACAGATCGTGGCGCCACAGGATCGATCCATCGGCCGCGGCCAGTTTGTACAGGCTCTGCGCGCGGCAGTCATTGATCGGCTCGCACAGGATTCCGGTGCCGACGGCAGCGAACGCATTCGATGCCGCATCGATCACCGGATCGGAAACATCGGTGTCAAACCAGGCTTCATCGGTGGGGCGAAGCTCGTTCTGCCATCGCAATGTCCCGGTCGATGCGTCGTGTTCGCTCACCGAGGCGGTAGAGACATTGATCCCGCTGCCATTAAGCAGGCTTGGGGCCACTGACGTTGCGACGGCATCGGCACTGGCCACAATGTTGATATTGCCCGGATACGCAGTCACCCATTGTGGAGATACGAATGGCTCGGCCACGCTCCAGAGCAGCGAACCATCCGCGGCATCGAGACTGCGGAGCCTGACTTCCGGGTTCCGCGCGCCATTGGCGAGTCCGATCGCGAACACGCGCCCGTCGGCTGCAACGCGAGTGCTGGAAAGGCCCTGCGGCGTTCCCGGTACCGCGATATCATCGCCAAGCTGGCCGCTCGCGAAATCGACCGATTGCACGAACGGCGCAATCGGTTGGCCGGACGCGTGGGGATTTGCGATCGCGAGAAACTGGCCCGCGGCGAGGCCGCCGAGAGCCAGATATTGCGGGATCGGATGACCCTCCGCGTCAACGGTCGGCAGCGTCGTGGTCCAGGCGATGTCGCCGCTCGCGGCGTCTAGCTTGATCAGGCCCTGCACCGTATCGACCAGAAATGCGTCGCCGACGACAGCGGCCACGTCGGTGGCGTCGATTGGCTGCGTCCAGACCGTCGCGCCGGTCGCGGGGTCGAGACCCTCGACACTGTTCGCGGTGATTACCACTGGCAGCGCCGGGTCGCCGGGCACGAGGAACGCGCGTTCGGCCGCCGCCTGCCAGATCGGCGAGCCGTCGGCGGTCGCGAACGTGCTCAGGCCCGACGCGGTACTGACATACACCGTGGACCCATCTACGCCAAGTGGCGTCGCTTCGTCACCGGTAATTGTCGTCTGCCAGATCAGCCGGCCGACCCCGCTGAGTCTGATCAGCCTTAGGCCGCCGGCAGGATTGTTCGCGTCGAGCAGATAGGTCACATAGACGCTGCCATCGTCGCCGGCGGCGACACCTTGCAACGGACACGGATAAGTCTGGCCCGACACCCGAAATTGCCAATCCGGCGCGCCAAGCCCCGAATCGGACAGCAGCGTGATGCGATTGCAACCCATCGCCGCAACGTAGTTCGAACCGTATGGCGCGAGTGCGCGCGCGGAGACGCGGCTTGACCAGCCGATCGCGCCGTTCGAGTCGATGCGGACCACCTCATCGAAATATTCCGTGCCGATGTATGCGCCGCCGTCCGCTGCCGGAAGCAGCGCCGTGACGTCGTCGCCTTGATCTGCGAGGTTTACGGTCCAGAGCTCCAGACCAGCGTGGTCAAGACGCTGGATCTGATTGTCGGTCCCGGCCGTCGTCGCCATCAGGAGGTCGCCGTTGGCACCGAAGCGGACAACAGCCTCGGAACCGGACAGCGTCGGTGGCGCGGAAATCGTCCAGTCGTTGCGCCAGACGATCGATTGCGCCTGCACTCCGCACGTCGCGGTCGCGATCAGGCACAACGCGCCACACAGGAATCTTGCCCGTTGCGAAATTCTCTTCCTGCGCATGAATCCCCCTCCCTGTTCGTCATGCAGAAAGCAAGTTATCGCAAACAGGGCACTGAGACAAACGGACTACGCGCGACACACAGGGGACTCGACCGCAAACACGGAGTTCAGGTAAAAATCCGAACAAGCCGGGGTTTCCGCTCAATATCCCGCGGCTGGCGATTGCCGAGTTTGCTACAACGAATGTCGCCTCAGCAAACGCGCCAGGTTGGCGCGCAGGCGTCTCCCAAAAGCACTGGATTTCGCCTCAACGCACGTTCCAGTGCCGCACGCGATGAGTTCATTCCGAACTCACTTGATCTTGCCTTCCTTGTAGATCACGTGCTTGCGCACGACCGGATCGTACTTCTTGACTTCCATCTTGTCCGGCGTGTTCTTCTTGTTCTTGTCGGTGGTGTAGAAGTGACCGGTGCCGGCCGACGAGGTCAGACGAATCTTGTCGCGTTTGGATGCCATGATCGAATTCTCCTCAAACCTTCTCACCGCGCGCGCGCAGCTCGGCGAGCACCGCGTCGATGCCGTTCTTGTCGATCGTGCGCAGGCCGTGGCCGGAAACACGAAGCTTGATCCAGCGGTTTTCGCTCGCCACCCAGAAGCGGCGTTCGTGCAGATTGGGCAGCCAGCGTCGTCGGGTCCTGTTGTTCGCGTGCGATACGCTGTTCCCGGACTGCGGACCCTTGCCGGTTACCTGGCAGACTTTCGACATGACATCCTCGCTTGGTATTCAGTTGCCGTCCTTGGCCAGGACGGTGTCGGCCCAGCGGCCGGTCGGAACCGGCACACGTTGCTGGATGTGCTTCGCATGCCGGCGTTCGGAACATCGTGCAACCGTCCCGAGCGGCAGGGTCGAAGACCCGTGGCACGTCGAAGTGAGCCGCGTTTTATAGCTCAAACAGCCGGTTGCAGCAAGAGCAAGCGGCTCAAGGGCGTCTTGCCAAGGTCACCAGCCTTGGCTGCGCTTCGCACCACGCACCACGAATCCTCCGGGCATCAAGATCCCGGTGCCGATGAGCACTCCTTGCAATCAGATCTCTTCGGCGGCGGTTCGCCGCGAGCGCCGGATCAGCCAGGCCACGCCGCGCAGATCGGCAAAGCCAACGAGCGCACGACCGAGGTTGTTGTAGTTGGAAGAGCCGGCGGCGCGCGGGCGATGATTGACCGGCACACTTTGTACCTGCCAGCCGGCGCGTTGCATCAGCGCCGGAAGATAGCGATGCATGTGGTCGAAATAGGGAAGCTCGAGAAACGCGGCGCGTTCGAACAGTTTGGTACCGCAGCCGGTGTCGGGCGTGTCGTCATGGAGCAGGCGGCGCCGGATCGCATTGGCGAGTTTCGATGCGATGCGTTTGCTTGCAGTATCGCGGCGTGCGACGCGCCAGCCGGCGAAGAGCTTGACCGCGGCCGGCGCCTCATCGCGCATCGACAGCAACTTCGGGATATCGGCCGGATCGTTCTGGCCGTCGCCATCGAGCGTGGCAATCCAGGCGCCACGCGCCGCCTTGACGCCGTTGCGGATGGCGGTGCTCTGGCCGCTCTGAGTGAGGTGGTGGATCACTCGCAACTCCGGATACCGCGTCTTCGCCCGGGTCAGTACGCGCAACGAATCGTCCCGGCTTGCGTCATCGACGTACACGATCTCGAACTCCACACGACGGCGAAGCGCGGCGACGATCTCGTCGAGTAGCGCATCGATGTTGTCGCGCTCGTTGTGTACCGGCACGACCACGGAAAGCTCGGGCATGACGCTCGGGATGCTGCGCAAGGAACCGGCATTATCGCCGATCCGGCGCGCTCGTCACCGACTGCCGGCGGCAACCTTCGGCGGGCCTTCGATCGCATCGCGCCAGGTACGTTCGAGCGCGTTGAAACTGGCACTGTCCTGTGCCAGCAGAACCAGGGTGCCCTCGCCGATCGGTACTTCGCGTCCGCGCCACATGCCGTGATCGAAATCGCGTTGCTGTGGTTCACGATGGCGGGTGATGTAGATCACCGTGACCGGCTCATCGTCCTCGCGCATCGCCATATGCACAGAGTGCCAGGACCCGAGCGGGCAATCGCTCAGGTAGGTGACCTGCGGGGGCGTGCCGGCCAGATGCACACCGCGGCGCTCGAACTCGCTACGCACCAGCACGGGAGCGACCGGTGTAACGCTGACCAGCGCCGCGGGCTCACCCATGACGTGATTGACCACGAGATCGGGTAGCCGCGGCGATTGCTCCTGCTGCCACTCCACCAGCCCGATCACGAGCGCGAGACACGCGGCCGCGGCGAGTCCAACCCAGGCGGCGCTCCAGCGAATCGTGCGCTGACGGCGGCGCAATTCAGTCGCGTGCGCCAGTCGAATGCGATCGCCGAGCCCATCCGGCAGCGGTAACGCCAGCGCAGCGGCGAGGCTCGACTCGATTTCCATCGCGCCTCGCCAGGCCGCGGCACAGCGTGGACATGCGTTGCGATGTGCGATGAACGCCGCCTCGGTCGATCGTGGCTCGCTGCCGAGGACACGGCGAAATTCAAGACAGTTCACGGATGTCTGCCTCGCGTTCGTTGTCGCCCAAGCTCGCCTTGAGTTGCTGACGGGCGCGGAACACCTGGGTCATCACGGCCGCCTCGGTAATGCCGAGCTGGCTCGCGATCTCGGCACAGGAAAATCCGCCGAGGACCTGCAGCACCAGCGGCTCGCGGTATTTCGGGTCGAGTCGCGAGATCGCATTGCGCAATACCGCATGCTCGCCTTTGTGCTCCGGACCCGGCGCAGTATCTCCGATCTCGGCATCGTCGATCGAACTGGTCGGCAATATCTTGCGTTCGTACAGGCGCGCGCGTTCCCGGCGCAGGATCGTGATCAGCCAGGCTTTCGCGGCGGCCGGCTCGCGCAGGCTGTCGAGCGCGCGCCAGGCACGCAAAAACGTCTCCTGCACGAGATCCTGAGCAAGTGTCGAGTCGCCGGTCAGCCAGCAGGCATAGCGGTACAACTCGCCCGACCAGGTCTCGACCAACGCGTTGAACTGGAATCGCCGTGTGCCCACATCGGCATTGGACCGGGATTTGGCGCCGCCGCTTGCAGGTTGGACCATACTCAGCCGTCGAAGCCGTCGACGAAAATCAGGCCCTCGACCACAGTGATGGTACCGTGCATGCCGCTGCCATCACTGCCATGAATCTCGCAATGGTAAGGCGCGACACCCGCGTCGGGGAAGTTGACGGTCGCGCTCCACGGGTCCGAGCTCGGCGAGCCGTCGCCGCCCGCACCGTCGCCGTCGCAGCCATTGGCGCAGCGAAATGCGGTGATCGAGCCGGTGTCCGAGTGGACGTTGTGGAAGCCGCCGCCGTTGACGAACGTAACCGAATCGCCGGGTGCGATGACCAGCGTGGCGGGTTCAAAGCGGAACGGACTGCTCAAGGCAGTCACGGTGTGCTCGCCGGCGTTGGCGAAACCCGCAAAACAGCCGTAAAACAGGATTGCTCCAACCATCATGCTGTCGCGCATAAACCTCTCCCGTTTGGTGTTGCTGTCGTCAGCATAAACAAAATCGGATCAAGCTCTCGTCCGAGGCAGCATGTTGCGCGACCCAAAACGAACGGGCTGATTAGGGGCTGACCCAATCCGGCCCAGCATTGCTCAACGCAGTTTAGCCAATATTCCGTCGAGTTCATCGAGGCTGTGGTAGCGAATCACGACCTTGCCGTGGCCGCCGCGGCCATGGACCAGGGTGACGCGTGCTCCGAGCTTGTCGGCGAGTTCCTGTTCCAGCGCTTCGATATCGGGATCGCGAGCACCGGCGGACTTTGACGTTTTGCGTGAAGTGCCCGCGTGCCGCGCCGCTCGTTCGAGTTCGCGCACGGTCCACTGATTTTCTGCCGCCGCGTGCGCCAGAGCGACTGCCCGGTTTGGCGGCAGGGTTGCGAGCGCACGCGCGTGCCCCATCTCGATCCGGCCGTCATCGAGCAGACGCCGCACCTCGACCGGCAGTTCCAGCAGGCGCAACAGATTCGACACCGCTGCGCGCGAACGGCCCACCGCGTCGGCGGCCTGCTGATGAGTCAGGCCGAACTCCTCGATCAGCCTTGCCAGCGCTTGTGCTTCTTCGAGCGCCGAGAGATCTTCGCGCTGGATGTTTTCGATCAGCGCCATGGCGACGACGGCCTGGTCGGTCGCCTGCCTGACCAGAGCCGGAATCTCTCTCAGCCCGGCCTTGGCAGCGGCACGCCAGCGGCGTTCGCCGGCGATCAATTCGTAGCGCTCTCGGCCGACCGCGCGAACGACGACCGGCTGGATCATGCCCTGCGCCTTGATCGAGGCAGCCAGCTCGTCGAGCCGCTCGGCGTCCATATTCTGGCGCGGCTGGTACTTGCCGGGATCGATCGCAGTGACCGCCAGCACGTGCAGTTCGCCTTCGACCGAGGCACCGGAGGTTTCGTCCGCGTTTCCGAGCAGGGCATCGAGCCCGCGACCCAGTCCTCGTTTCCTGGTTGCCATCGGAGCTCCTAGGTTCCCTGGATGGCGCGTGCGCTTGCCGCGCCGGTGCGTTCGCGCCGCAGCATTTCGCCGGCGAGACCGAGATATGCGATCGCGCCACGCGATTCGCGATCGTACAGATTGATCGGTTTGCCGTGACTCGGCGCTTCGGCCAGGCGCACATTGCGCGGAATGATCGAACGCAGCACCTTGTCGCCGAAATGGCGGCTGAGCTGCGCCGAGACCTCGTTGCCGAGATTGTTGCGCACATCGAACATGGTGCGTAGCAGGCCCTCCACCTCGAGCCCCGGATTGAGCCGCTTCCGCACCGCCTTGACCGTTTCGAGCAGGCTCGACAGTCCCTCCAGAGCGAAGTATTCGCATTGCACCGGAATCAGGACGCCGTTGGCCGCGGTGAGCGCGTTGATGGTCAGAAGATGCAGCGAAGGTGGGCAATCGATCAGGATCGTGTGGTAGCGACGCTCGAGTTTCGCGAGCTGTTCCTTGAGCCGCGATTCGCGCGCGAGTGCGTCCATCAGCTTGATCTCCGCGGCGGTCAGGTCGGGACTGCCGGGCAACAGATCGAATCCGCCTTCGGTGGTCATGATGGCACGTTCGATCGGAACCTCGTCGAGCAGCACCTCGCAACCGTTCGGATGCGCGCTGCGCTTGTCCACGCCGGACGCCATCGTTGCGTTGCCTTGCGGATCGAGATCGACCAGCAGCACCTTGCGTTGTGCCTCGCCCAGCGCAGCGGCAAGGTTCACGGCGGTCGTGGTCTTGCCGACCCCGCCCTTCTGGTTCGCGATCGCGATGATGCGCGTCATGACAGCGTTTGATTCCCCGCTCGGCAATGGTCGACGGACCCGGTTCGCTTGATTATCACGACATGGCGCTCCGCATCCAGGCCGGGCACCGACAGCCGATGCACCGCGGCAACACCAAATGGCGCGCGCACGGCGTCGAGCTCATCCTGAGGCACGCGGCCCTTTTGCGCCAGCCATACACCACCGGGCGCGAGCAGGTTGCCGCCGATGTCAAGCATATCGGCCAGCGCGGCGAACGCGCGCGTGGTCACGCAATCGAACCGACCTTCCAGCGTCTCGACCCGGCATTCAGCCACAGTCGCATTGCCCAAGTCGAGCCGCCGCGCGACCTCGCGCAGAAAGCGCGCCTTCTTGCCGTTGGAGTCGACCAGCGTTACTCGCCGTAAGGGGTCGGCGATCGCAAGCGGTATCCCGGGCAGACCTGCGCCCGATCCCAGATCGACCAAGGTCTTGCCGGCGACGAAGCGTGCGATCGCGAGCGAATCGAGCAAGTGACGGGTCACCATTGCGACTGGATCACGCACCGCCGTGAGGTTGTAGGCGACATTCCAATGCACCAGCAGTTCGAGATAATCGAACAGCCGTTCAATCCCGGATTGAGGCACATCGAGATCGAGTTCGATCAGACCGCCGGTCAGGAGCGGCCGCAACGATTCGCGTTGAAACATGGCATGCCGGTCAAGTGGGGCGCCAAGTATCGATGCGCCCGCGCGTGAAATCCAGCAACCGGGAGTCAGTCGGAAACGCTCAGATCGACGCGTGCTACGAGGAAACCGCGATCACGCAGTTCGGCATTGAGAGCCTGCTTGAGCCATTGCCGGCGCTCGTTGACCGGTTCCGGAAACGCCGGGTGCTTCAGGAGCTCGGTCGCGCGCCCGCGCAGCCAGTTGTTAAGGCCATCAATTACGGGGTCGGCACGTTTGGGATCGAGTACCTGGAAATACAGTACGGCGCGGCAACGCTGGCCCGAGGAGAGCTGAGTGTCGACGTTGAGTGTATTGCCCGCGAGATTGATCTTGTGCGCAACCGATTCGATCAATGGCATGACCAGATGAACCCCCGCGCCGAGCAGGCGGGTATGACCGCCGATGCGGCGCAGCGAGTAGACCTTGCCTTCTGGAATTCGACGTACCGACACTGCCACCAGGGCGAGCACCGAGCAAACCGTCATGAAAAGAATCGGGGACAACATTTTATTTTTTCCGCTACAAGAAGTTACAGCGTGAACTTCATGTCATGACTATCTAACCACAAACTCGCGCAACTAACAAGTAGTTAACATCCTACGCTGCGACGCATCAATCCACGCTGAATCAACCCGCACGTTTCGGAAGAAACCAGAGGGTTTTGCGCAACAAGAGGCAAGCAAAACCCGCGCCAACCGAACGACGCCTCCGTCAGACGGAGCACAGGCTCCGCTGCCTCGTTGCATGGCGCGCAGGCCGGCGGCCGGATGTCGCATCGCAATGCGATGACCAGCCGGGGTCCGGGCGTGATCTCGGAACCGGCGCAGGCCCGTGGTTCCAAGCAGTACGAGTGGGCGATACGTGACTTTCCTGACTGAATTCGACGCCAATCGGCACCTCATCGGGCGCCCGCTTGTCCGCCGGTGCGCCCTCCCCGGACCCGGCGTGGCCGCAACGCTACAATGACCGCAGTGCCGATCCGGAGTTCTCGCATGGCGTATCCATCCACGCGCATGCGGCGCATGCGCCGCGACGCGTTCTCGCGTGCCCTGATGCGCGAAAACCTGCTGACAGCGGACGACCTCATCTTGCCGGTGTTCGTCTGCGAAGGGCGCGGCGTGTCCGAACCGGTAGTGTCGATGCCCGGGGTCGACCGGATGTCGATCGATCGACTCGAGAATCTGGCCGGCCACGCACAGGCCCTGGGGATTCCGGCGTTGGCGTTGTTTCCGGTCACGCCGGCTGACGCCAAGAGCCTCGACGCACGCGAAGCGTGGAATGATCAAGGCTTAGCCCAGCGTGCCACGCGCATGCTCAAGCAGACCTTTCCGGAGCTTGGCGTGATCACCGACGTAGCGCTCGATCCGTTCACGACTCACGGACAGGACGGGCTCATCGACGACACCGGTTACGTGGTCAACGATGCCACCGTCAAAGCGCTGGTCAAACAGGCGGTATCGCACGCCGAAGCCGGTGCCGACATCGTCGCGCCGTCGGACATGATGGACGGACGCATTGGCGCGATTCGCTCGGCGCTGGAGTCGGCAGGTCATGTCCACACCCGCATCCTGGCCTATTCGGCCAAATATGCATCGGCGTTCTACGGGCCGTTTCGCGATGCGGTCGGCTCGGCGGGAAATCTCGGCAAAGGGAACAAGTTCACTTATCAGATGGACCCGGCCAACGGCGACGAGGCATTGCGCGAAGTTGCGCTCGATCTCGACGAAGGCGCGGATATGGTCATGATCAAACCGGGCTTGCCCTATCTCGATGTCGTGCGGCGCGTCAAGGAGCGCTTCGGCGTGCCGACGCTGGTGTATCAGGTCAGCGGAGAATACGCGATGGTCAAAGCCGCGGCGCTCAACGGCTGGCTCGACGAGCGCGCGATCGTTCTCGAAACGCTGCTTTCGATCAAGCGTGCGGGCGCCGATGCGATGCTGACCTATTTCGCGCTGGATGCGGCGCGCTGGCTGGCTGAGGCGCGCTGATCGCGCTATGGGCGCGCGCTACGCCGTGTTCGGCCAGCCGATCGCGCACTCATTGTCGCCGCGCATCCATGCGGCTTTCGCGCGGGCCCTCAAGCTGGATATCGATTATCGCGCGATCGAATCTGCGCCGCGGAATTTTGCCGCGTCACTGACGCGATTCGCGGCGAGCGGCGGCGCTGGCGCCAATGTCACGCTGCCGCTGAAACGCGACGCGAGTTCCTTGTGCAGCACGCTCAGCGATCGGGCGACGCGCGCAGGCAGCGTCAATACGCTCTCGCGCAGTGCCGACGGCTGGTTCGGGGACAGCACCGATGGCGTAGGCCTGCTGCGTGATCTTCGCGCGCGGCACGGCATCGATCCCGGCGGAATGCGCGTCCTGCTGCTCGGCGCTGGCGGCGCTGCGTGCGCGATTGCCCCGGCGCTGCTCGACAGCGAAACGCCCGGGTTGCTGCTCGCCAATCGCTCGTTCGATCGCGCAAGCGAGCTGGCACGGCGGCTTGGGAATCGTGTGCGCACAACGGCGTGGGATGACCTGGATCGACTTGATCCGGTTGACCTGCTGATCGATGCGACCTCTGCTGGACACGCCAGTGCGTCGCTCGATCTACCGGCCGGGCTCGTCGCGCCCCACAGCGTCTGTTATACGCTGTCATACGGACGCGCCGCCGGGTCTTTTTCCGGCTGGGCGCACGCTGCCGGAGCGAAGCAGGTCATCGATGGAATCGGCATGCTGGTCGAGCAGGCCGCCGAATCCTTCGTCTTGTGGCATGGCGTCAAACCGGATGTCGACAGCGTGGTTGCCGAATTGCGCGCGCATCTCGATGCCAGCGCAATGCCGGGTGGGTTGGGCACGTCCGGATAGCGTCAGCCGAGTCGCGTTCAGCCGCCCTCAAGATGCCGGTTTTTCAGTCGCACATAGTGTCGGGCCGAATAGTGGATCTGCTCGATTTCCGCGTCGGTCAACGCGCGCTGGCGGCGCGCCGGATTGCCAACCCACAACTCGCCTTCGCCGACCACGCGGCCGGGCGTCACCAGGGCGCCGGCGGCGATGAGGCTGTGCTTCCTGACCAGCGCGCCATCAAGGACGGTGGCATTCATGCCGATCAGGCACGCATCCTCTATCGTGCAGGCGTGCACCACGGCGCCGTGACCGATCGTGATGTCGGCCCCGATCACAAGTGGAAAGCCGCCTGGCGAGTAGGGACCATCATGCGTCACGTGCAACACGGCGCCGTCCTGAACATTGCTGCGTGCGCCGATGCGGATGTAATGGACGTCGCCGCGAACTACCGTGCATGGCCATAATGAGGCATCGTCGGCGACTTCCACATCGCCGATGACCAGCGACATCGGGTCGACATAGGCCGTCGGCGCGATACGCGGTGTGACGCCGGCAAAGGAACGGACATTCGACAAGGCTGTCATGAGGTCTCCATTATTCGGATACGAGCGCTTGATTTTGCGGTGGCGCCACTCCAAGTTCGCAAGTCCCGAGGGACGCCCTGTGCAGGTGCGACCAAGGATTTGCGCAGCGTTTCCCTGTCAAGGAATCTGTCGATATTGCCATGAACGAAACCAATCCACTGATCGAGACGGCGCGCTTGCCGCGCTTTTCCGCGATCCGTCCCGAGCACGTCGGGCCGGCCATCGATGCGGTCCTGACCGACTATCGCGCACGCATCGATGAGATGCTTGCATCGAACCGCCCACGTGATTTCGAAAGTGTGATCCTGCTCGGCGAGGAACTCGAGGACCGACTCAACCGGGTCTGGTCGCCGGTCAATCATCTGCATGGCGTGAAGGACTCCGCCACATTGCGCGAGGCGCACGCCGCGGCGCTGGAGAAGATAACCGACCACGCCAGTGAACTCGGCCAGAACCGCGAACTGTATGCGGCCGTCAAGGCAGTCGCCGATGCCGCGGATTTCACCAACTTGCCGCGTGCGGCACGCACGCTGGTCGAGCACGAGCTGCGCGATTTTCGCTTGTCCGGTGTCGCGCTCGAGGAACCCGCGCGCTCGCGCTTTCGTGAAATCGCAAACCGCCAGGCGAAACTCGCGAGCCAGTTCGAAGAGGCCGTGCTCGACGCCACCGACGCGTGGAGCGAATCAGTGACGGATGCCGCGATGCTTGCCGGCATCCCCGAATCGGGGCGTGAAGTATTGCGCGCCGCGGCGGCGGAGAAAGATCTCGAGGGCTGGCGGGTCACGCTCAAGCAGCCGAGCGTGCAGGCTGTGCTGACTTATGCCGACAACCGCGGATTGCGTGAGCGCGTCTACTACGCCTATCACACGCGCGCGTCGGATCAGGGACCCGACGCGCACAGGTTCGACAACTCGGCGCGCATCGAGGAGATCATCGCCCTGAGCCACGAAGCCGCGCAGCTTCTGGGCTTCGCCAACGCCGCCGAAGAGTCGCTGGCGACCAAGATGGCCGAATCACCGGAGCAGGTGCTCGATTTCCTGCACGATCTGATTGCGCGTGCGAAGCCCCTGGCCGAGAAGGAACTCGCCGAACTCGCCGAGTTCGCTGCCGGCGAATGTGGTATCGAGGATCTGCAACCGTGGGATGTCGCCTATGCCGCCGAGAAATTGCGCGAACGCAAGTACGCGCTGAGCGAGGAAGAACTCAAGCCCTATTTCGAGCTCGATGCGGTCATGGCCGGCCTGTTCACGATTGCCGGCCGTGTATTCGACATATCACTGCGCGCGCGTGATGACGTCGATGTGTGGCATCCGGATGTGCGCTATTTCGATCTGCAGGATTCCGATGGACATGTATTCGCCGGTGTCTATCTCGATCTCTACGCACGCACCGGGAAGCGTGGCGGTGCCTGGATGGATGTCTGTGCGAACCGCTTTCGCCGGCACGACGGCGTGCGCATGCCGGTGGCGTTTCTGATCTGCAATTTCGCGCCGCCGGGCGAGACTGTGCCGACACTGCTGACCCATCGTGAAGTGCTGACGCTGTTTCACGAGTTCGGCCATGGACTCCATCACCTGCTGACCGAAGTGGACTATCCGGGCGTCGCCGGCATCGCGGGCGTTGAATGGGACGCGGTCGAACTGCCGAGCCAATTCATGGAAAACTTCGGCTGGCAGCGCGCGCCGCTCGACCTGTTTGCACGCCATTGGCAGACCGGCGAAGTGCTTCCAGCGGACCTGTTCGAGCGCATGCGTGCCGCACGCCATTTCCATGCCGGGTTGTTCCTGGTACGGCAACTCGAATTCGCGTTGTTCGATTTTCGCCTGCACCTCGAATACGATCCGGCACTCGGCGCCCGCGCGCTCGAAATCCTCGATCGCGTGCGTGACGAAGTCGCCGTGCTGCGCCCGCCGTCGTGGCAGCGGCTGCCGCACGCATTCGGACACATCTTCGGGGGCGGCTATGCCGCCGGCTACTACAGTTATCTGTGGGCCGAAGTGCTGTCGGCCGATGCATTCGCGAAGTTCGAGGAAACCGGCGTTTTCGATCGCGACACCGGCCACGCGTTCCGCTCGGCCATCCTCGCGGTCGGCAGTTCGCGCCCAATCCTCGAGAGTTTCGTTGCTTTCCGCGGTCGCGAGCCGCAAGCGGACGCGTTGTTGCGAAGCTATGGACTCATCGCGGCGTGACAGGTGGCGGCATGCGCGATGCAGGTCACATCCGGTCGAACGGCACGCGGAACGGATTGTCAGACGCGCCGCCCGCAAACGTTAGAATCGGTCGATGATCCTCGCGTCCTGGAACATCAATTCGCTCACCGTGCGGCTGCCGCACGTCGAACGTTGGTGTGCGGCGGCCGCGCCCGATGTGCTGGCGCTGCAGGAAACCAAGATCGTCGACGAGAAGTTTCCGGCTGCTGCGATCGAGGCAATCGGTTACCGCTGCGTCTGGTCGGGGCAGAAAACCTACAATGGAGTCGCCTTGCTCGCACGCACGCCGATCGAGGACGTGCTGCGCGATATTCCGGACCTCGACGATCCGCAACGGCGCATCCTGATCGCGACGATCGGTGGTGTGCGCGTGGTGAACCTGTACGGCGTCAACGGTCAGGCGGTCGGCAGCGAGAAATATGCGCGCAAGCTCGATTGGTACACGCGGGTGACCGCATTTCTCGCCGAGGAAATCGTGCGCCATCCGCGCATGGTCGTCATGGGCGATTTCAACATTGCGCCGGACGATCGCGATGTGCACGATCCGGCCGCATGGCACGAAAAGATACTGTGCTCGACGCCGGAGCGCGACGCGTTGCAGCACATGCAGGCGCTCGGCCTGCACGACAGCTTGCGCCTTTTCACCGAAGACGGTGGTCACTACAGCTGGTGGGATTACCGTCAGGCCGCATTCCGGCGCAATCTGGGTTTGCGTATCGACCTGATACTCGCGAGTGAAGCGCTGCGTGCCGACTGCCGATCCGCCGCGATCGATGTCGTTCCGCGGCGCTGGGAGCGACCATCCGATCATGCCCCGGTAACGCTGGAGATTGCCAATGCCTGAAGTCTGGCCTGCGTCGCCCGACGACGCCGATCTGGAACAACTCGATCAGTTTCTGCGCGCGCATGGTGCCGAGGACGATCTGCTGCTCGATGGGGTGCATGGCCTCTTGACCGCGCTGGCGATCGGCCCATTGCCGCCGAAACCGGAGGAGTGGCTGCCGGAAGTCCTGCATGCGCCATTCATGAGTGGGGTCGAAGCCGAGCGCGTGCTGACGCTGCTCGCGCAGCTCAACGATGCGATCGCGCCGGAACTCGGCACCGGCGCCTACGAACCGATACTCGGCGAGATCGATACCGACGAAGGCGCTACCGTATTCACCGCGCGTGGCTGGTGTGAAGGCTTTTCGCGCGGCATCGATCTGCGCGCACCCTCCTGGGAGTTGCGTCTCGGCCACGATGCGCGCCTGATGGAATTGCTCGGGCCGATCATTGCGCTCGCGATCGACGATGGCGTTTTCGAAAGCGATGCCGAGTTCGCGCCGTTGTCCGACGAGGAATACGACGATTGCCTTGCGCAGATTCCGGTGGCCGTCGGCGCGATCGCCGAATACTGGCACGAGCATCCG
>JBAUWF010000020.1:0-5702 GCA_049583635.1 Rhodanobacteraceae bacterium
CCGGATGGTCCGCGATCGCTGGTCGTCATCGCTGCACGAGGCCCAGCGCGCGATTCCGGCACCGGACTGGCTGCGCGCGAAACACGTTGACGAAGACTGAAACAGATCCTGACAAGTACGGCCGGGAAACCGCAATCGTCGGACCAGCCCCCACCCACTCGCTCGACCAACGCAAAGCCGACCATCCCCGACGCACCCCGGCTTCGCGCACTGCCGGCGCTCATCCCCGAGGCGGACCGTCGATACATCAGACGACGGTTATCGGGCTTGGATGAATCCCCTAGTCTTGGCGAATTAGAAATTCGTAAATCGCCACCTGTCCCGGGGAGAAATCGGCATGGTGCCAATCTGGTTGCGCCCAAATGCAACGCATGTTGTTTTCGCGGCCGCGCTGGTGGCCGTCCCGGCGCTGTCGGCGTCGGCGCAGGAGCCGCAAACACTCGGTCCAATCGAGGTAACAACGGCAAAGATCCCGCTTGCCCTCGGCGATGTCGCCGCCAACGTCACCATCGTCAGCGGTGAGGAATTGCGCGCACTCGGCGCGACGGATCTGCGCACCGCCCTGTCGCTGGTTGCCGGCATTGACATTGCGCCCGGTGGCGACGGCGGTCCGGCGTCCTCGGTGCCGGCGTTGTGGGGATTGCGCGAGTTCGACGCATTTCTGCTCGTCGTCGACGGCATTCCGTCCGGCGGCGCCTTTACGCCGGCACTGGCAACCTTGAATCTCGCCAACGTCGAACGCGTCGAAGTCCTCAAGGGCGCCGCGCCGGTCAGCTACGGCGCGACCAGCTTCGTCGGCGTCATCCAGGTGATCCATTACGCGGCCGGTCAAGGCCCGGCGCAGGTCGAGTTCGGCATCGGCAGCCGCGGCAGTGCGCACGTCGCGGCGGCGATTCCACTGTCCGATGCGAATGCAGTGTGGCGTCAGTCGTTGCTGCTCGATGGCGACAAGGACGAACTGTCTTCGGATCGCTCCGGATGGGGTCGCGCGCACATCCTGTATCGCGGCGAAGGCGATGTTGGCGCCGGTCAGTTCACGGTCGATGCTGACTTCACTCGCCTGAACCAGGACCCGGTCAGTCCGCATCCGCGCGAGGGGAGTGTTTTGACCGCGCGCGTTCCCCTCGATGCGAACGACAACCCGCGCGGCGCGAAGCAGGACGAAGATCGTGGCCAACTCGCACTCGGCTATGTGCTGCCGACCGAAATCGGCGAGTGGAGCACGCGGCTTGCCGTCGCGCGATCCAATGCCGAAAACGTGCGTGGCTTCCTGCGCGCGGATTTCGCCGACGATGGCGTGACCCACAATGCCGACGGCTACCAGCAGGATGTGCATCGCACCGAGATCTACTTCGACAGCCATGTGGCGACACCGCTGGACGATCGTGCGACCTTGGTCTGGGGTCTCGACCATCTGTACGGGAAGGGTGACCAGCAAAGCAACAATTTCGAATATGCGGTGCTGCCGGATGGATCGAACGCACCGGATTGGCGCACCCTGCACATCGACGAGGCGACGCGTCTAAACGACAAGCGCAATTTCACCGGTCTGTATGCGGACCTGGAGTACGCGCTGACCGACGCCTGGCGTCTGGAAGCCGGCCTGCGTTTCAACCACACCAACGAATCCACACGCGGACTCGGCGTCGACCTGAGCGGCGATAGTCCGGTCGTGACCGACTCCGGTTCCGACCATCGCAGCGACAACCGCTGGGCCGGCGCGCTCGGCACCAGCTACCGGTTCTGGCGGGACGGCAAGGACTACCTGACCGCGTACGTCAGTTATCGCAACACGTTCAAACCCGCAGTGGTCGACTTCGGACCCGAACCCGAGTCCGACATCCTGAAGCCGGAAGACGCCCAAAGCGGCGAGATCGGCCTCAAGGGCCGCAATCTGGACGGCCGTTTCGAATGGGATGTTTCCGCGTTCCGGATGAACTTCCACAACCTCGTCGTCAGCCAGAACGTCAACGGTCTGCCGGGCCTGACCAATGGAGGCAACGAGCGTTTCGAGGGCGCCGAGGCGGAGGCCCGCTGGAATCTCGCCGACGGTCTCAGTGTGGTCGGCACCTACGCATACCACGACGCGCGTTTCGGGGACTACGTGCAGGATTTCGACGGTGTACCGACCCAGCTCAAGGGCAATCTGCTCGAGTTGTCGCCGCAGCATCTCGCCAGCGTCGGCCTGATGTATGCGCAGCCACAGGGTTGGCGCGCGCATCTCGTCGCCGACTATGTTGGCAAGCGCTGGCTCGACAAGCGCAACCGATCGATAGCGGGTGCGTACACGACCGTCGACGCCGGCATCGGCTACGCCTGGGACCGCTGGGAACTGCGTGCGGACGGCTACAATCTGTCTGACCGGCGCGATCCGGTCGCGGAGAGCGAACTCGGCGATGCACAGTACTATCGCCTGCAAGCGCGCTCCTACTGGTTGAGCGCGCGCTACACCTTCAGTGGCGGCTGATTGCTGCGAACGTTCCCGCAAAGCTCAGCGGCTCTCTTTTATTACTTTAAGTAATGTCCATAAGCTATTGATATATAAATCCATGAAATCGTCCGGAAGCGTTTGATCGGCGGCCATCCGGGCGCTCGCAGGCGTCATTGCAGGCTCCGGTATTCTCGTTACGTGCGTCCATTACTCGAGACCGGTACGACGCCGGCGTTGTTACGCGCCTCGCCGGGTCCAATCCGGTTGACGCCGCCACCCCGAAGGCGTCCAATCGGCGTGGAGGGATTCCGATGAGCAAGGTCACGCTCCCGACCTGGATCGCCATCGTGACGGCGATCGCGTGCATGCCGGCGGCGAGCCAGCCGATGTCAGCTGCGCGAACGGTCCACCCCGCGAGCTGATTTTTGCCAACGGGTTCGATGCGCCTTAGCGGGTTACTGCACGACAGTCGTGGGGTGTATTCGCGTGAGTGTTCGTTGTTCGCACGCCCGGTGATCACACCCGGGTATCGCGGTCCCGGCGTTACGCAAATGAGGAGAAGATCATGCGCGAACGTCCCCATGAGACCCTGAGCGCAGCGGTTTGGTCATGCGCGCTGCTGTGGCTTGTGACCAGCGCAACCGTGTGGCCCCGACCGGCACGGGTGCGGCCTGATTTTCCCATCACATCGGACGCATACACCGCTGCTGTGGCTCGTGCTCCGGAGAGCAGTGTCGCGGTCCGCGGCGGGTTCGATCATGTCGGACACCAAACCCGGCAAAACCCCGCCATACGGTCGGAACCAGTCACCGGCTCGGCGACCCCCGCGCTCTACGGCGAAGCCCCCGACGGGGCCGGCTACGACTACATCGTCGTGGACGTCGATGGCGTGCAGGTGATCGCGCCCTTGAACCGGTTGTTCAGCGCGGGCACCTTCGCGAACAACGACTCCAGCCACGAATACGCGATCGAAACCTCGACCGGGACGCTGTACACGATCGACACCACAAACGGCACAACGACGGCCATCGGCGGCACGGGCGGCCTGAGCGGCGCTCAAGTGAGCATGCGCTGGGACCCGACCGATGGCAGCACGCTGGCGGTGAAACCGTTATCCGGTTGCGCCGACAGCGCGCTTTACTCGATCGATCTCGCCACCGGCGCGGCGACGCTGATCGGTCCACTCACCGGCACCTGCGTGCAGTCGATGGCGATCGATTCGACCGACACCATCTATCTGCTCGATCGCACGACCAGCACTCTCGAACGCATCGACAACAACACCGGTACCATCGAAACCATCGGACCGCTCGGGTTCGATGTCGACGATACGAGCAGCATGGATTTCGATCGCTCCAGCGACTCCCTTTATATGTTCAGCGCGCCAAACGGTGTCAACAACTTGTACTCTGTCGACACGGTCCTGGGACAGGCGACACTCATCGGGCCGTTGGGCGTCGATGTTCCCGTCACCGCGGTCGCGGCCGGCATCCGCCCGCTCGACGCGATCTTCGCCGACGGATTCGAATCACCGTAACGAGGGGCCCATCTGCCGGGGTCGCGTGCCGCCGTCCAAGCCGGCGACTCGCTGCTGCCGGATTCGCACCACGTGCGACAACCGCTTGTCGCAGCTGCACCTCAGTCGTTGCCGAACCACACCAGCTTTTTTGCGACGGCACGCTATCATTCGCCGTCGCGTTCTAGCAAAGGAACTTGTCATGAGGATTGCCGGCTATCTTGTCTTCGCTGTCCTGGTGGTGTGCACCGGTTCGCTGTCGGCGCACGCCGCGCCCGACAAGGCGTCGTTTCAGTTGAGCGACCTGCGCAAGCTCGTGAGCTTGAGCGATCCGCAGATTTCACCCGATGGCAAACGCATCGCCGTCATCGTCTCCACGCCGGACTGGAAGTCGGACAAGAGCAAACAGGAAATCGATCTGGTCGATGTCGCGACCGGCTCGCGCCGTGCCGCGACCTGGCACCGTTCCGGCATCGCATCGCTGCACTGGTCGCACGATGGTACGCGACTCGGCTTCATCGCGAAGGATGCCCTGCCCGATCCGACGCCTGCAATCGGCTCCGATTCCAAGAACGATGACAACGGGACCGGTAGCGACGATGAACACCAGCAACAGATCTTCGTCATGCCGATGGACGGCGGCGATCCGATCCGCGTCACGCATGCCAAACGCGGGGTGGATGCGTTTTCCTGGAGCCCGGACGACACCCGGATTGCATTCATCAGCGAAGACGAGCCGGCCAACGCGAAGGCGATCAAGCACCACGACGACGCGTTCAAGGTCACCGACAATCACTTCCTGACACGCAAGGCGCTGACGCCCTGGCATCTGTGGATGGTGGCGAGCGCAGGCGGAAAATCCACGCGGCTGACCAAAGGCGACTTCAGCCTCGAGACCGACCAGCAGGATTCCGCGCCGGATCCGACGTGGAGCCGCGATGGACGCAGCATCGCCTTCGTGCGATTTCCGAGTCCGTATTGGGGGCCGTCATTCCAGTCGGTCGTCGATGTGGTCGATATCGCTGGTGGCGAACCGCGCGCGCTGGTGACGACGCAAGGCGCGATCGATTTCGATTTCGCGCCGGACAGCGATACGTTTGCGTACCTTCGCCCGCGCGGCGGCGACGAGAACAACGGCAATGCCGTCTACGTCGGCAACGCCGGGAAAACGCGCGATGCAACCGCTGCGCTCGCACGCAATTTCAACAGCTATGCATGGCTGCCGCACGGCAACGCGCTGGTACTTGCCGGCGCGCTGGGCACGCACGCCGCACTGTGGGAGCAGCCGCTCACGGGAGCGGCGCGCAATCTCGATCTTGGCGACGTCGAGGCAAGTGCGCAGGTGAGCGTGTCGCACAATGGCGCCATCGCTTTCGTCGGCAGCACCGCGACGCACCCGGCCGAACTCTATGTCATGGATTCGGTCGACGCCAAGCCGCGACGCCTGACCAACGTCAACGCGTTCGTCGACGACCTTGCGCTCGGCCGAACGCAATCGCTCGACTGGAACGGACCCAACGGCTTCCACGAGGATGGCGCGCTGACCTTGCCGGTGGGATACACCGAGGGCAGAAAGTATCCGCTGGTGCTGGTCATCCATGGTGGCCCGGAAAGTTCGAGCGGCGTCGGCTTCTCGCCGTTGCCGCAGATCCTCGCCGGCGCCGGCTTCGTCGTGTTCCAGCCGAATTACCGCGGCAGCACCAATCTCGGCGATACCTACCAGCACGCGATCTATCGCGACACCGGCAAGGGGCC
>JBAUWF010000021.1:0-61775 GCA_049583635.1 Rhodanobacteraceae bacterium
TCTTGAAGGGCGCAGGCACGCTGATCGCCGATCCGTCCGGTCGCGTTGCGTTGTGCCGCTGGGGCAATCCGGGGATGGCGTCGGCCGGCATGGGCGACGTGTTGACCGGCGTCGTCGCTGGTTTGCTCGCCCAAGGTCTGTCGGTCTGGGATGCGGCCCGGCTTGGAGTTGCCGCTCATGCGCGGGCCGGAGACAAGGCGGCCGGTGTGACGCCACGCGGTCTGATCGCGAGTGACTTGTTCGCGTTCTTGCGTTGTTTCGTCAACGGATCTGCCGGTGATGCAAACGGCGAACGCTGACGGTCAAGCGACATTTCGTGGGATGGACGAAGTCGCGCTGAGCACATGCGCTGCCCGACTTGCGGTTGCAGCGGCAGGTGGTGGAGTCATCTATCTCGAGGGTGAATTGGGCGCGGGCAAGACCACGTTCGCACGTGCGCTTCTGCACGCCATGGGTTGTGCGGAACGAATCAAGAGCCCGACCTACAGTCTGATCGAGTCGTATCGCGTCGGCGACGTGATCGCCCATCATCTTGATCTCTATCGGATTGCCGATGCGGGCGAGCTCGAATGGCTCGGTTTGACCGACTTGTTCGAGACCGGGGCCCTGCTCCTGATCGAGTGGCCGGAACGTGCGCGCAACGCACTGCCGCCGGCGGATCTGACAGTTCAGTTTCGGCATGCCGGCCGATTGCGCGATCTGTCGGTAGTCGCATGCGGCGCGCGAGGGGGCCAGCTGCTAGAAGCTCTTCGTGGTACCGAATCCAGCCAGTTGGCGGCATTTCCTGTTACCGATGTTGAGAAATATCGTCCATGCGATGGATTTTCAAAGGAAAAGCCTTGAAATTTCCGCAAATCTCCGATTCAATACGGCGCCATGCGCGCTTCGCATTTGCCAGCGTGGTTTCTCGGGGGCGGTCTGGTCGCGCTTTGGGCGCTGGCTTTCCCGGCGCGCGCGGCCGATGTTTCCGCGCTGCGGATCTGGCCCGGGCCCGAGTACACACGGGCAGTTTTCGATGTTTCCGGCGCGGTCAACTACAAACTGTTCAAGCTCTCGGACCCGGACCGGGTCGTCCTCGATCTTGCCGACAGCCGCTTTCTGCAGGGCTTTGGTACGCCGCGCGTCAAGGGTTTGCTGAAGCACATCCGCACCGGCAAGCATGGCAAGGACGGGGTGCGTGTCGTGTTCGATCTGGACAAGGATGTGCGTCCCAAGAGTTTTCTGTTGCAACCGGCGGACAAGTTCGGCTACCGCCTGGTGGTCGATCTGTATCCGAAGGCCAAGGCCGCAGCCGTTCGGACGGTCGCAGACGCATTGCCGCTCAAGGCGCGCAACATCGTGATCGCGCTCGACGCTGGCCATGGCGGCGAAGATCCGGGCGCGATCGGTCGGTCCGGGACTCGCGAGAAGACCATTACGCTTTCAGTTGCACGCGAATTGAAGCGGCTCATCGATCGCGAACCGGGGATGTCCGCCGTGCTCACCCGGGATGGCGATTATTTCATTCCGCTCACCGACCGATATCGTGAGGCGCGCAAGGCCAAGGCCGACCTGTTCGTCTCGATACACGCGGACGCATTCAAAACCAGCGATGCACGCGGTTCGTCGGTGTGGGTGCTGTCGCCGCGCGGCGCCACCAGTGAAGCCGCACGCTGGCTGGCCAACAGCGAAAATCGGGCAGACCTGGTCGGCGGCGTCTCGCTGGACGACAAGGACAATACGCTTGCCGCGGTGCTGCTCGACTTGTCGCAGGGCGCTACTATGGAGGTGAGCAACGCGGTTGCCAAACAGGTTCTGGGCGCACTCCGACGTCTCGGACCGACCCATCGGGGGTACGTCGAGCGGGCCAATTTTGTCGTGCTGCGTTCGCCAGACGTCCCCTCGATTCTGGTGGAGACCGGATTCATCACCAATCCAGCCGAGGAACGGCGATTGCGTGATCCGAAACAGCGCGAGCACATCGCCCAAGCCATGTTCAATGGAATAGAGCATTATTTCACGACCGCCCCACCACCGGGCACCCTGTTCGCCGAACGTGCCGGTATGCGGCACTCGGGTCCGATGGTTGCCAAGGCTGTACAGGATGCGCCTGCGGCCGGTGACGGCGGCTTGCGTGACCTGCACAAGGTCACCCGAGGCGAGACGCTGAGCGGCATCGCGCACCAATACGGCGTCACGCTCGGTACGCTTCGAGCCGCCAATAGCGTGTCCGAGGACAACTTGCGCGTCGGCGACATATTGCAGATTCCGTCCGGGACATAGCCCGCGCTCGGCCGTGCGTCGGCTATCATGGCAAGCCATTCCTGTTTGCCCTGTGTGATGTCGCGCATCCACCCATTGCCATCCGAGCTGATCAATCAGATCGCCGCAGGAGAGGTGATCGAACGCCCTGCGTCGGTGGTCAAGGAACTCATCGAGAACAGCCTCGACGCCGGTGCGCGGCGAATCGACATCGATGTTGAAAACGGCGGCGCGCGGCTGATCCGCGTGCGTGACGACGGCACTGGCATCGACGCCGAGGATCTGGCCTTGGCGCTCACCGCGCACGCGACCAGCAAGATCGGCAGCTTCGAGGAACTCGAACGGGTCGGCACGCTCGGCTTTCGCGGCGAGGCGCTGCCGTCGATCGCGTCCGTTTCTCGCCTGGTTTTGATTTCGCGTCCCGCGCGGCAGGAGCACGCATATCGGATTGCGATGGACGGCGGCGCGCTGCAGCCGGTTCGGCCCGAGCAGCACCCGGCCGGCACCAGCGTCGAGGTCCGTGACCTGTTCCACAACGTGCCGGCCCGGCGAAAGTTCCTGCGCGCCGAACGCACCGAGTTCAATCATGTGGAAGAACTGGTCCGATCGATCGCGCTCGCGCGCTGCGGTGTCGAACTGCACTTGCGCCACAACGGAAAGCCGGTACGACGGTACCAGACGGCACGCGACGAGGCCGGCGTTTTGGGTCGTCTGGGCGACGTGCTCGGCGCGGATTTTCCGACCCGCAGTCTGCGCGTGGAGCATACCGCCGCCGGCCTGCACTTGTCCGGCTGGGTCGGTCTGCCGACGGCATCGCGCGCCCAGGCCGATCAGCAGTATTTCCATGTAAACGGTCGACGCGTGCGTGATCGACTGGTCGCCCATGCCATACGTCAGGCGTATTCGGATGTACTGTTTCACGGGCGCCATCCGGTGTTCGTGTTGTTTCTTGAACTCGATCCGGCCCTGGTCGATGTCAATGTCCATCCAACCAAGCAAGAGGTGCGCTTTCGCGAAGGGCGTCTGGTCCACGATTTCCTCTACCGGACCCTTGATGAGGCCTTGTCCGCGACGCGTGCCGGCACACGCCCTGCACACCTGCCGCCGCGGCCGGTACCGTCGCACCCGGGTTATCGTCCGCAAAGCAGCCTCGGCGTCGGCGAGCCGCTGGCTGCGTACGCCGCCTTGCTGGGTCGCCCGCAACCATCAAGTGTCCCGCTCGATGAGGCTGGACAACCGCACGCGCGTGCGGAACCGGTCACGGGCGATGGATCATCGCCGCCCCTCGGGTTTGCGTTGGCTCAGCTGCATGGCATCTTCATACTCGCGCAGAATGCCGAGGGCGTGATCCTCGTCGACATGCACGCCGCACATGAACGTGTCATTTACGAAAAACTCAAGCGCGCGCATGTTGGCGCCGGCATTCCCTCCCAGGCCTTGCTGGTGCCGCTGCAGATCGCCGTCAGCGAGCGCGAGGCGACGATAGCCGAGGAGCATGCTGGACGCGTGGCCGAACTCGGCCTCGAACTTGCTCGCGGTGGACTACAGAGCATCATCGTTCGCCGCGTGCCGAGCCTGTTCAATGACACCGATGTGACCAGATTGGTACGCGACGTGATTGCCGATCTGGGCGCGAACGGTTCGACGCATCACATACTGGAGGCGGGCAACGAACTGCTGTCGAGCATCGCCTGTCACGGATCCATGCGCGCCCATCGGCGCTTGACACTGCCCGAAATGAACGCGTTGCTGCGCGAGATGGAATTGACCGAGCGCTCGGGTCAATGCAACCACGGACGTCCGACTTGGGTACAACTGAGTCTGGACGAGCTCAATCGATTGTTTCTCCGCGGACGCTAAACTCACCCGATATGCGGCCGACCCGTGGCGATCTTGTGCTGTGCGCTGCGCGCCAACCATTCATTGCTACTCACTTCAGGAAACCACCATGCTCAAGTTATCGGTGTTGCTCGGTGCCGCAATTGCGGGCGTGCAGTTGATATCCGCTGGCAACGGTGCGGACCGCAATCATTCGGACTACCGCCAGCAGATCGAAACCGCCCGGGCCGAACGCGTCGCGCGTCTGAAGTCGCCGGACGGCTGGCTGTCGCTGATTGGCCTGCACTGGTTGAAGGACGGCAACAACACGATCGGTCGAGCCAAGGACAACGATGTGATGCTGCCCAAGGGCCCGGCGCATCTCGGGACAGTCACCTTGCGCGGCGGCAAGGCGAAAATAGTGCTCGCTCCCGGCAGCGTGGCGACGATCGACGGCAAACCGAGAAAAGTCGCCGATCTGCTGGACGATTCGCATGCCGCGCCGACGCGCGTCGCACTCGGCACAGTCAGCTTCTACCTGATCGACCGTTCGGGCAAGAAAGGACTGCGCGTCAAGGATACCGCCGCACCCACGCGCACCCATTTTGCCGGCCTCGATTATTTTCCAATTGATCCGTCATGGCGTGTCGAGGCGACCTGGATTCCATTCAAGCCGGCGCACCAGATCGAGATTCCGAGTGTGATCGGCACCGTGGACAAGATGCCGGTGCCCGGCAAGGCAGTGTTTACGCGTGGCGGGAAGCGCTATTCGCTACTGCCGGTGCTCGAGGAACCCGATGCCAAGGAGCTGTTCTTCATCATCGCCGATCGCACCAGCGGCAAGCAGACCTACGGCGCAGCGCGATTCCTGTACACCGAGCTACCGAAAAACGGAAAGGTCGTGCTCGACTTCAACAAGGCCTACAACCCACCGTGTGCATTCACACCGTATGCGACCTGTCCGCTTCCACCGCCGGAAAATCGGCTCGATCTGGCGGTTACCGCTGGGGAAAAGAAGTATCGTGGCGGACCCGAGTGACGCTTCAATGCCCGCTGAATGACGGTTTGCGGCGTTCGAGGAACGCCTTGGTGCCTTCGCGCATGTCGGCGCTGGTGCAGCAAAGCGCGAAAGCCCTGGCCTCGTAATCGAGGCCGAGATCGATCGCGTCTTCTCCTCCGATCACGATCGCATCGAGAATACCGGCGAGTGCATGCGGTGCAGAACAGGCCAGCTGGTCGGCCAACGAGCGCACCTCGTCGTCGAGCTGCTCGGCCGGAACCACGCGTGTGAGCAGACCAAGCGCGGCGGCGCGCTCGGCGTCAACCGGATTGCCGAGCAGGCACATTTCCAGTGCCGCGCCACGGCCCGCCAGTCGCAACAGGCGCTGGGTTCCGCCAAACCCGGGGATTACGCCGAGATTGATTTCGGGTTGACCGAAGCGCGCCTTGTCGCTGCCGACGCGCAAATGGCAACTCATCGCTATTTCCATGCCGCCGCCGAGCGCATAACCCTGGATGCGCGCGATAACAGGCTTGCCGAGCTTCTCGATGCAGCGCATGAGGTCCTGGCCGGCGCGCGCGAAAGCCAGGGCGTCAATCGGCGACAAGGTATGGATCTCGCTGATGTCGGCGCCAGCGACAAATGCCTTGTCACCCGCGCCCGCCAGCACGACCACGCGCACACCGGTCGCGGAGCGCGCCTCATCGAACGCTGATTTGAGCTCGTGGACCGTTGCGCGATTGAGCGCGTTGAGCTTGTCCGGTCGATTGATCGTGATCGTACGTACGGAATCACGGTCTTCGACGATGAGGTTGGAATAGGCCATGCGTTTTCCTCGGCTGACGTTCAGTTCAAAGCGCGGATCATGATAACGCGGGCAGGAGAGCGGCCCCGGTTCTGAACGCCAAGCATCTCTCGTCGAGCACCTTGGTGGTGCCCGAACTTTCTCACCCGAAAGCGCTCTGAAATGAATCAATGCGTTGGTCACGGCCCGGCGCTCGGGTACACTAGCGCGCCTTTGGTCGGCCCGATCGGGTCGCAAGGCCGAAACTGTTGATCAGTCTGGAGGCAGACATGAAATTTGCTTGGTTACTCGCCCTGGCGGCGTTGTTTACGGTGGGCTCCGTCTCGGCGCAGGACACCAGCTCGGAAAAAGGCAAGCTGTCGTACGCGATCGGCTATCAGCTCGGTCACGACTTTGTCGACCGCAAGATGAATATCGATATGGGTACCTTGAATCGCGCGATACAGGACGGTTATGCCAAGCGTGATCCGGCCGTGCCGGCGGCGACGATGACCGAGGTCCTTACCAAGTTCCAGAAGAAGGCACTGGCCGAGGCCAAGTCCGAATTCGACAAGAGCAACGCCGAAAACAAGCGCAAGAGCGCGGCGTTCATGACGGCCAACAAGTCCAAGAAGGGCATCATCGTGTTGCCCTCGGGTGTGCAGTACCGCGTGATCGAGGACGGCAATGGCCCGCGTGTCACGCCGAACAGCGAAGTGACGCTGCATTATCGTGGCTCGTTGTCGGACGGTCTCGAGTTCGACAGTTCGTTCGCGCGCGGCAAGCCGGTGACTGTCAAGGTCGGCGACGTCATCAAGGGTTGGCAGGAAGTGTTGCCCAAGATGCGGGTCGGTGATCACTGGCAGATCTTCATCCCGCCGGATCTTGCGTACGGTGAGCGCGGCAATCCGCCCAGCATCGGACCCAGCGAAGCGCTCGTGTTCGATATCAAGATCATTGGCGTAAAGTGATCGTCGGCGCGCATTCGCATCTGTCGGATGCGGATGGCGGCTGACTCCCGGGACAAGTTGGCAGCCGAGCCGGTAGTCAGTCCATGCGTTGGCACATGCAGGCTCGATGCGAGCGGATACTGCATCGGCTGCCTGCGCAATGGCGACGAGATTGCGCGCTGGGTCACAATGGGCGAGGACGAGCGCATGCGCATCATCGAACGGGTGTTGCCGAGGCGTGCAGCGCGACGCCAATGACCGCCCCGGTAGCGGGCGCGATCAGCAAGTCGCGGTTGCGTCGCGCGGTTCGCGCACTTGACGACGCGCCGTGCGCGCCGGGATGGAACGCGGGCGAACTCGCCGACCTTGTCGATCCGCATCTGCCGAGGCAGTCTGCTGCGGTACTGGTTCCGCTGATCTGCCGTGGGGCCGAAATCTCGGTTCTGTTCACCGTCAGGACCGAGCAGATGCGTCAGCATGCAGGTCAGGTCAGCTTTCCGGGTGGACGCATTGAAATCGATGACAGCGACGCGATTGCGGCGGCGTTGCGTGAGACCAGGGAGGAAACCGGCATCGAGCCGACTTCGGTAGAGGCTTTTGGCTATCTCGACAGTTTCGAGACCGTCTCGGGATATTGTGTCGTACCGGTGACCGGATTCGTCGAAAGCGACTATCGCGCCTGCCCGGACGGTGTCGAGGTGGCTGAATTATTCGAGGTGCCGCTTGCATTCATTCTCGCGCCGGGTCGATTTCGGTCCAGGCCCGTCAGGTGGCGCGGGCGGGTGCGTGATATTGTCGAATTCGACTGGCAGGGCCATCACATCTGGGGTGTCACCGCCGCGATGCTGCTGAATCTCGCACGGCGTGTGCGGGCGCACACGGCATGAACGGCCGATCGAAAACCGGTCCGTTGCTGTCTGCTGGCGTTCTCGCCGAACGCATTTGCGCGGGTGACGTGCTGCTTGTCGATTGCCGATTCGATCTGGCCGATCCGCCTAGGGCTGCGCGAGACTACGCGGCAGGGCATATTTCCGGTGCCGTATATGCCGACCTCGACCGCGACCTGGCCGACCTGTCGAAATCCGGCGCCGGCCGGCATCCAGTGCCCGATGAGGCCGCCTTTTCCGCCGCGTTGTCGTCGTGGGGCTGGCGTTCCGGCGTGCCCATTGTTGCCTACGATGTGGCCGGCGGGGCGCTCGCGGCGGCGCGACTGTGGTGGCTTATGCGCATCGCGGGTCATACGGGTTTCGTGCTCGATGGTGGTATTGCGGCGTGGCGCGCTGCGGGCCTGCCGCTTGAGTCCGTGCGCCCGACAGTGGTGCCGAGCAACGCGCAGGTCGCGTTTGACACGGCGCAGATGGTCGGCTTCGCTGAACTCGAACGCCGTCGCGCGGAGGATTCCGTGCTTCTGCTCGATGCGCGTGCCCGCACGCGCTATCTCGGCGAGATCGAACCGATCGACAAGGTCGCAGGCCATATCCCGGGTGCACGCAATCGGCCGTTCACTGAAAACCTCGACAGTGAAGGCTGCTTCAAGCCTGCGCACAGGCTCGCGGACGAGTTCAATGCGTTGCTGGACGGGCGCTCACCGCGGGCTGTCGTGCACCTGTGCGGGTCCGGGGTGACAGCCTGCCACAACCTGCTCGCGATGGAACATGCCGGCCTGCGCGGTTCGCGCCTCTTTGCGCCGTCCTGGAGCGGTTGGATCGAGGATGCACGCCGACCCGTCGCGATCGGTGAGGAACCCGGCTGACGCGTGTCGGATCGCGCAGCGTGAGGGATTCGTTCGCGTGGTAACCAGCCGCTAGGGGGCAGGTGGTTTTCGATCCTTGAGCTTGGTCACCAGCGCATTCAGCGTGGCCTGCGCTTCGGCTGCGAACCAGCCATCGAGAAACTTCTCCACCGGCAGCTTGCTCGGATCGGCAAATACCGCGGCGACATCGGCACGCGCCGAACGACGTGTTTCGCTCATCGCGTTCGGCGGCAATTTCAGTATGTCCGAAAGGCGGCGCAGAGCGCAGCTCACGACCTGATCGACATTTGCCAATTCATCAACCAGGCCGATCGCATGCGCACGCTCGGCGTCGATCAACGTGCCGGCAACCATCAACTCCTCGGCGCGCCGCACACCGACCAGACGACGCATCGCGGCCTGAATGCAATCGGGAACGCTCAAACCGACCTGCACCTCGTTGAGCCCGATGCGGAACTCGCCGCGAGCCATGATCCGGAAGTCGCACAAGATAGCAAGCACGGTGCCACCGGCGGGACAATGGCCGGTTAGGGCGGCGGCGACCGGAACCGGCGAACAGGCCAGGTCCGCGCACAAGCCGAAGAACTCGCGCCAGAAACGCTCCATCGCTGCGCGGTCGATCCCGAGCAGGAACGGCACATCGAGGCCGGCCGAAAACATCCCCGCAGTGCCGGACAGAAGCAGACCGCGTACGCTGTCGCCGCGAGCGGCCTCGATCGCTTCGCGCAACTGCCGGACCAGCGACGGATTGAGCGCGTTGACCGGTGGCCGCGCGAGGCGGATCTCGCGGATGTCCGAGCGTTCGATGATCTCGATCATGGCGCTCACTGGTCTGCCGTCGTCCATTGATAGTGCACCGTGTAGTCTAGGACACTCTCACCGTCGGCCGGCACGTCGAGTTGGAATTCGAGCAGGTCAGGCGTCTGCCTGGTCGGCTTGACGCTCGATGAAACCAATGACCAGTTGCGCCAGCGGTAGGGGTGCTCGCGCAGCGTGATCGTACGTCGGCTGTCGCCGGCATTGCTCAGCGTGATCCGGAATCCTTCGCTCATTTCACGGGCTGCCTGATCGACGTTGAATATGCTGCGTTCGTGCGTTGCCGTCACGTCGAACGCCGTACCGAGAGTAAAGTCGACCTTGCGGTTCCGTGGCGTGTCGTCGATGCGCGTTTCGCCGAGAAATTCGCTGTGGCGATCCTCGCCGGTCAGCACGCGCAAATAGCCGGCCGGTAAATCAATCGGCGCCGTAAACGCGAGCCGGCTGGTTGCCTGCGATACGTTGCGTTGATAACCGTTGTCGGCCGTAATCGGTTTCGGTGGTGTCCAGTTGCCGCCGCGCGCATCGACCAGAAGTGTGCGCGTGCAAGCGAGATCCTGCGGGGCATGCAGTGGTACCTGGCTCACGCTCGCGTCGGGCAGATCGAGCGTCCGGTCGATCGCGTAGACGCGGTAGTCGCCGAGTGCGCCTTGCTCGGGCAAAGCTTCGGGCGCGGCATTGTAGGCGCGAGCTTTCATGGCCACCGGCTGCGGCGCGGTCGGCTTGGCGAAGTTCGGCTCCCCGGCAACCAGTTTCAGGTGCGCACCCCGGAAATCGCGCCCGCTGTGATTGGCAATGCTCGCGAGCGATTCCAGGTGCAGTCGGCAATCCGCGCCCGCCTGCAGGATTGCATCATAGGCCGCACGCCAACCGAGGCCAGAGGCCGGATAAGTCAAGTCGGCATGGCTCGTCCTGCCGCCGTCCGCGACAATCAGTTGCAGTGTCGTTCCGGGCTGCCCGCCGCCATCCGGAAACGTGATGCGAGTGTAATCGTGCACGTAGTTCACGGCGCCGTCGGGCGCGCGCACTTCAAGATCGGAGGCGTTCAGGCCGAGCAGCACGCCGTCAACCATCGGCTTGCCGTCGGCGGCGAACACTCTGATTCGCTCGCCTCGATGCGCCACGAGCTGGCTGCCGTCGCCCGCGGTGAACACGTGCCTCGCGAGTATTCGTGCGTTGCCGTCAAGCACCACCGTTATGGCCTCGGCGTCGAGCGTCGCGGGCAGACCGTCGATCACCACGCGTTGACGCGAGCCATCCAGGGCGAACGCTCTGCGCTCGTGAACGATCGCGTACCCTTCGGTGAGCGCCGATTCGCCACCGTCGAACAGCGCGTCGCTGTTGCGACGATACAGCGTAATGGCGAGATCATTGTCCGACGCTGACGCCGACACCGAAGCGGCCAGTGAGGCAATGAGCGCAGTCGGTAGCAGGTAACGGTACATGCGCGTATTCCTTCCGATGCGGGATACGGCCTATGATGCCAGCCTATGGAGGGTTTCGATGAATCGACTGTTAGCAGCCCGAATGGCCGCATCGTTTCTGGTTGTATTTGCAACGACAGTGCAGGCAGCCGGCAAACTCAGCGTGCATGATGCCTGGATCGCGCCCGGCAGTGGCGATACCCAGGCATCTGCCGGTTATGCGACGCTCGGGAACAGCGGCGACGAGCCATTGCGCATCCTGTCCGTGCAGAGCGACGCATTTCGCGCCATCTCGCTCATGAAGACCGTCAATGAGCGCGGCACCATCAGTGCACGCGAAATGATCGACCTGAAAATCCTGCCAGGAGCAACGGTGTCGTTGCATGAAGGCAGCATGCGTTTGATGCTGCTGGATCCTCGCCACCCGATCTCGTCCGGCGATGAGGTGCGCGTCGTATTCCTGCTCGCAGACGGCACCCGCGTGCCGGCCATTTTCGATGTTGCGGCCGCGCACAAGTCCGGGTCCTAGGTAAGGTCCGCGCGCGTGCAAATGATGGATCCTCATCAATTGCTGCACGTTTCCACAATCGCATCACGTCGCCCCGGCACACGCTCGCCGGATTGCGTCGGGCAACGCGACCGGACGTCCGTTGGCCGGATTGACCCAGACCAGCACCACATCACCGTCCGCATAGAGACGCTGCGAATCGTCCGGCGCAATGATCTGATGACCTAACGTCAGCGACGATTTGCCCGTGCGGGCGCGATGGAGCCTTACCAGGATGTCGGCCGGCCAGCCGAGTTGTGCGCGATAGTTGACGTTGGTGGCGGCGACCACCGGCATGCAGGTTTCGCCGAACCACGGACCCTCGACATCCTGCAACCAGCGCAGCCGCGCTTCCTCGAGGTAAGTCAGGAAGCTCGAGTTGTTGACGTGGTTGAACGCGTCGAGATCGCGCCAGCGGGTCGAGAGCGGTACCAGCGCCAACGGCTTGGCAACATGCGCCGTGGAAATACCCGATTCGGCCGATTGATCGGAAGGCCCGGCCGTAGCGGGCCGGCGTCGTGGCTTGGCGGTCCTGCTCCGCTCGATCACGCGGCCTCCCGCTTGCCGTTCTCGCGCGATGCGGATCTTTGGCCGAGTGCGCGCGCGAGAAACTGGCCGGTGTAGGAGGATTTTTCCGCGGCGACTTGCTCCGGCGTGCCGGTCACGATGATTTCGCCGCCACGCTCGCCACCCTCGGGGCCGAGATCGACAATCCAGTCCGCGGTCTTGATCACGTCGAGGTTGTGCTCGATCACGACGACCGTGTTGCCGGCGTCGGCCAGGCGATGCAGTACGCCGAGCAGTTGCTCGATGTCGTGAAAGTGCAGGCCGGTGGTGGGTTCGTCCAGAATGTACAGCGTGCGGCCGGTGTCACGCTTGCCCAGTTCGCGAGACAGCTTGACGCGCTGCGCCTCACCGCCCGAAAGCGTGGTCGCGCTCTGGCCGAGTTTGATGTAGCCGAGTCCGACCTGCATCAGCGTATCGAGTTTGCGCGCCAGCGCCGGGACCTTGTCGAACAATGCAAGGGCGTCCTCGACGGTCATGTCGAGCACATCCGCAATGGTGTGCCCCCTGTAGGTGATCTCGAGCGTCTCGCGGTTGTAGCGCTTGCCGTGACACACATCGCAGGCCACGTAGACGTCCGGCAGAAAATGCATTTCGACCTTGATCAGGCCGTCACCCGCGCAGGCTTCGCAGCGACCGCCCTTGACATTGAAACTGAATCTCCCGGGGCCGTAGCCGCGCGCGCGCGATTCCGGCACCTGCGCAAACAGGTCGCGCAGCGGCGTGAACAAGCCGGTGTAGGTGGCCGGGTTGGAACGCGGCGTGCGGCCGATCGGTGACTGGTCGATATCGACCACCTTGTCGAACAGGTCGAGTCCTTCGATCTTGCGAAATGGCGCGGGCTTGAGGTTGGTGCCATTCAGCTCGGCAGCCGTATGGCGATACAGCGTATCGTTGATCAAGGTCGACTTGCCCGAGCCCGACACCCCCGTCACGCATACGAACAGGCCGGCCGGGATTTCGAGATCGATATCCTTGAGATTATTACCGGTAGCACCGAGTACGCGCAGTTGGCGTTCGGCATCCGGCGCGCGCCGCTGTGTGGGAATCGCAATGGCGCGCTTTCCGGCAAGGTATTGTCCGGTCAGCGAACGCTCTGCTGCGAGCACGTCGACAATAGTGCCCTGGGCCACGATTTCGCCGCCGTGAATGCCCGCGCGCGGGCCGATGTCGACGATGTGGTCAGCGGCGCGGATCGCGTCTTCGTCGTGTTCCACCACGATCACGGTGTTGCCGAGGTCTCGCAGGCGCTCGAGCGTGCCGAGCAGCCGCGCGTTGTCGCGCTGATGCAACCCGATGGACGGCTCGTCGAGCACGTACATGACACCGACCAGACCGGCGCCGATCTGGCTGGCCAGGCGAATGCGCTGCGCCTCGCCGCCCGAAAGCGAATCGGCCTGGCGATCGAGCGTCAGATAGTCAAGGCCGACATCGACCAGAAAACGCAGCCGTTCGCGGATTTCCTTGACTATGCGCGCTGCTATTTCGCCGCGCCAGCCTGGCAGTGTCAGCTGTCGGAAGAATTCGAGCGAACGGTCGATCGGCAACGCGGTCAATGCGGGCAGGTTGTTGTCGCCGACATATACACTGCGGGCGCTGCGGTTCAGTCGCTCACCGTCGCAATCCGGGCAGCGCCGCGGGCTGATGTACTTGGACAACTCCTCGCGAACCGCGGGTGACTCGGTTTCGCGATAGCGGCGCTCCAGATTCGGGACGATGCCTTCGAAGCGGTGCTTGCGAGTCACCGCGCCTCCAGAATCGGTCAGATAGCGGAACGGAATGATTTCGCCCTCCGATCCGTAAAGCACGTGCTTGCGCACCGATTCGGGCAATTCATTCCACGGTGTGTCGACGCTGAAATCGTAATGCCGTGCCAGGGACATGATCAGCTGGAAATAATAGGTATTGCGGCGATCCCAGCCGCGCACCGCGCCGGCAGCGAGCCCGAGCGCCGGGTGCACCACGACGCGCGCCGGATCGAACACTTCCGTCAGGCCGAGTCCATCGCAGGACGGACAGGCGCCGACCGGCGAGTTGAACGAGAACAGCCGCGGCTCGAGTTCCGGCAGCGAGTAGTCGCAGACCGGACAGGAAAATCGGGACGAAAAAACCGTTTCCACCGATTCGGGGTCATCGATGTCGGAGATGATTGCGATACCTTCGCCGAGGCGCAATGCGGTCTCGAACGATTCGGCGAAGCGCTGTTTGAGTTCGGCTTTTGGCCGGAAGCGGTCGATAACCGCCTCGATTGTGTGCTTCTGGCGCAAGGCCAGCCCGGGCAACGCGTCGAGATCGTGCAGCTTGCCGTCCACACGTGCGCGCACGAAGCCTTGCGCGCGCAAGTGATCGAAAATCTGTACATGCTCGCCCTTGCGGTCACGCACCACCGGTGCCAGCAACATGTAGCGGTGCTGCGCATCGAGTGCGAGCGCCGCATCGACCATCTGACTGACAGTCTGCGCTTCCAGCGCGGCGCCGTGATCCGGACAGCGTGGTGTGCCGACGCGTGCGAACAACAGGCGCAGGTAATCATAGATTTCGGTAATGGTTCCGACCGTCGAACGCGGATTGTGCGAGGTCGATTTCTGCTCGATCGAGATTGCCGGCGACAAGCCCTCGATGTGGTCGACATCGGGTTTTTCCATGACCGACAGGAACTGGCGCGCGTACGCCGACAGCGATTCGACATAACGGCGCTGGCCTTCGGCGTAGATCGTGTCGAACGCGAGCGAGGACTTGCCCGAGCCGGACAATCCGGTGATCACGATCAGGCTGTCGCGCGGCAGATCGAGATCGATATTCTTGAGATTGTGCGTTCGCGCGCCGCGAATGCGAATGGTGGTCATGACCAAGGGCTGATTCGAGTAACCGATTACTATAGCGCGGACCGGGGGCGCGGGTGCGAACCGTTGTCGTTGCAAACGCCCCCGCATGTGTCGCGCCGAGACTTCCTGAGATCGGGGCGATACGGTCAACTCCAACAGTGGAGTTCACGATGCGTCCATGATTCCCCAAAGAAGAATTGAAGCCGCTCGATTCCGGCCCTCATCGGAGTTCGGATTGCACGGACGGTTCATTTGCCTGTCGCCCGACCTGATCGAATTGGCCGGCCTTGTTTGACGCCCTTGCTCCGGCTAAACTAAGCGGTTAATCCAGCGTGCAGTGTGCCGCGCTGGAGTTGGCGGACTCCAGAATAACTACATAATCGATTCACTCGAGGCATTGCCATGTATGCAGTCATCGTCACCGGCGGTAGACAATACCGCGTCGCGCAAGGGGAGATCCTGCGCGTCGAAAAGCTCGAATCCGATGTCGACAGTACAGTTCGGTTCGATCAGGTACTGATGATCGGCGAGGGCGACAGCGTTACCGTCGGCGCTCCGCTGGTCGGTGGCGCCGTCGTTGCCGCCAAGGTAAGGGCGCACGGCCGCGCGGACAAGATCCGCATCGTCAAGTTCCGCCGCCGCAAGCACCATCGCAAGCAGATGGGCCATCGGCAGCATTACACCGAAATCGAGATCACCGGCATCACCGGCGCATCCGACAAGAAGGCTCCAGCCAAGAGCGCGCAAGAGAAGGAGTAGGTCATGGCACACAAGAAAGCCGGTGGTTCCACCCGCAATGGTCGCGATTCGAATCCGAAGTACCTTGGCGTCAAGATCTACGGCGGCGCGCGCGCCAGCGCCGGCAACATCATCGTCCGTCAGCGCGGCACGCGCTTTCATCCGGGATCCGGCGTCGGACTCGGTCGCGACCACACGATCTTCGCGCTGGTCGATGGGGTGGTCGAGTTCAAGACCAAGGGTCCCAAGTCGCGCAAGACCATCAGCGTGGTTCCTGTCTGAGCGGGCGTATCCGCGTCGATTCGTGAAAAGCCCCGCTGCATGCGGGGCTTTTCGTATCTGCGTAGCGTGAGTGGCCAGGTGCAAGCTGCGAGCGAAAATGCACCACAGGTTGTTATGCTCACCGTTCACCGTTCACCGTTCACCGTTCACCGTTCACCGTTCACCGTTCACCGCCATGAAATTCGTCGACGAAGCGACCATCACTGTGCAGGCCGGCGACGGCGGCAGCGGCTGCGTGAGCTTTCGGCGCGAAAAGTTCATTCCGCTTGGCGGGCCGGATGGTGGCGATGGTGGCGATGGCGGCAGCGTGTGGCTGGTTGCGGACGAAGGGCTCAACACACTGATCGATTTTCGCCACCAGCGCAGCTTCCGCGCCCGCCGCGGCGAGAACGGCATGGGCCGCCAGATGTCCGGGAAGAGCGGCGCCGATACTGTGATCCGAGTGCCGATCGGCACCGTGGTGACCAATGTGGATACCGCCGAGCAGATTGGTGACTTGACGCGACAGGGCGAGCGTCTGCTGGTGGCTCGGGGTGGCGACGGCGGACGCGGCAATATCCACTTCAAGAGTTCGGTCAATCGCTCACCGCGGCGGGCCACGCCCGGCTATCCGGGGGAAGTGCGCGAACTGAAACTCGAGATGAAGGTGTTGGCCGATGTCGGTCTGCTGGGCTTTCCGAATGCCGGCAAGTCCACGCTGATTCGCGCAGTCTCCGCAGCAACACCACGCGTCGCCGATTATCCGTTCACCACACTGCATCCGCACCTCGGCGTGGTGCGCATCGAGACCGATCGCAGTTTCGTGATCGCCGACATTCCGGGGCTCATCGAAGGTGCCGCGGAAGGCGCCGGCCTCGGCATTCGCTTCCTGAAGCATGTCGCGCGCACGCGGCTGTTGCTGCACATCGTCGATATCGCACCCATGGATGACGCGACCGATCCGGTCGCTGAATTCAGGGCGATAGAAAACGAGCTCGGCAGTTTCGACGCGGAACTGCTCCAGCGGCCACGCTGGCTGGTGTTCAACAAGATCGACCTGCTGGCACCGGAAGATCGCGACAAGGCGGCGAAGGCGATCGTGCGAAGGCTGAAATGGAAGCAGCCTTGGTTTCTGGTGTCGGCAATTGCACGCGAGGGAACGTGGTCGCTGTGCCTGGACATCCAGCGCTTTTTCGACGATGAAAAGTTTGCCAAAGCCGAGGCCGCGACGTGATGCGAATTCCGGCCGACGAGTCCGCGCGCGTTCGGCGCTCCTGGTTCTCGATTCAGCGCAAATGCGCCGCCAGGTCTTGAAAAGGCCGGCTGGCGCCGGCTTTTCGGCTGGGCTGTCGAAACCCCGCTCAGCCGAGTGCGCTGATGTGCGCGCTCAGGCGGCTTTTGTGACGCGCCGCCTTGTTTCTGTGGATCAGACCACGCGCCGCGTAGCGATCCATCACCGGCTCGGCAGCTCGGAACGCGGCCTCGGCGCCGGCCTTGTCATTCGCTTCGATCGCCTTGACGACCTTCTTTATTGCGGTGCGCACCATCGAGCGGGCACTGGCATTGCGCTGGCGGTGCTGCTCGGATTGCCGCGCACGCTTCTTCGCGGATTTGATATTGGCCAAGAGGAAACTCCACAAGCGGGGAACGGGAAAAGGCGCGAGATTATGCGGACGCGCGCGCGCTGCGTCAATTCCGGGGAGGCGTCATGAAAGGCCCGAGCCTGTTGCGCTCCATGGCCAGTTTCAGCGCGATGACCTTTGTTTCGCGTCTGCTCGGCTTGGTGCGCGAAATCGTCATTGCCACCGTGTTCGGCGCAAGTGCGACAACCGACGCATTCTGGGTCGCTTTTCGCATACCCAATTTCCTGCGTCGTTTGTTTGCCGAAGGCTCGTTCTCGGTTGCGTTCGTGCCGGTGCTGACCGAGTTCAAGGAAAAGCGCAGTCCCGAGGAGCTGAACGAACTCATTGCGCGTACCGCCGGCACGCTAGGCGCCGTACTGCTCGCAGTCACAGCGCTCGGCGTATTCGGCGCGGCCTGGATCACGCGTGCCTTCGCCCCCGGTTCGATCGACGAACCGGTGAAGTTTGCGCTGACCAGCGACCTTTTGCGCATCATGTTTCCGTTCCTGCTGTTTGTGTCGCTGACCGCGCTGGCCGGTGGCGTACTCAACAGTTTTCATCGATTCGCGTTGCCGGCACTGACGCCGGCGATCATGAATCTGTGCATGATCGCCGGCGCGCTGTGGCTGGCACCGCAGCTCGGTACGCCGATCATGGCGCTTGGCTGGGCCATCCTGGCGGCGGGTATCCTGCAACTCGCGGTGCAGCTGCCGGCGCTGCGCGCAATCGGAGTGCTCAGATGGCCGCGCTGGGGCTGGCGCCATCCGGGCGTGCGCCGGGTACTCACCTTGATGGTCCCGACTTTGTTCGGATCGTCGGTTGCGCAGATCAATCTGCTGCTCGATACGGTCATTGCGTCGTTCCTGATTGCCGGTTCGCAGACCTGGCTCGCGCAGACCGACCGGCTGCTCGAATTTCCGCTCGGCATTTTCGGCGTCGCGCTGGGAACCGTTATCCTGCCTTCCTTGTCACGTCACCATGTCGGCACGGATCGCGACGGCTTCTCCAAGGCGCTCGATTGGGGGCTGCGCACCGCGTTGCTGATTTCTCTGCCCGCCATGCTTGCTCTGGTGTTGCTGGCCGAGCCGTTGGTGGCGACATTGTTCCAGCATGGACGCTTCACGGCGCACGATGCGCACATGGCGGCACTCTCGCTGTCGGCGCTCAGCTTCGGCTTGCCGGCGTTTGCATTGGTCAAGGTCGTCGCGCCTGCTTTCTATGCACGCCAGGATACCCGCACCCCCGTGCGCGCCGGCGTGATTGCGATGATCGCGGCGATGCTCATGAATGTCGTCTTTGTCACGCTCTTGTTCGTGTTGTGGCGTGGCCCGACCCGCGCCGGCGATGGCTGGCTTGCCGAAATCGCGCGCGTTCCCGGACTGCACATGGGACTGGCACTGGCCAGCGCGCTGGCCAGCTATCTGAACTTGTGGCAACTGTGGTATGCGCTCGGACGCGATGGCGTATATGTGCTCCAGCCGGGATGGAGCCGGCACCTGCTACGCCTGGGTTGCGCTTGCGCGGCAATGGCCGGTGTATTGGTCGTCGGCCTGACGTTCTGGCATGACTGGACCAGCTGGAGCACGCCAGTGCGCATCGAGCGACTCGCAATCCTGGTCAGCGCGGGCGCATTGACGTTTCTGATGGTGCTGCTGCTGCTCGGTTTTCGCATGCGCGATCTGCGCGCGGTGTGATGTGCGATTCGTGTCTGGTCGGCATTCTCGAGTATCTGTTCGTTTCTCTCGCCTTTGGCAATGCTGTCGGAGGGGTTCCGCTCGCCTCGGCGGCGGGCGGAACCCCTGCGACAACGCATCAGGCGAGAGAAGCCACATACCGAACAACCGATCCCGTTCAGGTGATTGAAACACCTGTCGTCAGGTGCGCCCGAAATCCTGGCCGCCGACGCGCAGCGCTGCGCTGTCGAGGTCGAGCAGATCGCCGATGTGCTCAAGGATCAGATCGGGTAGCTCCGACGTGGCCTGCTCGTTGTTGTCGTGTGCGTAGTGACCCTGACGCACATGCACGGTTGTAATGCGTGCTCCCAGGACGGACTTCATTGCCGCGAGCAACCGCGCCTTGTCGTCGACCATCACGTAGTGCTGCGCGGGATAGCGCGCGCACACTTCATCGAGTCGCTTTTCCTTATGCAGGGTGATCATGACGCGACCGTCGACGGCGTCCCACAGGCCCGCGCGCTGAATCTTGCGGGGCTGGAACACGATGTCGCCATCGGACAGAATGACGGACAGTCCAAGGGCGTCCAGCCGCGCGATGGCATCGAGGGCCTTCGGATAAACGCGTTCGGCAAACGGATATTCGAGCAGGAACGCCGACATGCGCAGCAGTGCAGGGTCGTCGGGATATTCGCAACGAAAGCGCTGCAACGTGGCCAGATAATCGGCATAGCCAAGCTTATCGCGCAACGCGGCATATATTTCCCAATAGCGATCTCGACCGGCGCTGCCGAAGTCAAGTGCTAGCCGCGCGCCGAGATCGGCAGCGAAACGATCGTTGTCGAGCAGTGTGTTGTCGACATCAAGTATGAACACCGGCGCCTGGTTACTGTCATTGGAATCCGTCACGTCGGCGAATCCTGACGCGGATCGTGCCAGCCTCCGTCGCCGGCAACGATCTCGCGTGCGGCGGCCGGACCCCAGCTGCCGGGATCGTACAGCTTGAGCGGCGATGCGTTGCCGAGCACCGGGTCGACCACGCACCATGCGGCCTCGATCGCATCGTCACGACCAAACAGTGCTGCATCGCCGCGGATCGCGTCACCGAGCAACCGCTCATACGGCAGCGCAGTCTCACCGCCATCGTGGCGTGCAATCAGCTCCACTGCGTTGCCGCGCATCGCATCGCCGGGCACCTTGACGCGCGTACCGGCTGAGATCACGACGTCCGGACTCAAGCGGAAGCGGAAGTAGTTCGATTGCGCCGGTCGGATGTCGTCGAACACCGACAACGGCGGACATTTCAGATCGACAATGACTTCGGTCGTGGTTACCGGCAGACATTTGCCGGCGCGGATGTAGAACGGCACGCCAGCCCAGCGCCAGGTATCGATGTGCAGACGCAACGCGGCGAAGGTTTCGACGTCGGAGTCCTTCGCCACGCCGGCCTCGTCGCGGTAGCCGCGAAACTGGCCACGCACGACCTCGGCCGGATCGAGCGGCCGCATCGCGCGCAGCAGCCGCAGTTTTTCGCTGCGCATCGCATCCGGATCGCTCCCGACCGGCGCCTCCATCGCGAGCAGTATCAGCACTTGCAGCATGTGGTTCTGGATCACGTCGCGGATCGCGCCGACTTCCTCGTAGAAATTGCCACGGCCCTGGACGCCGAACCTTTCGGCCATGGTGATCTGCACGCCGGCAACATAGTTGCGGTTCCATACGGGTTCGAGGAACGTGTTGGCAAACCGGAAATACAGGAGGTTCTGCACCGGCTCCTTGCCGAGGTAGTGGTCGATCCGGAAGATCGATTTTTCGCCAAAGGTCCGGTGCAACACGGCGTTCAACGCGCGCGCCGATTTGAGATCGCGGCCGAACGGCTTCTCGACGACCACGCGCGCGTTTCTCGCGCAGCCGGATTTGCCAAGACACCGTACGGCGGTTTCGAATACGCTCGGTGGAATTGCGAGGTAATGCAGCGGCCGCTCGGCACCGTCCAGCAGTTGACGAAGGCGCTCATAGGTTGCCAATTCGCGATAGTCGCCGTCGACGTATTTGAGCAGGCTCGAGAGTTTGTCGAACGCAGCCTGATCGACACCGCCATGTTCCTCGAGGCTGGCATGCGCACGCTCGCGCAGACGTTCGACGCCCCATCCCGATCGCGCGACGCCGACAATCGGCAAGTCGAAACCGCGGTGCTGGATCATCGCCTGCAGCGCAGGAAATATCTGTTTGTAGGCGAGATCGCCAGTTGCGCCGAAGAAAACGAATGCATCCGATCGGGGCTGACTCATGGCGTTTTTCCTCAGGGAGCTCTGCACGAGTTGTGGTATGTGTTCTTGTTTTTCAGCCCCTCGAGTCAATACCCGATTGAGCGAACGATCAAGTCTTTGCTCCGCGAGGACCTGGTGGATACCGCCGGCCGCACCTCGCCACCATGTGCGCGCCGGGCACGGGGTCGCGCCTGCACTGAGGCGATGCCCGAATCGTGGGTCGTTTCGACGGCGTCCTTCGGCGGGCTGCGGCAAGGGTATAACCTTCACGCGGTTGGCGCGCGCGACCAGCGGACTTTCGGGCACCGCCTCAAGATCGGTGCTGCGCCGACGCAGACAGCCGGAACAACGTATCGTACGGGTTCACCGTGACGACTCTAATCTGACAGGAACCAAGCGAACCCGCCAGCACAACGCATCCGAGGAGATATGCATGAAATCCGCTATATCGGGCACGCCCGCGTTTACCGACATCGACGAGCTTTGCGTCAACACAATCCGTTTCCTGTCTGTCGATGCGGTGCAGAAGGCCAACAGCGGCCATCCGGGGCTGCCGCTCGATGCGGCGCCGATGGGCTATGTATTGTGGGCGCGCTTTCTCAAGCATGATCCGGCCGATCCAGCCTGGTTCGACCGCGACCGCTTTGTGCTGTCCGCGGGACACGGTTCGATGCTGCTCTACAGCCTCCTGCACCTGACCGGATATAACCTGTCACTCGACCAGATCAAGGACTTCCGCCAACTCGGCAGCGCTGCGCCGGGACATCCCGAGCGGGGCGAGACAGCGGGCGTCGAAACGACGACGGGACCACTCGGCCAGGGTTTCGCCAACGCAGTCGGCATGGCGATCGCCGAGGCGCAACTCGGCGCCTGCTACAACCGCCCCGATCACATGATCGTGGATCATTGGACCTGGGTGTTGGCGAGCGATGGCGACCTGATGGAGGGCGTTGCAGCCGAAGCTGCCTCGCTGGCCGGACATCTGAAGCTCGGCAAGCTCGTGTGCCTCTACGACGACAATCGCGTGACGCTCGCCGCCGGGACCGACATCACCTTCAGCGAAGACGTCAACGCGCGCTTTGCCGCGTATGGCTGGCACACGCAGGCGGTCGAGGACGGCAACAATCTCGTTGCGATCGACCGTGCGCTCGAAGCCGCGCGCGCCGAGACCGGCCGGCCGTCGCTGATTCGTGTGCGCACGCATATCGGCTACGGATCGCCCTTGCAGGACAGTTTCAAGTCGCACGGCTCGCCGCTCGGTCCCGAGAATGTGCGTGCGACCAAGGAAAAACTCGGATGGCCGACCGAACCCGCATTTCTGATTCCGGGCGACGCACTCGCGCACTTCCGCAAGGCGGTCGATGTCGGCAAACGCCTGCGGTCCGAGTGGCATGATCGACTCGCGGCATATGCCAAGGCGTTTCCCGATCGGGCGGACGAACTTCGCACGCGCATGGAAGCGCGGCTGCCGAAAGACTGGGACCGCGACATTCCGGAGTTTCCGGTCGATGCCAAGGGCATCGCGACGCGTGTCGCTTCCGGCAAAATCATGAACGCGGTCGCACCGCGTTTCCCGGCCCTGCTGGGGGGGTCGGCCGATCTTGATCCGTCCACTTTCACTGCGCTCGAAGGCTTCGGTGACTTTGCGCCGGGCGCGGCGGCCGAAGGCGACACCCAAGGCGAAGCCGGTGGTGGCTGGACCTATGCCGGCCGTAATCTGCATTTCGGTGTGCGTGAGCACGCGATGGGTTCGATCTGCAATGGACTCGCGGCCCATGGCGGCAGTCTCCCGTATTGCTCGACTTTCCTGATCTTCTCCGACTACATGCGTCCGCCGATGCGGCTCGCCGCATTGATGAAACTGCATGTTGTGTACGTGTTCACCCACGACAGTATCGCCCTTGGCGAAGACGGGCCGACACATCAGCCGGTCGAGCAACTTGCTGGTCTGCGCGCCGTGCCGCGTCTGACCGTGATCCGGCCGGGCGACGCCAACGAGACCGCCGTCGCCTGGCGTGTCGCGATTGAAAAGCACGACTCTCCGGTGGCACTCGCATTGAGCCGACAGAAGGTGCCGACGCTCGATCGCTCGAAGTATGCGAGTGCGGAAGGTCTGCGTCGTGGTGCTTACGTGCTTTCCGACGCAAGTGACGGCAAGCCCGCCCTGATCCTGATCGCGACGGGTGCAGAAGTCGGGCTCACCCTTCAGGCGGCGGAGAAACTTGGGAGCGACGGCATCGCGGTGCGTGTCGTGTCGATGCCGAGCTGGGAGCTGTTCGATGCGCAGCCCGAATCGTATCGCAACGCGGTCCTGCCGCCCGCAGTCGGCGCGCGACTGGCGGTCGAAGCCGGTTCGCGGCAAGGCTGGTGTCGCTATGTCGGCGATCGTGGCGACATGCTCGGTGTAACCGACTTCGGCACGTCCGCACCCGGCGATGAGATCTTGCGCGAGCGGGGTTTCACGGTCGAGAACGTCTGCAAGCGCGCGCGGGCATTGCTGCGCTAGTTTTCGGGCGATGTTTTCGCGAAGTAACGTCAATCGCCAGGTCACGTCGCGAAGCGTGGAAAGCGCCGCGCAATATCGTCTCCCGTGAAATCGGCGACCCAACCGGCCGGATTGGTGAAGAGGCGAATCGCGACGAAATACGGTTCCGGCCCCATGTCGAACCAGTGCGGCGTTCCGGCCGGAACGCCGATCAGGTCGCCGGCTTCGCAGAGCACGTCGTAGACCGTGTCGTCGATGTGGAGCGTGAACTGTCCGGCGCCGGCAACGAAGAAACGCACCTCGTCCTCGGCGTGCCGGTGTTCGTCGAGAAACTTGCTTCGCAGCGCAGCGCGATCGGGATGACTTGGTGTCAGGCTGATCACGTCGACTGCCTGATAGCCGTTCTCCGCCATGAGGCGGTCGATATCCGCGCGATACGCGGCGATCACCTGCTCGGGGCTCGCGCCCGGCTCGATCGGTTGCGCCGTCGCCCATTGCTCGAAGTGCACGCCGACGGTGTTGAGTGCGTGCGCGATGTCCGCATACTCGTGGTGCGTCACCAGCGGGGTGTCGCCGTTGTTTTCGGAAAATATACGCAATCGGCTCATTGGTCGGTCGCTCCCATCCTGCGCAGGTCCAGCTCGCAAGCGAGCAGGAATTCGAAGGCCTCAAGATGGCGCCGGGCTTCCGGCATATCCACCCCCCAAGTGTAGATACCGTGGCCGTCTATCAGGTAGCCATGCAGCGGTTTGCCCGCATCGAGCCAGGCATCGACGGCGCGCACAAGGTCCGTCATGTCCTGGCTGTTGGCAAACACCGGCATTTCAAGCGTGGTCGCATGGGTGGTGGTGCCGGCGATGGCCTTTTGCAATTCCCACCCCTCGAAACGGATCATCCCTGCCGCCGCGTACAGGCGCGAGGCGACAGTTTGCACAGGCGAGTGTGTGTGCAGAACCGCACAGGCGTCGGCGAAACGCCGGTAGATTTGCACGTGCAGCGCAGTTTCGGCGGAGGCGCGCCGTTCGGTGTCGATCGCTCGGCCCTCGAGATCGACACTCATCACATCGTCCACTCCGAGCAGTCCCTTGTCGCGACCGCTGACCGTGATCGCTGCATGCCCGGCATCGAGACGCATCGAGAAATTGCCGCTGGTAGCCGGGACCCAGCCGCGCACGGCCAGATCGCGGCCAGCGCGGGCGATTTGCTGCGAGCAGCTTTTCAGCGTGTCGTTGTGAAAGCGGGGCGATGTGATTTCAGCTCTCCGGCGCGAGGGTGGCCATGGCGTACGCACGGCCATGGTGCCGTAAATCTTCAACACCGTGCGTTCAAGTTCGGTCAGCAAACCGCGTAGTATGATTGTCCATCCTCGCAGATCTCAAGGTAATCGAAATCATGTCAGATAAAGTCGAGAATAATGCCAGACGCCGGTTTCTCGGAATTGTCGCCGGCGGCGTCGTTGCTGTGCCGATTGCGTCCGTTCTGGCGTCGGCGCTGGGCCACGCAGCCGACCTGCCGCATATCCAGGAATCCGATCCTACCGCGGCCGCACTCGGATACAAGGACGATGTCAGTCGGGTCGACAAGGCCAAGTATCCCCAATACAAGGCGGGCCAGACTTGCGGCAACTGCCGGTTCTTCCAGGGCAAACCGGGCGATGTCTGGGGACCGTGCCAGCTGTTCCCGGGCAAGGCCACCAACGTCAAGGGTTGGTGCGCCGGCTACAACGCCAAACCATGAACCTCGCGATGACTGCGGGCGCACCCGGCGGCGTCGCGCGATCATCTTTGTATTGATTGCGCGGATTCGCTGATTGCAGCGCTGCCGGCGTCGCCGTGCCGATGCCGCGCCCGTCGCTGCATCTGAGACGCGCCGCTGTCACAATTGGCACCGATGCCGATCCATGCCCTCATCGTTGCCGATCCCGTACTGTCGATTGTGCTCGCCGTGCTCGGTGGGCTTGTGATCGGCACTTGTCTGGTTTTCCTGCTTGTCCGCGGCCGCCTCGGTCGGGAGCGTGCCGCAGGTCGGACCGAACGTGACGCGGAAGTCGCCGAACTTGTCGCCGGGCGCCACAACGCGCAGTGGGAGCTCGATCGGGCCGAACAGATGGCTCAATCGAGCGCGACAGAATTGGTCACGCTGCGCGCCCGCGTCGTAGAGCTCAGCGCCGAGGGCGCCAATCTGTCCGGGCGACTTGATCGAATTACCTCGCTGGAAGCCGATCTTGCCGAGGCTCGATCGGATGCGCTTCGCTGGCGCGAAGCGTGTCAACGGGCCGAGCAACAGGCGACCGCGCTCGGCACGCGGCTCAACGAACAGCATGCGGCGATGCAGGAAAAGATCGCGCTGCTGGGTCAGCTGCGCGAGCAGTTCGCCGACAGTTTCAAGATGCTGGCCGGCGAAATCCTCGAGGACAAGTCCAAGCGCTTCACCGAGCAGAACCGGAACAATATCGACCAGCTGCTCAACCCGCTGCGCGAGCAGCTCGGTGATTTCCGCAAGCGCGTTGACGAGGTCTACGACAAGGAAAGTCGCGAGCGTGGACTGCTCAAGCACGAAATCGATACGCTCAAGAACATCAACCAGCGCATCAGCGAAGATGCGATCAGCCTGACCCGTGCGCTCAAGGGCGAAGCCAGTGTGCAGGGCGCCTGGGGTGAGTTGATCCTCGAACGCCTGCTCGAAGCGTCCGGCCTGCAGAAAGGGCGCGAGTACGATACCCAGCAGGCGCTGCATGACAGTGACGGTAGGCGTCCGCGACCCGACGTGATTCTGCATCTGCCCGAAGGGCGCGATCTGATCGTCGATGCCAAGGTGTCGTTGACTGCGTACGAGCGTTGTTGTGCCGCGGTAGAGGACGATGAGCATGCGCAGTTCCTGCGTCAGCATGTTGAATCGGTGCGCGCCCATGTAAAGGAACTTTCCGCGCGACGCTACAGCGATCTGCCCGGACTCGACACGCAGGATTTCGTGCTGATGTTCGTACCGGTCGAGGCAGCGTATATCGAGGCGGTGCGCGCCGACGATACCCTGATCGGTTTCGCGCTCGACCGCTGCGTGATGATCACCACATCATCGACATTGCTGGCGACGCTGCGGGCGATCGCCAGCGTCTGGCAGCACGAAAAACGCAATCGTAATGCACAGGACATAGCCCGGCGCGCCGGCGCGCTCTACGAAAAATTCGTCGGTTTCATTGATGACATGGAATCATTGCGCGCAGGTCTGGATGGCGCACGGCGCGCGTTTGATGCCGCACTCGGAAAGCTCAGCAGCGGGCGTGGCAACCTGGTGCGTCAGGTCGAGATGCTGCGTGCGCTTGGCGCAAAAGCCGGAAAATCACTCGATCCGAAGCTGGTTGAGCGTGCGGACGACGAGCAGACCGATGCAGCGATCGAGCGCATCGAATCGACTGACCCGGGCAGCACTCCGGATGCATAGCGGGCGCTTCGTGGAGATCGAGGTACCGGCGCACCGGGATTCGCCGACGCAACCCATCCTACGGATCTGATCAATCAGGTTGGCGGGGCAGATCAAGAGCCGCCCTTGATCCCCTTGGCAACGCGGTCACCGCGGTCCACATGCACGCGCAGTGGCCAATGCCGGTCACGTGTGCCGTGTGGCCCGAATTGCTCGCATCGTCGGCAGCGGCAAATAAAACGCCACTCGCAATCGGGTAATACGCCAGGCTCGTATTGCGGGCCTCGGCGGTGTTGCGGAACTCGACATGCGAGATTCCCCGCAGCGTCACACACAAAATTTCTGACACTCCCGCCAGGACTGAGAGATCACCACTAGTCCACAATGAAGGACTGCATGGTTACCGGTGTCGAGGGAGCACATACGCCAATCTGGTTCGTGTCCATCGTTACAGCACCGTTTCTCGCCAGGAGAGAGCCGTGCGAAGTAGCGCTTGTCGTCAGCGTGATGCTCGTGAGGGCGAGCGTATTCCCCACGAATGCGCTGCCGGTACCGAGTGTCTCGGAACTACCCACCTGCCAGAAGACATTACAATCGGAGCCGCCGTTGATGACGACCACGCTCGCGGCACTCGCCGTCGTCAGCGAGCTGCCTATCTGGAAAATAAAAACGGCGTTGGGATCGCCTTGGGCGTCGAGAGTCAGTGTTCCGGTCAGCTGAGCCGATGACGAAAAACAATAGACGGCGGATGTGAGTGTAAGTCCACCGAGATCCGTGCCCGTGAGGTCCGTATTGCATGCTTGGCCCGCCAAGGCGTTGTAAGCCGTGGTGAGGTCGGTCTGAGCTGCCTGCGCGACGGCATCATTCGAGTGAAGTGTTCCGGTCAGAGTACCGGGGGGAAACCCTGTGATCGCGGTACCGGGGCTGACGCCCACGTCGCCGGTCACCGTGGTGGCGCCGGTGTTTGTCACCGTCGAGCCCCCTAGAACCGCGAAGTCTCCTGCCCCGCCGAGCGGAGGAGCCACTTGGGCGAATGCGGGAAAAACGACCGCGCAGAAAAGCACTCCCAACCCGACAACATTGCGTTGACATATCATCTTGGACATTTTCGCCTCCTCATATCAAACGGCTATCCCCGGTTTCTCCGCCTCGCTATGTCCAGATTATAGCGATAAAGAGGGCGCCAACTCCTCGATCGTCGGCGCGACAGCGCGCTCTCGTTTCCCTGGAAAGAGTCACGGGTAGCTAGATGCAAAACGAAAATCTGGAGCATGGATGAGTGAATGTCTGTGCGCTACCGAACATTGTCGAAGAAAGGACCCCTCTGCAGCGCGCGAACAAATGGTCTTCGGCGCGGGCCGCTTCCGGTTGTGCCCCGCGATCGCAGTTCTAGGCGGCGAGCGCGAAGCTCGAACTTCGGGACGCCGATTTGGGCTGGAGAGCGCCGCGATGACAGAACTGACCGCAAAAACTGCAGGGTCGGCTCGCAAGCGCGAGGCGGTGCGCCACATCGTGGAGACACACACGCCGCCGTGCCGGTCCTGCGCATGCGCCGAGGCTGGAATCTACGCCTATGGACACGCGCGTGACTCGTCGCGACCGCGACCTGATTTACATGAATATCGAGGACTTGGACCAGGTAAAGGCCGGGCGCGTGCAGCTCGCGGTCGGCGTGAATGCACTGTGCGCCTACCATGGCTTTCCGCGTAGCCGGTGCGAGCGCCGTGATGGCGTGCCTTGTATCGCGGCCATGCCTTGGCCGCTGGTGATGGACGAAACCAGCGCGGGTCGGTGACCATGAAAAACGCGAAACAAAAAAGCCCGCGCACGGCGGGCCTTTCGGATGATATGGTGCCCAGAAGAGGACTCGAACCTCCACGAGGTTGCCCCCGCTAGCACCTGAAGCTAGTGCGTCTACCAATTCCGCCACCTGGGCAGGTGCGAATCGAACGGCGCGATCTTGCGCGCGATTCGGGCCGCGAACGATACTGGCGCGGCGTCGGCGTGTCAACGAATCGGCGCTCAATGATCGGTGCGACCCAAGCATGCAAGCGCGGGCTTCCCCGCCTTGGCGCATCATGCACCTGTCACGCGCCAATGCTTGCAAACCAAACCAGCGTCGGCCACGCTGCCACGCACTGGCAACGCGCATGGATCGGCCCTGGCATGTCTCGATTTCGTTGGGACTGAACGTCGCGTACTTCAAGCTGCCGCATCACCATCCACCAACGAGAGAAAACCTTTGTCGAAACGAAACTCCGGCGCGCCGCACAAACAGCGCGGGACACAGTCAACAAGCAGGCCGTCGAAAAGCAAGGCGTCGAAAGACAACATGCGTGCCGCCGCAACGAAGAGGCCTGGTCGTGGCAGCAAGGCCGCCCGGCAATCATCGCGTTCCCTGCACGATCCGCATGCGGCGCGCGAAGCTGAGCGCTACGAACGGCCGATTCCGAGCCGCGAGGCGATCCTCGATCTCCTCGACCGGCGCGGCCAGTTGTTCAAGGCCGACGCGCTGGCGCGGGAGTTGGGTCTGTCCGCGTCCGAGGACATCGAGGCGCTCAACAAGCGCCTCGCCGCGATGCTGCGCGATGGGCAGCTGATCCAGAACCGACGCGCGGGTTTCGGCGTCGCGCAGAAACTCGATCTGATTCCGGGCACGGTGCTGGCCAACGCCGAAGGCTACGGTTTCCTGCGCCCGGATGCGGGTGGCGAGGATCTGTACCTGTCGCCCACGCAGATGCGCCAGGTACTGCATGGCGATCGCGTGCTTGCGAGCGTGGTCGGTGTGGATCGTCGTGGCCGTCGGCAGGGTGCGATCGTCGAGGTGCTTGAGCGTCGCTCGCCGCGGCTGGTCGGTCGCGTTATCGAACAGGATGGCCTCACCTTGGTGACGCCGGATGATCGGCGCCTGCATCAGGATGTTCTGATTTCGCCGGGCGCGGAGAACGGCGCGCATGCCGGCCAGATTGTGATCACCGAGATCACCGAGCAGCCCACCCAACAGCGCGGACCGATCGGGCGCGTGCTCGCGGTGCTTGGCGATCGGTTGAAACCATCGCTGGTTGTCGAGGTGGCCATCGCGAGTCACGATTTGCCACACGAATGGCCCGCCGACGCGCTCGCCGCGGCGGCCGACATTGAGCCGGCAGTCGCAAAAGCCGAACGCAAAGGGCGCGTTGATCTGCGCGATCTGCCGCTGGTCACGATCGATGGCGCGGACGCGAAGGATTTCGACGATGCGGTCTACGCCGAACCGAACCAGTCGGGCTTTCGCCTGATCGTCGCGATTGCCGATGTGTCGTACTACGTGGACAAGGATCGGCCGATCGATCAGGAGGCAGTCAAGCGCTCGACCTCGGTGTATTTCCCGGGCTATGTCGTGCCGATGCTGCCGGAGACGTTGTCGAATGGCATCTGCTCGCTGAATCCGAACGTCGATCGGTTGTGCATGGCTTGCGACATGCAAGTCGACCGCGACGGCAACGTCGTCAAATCGAAGTTCTACACAGCGATCATGCGCTCGCACGCGCGCCTGACCTACGCGCGCGTGTGGCAGGCGATTGGCGAGAAAGCGGAAGAGGCGCGTGCGGACCTTGCTGACGTGATGCCGCAACTGGAGGTATTGCATCGCCTGTTTCGCGTGCTCGCGAAGGCGCGCAAACGACGTGGCGCGATCGATTTCGAGTCGACCGAGGTCAAGTTTCGGCTCGGGCCGGGCGGCGAAGTGGTGCAGCTTGGCGCCGAAGTGCGCAACGACGCGCACAAGCTGATCGAGGAATGCATGATCGCGGCGAACGTCGAGGCGGCGAAATTCATCGAACGCAAGCGGATTCCCTCGCCGTTTCGCGTGCATGCGCCGCCGCCGCAATCGAAATACGAGGATCTGCTCGAGTTCCTGCGCGAGTTCAAGTTCAAACTGCCGCCCGTGGACAAGGTGACACCGTCGGATTTTTCGGCGCTGGTCGCCAAGGTGCGCAAGCGGCCCGATGCGGGCCTGATCGAATCGGTGCTGTTGCGTTCGCAGTCGATGGCGGTCTATCAGCCCGAGAACGGGGGCCATTTCGGGCTCGCGCTCGAGGCGTACACGCACTTCACCTCGCCGATCCGGCGTTATCCGGATCTGCTCGTGCACCGTGCGATCCGCCATGCGCTCGCCGGCGGCAAGGCTGCCGATTACGCCTACTCGAAAACCGACATGGCCGGTCTTTGCGTGCAATGCTCACACAAGGAGCGCCGCGCGGAAGACGCCGAACGCGATGTCGACGAGCGCTACAAATGCGCATGGATGGAAAAACACGTTGGCAGCGAATTCGATGGCATCGTCACCGGCGTAACCTCGTTTGGCGTGTTCGTCGAACTCATCGAATCGCGCGTCAGCGGCCTGGTGCATATCACGCAGTTGCCGAATGATTACTACCACTTCGATCCGATCCGGCATCTTCTGACCGGCGAACGTCGCGGATTGAAATTCCGTCTTGGCGATGAGGTGCGCGTGCAGGTGCTGCGCGCGAGCATGGAAGACCGCAAGATCGATTTTCGCCTGGCGCAGACCAGCAACGCCGATCCGCGCAAGAGATGAGCGCGGATCTGTTGTTCGGAATCCATTCGGTCGAGGCCGCCCTGCGCCACGATGCGGACAATGTCATCGAGTTGTTCATCGAGTCGGGTGCGCACAACGCGCGGCTCAAGACACTTTCCGATCAGGCGCGTGAACTTGGCATCAAGCCGCACGCGCGAGCTCGCGAGGCGCTCGATCGCATGACCGGCGGCGGCCGCCATCAAGGCGTTGTCGCGCGCTATCGCGCGCCGGCCGCGCTGGACGACAAGGATCTGGACCGACTTGTCGTCGATGCCGGGCGCGAAGCGTTGTTGCTGGTACTCGACGGCGTGACCGATCCGCACAATCTCGGCGCCTGTCTGCGCAGTGCCGCTGCGGCCAGAGTGACCGCGGTGATCGTACCGAAGGATCGCGCGGTCGGGATCACGCCGATCGTGAGGCGGGCGTCTGCCGGCGCAGCAGATAGTGTGCCGCTCGTCGTGGTGACCAATCTTGCGCGCAGCTTGCGCGGTCTCAAGGAGGCGGGCGTCTGGCTTAACGGCTTGGCGAGCCATGCCGATCGGTCGATATACGCACTCGACCTGAAGGGCCCGTCGGCACTCGTGCTCGGCGGCGAGGCTGAGGGAATGCGCCGTCTGGTCCGCGAGAGCTGTGATTTCGTCGCCTGCATACCGATGCCGGGTGCGATGGACAGTCTCAACGTGTCGGTCGCCGCCGGTGTAGTCTTGTTCGAAGCATTGCGTCAGCGCGGAGGTGCAACATGAACATGCCGTGGCATGAATGGGCCGGTCTGATCGGTGTGGCGCTGGTATTGTTCGCGTTTCTGCTGTTGCAGGCGCACAAGCTGCACGGCAACGGGCCGACCTATCAGGCCATGAATGCGCTCGGCGCCTTCGGCGTGATGCTGTCGCTGCTGTTCGGCAACTTCAATCTCGCTGCGTTCCTGCTCGAAATTGCGTGGCTCCTGATCAGCATTTACGGTATGGCTGTCGGCTTGCGTCAGCGTCGTGCTGCGCGCGAAGAAGTTCGCTGACATGCACGAGTAAACCGGCGCGATCTGTCGGCCGGCTCAATCGCCGCTGATGGTGTCCGGGCCCTTGCCTGTGGTCTTTTCGTAGGTACCTTTGCCGATGCGGCGATATTGCGTGAACCCGTGTTTGGCGATGTGCTTTTCGCCCAGCACATGCGTCTGGCCGGCTACCACCTGCGGCGCGCTGATGACGCGATGCAATGCTGCGTCGCACTCGGGACATCGCGTGAGCGGAGGGTCGGTTAGGCGCTGCAGCAACTCGATGCCATTGCGGCAAATCGGGCAACCGCCGGTGTCGACAACGTATTCGTAGATCGGCATGGCCGCAGCATGCGGCCGTTGCCGGGCTGGATCAAGCCGGTTGCGTGGCTTCGGCCCCGTCTGACGAACGCCAGGTGTCTTCGAGTTGCTTCCAGCGGTTGACGATGGCGCAGAACAGCTCGGCCGTGCGTTCGGCGTCATAGACGGCCGAATGGGCCTCGCGACTGTCCCAGTCAACACCGGCCGCTTCGACTGCTCGGCTCAGCACCGTCTGCCCGTACACGAGCCCGGCGAGCGTTGCCGTGTCGAAACTGCTGAACGGATGGAATGGATTGCGCTTGTGGCCGCAACGCCGCGTGGCCGCATTGACGAAGCCGAGGTCAAACGCGGCATTGTGGCCGACCAGGATAGCGCGTTGACAGGCTTGAGCCTTGACGGCCTTGCGTATCGGACCGAACACGTGATCGAGTGCGGCACGTTCTTCCAGCGCGGCACGAAACGGATGCCCCGGATCGATGCCGGTGAACTCAAGCGATTTCGGGTCGAGCAGTGATCCTGCGAATGGCACCACATGCGTCGAGACCACCGGTAGCGGATGCACCAGGCCACCGTCATCCATACCGATGACGACTGCAGCAATTTCCAGCAGCGCATGGCGCGCTGCGTCGAAGCCGCCGGTCTCGACATCGATGACGACCGGCAGGAAACCGCGAAAGCGATCGGACATTCGAGCGGCGCTTGGTGGCGAGGCTTGCATCCATCGAGCATAGCAAGCGGCGAGGAATGCATGGTGGATCAAGGCAAACCCTGGGGGACCCATGTTTCCCGCGCGGTCGATGTTGCATCTTGCAGTCAGCCCCTGGCGGCAGGGCTGTCCGCGGGGACTTGCCCGCGTTTCAGGGTGGTGTTTTGTCCCGATAAGCACACAGATCGCGGATCACGCAGACCGGGCAATCGGGCTTGCGCGCCTTGCACACGTAGCGTCCATGCAGGATCAGCCAATGGTGGGCGCCGTGGCGGAACTGTGGTGGAACGATTCGGGCGAGTTTGTCCTCGACTGTTCGTACGGTGCTGCCTCGCGCGAGCCCGGTGCGGTTGGCGACACGGAAGATATGCGTATCGACCGCAATGACGGGCAAGCCGAATGCGCTGTTGAGTACGACATTCGCGGTCTTGCGACCGACCCCCGGCAGCGCTTCGAGCGCCTCGCGCGAGTCCGGCACCTCACCGCCATGCCGTTCGATCAGCAGGCGACAGGTGGCGAGTATGTTCTTCGCCTTGGTGTTGTACAGGCCGATCATTGCGATATGCCGCTTGAGTTCGTCCTCACCGAGCGCAAGCATTTTCTGTGGTGTCGGCGCCAGCCGGAACAACCGGCGCGTCGCCTTGTTGACGCCGACATCGGTGGATTGTGCCGACAGCATCACGGCGATCAGGAGTTCGAACGGGGAATCGTAATTGAGTTCGCTGCGCGGCTCGGGATTCAGTTCGCGCAGGCGTTCGAACAGCTCGATGACCTGCGCGCGCTTCACGTTGAGGGTGGCCGTTGGCGGGAGCTGCCGACCGAGCGTCGTTTGGCGCGTCCGCGTTCGATGGCAGCCAGTACGGCCGTCTTGCCGATGGGCGAGCGCTGAGCGTTTGACGGATATCCCGCCCAGGTGCGCGCCGCGCGTTCGCGGCGCATACGCTCGAGCCTCGAGTTTCTGGCCTGGAAACGTTGCCGCGCATGCTCGGCGCGCGCGCGCGCCGCAGCCCGGTCCGGGTCTGCCTCATTCACCGCTACGGGAAGCATCGCGATGCAATCCACCGGACACGGTTCCAGACACAGCTCACAACCCGTGCACTCATCGGCAAGGACCGTATGCATGCGCCTGGCCGAGCCGATGATCGCGTCGACCGGACAGGCCTGGATGCACTTGGTGCAGCCGATGCAGGCGGACTCGTCGATCAACGCGACCGCCCGCGGCTTTTCGACACCGCAGGCCGGATCGAGCGCAAGGACCTCGCGCTCCAGCAGGTCGGCGAGCTCGCGGATGCCCGCCGCACCACCCGGCGGGCAGCGGTTGATCGGGGCGCCGCCGCGGGCGATTGCGTCCGCGTAGGGCCGGCAGCCGGCGTGACCGCATTGACGACACTGCGTTTGCGGCAGCAACGCATCGATGCGGTTTGCGAGAGCCGATGACACGGTCATTTCACCGGCATACCCGCCGTGCCGCCATCATCGACGTCGAGCAGGAACAACTCCGCGCCGCCGCTGCCGGCCGACAGGACCATGCCTTCGGAGATGCCGAAGCGCATCTTGCGCGGCGCCAGGTTGGCGATGAAAACGACGTGGCGGCCCACCAGCGCCTGCGGATCGGCGTAGGCGGCGCGAATGCCGGAGAAGATCTGACGCGTTCCGAGTTCTCCGGCATCGAGCTCGAAGCGCAGCAGCTTGTTCGATCCCTCGACCGCCTCGCAGGCGAGCACCTTGCCGATGCGCAGGTCGATCCTGGCGAAGTCGTCGATCGTTATTGGCGGCGTGGCTGCAGTCGAAAGTGACTCGTCACCCGGACTGCCTTTCGGCGCCGCGGCTGCTGCGGGTGCTTGTGTGACGGGAGGGTCGGAGGGTGATTTCATTGATTCTCTGGAGGCTTCGATCATCGCTTCAATGTCTTTGGGATCAATCCGGCGAAGGAGTGGTTCAAATGGGCCGATGAGATGGTTCAGAAGCGGGCCCTGTACTTCGCAAAATGCACTGCAGGATTTTTGTACAAACGCGCAAGCGCGCTCTGCACCTTGCGGAATGATCGGTTTCAAGTACACGGCAAGCGCGTGGAAAAGACTGATTGCAAGCGTGCAGCAAACGTGCAATTCGTGGTTTGGGCCCGGGCTTTCCTTCGTCAGCTTCCACGGGGCCTTTTTGGCAATGTATTCATTTGTCACATCGGCGACCGCGATCAGCTTTCTCGCGACTTCTGCATACTCGCGATCGGCGTAGAGCGATGGGATGTCGTCGAAGTGGGACAAGGCCCAACTGAAAATCCGCTGTTCTTCGGGCCCAAGTTCTGCCGCCAGTCGCCCATCGAAGTGCTTGTGAACGAACCCCGCCGTCCGGCTTGCGATATTCACCCACTTGCCGACCAGATGCGAATTGACTCGCTCCTCGAAACTCTTGAGGTCGAGATCGAGATCCGCGAGCGTGGGCCCGAGCAACGTCGCAAGGTAATAGCGCAGATAATCCGGATCGAGATGGTCGAGATAGGTGCGGGCGTTGACGAAGGTGCCGCGCGACTTCGACATCTTGGCGCCGTTCACGGTCAGGAAGCCGTGCACGTACACGGCAGTCGGCATGCGCAAGCCGGCGCCGTGCAGCATCGCCGGCCAGAACAGCGTGTGGAAATACACGATGTCCTTGCCGACGAAATGGACCATCTCGGTGCCGGCGCCGGGTTCGATGTAATCCTCGAAGCGGATCGGATGCTCGGGGTGCTTCTCGTTGTACGCGGCGCAGTATTCGCGGAACGAGGCGAGGTATCCGATCGGCGCGTCGACCCATACGTAGAAGAACTTGCCGGGCTCGTCGGGAATCTCGAAGCCGAAATACGGCGCATCGCGCGACACGTCCCAGCTGCGCAGGCCGTCGTCGAACCATTCCTGGAGCTTGTTGACGACTTCAGCCTGTAATCCGCCGGCTTCGCGGCGCTCGGCCAGCCAGTCCTTGAGGATGTTTTCGAAATCGGCCAGCTTGAGGAACAGGTGGCGTGACTCTCTCTCGATCGGCGTCGCGCCCGAGACCACCGAATATGGATTGATCAGGTCGGTCGGATCGTAGGTCTTTCCGCACACCTCGCAGGCATCGCCGTACTGATCGGCGCTGTGGCAGTTCGGGCACTCACCCTTGATGAAGCGATCCGGCAGGAACATGTTCTTGACCGGATCGTAAAGCTGGCGCACCGGGCGTGCTTCGGTATGTCCGGCGGCCTTGAGGGTGTTCCAGATGCGGTAGGTCAGCTCGCGATTCGCTTCGCTGTCGGTGGTCGAATAGTGGTCGTAGACCACACCGAAATCGGCTAGATCCCGGGTGTGCTCCTGCCATACGCGTGCGATCAGTTGTTTCGGGGTGATGCCTTCGCTTTCGGCGCGCAGCATGATCGAGGTGCCGTGCGCATCGTCCGCACAGACGTAATGCACCTCGTGGCCCGCCATGCGCATCGCCCGCACCCAGATGTCGGACTGGATGTGTTCGACCATATGCCCCAGATGAATGCGGCCGTTTGCGTAGGGCAGCGCGTTGGTGACGAGAATGTGTCGAACTGGCGAAGGCATCCGTGACGGATTCCGCTGCAAGGTTGCAGCGCGAGTATGCCATGACGGATTTCGCCCACTGATGCCACGGGGCTGCGTCGAGTGGGCGCGATCGTTCCAGGCGTGTGAGTTGGCGCCTTTTTCGGGCCCGTCAGTGGACGAGGCTGACGACCTCGCGTAGTGCCGCGCCTGAGGGCGCCTGGGTTCCCCGAGTGTGCTCGTCCGCTACGGGGTGGCCGGCTGGCGCTCCCAGGTTTGCGTGCGTCCGAGCCAGGAAAAACCGATGAAGCCGCGCACATCGAGTTTCTGGCCCTCATCCGTGAGGCTCATCTTGCAGCGATAGATCTTGCCGTTGTGCGGGTCGAGGATATGACCGCCGTCCCACTGGTCTCCGTCCTTCTTCAGACCCCAGATGATCTGCATTCCGGTGACCGGCTGGTTGTGGCGCTTGCCCTCGCATTCCTTGCAGATTGGATGCGGGCCCTGATCGGATTGCAGCACTTCGACGACCTTGCCGGTCAGTTCGCCATTCAGTTCGCTGATCTCGACGATGGACTTCGGTTTGCCGGTCGTGTCATCGATCGTGGTCCAGGTGCCGACCGGCGTCTGCGCCGCGAAAACCGAGCCGAAGCCCAGGCAGGACAACGCAACAATAGTCAACAGGGTGCGGGCAGAGGTACTCATATCGGCGGTTTCCGGCAGGTTGGGCCCTCCACTTGACCGGATGCACCGGCCGCCGTCAAGCGCCGGCCTCCGACGCCGCACGGACCGCTCCGTTACAATGGCTGCCCTGCCCAGCCCCTCGAGGATGCAATTGAACCAGACGCAATCGGAGCAGGCCGGACTGAACCGGCCGCCGTTGGACGAGGCCAGAGTGCGCGAGTTGCTGGCTGCCGAAAACGATCCGCACAGTGGCGAGAACCTCATCGCCAGCGGCGCGTTGAAAGGCATCGGTATCACCGGGCGCAAGGTATCGGTCGATATTCAGCTCGGCTACCCGGCATTGTCCTGGCAGGACACGCTTGCAGCGTGTGTGCAACGGATACTTGAAGCCGATCCGGCGATCGACGCTGCGGCGGTCAGCGTGACCAGTCGCGTGCGCGCGCATCGGGTGCAGGAAGGCCTGACGCCGCTCCCCAATGTCAGGAACATCATCGCAGTCGCTTCCGGGAAGGGCGGTGTCGGCAAATCGACGGTGGCGGCCAATATCGCACTCGCATTGAAGGCCGAAGGCGCGGCGGTCGGCGTGCTCGACGCCGATATCTACGGGCCGAGCCAGCCACGCATGCTCGGCATTTCGGGCAAGCCGGAATCCAAGGACGGCAAGCGTCTCGAACCCAAGCGCAATCACGGCATCGAGGCGATGTCGATCGGTCTTCTGATCGACGAGGACACGCCAATGATCTGGCGTGGTCCGATGGTGACCCAGGCCCTGCAGCAAATGATCAACGAGACCAACTGGAGCGGACTGGACTATCTGATCATCGATCTGCCGCCGGGTACCGGCGATATCCAGTTGACGCTGTGTCAGCGCGTGCCGGTTTCCGGCGCGCTGATCGTGACCACGCCGCAGGACATCGCGCTGCTCGATGCGAAGAAGGCGCTCAAGATGTTCGAGAAGGTCAACGTACCGGTGCTCGGCATCATCGAGAACATGGCGATCCACGTGTGTTCCGAGTGCGGTCATGAGGAACACGTGTTCGGAGCGGGCGGTGGTGCGCGCATGGCCGAACAATACAGTGTGCCGCTGCTCGGCTCGCTGCCGCTCGATATCCGCATCCGCGAGCAGGCCGATGGCGGCACGCCGAGTGTGGCCGCGGCGCCGGAATCGGATGTCGCTGCACGCTACCGCGAGATCGCACGTAACGCTGCGGCGCGCCTCGCGCTGCGCGCAAAGAACAAGGCGATCCAGTTTCCGAAGATCGTGGTTCAGAACACGTGAGCGGTGAGCGGGAGCAGCGCCTTTCCCGGGTGTGTCAGAGTACTCGTGGCTGCGTAATTTTCCGCCTGCCCGTCACCCCTCAGTCTTTGTGAGCGAAGCGAAGCCATGACCATCAAGAGCGACAAATGGATCCGCCGCATGGCGAGTGAGCACCGGATGATCGAACCGTTTGAGCCGCAACAGGTCAAGCAGAACGGTGGCGCTCGTCTGATCTCCTACGGCACCTCGAGCTACGGGTACGATGTGCGTTGTGCCGACGAGTTCAAGGTGTTCACCAATATCAACTCCACGATCGTCGATCCGAAGGCGTTCGACTCGCGCAGTTTCGTCGATGTTTCGGCCGACGTGTGCATCATTCCGCCGAACTCCTTCGCGCTCGCGCGCACGGTCGAATATTTCCGCATTCCGCGCAGCGTGCTGACCATCTGCCTTGGCAAGTCGACCTATGCGCGTTGCGGCATCATCGTCAACGTGACCCCGCTCGAGCCCGAGTGGGAAGGCCATGTCACGCTCGAGTTTTCCAATACGACGCCGTTGCCGGCGCGGATCTACGCCAACGAAGGCGTCGCGCAGATGCTGTTTCTCGAATCCGACGAGGAATGCGAGACCAGCTACAAGGATCGGGGTGGAAAATACATGGGCCAGAGCGGCGTCACCTTGCCGCACGCGTGAAAGTCCAGCGGCCGGCCAGATGCGTTGTGCGGCGCTGCGGTGATAGTCTTGGCATCCCGCGTATTTTCCCGAGATGGCTCATGCAAACGTGTTTCATCAAACCGTGGTTGCACGGATTGGCGCTGATGGTGGTCATTGCCGTGCTTGCCGCCTGCGGCGGGACCAAGCCCGACATGATGGCGCCCGCCAACATTCCGTCGAGCTTCGACGTGACGATCCTGTCGTCCAAGGGCGACCTGTTCGACTACGATGGCGCGCCGTTGACCGAGCAGGATCTCGAGAGTGCGTTGCGCTATCGCAAGGACCAGGGTCAGCCGACCGCCACCATCGTGATGAAGCGTGGCGACAACAAGCTCAGCAAGCAGCACATCGTTTCGCTGGCGCGGGTTGCCTACAACCTCAAGATCAAGGCCTATATCGACGACGACGGCGAGATTTCCGAGCTGCGTGCGCAGCTCAAGAGCGACAACGCGGCGCCCGAGCCGAAGGCGGGAAAACATGGCCGCGAGCCGCGGCACCAGCGCTGACGTTTCCCGGCTGGAATCGCGCGGTCGGGCCCGGCCGTCGGCTGGCCCAATCAAATCAACGACGGGAGAGACAACGGTGAGAAAATGGCTGTTTGGTCTGGTTCTCGGGCTGGCATTGCTGCCGGCAGCACAACTGGCTGGCGCCTCCGACGTCAAGGACGGCAACGCCATGGTGAAGCCGGCCCCACATGATCGCTACGCGATCGACGGCTTCGTCATGGGCAAGGCCGAGCTGTTCGGTTACATCAGCGATCTGAAGGATCGCGAACACCTCAGCGGGGTGATCCTGCGGCGCGGTGGCAGCGACGCACAGCGCTCGGCAATCGGCTCGATCGCGAAGGCCTTGCAACTCAATGCGTTCGAGCAGGACGGCGGCGACCTCAAGGCGATACCGCCACCTTCTCCGAAGTAATCCTGCTCGCCATTACCCGGCATCGTTGCGGATGCCGGTGAACGAACCCGTCGTGCAGCACGATGACGCTATGCGGCGCCGGTGGGTTTCCGCCTGCGCGGACGTGACCGACTTTCGGCCTTCATTTGCCCCCACCGCGGTGCGGAAACTCTTCAATCGCTGTTCAATGCGTTGCACCGCCGCGCAGGCGCAAATCGATCGGCGTCGTCAGCACGCATTCGGTCGCCGCGCGGATGCCGGCGATCATCGTCTCCAGTGCCATGCTCGGCTCGCCGCGGTGGCGGGACGCCTGTTCGGGCAGCCATGGCAGATGGATGAATCCGCCGCGCATCGCGCGGTTGTGTGTGGCGCCCCAGTGCGCGAGCGCATAGAACACCTGGTTGCAGACGAAGGTGCCGGCGCTGTGAGACAGCGCAACCGGGATGCCGAGCGCATCGAGATGCGCGCGCATGGCCTTGACCGGTAGCGTCGAAAAATAGGCGGCCGGCGCATCCGCGATCACCGGCACGTCGATCGGCTGGCTGCTGTCGTTGTCGGGAATACGCGCATCGATCAGGTTGACCGCGACGCGTTCCAGCGAGATGACACTGCGACCGCCGGCCTGGCCGAGCGCAATGACGATATCCGGGCGATGCGTTTCGAGCAGCGTTGTCAGCTTTTCGGTCACAGTCGAGAAAACCACCGGCAGGATCGCCGCGACGATGGAGCAGCTTCCGATGTGTTCGCCGCCGAGACGGCGCGCGACCTCGGCCGACGGATTGACGCACTCGCCGGCGAACGGCTCGAAGCCGATGAGCAGAGCCGTGGCGCCTGCCGCATTCATCGAAACACCAGAAAAACCATCAGCAGAAAATTGACCGCCAGCAGAATCAATGCCGTCGGCAACTGCGCGCGAATCACCGCATACTGATCCGGCAGTTCCAGCAGCGCGACCGGCACGATATTGAAATTGGCTGCCATCGGCGTCAGCAGCGTGCCGCAATAGCCGGTCAGCATCCCGATCGAACCGAGCACGGCCGGATGCGCGCCGTGGCGCAGCACCAGCAGCGGCAGGCCGATGCCGGCCATCATGACCGGAAATGCCGCAAACGCGTTGCCCATGATCAGCGTGAACAGGACCATGCCCAGCGCGAATGCGGCAAGGCAGGCGAGGCGACTGTCGATCGGAATGATCGCGGCAGTGATCGATGCGATCGCGTCGCCGACGCCGGTCGCCGCGAACACACTGCCGAGCGTCGCGAGCAGCATCGGCAGCAGCGCGGCCCAGCCGAGCGCATCGAGCAGGCGCCGACCCTCGCCGAGCGCGCGCGGCAGGCTGGAGCGTGTCACGGACAAGGCCGCGATCAGCGCAACGACGCAGGCGACACCGAGCGCAATCAGTGTCGAGTGATCGCTCGCGATCAGGCGCACATCGCCCCAGCGCAGCCACTTGGCGCCAAGCACGAGCAACAGCGTCACCAGCGGAATCGCAAGCGCGGGCGCGAACAAGCGATTGCCGAGGCGTTCGGCCGAGTGCCGGCGGCGTTCGCGTGACGCGTCGTCATCCGCGACGCGGCGCATGCCGCCGCGCGCGGCAAGCACACCGAGTGCGATCACGCCGATGCCCATCACCTGCGCGGGAAGCATCGATCCAGCGGCGGCCGCGGCACCGATCGCGTCGCCGAACAGGAACGGGCACGCGAGCACGCTCCAGAACGCGGCCATCGACCAGCGCCGTTCGCGCAGGTTGTACACCGCCGCGACCAGCAGCAACACGCCGATCAGCCAGTAAACGTATTCAATCCGCAGCATCGGCTTCTTCGCCCGGGCGCGGCGCCTTGCGCGCGAGCGCGCGCTGGAACAGCCACAGCCGCACGACATGGATCGCGAACGCTGCGATCGCGGTCGGCAACGCCCACAGCGCGATCGAGATCGGATCGAGTTCGATGCCGTGCTGTGCGTAGAACGCCTGGATCAACAGGACCGCGCCGAGTGCAATGAACACATCCTCGCCGAAAAAGCGGCCGATGTTGTCGGTCGCGGCCGCGAGTGCGCGCACGCGCACGCGATCGCCTGCGCCCAGGCGCGACGAGGCACGTTCGGCGGCGGCTTCGCTCATCGGTGCGACCAGCGGCCGCACACTCTGCGCGTGGCCAAGCACGTCATAGAGTCCCAGCATCGAGAGGATCTGGCGCAGGGCGAGATACGACGTGAGAAATCGCGCGAGCGTCAGGCCGCGGAATCGGCCAATCCAGATGCGCGCGCGTTCGCGCAAGCCCGCGTGTTCGAGCAGCCCGATCACCGGCAGGGTCAGCACGAACAAGAGCAGCAGGCGATTGTCGACGAAGGCCTTGCCGAGCAGCGCGAGCAGATCCGGCAGCGACATGCCGGCCGCGAGTCCGCTCACGACACCTGCGATCACGACGACGAGCACGGGATTGCGCCGCAGCGCGAATCCTGCAACGACGACCGCGACGCCGAGCAGCGGCCAGAAGTTCATGCGCTCGGGTGTGCCGACAATGGCGCAACCGTCACGCCGGCCTGCGCCAGCGCTTCGCGCAGCCGTTGCGCAAACATGGCGGCGTCGGTCCGATCGCCGTGGATGCACAGGGTGTCGGCGTCGAGTTCGAGCGTTGCTCCATTGCGTGTGGTCACCGCGCCCATGGTGCAGATCGCGACGGCCTGCGCTACAGCTGCATCGACGCTTTCGATGACGGCATCTGCCTCGCGTCGCGATGCGAGACTGCCGTCGCTCTCGTAACGGCGGTCGGAAAAGGCTTCGTGCGCAGTGCGAAGGCCTGCTCGCTGGCCGGCGCGCGGCAGCTCGCTCGCAGCCAGCCCGACCAGGACCAGATCCCTGTCGAAGTCGCGCACTGCCTGTGCGATTGCGCTCGCCAGTGTGGCGTCGCGCGCGGCCATATTGTACAGCGCGCCGTGCGGCTTGACGTGCATCAGCCTAGCGCCGGACGCGCGCACGAAAGCGGCGAGTGCGCCGATCTGGTACAGCGTGAAGGCATAGACTTCCGCGGACGTCACGCGCATCTCGCGCCGACCGAAACCGGCCAGGTCCGGCAACGACACGTGCGCGCCGATCGCAACGCCGTTTGCCGCAGCCATTGCGACCGTCTCGCGCATGATGACCGGATCGCCGGCATGAAAACCGCAGGCGATACTGGCCGACGTGATCCACGGCATGACACCGGCATCCTGCCCCATGGTCCAGGCGCCGAAGGATTCGCCCATGTCGCAGTTGAGGTCGATCGTCGCAGTCATCGGGCCCGCCGTCTGGCAATGGTCTCGATCAGGCGCGCAAGTTCGCGTTCGCGTGCAAGATAGCGCGATTGTGCATCGTCGAGGGCGATCGGCGCGAAGCGCAGAGCGTCGCCGGGTCGGCGCTGGCCGAGGCGCGCAAGGTCGATCGCGGCAATCTGGCCGATGCGCGGGTAGCCGCCGGTAGTTGGGTGTTCGACCATCAACGCGATGGGCTGGCCATCCGGCGGCAGTTGCAGCGTGCCGGTCGCGACCGGTTCCGTGACCAGATCGATCGGCTCGGACAATACCAGCCGCGGGCCGTCGAGCCGCAGGCCGACGCGGTTAGAATCCGCGCTGATGCGAAACTCGACATCGAACAGTCGCTGTTGCGATGCGTGGTCGAGTGCGTCGAAATGGCTGCCACGCAGCACGCGTAGGGGTTGCTCGGAATCGGCATACCACGGCCTTGGATCGAGTGACCATGTCGGCGAGGCGCCGTCGGGATCTTCCGTATCGGATTGTGCAACCACGTTGCGCTCATCGTCCTGCACAGGTCCTATATCGAGCACATCGCCGGCACGCAACGCGCGGCCGCCGAACGGGCCGAGTCGCGCATTGATGTCGGTCGCGGCGCTGCCAAGCAAGCGGGTCGGCGCAAGGCCACCGGCCACCGCGAGATAGCTGCGCGCGCCGCGCCGCATCTTGCCGCAGGCAAGTACGCTGCCGGCGCGCAACTGCAGCGGCCGCCACATCGACAGCATCGTCGTGCGGCCGTCAGGGGCGATCAAACGCAGTTCCGTCTCGGCACCGGTCAGCGCAATCGCGCTATCTCTTTTGATGTGCAATTCGGCTCCGATCATTGTCATCTCGAGCGCCGCGGCTCCGCATGCGTTGCCGACCAGCGCGTTTGCGAGGCGCAGCGCAACGTCGTCCATCGCACCGGCCGTGCCGACACCGAGTGCGGCGTATCCGTGACGGCCGGTGTCCTGAATCGTGGTCTGCAAGCCGGGTTTGAGCACGCGCAGGCTCATGCGCCGACGGCCTGCCCGATTGCGACGAAGCGCACGCGATCGCCAGCTTCCAGCAGGCTCGGTGGGTCGCGCTGCGCGTCGAACAGCACGCGCGCTGTGCATCCGATAATCTGCCAGCCGCCAGGCAGCATGCCCGGATAGATTCCGGTCTGCGCGCCGCCGATCGCAACCGATCCGGCAGGAACACGCAGGCGTGGCGTTTGCCGGCGCGGCGTATGCAAAAGCGGATCGAGGCCGGTCAGGTAAGCGAATCCCGGAGCGAACCCGAGCATGGCAACCTGATAATCGCCGGCAAGATGGCGCGCGACGACCGCATCGACGTCGAGCCCGCTGTGTTCGGCGACTGCGGCAAGGTCCGGGCCATCAGTGCCGCCATAGCGTACCGGTATGTCGATGCACCGGCGCGCCACATCGACGAGCCCGGTTGCGTCGCGCGCGATCACGTCCAGTACGGCATCTGCCAGGCGCTGCCATGGCGGCGTGTTGCTTGCGTCATCGTTCCAGGCGCCCGGTTCGTAATTCACGGCCAGCGCGGCATACGACGGTACGATGTCATCGACGCCGGCCAGTGCCGCAGTTCGCAAAGCCTGCGCCGCGAGATGCACGCGGGCATTCAGCGCCGGCTCGATCGCGTTGCCGAAACGCAGCAGCAGCGAGCGTTCGCCCAGCGCTTCGATCAGCGGTGGCTCCGCCGACCTTGCCATCATTCGGTTACGTCGATGCTGTTGCGCAGCGCCGCGCGCAACGCGGCGACGCGCTGGCGCCGCGATTGCACGGTATAGGGTTTTCGTTTGCCGCATCCCCAGACCGGCTGCGGCCATGCAGCATCGTTGCTGAAACGCGCGATAACGTGTACATGCAGCTGGGTGATTACGTTGCCGAGTGCCGCGATGTTCAATTTCTCCGGCTGCACCATGTCTTCCAGCGCACGGCCGACCGTTACCACCTCGGCCAGCAGGCTGGTCTGGTCGGATGCGTCAAGGTCGATGAGTTCCCTTGCGCCGGCGATGCGTGGCACCAGGATCAGCCATGGAAACCGGACATCGTCCATCAGCAATACGCGTGAAAGGGCCATCTCGCCGACGCCTTCTGTATCGGCTGCGAGGCGCGGGTCGATCTTGAAGTTCAACGCGCGGAATCCGACGCCGATTGCGCGTCGACCGGTGCGGCGGCCAGATTGCGTTCGAAAAATGCAAGAGATCGTTCGAGCGCGAGCTTGGCACTGTCCGGTTCCCATGCTTCGTCAGCATCGCGGTTGAATGCGTGGCCGGCTTTCGGGTAGGTGAACACATCACACTGCGGCAGCGCCCTTCGATGTTGTTCAATCGCTTCCAGTGAAATCGAGCGATCGCGTTCGCCGAAGTGAAATTGCACAGGTGCGCGCAATGGTTCCTCCAGAAAATCGAGGTTGCGGCCACCGTAGTAGCTCACTGCCGGCAGACCAAGCCGAGTTGCGGCGAGCAGGGCTACTGTTCCGCCCCAGCAATAACCGACGCAACCGATACGCCCCGCCGAAGCGATCGCCTCGGCTGCGCTCGCGACATCCTCAATCGCGCGCGCAAAACCGATTTCCTTGATCAACGCGATGCCTTTCTTCATCGAATCCTCGCTGTAGTCGAGTTCGAGTCCGCTTTCGACATGGTCGAAAAATGCCGGCGCGATCGCGGCATAGCCATACATGGCGAAATTGTCCGCAACGCGGCGCATGTGCGCATTGACGCCGAAAATCTCCTGCACCACAACGATGCCGCCTCGCGGCGAACTCTCAGGTTCGGCGAGATAAGCGCCGATGCATTGCTTGTCCGCGGTCGCAAGATTGATCTGCCTGCCCATGATAGGTGTTCCGTCGCAATCTCGATGCCGAGCCCGCAGCCTAAACCCGACGGCGCGGCTGTCAACTGTTGCGACGATACGATATTCGAATGTTGGCGGCCGTTTCCCTGTGCCGGAGATATCACGCGGCGGGTGCTTTGTTCGGACCGTCGCGGTGCGGTGACGTGTGTCGCCGCACCGATGTGACAACGTCGCGCACTGGGTCGCGCGACTCGCCTCGGGAACTTTTCGCCTCGCTTGCGGTATCTTTCGCGGCACCTGCAAAAATTCGGGCGTGAGGGCGCCCGAATCGAGGCGCGTTGCGCGGGCATCGATCGACCGCTCGCCGCGCGCGGCCCGACGGGTCTTGCTTGAGGATGCTTTGAACAGGTCCACCCCCGGAGTCACGTCGGGACAGGCGGTGGATTTTTCGGAGCAACAGGTCGTTGTTGACCTGCGAGCACCTCTGATGAATCAGAGGCTCTCCGATTCGATTTCGTCCCCGCCGTTGCTCCCGGCGACGGCCCGAAAGGGTGGTCAGACAATGATAGAAACGCGGCAATTGACCAAACGATACGGCGATCTCGTCGCCGTCGATGAGATCAGTTTCAAGGTCGAGCCCGGACAGGTACTCGGTTTTCTCGGCCCCAACGGCGCCGGCAAGTCGACCACGATGAAAATCCTGTCGGGATTTCTCACGCCGACCTCGGGATCGGCGAGCGTGTGCGGATTCGATGTCGACGAGAACGCGCTGGAGGTCAAGCGTGTTCTCGGCTATCTGCCGGAAGGTGCGCCGAGCTACGGCGAGATGAGCGTTTACGAGTTTCTCCAGTTTGTTGCCGACGTGCGTGAACTGAAGGGCGCGGTGCGCAAGCGGGGTCTTGACGACGTGATCGACCGGCTGCATCTGCAATCGGTTCTCGGGCAGGCGATCGAGACCTTGTCGAAAGGCTTCAAGCGTCGTGTCGGCCTGGCCCAGGCGATCGTGCACGATCCGAAGGTGCTGATCCTCGACGAGCCGACCGACGGACTCGATCCGAACCAGAAACACGAAGTGCACGCGCTGATCAATGCGATGGCGCGTGACAAGACCATCATCGTCTCCACGCATCAACTCGAGGAAGTGCATGCGGTATGCACGCGCGCGATGATCATTGCCGGCGGCCGCTTGCTGGCTGACGCGACGCCGGCGGAACTCGAAGCGCGTTCGCGCTATTACCAGGCCGTTTCGCTGAGTGCGACCAATCCCGCCGACGCGCGGGCGGCGCTGGCACGCGTCGCCGACGTTGCCGCGGTCGAAGTGGATGAGCAGGATGGCCGCATCACGGCCTTCCCGAAATCCGGTCGGTCGATTTTTGCCGCGGTCAATGCGGCGCTGACCGAGCAGGGGGTCGAAGTGCGCGAAATGGCGCTCGAAGGCGGGCGACTCGACGAGGTTTTCCGCTCCATCACCCAGCCGGATACAGCACGGGAGGCACGCGCATGAGTGCTGTCGCAACGATCTTCCGGCGCGAACTGCGCAGTTATTTCACGACACCCGTCGCCTACGTGTTCATCGTGATTTTCCTGGTACTGTCAGGTGCGTTCACGTTCTATATCGGTAATTTCTACGAGCGCGGCCAGGCTGATCTGCAACCGTTCTTCAATTTCCATCCCTGGTTGTACCTGTTCCTGGTACCGGCGGTGTCGATGCGGCTGTGGGCGGAGGAACGCAAGAGCGGCACGATTGAGCTGCTGCTGACACTGCCGATCACGATGTGGCAGGCGGTGTTCGGCAAGTTTCTTGCAGCGTGGGCATTCATCGGAATCGCGCTGGTGCTGACGTTTCCGATCTGGATCACGGTCAACTATCTGGGATCGCCTGACAATGGCGTGATCTTCGCGAGCTATGTCGGCTCACTGCTGATGGCCGGCGCATTTCTCGCAATCGGCTCATGTATCTCCGCGGCCACGCGCAATCAGGTTATTGCGTTCATCCTGACAGTGGTCGTGTGCTTTTTGTTGCTGCTGGCAGGCTTTCCGCTGGTGCTCGATTTCTTCGGTGCGTGGGCGCCGCAGGGCCTGGTGGACGCGATTGCGGGCTTGAGCTTTCTCACGCACTTCGCATCGATCGGCAAAGGTGTGATCGACCTGCGTGACCTGATTTATTTCCTGCTGATGATCGGCTTCTGGCTGTATGCGAACGCGGTCGTCGTCGGCATGAAGAAAGGCGCCTGAAGGAGGAGCATCGATGAAAATGAATCGCAAGGCTCTGTCCGGTACCGCGCTGATCGTTCTGGCGATCCTGTTCGTGGCGTTGATGATCGTCGTCAATACGGTGTTTCGCGGCGCGCGCGTCGATTTGACACAGAATCACATCTACACCCTGTCGGACGGCACGCGGCACATCGTCGACTCGATCGACGAGCCGATTCATCTGTACCTCTTCTACAGCGACCAAGGTACCCGGAACCTGCCGCAGTTGCGCACCTACTACACTCGCGTTCACGAGATGCTCGACGAGATCGTGGCGCGCTCAAACGGCAAGATCACCCTTGAGACAATCGATCCACTGCCGTTCTCGGAAGACGAGGATCGTGCGACCAGCATGGGCCTGCAATCGGTGCCGGTCGGCAATTCCGGCGAGAAGATCTTTTTCGGCCTTGCCGGCACCAACTCCACCGATGGCCACGCCGCCATCCCGTTCCTGCAGCCCGACAAGGAAGCGTTTCTCGAATACGACGTTGCCAAGCTGATCCACCAGCTTTCGACCAGCAAGAAACCGGTGGTCGCCTTGCTGTCGGATCTGCCGCTTGATGCCGGCTTCGATCCGGCGACGCGTCAGATGCGTCAGCCCTGGGCGATCTATCAGCAATGGCAGCAGTTGTTCGACATGCGCCAGCTCGATGCATCCAAACTGACCGCGATCGACAAGGACGTGGACGTGCTTGTGCTGGTACATCCGAAACACCTGTCCGACGATGCGGCCTTCGCGATCGATCAGTACGTCTTGCGCGGCGGGCACCTGCTGGCCTTCGTCGATCCATACGCCGAACTGGATGATGCCGGCGCCGATCCGAACAATCCGCAGGCAGCGATGATGGCCGACAAGTCTTCGGACTTGCCGAGGTTGTTCAAGGCTTGGGGTATCGACTACGACCCGGGCAAGGTGGTACTCGATCGTGCACACGCGTTGCCGATCAGCGTCGGACCCGGACAGGCGCCCGTGCGCGATCCGGCGATCCTCGGATTCACCGGCGCCGATCTCGCCAATGGCGATGTCACTACGGCCAATCTGCAATCGATCAACGTTTCCGCTGCCGGTTACTTCGGACTTTCCAAGGATGCCAAGAGCGAGACGCTGACGCCGCTGATCCAGACCAGCGCCGACGCGATGACGGTGCCAAGCGTACGCATGCGCATGCTGCGTGATCCGGGTGAACTCCTCGACGGTTACCAGGCGACCGGCGAGCATTACCTGATCGCCGGTCGTCTGACCGGCAAGCTCAAGACCGCGTTTCCCGACCGCAAAGGTACCGGCCACCTGGCTGCATCCAAGGTCGATGCTCAGATCGTCCTGGTCGCGGATACCGACATCCTGAGCGACCGGCTATGGGTGAGGGTGCAGAATTTCTTTGGCCAGCACGTCATGAACCCGTTTGCCAACAATGGCGACTTCGCGGTCAATGCGGTCGACAACCTGACCGGTTCGAGCGACCTGATCTCAATTCGCGGCCGTGCAACCTCGCAGCGTCCGTTCACCAAGGTCGAGGCGCTCAAGCGCAAAGCGGACGAGCGCTTCCGGTCCAAGGAGGAGGAACTGCAGCACGAACTCAGTGACACCGAGCGCAAGCTGACTCAGTTGCAAAGTGCCAAGAGTGCGGATCAGGCGCCGATTCTCTCGCCCGAACAGAAGTCCGAACTCGACAAGTTCCTGCAACGCAAACTCGAGATCCGCAAGCAGTTGCGTCAGGTGCGGCGCCAGCTCGATGCCGAGATCGAATCGCTCGGAGCGAAGCTCAAGTTTCTCAACATTGTGTTGATGCCGCTGGTGATCACCTTGTTTGCATTGGGGTTCGCCTGGTGGCGAAGCAGACGTCGGCACGTCGGCTACGGAGACCGCACATGAATCAAAAGACCCTGCTCGGCCTGATCGTGATCGCGCTGATCGTGATTGTCGCGGCGGTCGCGATTCATCATGCCAACCAGCCGCTCAGTGAAACCGCCGAAACCTCGCGCAAACTGGTGCCGAATCTCAAAGCGCACATCAACGACATTGACAAGGTCGTTTTCACCGGCGCAGGCAACAAGACGATCGCGACGCTCAATCGCGGCAAGGACGGCTGGACGGTCTCCGAGAAAGGCGGCTACCCAGCCGATGTCGGCAAGCTGCGCGAGTTCCTGCTCAAACTCGCGAACGCGACCGTGATCGAGAACAAGACATCCGACAAGGCCCGCTACGACGCAATCGGCGTGCGCGACGTTGCGGACAAGAGCGCCAAGGGGGTCGAGGTCGAGATCGATGGTGCAGGCCAGCCGATCAAGTTGATCGTCGGCGCACCAGATTCGCGTGGCAGCGGTACCTTCATTCGTCGCGTGGGCGATGCGCAAAGCCTGCTCGTCTCGGGCCGGTTGAGTGCCGAGAAGAACACCAGCGACTGGCTCAACAAGAATCTGGTCGATATCCCGGCCAATCGGATAGCCGACATCACGATCACCCATCCGGACGGTCAAATCGTGCATGTGGACAAGGACGCCAGGGGCGATGCCGACTTCACGCTGACGGACGTGCCGAAGGGGCGCGAGGCTGCAGCGCCGTACACGGTCAACAGCGTTGCCACGACGTTGGCCGACCTGCGCCTTGAGGATGTATTGCCGGCCAAGGACACCGCACCCGGTGCCGATGCGGTAGACGCAAGCTACGCGAGATTCGACGGATTGGTGGTCGACGTCGATACCTGGAGCAAGGACGGCAAGGACTACGCGCAGTTCAAGGCGTCCATACACCGCGAGCGCGCCGAGAAGAATATCGCGGCCGAGCAGGAAGACGCGAAGGCGAAGGCCGATGCAAAAGACAAGTCAGCCGATGCGAACAACAAGGGCGCAGCGACCGCCGAAGGCAAGCCCGGCGCGGCCGCGAATCCGAAACCACTCGCCGTGACCGATCCGGCCAAGGACAAGGCTGAAAAGCTTGCCGCACTCGACAAGGAAGCCGCCGATCTCAACGCACGTTTCGACGGCTGGACCTATGTCCTCCCATCGTACAAGTATTCCAATATCGACAAGTCAATGGACGACCTGTTGAAGCCGCTGGAGGCCAAGGCACAGAAAGGCGAGAACCACGGGAAAGCGCCGAAGAAGCGGTCGAAGGCTCGTTCGCACTGAACTGGTCGATCGCCTGCAGCGCATGAACGTCGCCTCTCGATCCGCCGGCGTGGCGGCCGCGATCGCCGGTGCAGGTGCGGTCGTGCTCGGTGCCTTCGGCGCGCACGCGCTGCGCGGCACGCTCGATCCAGGGGCACTCGCGATCTGGCATACGGCCGTTGAATATCAGTTCTGGCACGCGCTGGCCCTGCTGGTGGTCGCGCAGATGCTGCGGACGCAGGCATCGACTGCCGCGACGATTGCGGCATCGGGTCTTGTCGTCGGCATGCTGCTTTTTTGCGGAAGCCTGTATGCGCTGGCACTTGGGGCGCCACGAGTTACCGGTATCGCGACGCCGTTCGGCGGACTCGCGTTCATTGTCGGCTGGATTGCGCTCGGATTCGCTGCGTGGCGCAATGTCACGTAAGCGGCGTTTCTCTTCTCTCGCCTGATGCGACTTATTTGCACCGTTACCCTTGCTTGAGCTCTGTAGGATGGGTGAGCGCAGCGATACCCATGCGGTTGCGCCCGGTTGCGATGGGTATCGCTACGCTCAACCCATCCTACGAGATCTGCTTTGCTTCTCTCGCGTATGCGGCGCTGTCGCGTGTGTTCCGCTCGCCTCGGCGGCGAGCGGGTTCCTTTTGGCATTGCCCCAAAAGGAACCAAAAGGTCCAGTGCCGGACGCGGTGGTCGCCGGCGGCGCCGGCGACTTCCCTGCGCTTCTCGCCGCCGGCGGCCCTCGCGACAGCACATCCATGTGCTGGCGCTCGGCGAATGCGGTCCCTCGCCTTCGCCCTCCGGGTGTTCCCGCCGCCGGCTGCGATGCTCGGCACCGCCTACGGCACCAAGATCAAGAGCCGCCTCGATGCAGCGGCTGTGGCTTTGCTGTTGACGTTGGGTCCCGTAGGCGGTGGCGGGTGGCGGACGAAAAGGCCCGCGGGTCGGCGCGAGGGATCGCGCCGATTCCGCCGTCAGGCCGAGGATGGCCTGTCGGCGGAACCCGTGCGACAGATTCGCATCGAACGAGAGAAGCGGGAGACCTCGTAGGATGGGTGGAGCATAGCGATACCCATCGCAATCCGGCAGAAACCGCATGGGTTTCGCTGCGCTCCACCCATCCTACGAAGTCGAGGCGAGTGGAACTACGAAGCTGAGGCGAGCGGAACCTGTGCGACAGCATCGCGGCAGGCGAGAGAAGCAAAGGAGACCTCGCAGGATGGGTGGAGCATAGCGATACCCATCGCAATCCGGCGCAACCGCATGGGTTTCGCTGCGCTCAACCCTTCCTACGAAGCCGAGCGAGCGGAACCGGCGCGAACGCGTCCATCAGTCGCGAGCGGGGACGCGCCTGGCGTGCCAACACCAGTGCCACGGCTCGTAGGCGATGCCGTGCGGATTGCCGCGTGGATACGACAGCGTGAATCCGAACGCGCCGGCACGGAGCTGCAGCCAGGCGAACGCCGCTGAGCACTCGAAGGCTTCTTCCAGTGGCGCGTAGCCAGCCGTCGTGAGATCGAGCGCGCGCCCGGAGTGGTGTTCGCTGTAGCCGGGCGCTGCGCTGACCCTGAGAATTTCTTCTATCGGCTGGCCACGTTCGAGCTTGCCGCAGAAGATGCCGAACTGGTAGCCGATCGAACGAAACGCCGAGACGTATTGCAGGTCGACGCCGTCGGCCGCCGCCGCAGCGCGCATGCGCACGCAGGCGCGCGCGGCGCGCGGCGTGAGTCGCTGCATGCGGCCATGAATGTCCTCGCCGATGCAAACGAGTCGCGCAGGTTCGCGCACCCGCACAAGACCCCGCCTGCGCGCATAGTCGGCTGGCACGCCGAATGCGCGCATCTGACGCGCTATGGCGCGTTTGCGCGCGGCGTCGGTACGCTCCTCGGGAGGCAGGATCTTCGCGCCGCGCATTGGAGCCGAGATACTCAGAATTGCGCTTTTTCAGGCAACGGCAGCATGTGAAAACCCGCAACGGCGCCGGTGGTGTCACAGGCAATCTGTGCGGCCAGCGTGCCGCGTTCGAAGATGAGCGGCACCATCACGGCAATGTAATCCTGATCAGTCGTGGTGTGCGGTTGGCCGCGTGCGCTGAGCTTGCCATATTTTGAGACCAGTGACTCCCATTCTTGTTCGAGTTTTTCCGGCGGCAGGGCGGTTTGCATCTTGGCATCGAAATCGACGCCGGCGCCGGTGTAGTCGTTTTTGTCCAGCGCGTCGAGGAAGGCGGAGGCGCGCTGCTTGCACAGATCTTGCGGATCGAGCACTTGCGCTTGCGCATGGCCGATGCCGAGCAACGCAACCAGCGCGCAGGCGAGTGAGCGGGTCATCATGGACGGGTCTCCGTGGAAGCGCTACGCACGACTGAATGACCATACTATGCGATCGCTGCTGAATCGATCATTGGTGCGATGGAACCGCGGGCGGTGCGTCCGTCTCGGACACGGCATCGAGCGTTTCGATGCGTTGCAAATCCATGCGTCCGAGTGCGCCCAGCCCGGCGTAGAACCGCCATGGATCACCATCACCGACGGACAATGCGATGTGACCGGTATCGAAGCCCGGCAGCGCGGCATCGAAACTCTGCCAGCGAGCGTCGACCCACGCCTGCACCCAGGCGTGCGGCACGAAGACCTGTTCGGCGCCGCCGAACGTCGGAGTGTAGGCGAGGCCGTCGACCACGCGCGTGGGAATGCCGAGTGCGCGACCGAGTGCGGCAAGCAAGACGGCATGTTCGGTACAGTCGCCTTCGGGCTTGCGTGCGACCTCCAGCGCCGAGGCATAGCCGACGCCGAGGCTCTTTTGATCGATGTAGCCGCGCACGAACTCCTGCAACCGTTGCATGCGTTCGAGTGGCGTTGCGGCAGCGCCGGCACCCTGGTGGGCAAGCGCGACGATTTCCGGCGCACCGCTTTGCAGCCAGTCGGTACTCGTGCGGTCGATCGTTTGCGGCGCACGTTCGGTCCCCGAAGTGGCGCGCATACGCACGGTGACAATCACGTTGTGCCCTTTTTTCACGACCTGCTGTTCGTCGGTGTCGGGAAGATCGAGCGCCGGACCACCATCGCGCGCGATCAGCGTGTAGCGCAGATCGCGACTTCTTTCGTTCGCGCTCAACGGGCGTGGCGCCTTCATCAGCATGCGCGCGAACACGTCGCTCGGCTGGTCTGGCGCCTGCGCGCAGGTGCGATCACAGGACAGCAGGGTCAGTGTGACACCGGCTATCGGCATCATCATCTTGCGCACGGTCTGATCCTGATCCACCCAGGCGCGGCTGGTCGTCGGTGCGCCCGGAAAATCCAGGGTCTGGTCGATCTCGGTCAGCGTGGCCGGTCCGGATGGAAGATCCAGTGTTTCAAGCGGCCCGACCCGGGTGTCGACGGCGACGGCGTCGAGCGCCGAAGGCTGAAATGCCAATGCACGGTAATGGGTGCCGGGTTCAAGTCCCGCGCGCACACCGGCGAGACGCAAGCCCTCGGGCAGCAGGGCACTGGATGGCCAAGCCTGCTGCCGGTGTTGTACCGGGCCGCCGCCGCTTTGCACCGTCAGGTCGACGCGGCCATCGTGAACCTTGCCTTTGATGCGCGTCCGGCTGTCGGACAGGCGCGACACACTGAGAAACGAAAGCGGCTCACCAGTCGGCGATTCCTCGCTGGTTTCGTCGCTGCCGAGTGCAAGCCGCACACCGGCGCGGTCGAGCACGAGATCCAGTTTCTGGCGTGTGACGACGCGCGCGGCTGCGCCCTCGCCGCGGATTTCGCGCGTACTCTCGAAGGAACCGATCTTGCGGCCATCGAGCAGGACCGTGTACCAGATCGGTGATGGCGGCCCGGCGCGCGCGAAAGATGCAACCAGCGCGAGACAGGCGAGAAGAGCTGCACGCATCAGGTCATCGTGCTCGCGCGGCGCTCCGTGCACTCGACGGCATCGGTGCCCTGCGAAGTGCGTGTCGTGCGCGCCAGCGCCCGCCATTCGCCGTCGCGAAGGATTTCCAGCGGCCGGAAGCGCGCCTTGTAATCCATCTTGAGGTGGGCAGCGATCCAGAATCCGAGATACACATGCGGCAGCCCGGATTCCCGGGCAATGCGCAACTGATGCAGGATAGCCAGGGTGCCGAGTCCGCGAGCGGCCTCGAGCGGATCGAAGAACGTGTACACAGCGGACAAGCCGCTGTCGCAGAAATCGGTGACCGCAAGGGCCAGCAACCGGTTGCCGTGGCGAAATTCGATGAATCGCGTCGGACTCCACGCGGTATACAGAAAACGTGAGAAATCATCCGGCTCGGCGTCGTCCATGCCGCCATCCGGATGGCGTGATTCGAGATAGCGTCGGTACAGCCGGAAGCGCTCGTCGTTGTACGCTGGCGCTTCGATTGTTACCGTCAGATCGCCGTTCGTGGTCAGACAGCGGCGCTGGCTGCGGTCGGGCCGGAAGCGCGCCACCGGCACACGACAGGCGATGCAGGCCCTGCATGCGCTGCAACGCGGATGATAGACGTGGCCGCCGGCACGCCGATAACCGCTCGGTAATGCCAGGTTGTAAAGTCTGGCGATATCGGGTGACGCCGGGTCGAGTACGAGGTTCTGCGCCGTGCGCCCGCTGAAATAGCCGCATGGATGCGGCAAGGTCTGGAACAGGCGGACGACTTCCGAGCGCATCGGCGGATTCTATCAACGAGACGCCATCAGCGGGTCACGCGAGCGGGCCCGATGCGATCAGCACCAGAACCGCGACGATCAGCGCCAGGATCAGAAGTTTCCAGCGCCACGACACTGCGCGCCGGCGCTCACCATCGCCACGCAAACGCACTGCCGCCAGTGCATCGGCGTGGCGCGTGGACGGTTCGACGCCTGCGTCGCGCAGAATCTGGCGCGCGCGCGTGTGGTCCTCGGCCTTGACCACCCAGACTTGTGGCCACGCATCGTTGTTTGCGCGTTCGGCATAGCTGAAACGTTTCCAGCTCGCGGCGCGCCATACCTCATGGTTGCGCACAGTCGTCTGCACGCCGGACTCATCGAACAACGCGACGACGCGCTCGATGTTCTCCATGCGTGGCGACGTATAGATCTGGCGCATGCGCGCATTCTACTCGCGCAGCCGGATCAGTCCTTCCTGCGCGACCGACGCGATCAGCCGTCCGTCGCGGCTGTAGATCGATCCGCGCGCGAGCCCGCGTGCACCCTGCGCGCTCGGACTGTCGCAGTCGTACAGCAGCCAGTCATCGACACGGAATGGTCGATGGAACCACAGTGCGTGGTCGAGGCTGGCCATCTGCACGTGCTGTTGCAGATACGAAATGCCGTGCGGAAAAGTGGTCGTGCCGATCAGGTGAAAATCCGACGCGTAGGCGAGCAGCGATCGATTCGACAGATCGTCGTCGGGCGCCTTGCTGGTCAGCCGGAACCAGACTTGCTGGGAAGCTGGGCGCTTCACCGGATGCAGGTCGTCACGTGGCCAGACCGGCCGGAATTCGAACGGCCCCTTGATACCGAGCCAGCGCCTCAGGTTGATCGGAACCCGCGCGAGTTCCCTGGACGGGAGCAACACCGTCGGCTCGAGCTCATCCGGGTCGGCAACGGCCGGCATCGGCGACTGATGCTCGACGCCGGTCTCGCCGATCTGGAAAGACGCCGAAAAATTGAAGATGGACTGTCCGTGCTGGATTGCGACGACACGGCGCACCGAGAAGCTGTGACCATCACGTGTGCGCTCGACGTTGTAGATGATTGGATGGTCGACGTCACCGGCGCGCAGAAAATAGGCATGCAGCGAATGCGCCTTGCGCGCATCATCGACGGTCTGCTGCGCTGCGGACAGGGCTTGCCCGAGAACCTGACCGCCGAACACGTGGCGTGTGCCGATGTCGCGGCTCTGGCCGCGGAACAGGTTGTCTTCGAGGCGTTCGAGCTGCAGCAGGGCCAACAGTTCTGCGACGACGGATTTGGTCATGGTGAGCCAATGCCACGCTGATCAGCGCACCAGTATAGCGGCACGATCGGTCGTCATTGTCGCGGGCGCTCAGGGTCCGGCGGGTGATTCGCGGCCCGTGAGCAGGGGCTGCAGGGCCGTACCTGCAAGCACGTCGGCCCATGGAAACAGCGGACCCGGATCGCGCCGGCGCGGCAGCAGAATCGTCGGGTCGTCGCTGGCCGACTCGACGCGCAGGTCGATCTCCTCGTGACCGGCGATCCATTTGAGGCCGGGAAGCTTGTTGCAAAGATGATCGAGCAGCCCATTCAGCGCACGCACCTGCGCCGCCGTGTAGGGTTCGTCGAATGCCTGATATCGACTGTCGCGCCAGCGTGGCCAGCGGCCCCGATTCACCAGTTCGATCCCGATCGAGCGCTCGTTGTGGCCGAACACGTGATGGGCAATGCGTTCGTCGCCGACGAATCGATGCATCGTCCCATCGCGGTCAACGTAATAATGACCGCAATTGCCGGTGCCGGATTCGGTGTGCAGGATGCGCTCGCCGAACTCGCGCGCCGTCGCCAGGTCCGGCAGCTCGGTGCAATGGATCACGACCAGATCGATATCTGCCGGATCGCGGGCGCGCAGACGGTTCTCGTACGCTAGTCGCCAATCATGAATAAGCGCAGGCCCGGACATGAGGTGAGTTTCGCACGTGGCTGGCGCGCGCGTCCTGGCCGCACCGAGAACTTCGGCATCCTCCGTGCTATTGGATCCGTGGCGGGGCGGGTTGCGCAGGCCGGCAGACCCTTCGCGTACCCAGGACACGGCAAGGGACTTGGCCGTGGCCGATAGTGAAAAGCTGCTGCAGGTGGGACGCAACTGCTGGCGCGTGGAGCATGCGCGACGTCTCGCGTTCCTGATCGATGGCGAAGCCTGTTTTGCGGCGATGCGCGCCGCGATGGCTGCCGCGCAGCGCTCGATATTCCTGCTGGGCTGGGACATCGACAGTCGTATCGAACTAGTACGCGGACCCGCGCAGGACGATTTGCCGACGGCGTTTGCAGATTTTCTGGCGGCGTTGCTCGAACGACGCAGCGAACTGGAAGTGCGTATTCTCAGCTGGGACTATGCCATGCTCTACGCACTCGAACGCGAGTGGCTGCCGGCGTTGACGTTCGGCGCACGTCAGCATGCGCGACTGACCTTTCGGCTCGATGCGAGTCATCCGCTCGGCGCTTCGCACCACCAGAAGCTGCTGGTCATCGACGATGCCGTGGCTTTTGTCGGCGGGTTCGATCTGACCCGGTCACGCTGGGATACATCGGCGCACCGCGCCGGCGATCGGCGCCGACGCGATGCGGACGGTCGCGCCTACGCGCCGTTCCACGATATTCACGCGATCGTCGACGGCGCGGCTGCTCGGGCAATCGGCGATCTGGCGCGCGAGCGCTGGTGCGTTGCGACGGGCGAATCGATCGCGCCGATTGAAGCCGCCGGCGATCCGTGGCCAGCCGGTCTTGCCGTCGACGTCGGCGATCTCGAAGTCGGTATCGCACGGACCCATCCGGCGTGGAACGGACGCGAAGCGGTCGCCGAAATCCGTCAGTTGCTGCTTGACGCGATCGCTTCGGCGCGGCGCATCGTGTTGTCCGAGAACCAGTATTTCACGGCCGATGCCGTAGCCTCGGCATTGACCGCGCGTCTGGGCGAGGCCGACGGTCCGGATTTCGTGTCGATCACTTCGCGCGCGCACAGCGGCTGGCTCGAGGAAACCACGATGGGCGTGTTGCGGGCCCGTTTGCATCAGCGCCTGAAAGCCGCCGATCGACATTGGCACTATGCAGTCTACTATCCGTGTATTCCGGGGCTGGGAGACGAGTGCATCAATGTGCACAGCAAGCTTTTCGCCATCGATGATCGGCTGCTGACGCTGGGTTCCGCGAATCTCAGCAATCGCTCGCTCGGGCTCGACAGTGAATGCAACATCGTGATCGAAGCCGGCTCCGACACGCGTGTCGCACAGGCGATCGCGCATCTGCGCAACCGGTTGCTGGCCGAACATCTCGACACCAGCGTGGACCGGGTTGCGGAGGCATTCGCGCAGCATCCCCGCGCCATCGAGGCGGTCGAGTCGCTGCGCGACGACGGACGCAGCCTCGCTTCCATCGATTTCGAACTGGACGCCGATGCCGACGCGCTGGTGCCGGAGCGGGCGATTTTCGATCCGGAACGCCCGATCGACCCGGATCGCCTGATTGCCCGCCTGTTTCCGGCGAAGACCTGGCGCTCGGCGTTGACGAAAATGGCAGCCGCTGCGGCGCTGCTGCTGGTGCTGTGCACGTTGCTCGGATTGTGGTTGCTGACGCCGTTGCGCGACTGGGTCGACATCGACCGTCTGGTCGGGCTTGCCGAGCGCTTCGGATCCACGCCGCTGGTTCCGTTGGTGTTGTTTGGTGCGTTCGTCGCCGGCGGCCTGATTGCATTCCCGGTCAATGTGCTGATCGCGGTGACGATTATCCTGTGCGGGCCATTGCCCGGCGCGCTGTACGCGCTGATCGGCTCGTTGTTGAGTGCCCAGGTTCTGTACGAAGTCGGCCGCTGGTTCGGCCGCGGCGCATTGCGCCGGTTCAGCGGACAACGCCTCGAGAGCTTGCGTAGGCGTCTGGCCAGACGCGGGCTGCTGGCGATCGTGATCGTGCGCTTGCTGCCGATCGCGCCGTACAGCGTGGTCAACCTGGTCTCGGGCGTGGCGCACATCGATCGGCGCGTGTACGCGCTCGGGACGTTGCTCGGCATGTTGCCCGGAATCGTGCTGAGCGCACTGTTTGTCGACCGCGCGCTCGCAGCGATCCGCCATCCAAGTCCGTGGACCTACACGCTGCTGGTGGCGGTCGTACTGCTGATCGCCGGCGCGACACTCATCGTGCGTCGGCGCATGGCGCGCTCCATGGAAGCGGGCAAATGAACGGTGATCGCCGGCACATCGTGATTGCGTCGTACAACGTACACGGCGGCGTCGGCAGCGACCGGCGTTTCGACGTCGCGCGCATCGCCGATGTCATCGCCGAAACAGGAGCGGACCTCGTCGCGCTGCAGGAGCTGGAGTCGCGCGCGCACGGCTTGCACATGCTCGATGAGCTGCAACGTCGCAGCGGCTATCAGGCGATCGCGGGATCGACGCTGAGCAGTGCCGACGTGGAATTCGGCAACGGCGTGCTGTCGCGCTGCCCGGTCACGACCGTGCGTCGGATCGATTTGAACTTCGGGCGCCGCGAACCGCGTGGCGCGCTGGATCTGGATATCGACTGCAGCGGAACAGCGTTGCGTCTGGTCGCCACGCACCTTGGGCTGAGGCCCGCGGAACGGCGCGATCAGGTGCAGCGCCTTCTCGCCTCGGTGCGCGATGCCGAGCGCCCGACCGTCCTGATCGGCGATCTGAACGAATGGTTTTTCTGGGGCCGGCCGCTGCGCTGGCTGCATGCGCACTTCGGCGAGTCGCCGGCATGCGCGACGTTTCCGTCGCGCTACCCGCTTCTGGCACTCGACCGGATCTGGACCGCGCCGC
>JBAUWF010000022.1:0-34293 GCA_049583635.1 Rhodanobacteraceae bacterium
GCGTTGCGCGATCATTGGTGACGACAACGCCGGTCTCGATAGCTTTGCTCCGAACAATCCGTCGCCGGTACTCGACTATCTGCACTATCACCGCGCCTGCAAGACACCGTACGAGCTCGCAATGATGCGCGTCGCGAGCAAGATAGGCGCGCGCGCGCACCGCGCGGCCGAGCGCGCGTTTCGCGCCGGAAAGTCCGAATTCGGCATCCACATGGCCTACCTTGAGGCCGCTCACGAGACCGACAACGAGTTGCCCTATAGCAACATCATCGCGCTCAACGAGCATGGCGCGGTGCTGCATTACACCGATCTCAATCGCGCACCACCCTCACGCACCCAGTCGTTCCTGATCGATGCAGGCGGCTCGTTTCATGGCTATGCCTCGGATATCACGCGCACCTACGCCGCAGCGGAAGCGGAGGAATTCCAGGCGCTGATCGACGCCGTGGACGCCGCGCAGCAGCAGTTCTGCGCGCGTGTGCGCACCGGCCAAAGCTACCCCGAACTGCATGTGCATGCGCATGGTGTGCTGGCGGGCATCCTGAAGGATCATGGATTCATCGACATGTCGCCGGAAGCAGCCGTCGAATCCGGGGTGTCGAGCACCTTCTTTCCACACGGCCTCGGCCACTCGATCGGCCTGCAGGTGCACGATGTCGCCGGTTTCGCCGCCAACGATCACGGCCAAACGATCGCGAAACCGCCAGGCCATCCCTATCTGCGCCTCACCCGCACGCTCGAACCCGACATGGTCACCACCATCGAACCCGGTCTTTATTTCATCGACATGCTGCTCGCCGAGCTCAAGCAGAAATCCGAATCGAAGAACATCGACTGGGCGCGCGTCGATCGCTTCCGAAAATATGGTGGCATTCGCATCGAGGACGACGTGGTCTGCACCGATGCCGAACCGGAGAACCTGACGCGGCAGGCATTCAGTCTCGTCTAGATGAGCATGCATGCTCGCTTGAGCGCGACGGTGGTCGTTTCGCTTTACTCGTCTCACTTAGTAGGATGGGTTGAGCACAGCGATACCCATCGCAATCGGACGCAACCGCATGGGTTTCGCTCCGCTCAACCCATCCTACGAGATCTGCTTCGCTACTCTCGCCTGACGCGAGCGACGTTCACGATCAGGCAAGCGCTTGGGCAGATTCGATGTCGCTTCAGGGCGAACTCCGGGCGACACACCGGAAGCCCGGTCCTCGGGCGCCTTCGGCAGTTGTCCGGATTTCGCGGGTCGCGTATGTTAGCGCGCGCACGACGCGGTCCTGCGTGCACCACCGGGGCGTAGCAAGCACGGGCGCCCTCACGCAACTTCCGACTCATCCTGCGCTGGGGGCGAAATCCGATGGCGATGTGGCAGCAGCTGACCGCAGTCAAGCAGATCGAAGGTGCGCTACTCGATAACGAACTGGATCGATCGCTCGGACCCTGGGCACTGACCGCGCTCGGCATCGGTGCGATCATTGGTACCGGCATCTTCGTGCTGACCGGCGTCGCGGCGGCCAACAACGCAGGCCCCGCATTGATGTTGTCGTTCGTGGTGGCCGGCGCGGTGTGCGGCCTCGCTGCGCTGTGCTACGCCGAATTCGCCTCGCTGATTCCGGCTTCGGGCTCGGCCTATTCCTACGCCTACTCGACCATGGGCGAGCTGCTCGCCTGGTTCATCGGCTGGGACCTGATTCTCGAATACCTGGTCTCGATCGGCGCGGTCGCGGTGGGCTGGGCCGGCTACTTCACCGCGTTTCTGCGCCATTTCGGACTCGCGTTTCCCGATGCGCTGAGCGACGCTCCGCTGGCCAAGGGCGAAGGTCCGATCGCGATCGTCACCACCGGACACCTTGTGAATCTGCCGGCGATGCTGATCGTGATCGCGATCACCACGCTGTGCTACTTCGGCATCCGGCAATCATCAACCGTCAACACCTGGATCGTCGTGTTGAAACTGGCAGTGATTGTTGCCTTCATCGGCTTCGGCGCCTACTACATCGTGCCGGCCAACTGGCATCCGTTCGTCCCCGAGCGCATCGTCGATGCGACCGGACCGCATTACGGCGTGCTCGGCATCTTCGAGGGCGCGGCGATCATCTTCTTCGCCTACATCGGCTTCGATGCGGTATCCACCGCAGCGCAGGAGGCCAGGAATCCACAGCGCGACATGCCGATCGGCATCATCGCCTCGCTGATCATCTGCACGATCCTCTATATAGTTGTCGCCGGCGTGCTGACCGGCATGATCCCCTACGGCCAGCTCAACGTGCCGCACCCGGTCGCCTACGCGGTCGAACAGGTCCCGGCGCTGAAATACTGGCTGGCCCCGATCATCGAGATCGGCGCGATTCTGGGCCTGTCTTCGGTGATCCTGGTCATGATGATCGGCCAGCCGCGCATCTTCTACGCGATGGCCAAGGACGGGCTGTTCCCGCAGGTCTTCGCCAAGGTCCACCCGAGGTACAAGACGCCGCACATCAACACGCTGATCACCGGCGGCATCGCCACGATCATGGCCGGCGTGCTGCCGATCGACATCCTCGCCGAGATGACCAACATCGGCACCCTGGCCGCGTTCTTCGTGGTCTGCCTGGCGGTGCTGATCCTGCGCTACACACGTCCCGATCTGAAACGCAGCTTCAGCGTGCCGCTGCCGTGGGTCACCTGCCTGCTCGGCGCAGCCGGCTGTGCGTATCTGATCTACAGCCTGCCGGTCGATACCTGGATCCGCATGGCCGGCTGGGCGGTGCTCGGCTTCATCATCTACTTCGCTTACGGCTACCACAACAGCAAGCTGCGCGGTCCGCAGCCGTAACGGAAAACGCCTTGAAAGGACGGAGGGACTTACAGCAATTGCCCCGACCTCTTATCTATTGTTTGCCCCAGGGATTGACAAGCTCGATGCCGCAAGCGGAGAAATCCTTGATGTTCCGGGTGGCCAGCGCGGCGCCGCGCGAACGCGCCGTTGCGGCGATCATGGCGTCCAACTGGCTGATGGCCTGACCGGCGGTTTTGCGCGCAGCGGCGATATCGGCGTAGGCATCGGCGGCGTGGCTGTCGAACGACAGGATGCGACGTGCGAAGTCCTCGTCGAAGATGGCCTGTACCGCGTGCCACAAGGCATCGCGACGGCGGCCCTTGGGTAGCAGGCGCACACCATACAGAATCTCCCCGCGCGTGATGGTGGTGGTAAACAGCGCCGCTGCGGGTTTCGATGCCAGCCACTCCAGTACCGTGGCACTGGGCGCCGGCCGCAGGGTGTCCGACAACACATTGGTGTCGAGGATGATCACACGATCGCGGGAGGCTTGCGAATGGGGCGGCGCGGAGGCGATTCCAGATCGACGCCGCCCAAGGGTTCAATACGCGCCCGGATCGATGCGACCAGCGATGCGGCGCCGGCGGAGTCGGTGGACAGTGAACTGCGAAGGATGTCCCGCGCTTCGTCCTCCATGGAGCGCCCATGCTGAGCCGCGCGGACACGCAGCCGTTGCTTGATCTTCTCGTCCAAGTTGCGAATGGTCATGGTGCTCATGATGGCTTCCATAAGTCAATGACTGCATATTAGTCAATGACTGCCATCGATGCAATCAGGCCTGGGAAAATCGGTATGCCCGATTACTTGTGGTCAGGGTCAGGTCTTTCATTGTGCATTTTCCCCCGCCCTGACAATCCGGCTCACGGTCGAATAGTGCAGCCCGACGTATGCACCGATCTCTTTCATGCTGTACCCACCGCTGCGGTAGGCGGCAAGGATGGCCGCATCGCGATGCGTGCCCGCGGACGCGTATTGATCGAGCGACTTGGGCGGCGGTCGACGTTGCACCGCCGGAATCTCGTCCAGATCCGCATCGTCGTCCAGCTTCGCCTGCTGGGCCACCACAAACGCATCGCTGCCCAGATACATTTGCTGTTTGAGTTCGCTCCACGGTGACGGTTGCCCCCGGCCTTCGCTGACGAAGCGCCGATAGGCCTGTCTGGCGGGCCCGCGTCGGGCACCAAACGCGGACAGCAGCCACTCCACATTCAGCCATTCGGGTTTGCCCTCGCCCGTCGCCGTTGCGCGGTAGCTGCTCCAAGGCCAATCACGGGCTGAGCGCACCATGGCGGCGCGCACCGGATTCAAAACGATGTAACGCGCCAGCTCCAGCAGATAGCTGTCCTTCTGTACCAAAATGGCCTTGTAGCGCCCCTGGAAGACATGCCCCACGCGGCCATGCCGGCGATTGAAGCGTTGCGTATATACCCCGTTCAACTGACGCATGCCCTTGCCCAGCGTGGGTGCGTTGGTTTCCACCACAAGGTGGTAGTGGTTGCTCATCAGGCAGTAGGCGTGACACACCCAGTTGAACCGATCGCAGACCTGGGCGAATACGTCCAGGAAGCCTGCGCGGTCGGCATCATCGAGATAGATGTCCTCGCGTCGATCACCTCGTGAAGTGATGTGATACAGCGCGCCTGCGAATTCGATGCGTAGCGGTCGAGCCATAGGTTGAACTTACGCCTTGCACCCACCGAATGCAAGATGAAAGACCTGACCCTGGAACTCTTGCAATGCGCGTCAGTTGGTCGCGCTGTACGCACGACGCATGCAGATCGAGTTGTCGTTTCGCGACCTCAAATCGCACCGCTATGGGCAGGCATTCGAAGACAGCCTCACGCGCAAAGGCCCGCGTATCGAGGTATTGCTCCTGCTCAGCGCGCTGGCAGCGTTCGCCACTTGGCTGGTCGGCATGGCATGCGAAGCCAGCGGCATCGATCAGTGGCTCACACCGTTTCGATCGAAGCGACGGCTTTACTCGGTCATGCGTTTAGGTCGCGAAGCGCTGGTACGACGATGGTTGCAAATCCCACTCGGTGGTCTCATCCAACAGATACGTCAGCCCACACCAGCCCTGCTCGATCAGCTGGACGTTCCAGCATGAAAACGTGGGGAAACCTCAGAGTTTGACCCTATCGATTTGTGAACCCGATTCGTGACCCCCATTCGTTTGATTTATCGCTCGCGTCTTCGCTTTCCGGGTAGCGGACCCTCAACGCTGCGATAATGCTTTTTCGGGTCACGCGCTCTGCCACTCTGTTCGATCCGTTTCTTTCCTGTTGCGGTCAAATTGAACCAACAAGACATGTCACCGAGTTTCGGGCCGTTCGGCAATCGAATCCACTCGGCCTCAATGCGACTACACGCTTCACTCGGAGGTGTTTGCCAAGGTCGGAACCCAACTTCGGTGACATCGCCCACTTCGACTAAACCCGCGTCGAGCGCCTCCCGAATCGCCGCCAGCGACAATTTCCGCACTTCTTCCGGAGTGGTGGCGCCCCCGACTGACTGAGCTATCCACGGTAGCTCCCAAACACCAAGCCAGTCATCCTCTGCAGCCACGAGAACGCGATCCACGAATGCGGGCAGGCTTATCATGAGCCACCTCCAATGTGGACCTTCCAAGTGGGCCCGTTTGGAGAGTGGACATCGATCGTCGGTCCTCCAGAGCGTGACGTAGACCGAATCCCGACTCGCGTACCGTCAGGCAGTTCCACCATCCGCCCCGGATAACTTGTCCCCTCCATCGATTTGCCTCCTCGGCTCAGCTTGCTAAACAGGCTCTCAAGCTCTCTACCGGAGTCGACGATCTTGACACCAGCACCACGACCATTGCGCAACACTGATAACACATTCTCTATGGCACTAGTTCCTTCCTTTACCCCATCAGCCTCACCAATCATACGAATCGCCGCGCCGCCCACGGTAACCGCCGCTTTCTCAAGGGCCAATCCCGTGAGCGCGTTGATCAACGGCTCGACGATGGCCAGGTTCGCCAGCTTTGCAGCATCGCTGTTCGTGCGTTGTGTCGCATAACGGCCCGCCCACGCAGCCTTGTCGCGAAGATAATCCGGGTAGAGGAACAGCTCATATGCCATCGCGTAATCGATCGTCCTCGAAGAACTTGGAGTGACGATGAGCATTGGCAGCGGATAGCCTTCCATGACCCCTTTATCATCCGCCGGCTTCGGCTTCTTCGGCGCCGCGTTCGCTATCGTGCTTGTATTGCTCGACGCGGTCTGCACCTCGGCGTCTACGGACACATTTTGCGTCGACTGTGTCGTGCGCCCGTTGCTGCCAGCCGGCTTCATTGCACTCGGCGCGCTCACTTGCGTCACATCGACGCCGAGGTTCTCACAGCTTTGCCCGGCGATGTTGGTGCCCGTAGTGCAAGTATCCGACGCATACCCACTCGGGTCCTTCCCAGCCAGCGGGTTGTTGAGGATGTAGCTGTACGGGTTCAGGCTCTGCGTATTGCTCGGGAACTGCACGAGCGGATCGACGCTGAGGAAGCGCCCGAGGTTGTAGTCGTACGCGCGTCCGCCCATGTGGATCAGCCACACATCGTCGAGGTGGTTGTGATCGGTAAACCCGTGCAGGCTCCACGGCAGGAAGTTGAACGTGCCGTTCGGGCGGTCGGTGAAGTTGCCGGTGCGCGCCCTGCCGAACGCGTCGTAGGCGCGGTAGGTCACGAAATTGGCGCCATCGTCGAGCATCGTCACCAGCGAGCCAAGCCGGTCGCGCAGGATGCTGCGCACCGTGTCCACACCATTCTCGCGCAACACCACGGTCGGGCCGAGTTCGTGGCGTTCGATGGTCTCGCCGTTATAGTGCGTGACCTCGTAGCCGCGCGGATAGAACTCGGTGGTGTGCGTCGGCGAAATCTCCTGATACACCTTGCCCTCGGGCGTGTAGCCGAAATCGGAGGTGCCTGCACCGACCCGCGCGAGGTGCCACGGCTGGTTGTTGAAATCGTAGATACCGCTGATGGTGCTGCCGCCGGTGACGTTGCCATTAGCGTCGCAGCTGAACGTGATGGTTGAGCCCCCGCATTCCGGCGGTGGCGAATCCGGGGACCCCGGTGGCAACGTATTGCAGATCGGTGGATTGACCCGGCTTGCCCCGTGCGGGCCGCAGCCGTTCGTTCCGTAACCATAGGATCCCGCGGGAACATCGCTGTAGTCGCTCTTGTGATCGATGTTGCCCGACGGTGTATAGCCGAGATTCACCGACGCGGCCGAGCAAAACTTGCTGCCGGCAGGACAGATCTGACGGGCCGCCTGCGTCAAGCGCTGCATCCCATCGTATCCATAGGATTCACTATAGGTGCCGCCCGATCCGAGGTCGCCGAGCACGATTCGCGACTGGTTGGTCAGGTTGGCGAAGCTGTCGTAGCTGTAGTCCCACTGATCGAGCGGGCTGGTGCCACGCGTCCATTTGAGTTCCTTGACCTGCCCGGTGCTGGCGTAGGTCTGGTGCGTGCCGCCGGCGCCGCCGTAGTAGCTTTCGCTGGTGATGGTGCCCCAGGCGTCCTTGGTGTTGCCGATCCAGAAATGGCGCCCATCGGCAACGTTTATCAGGCTCTGCAAATCGCCCCAGGACGTATAGGTCGACTGCACCGCCAGGCCACTCGGGTAAGTGCGCGTGTTTTCGCGTCCGTTCGCATCATAGGTGTAGCTGGTGGTTGCCGTTGGCAAGGTGCCGATCTTGGTATGCTGACTGCTCAGGCGCTGAGTCGCGAACGAATAGGAATTGGTCTCGTTCCAGGCTTGCGTCAACTGGCTCACCGACGGCCCTGTCTTGCGGGTTTCGCTGCCGAGCTGACCTGGCGCGCCGATCGGATCGTAATCCCAGCTGTCGTCGACCACGGCCATATCCGGCAACGGCGGGTTCAACGTGGTCGCGGTGCGGAGGATCAGCCGCCCGAGCGCGTCGTACGTGTAGTCGGTGGATACGCCGCGCGCGTCGATCTGTGTAGTGACCTCGCCGAGGGCATCATGGTTGAAATGCCATGTGCCCGCATCGGGATCGACCATCTGGGTGCGCTGGTTGACCGCGTTGTAGCTCGCACGCGTGACGTTGTCTTCGGCATCCTTGGCCGCAACCGGGTTGCCGGCGCCGTCGTACCAGTAGTCGGTGCGCGCGTAGTTGGCGTTGCCGCCAAGTCCTTGCACGGTGGCTTCGAGGTGCCCGAGCACGTCGTAGTAGCGGCGCATGTCCATGCACAGGTTGCTGCTGTTCGAGCACGTCTGCGAAACCCCGGCCGCGCGCACCTTGATGCGGGTCTCGGCACCGGTGTAGCCGTAGGTCGTGATGACATTGCCGTGCACCGGATCCATCTGGGCGGCCGGGGCGCTCTTCATGACCGGGCGCCCTAGCCGGTCGTAGTCGAACGTCGTCTGATACTGCGCACCGCCACTGAAGAACGGAACGCTTTGATCGGCCAGCGAACCGTCGACGTCATAGTCTTTAAGGGCCTCGATGAAGCTGCCGTCGAAACCGCGCTCGACATGCTTGATCGTGCGCCCGAGCGCGTCGAACCAGTCGGCCATGGTCTGGCCGCCCGATTGCACCGATGTGACGCGCCACGCGGCTGCCTCGTTGTTGTCGTTGCCACCGTAGCCACCCGGACAAATGCCGTTGGTGCAGCGCGTATAGCTGATGGCCGTCGGCGGTTCGAGTTGGCCGCCGTTCGCGTCGAGATAGGTCTTCAGGATTGCGCGGCCGAACGGATCGTAACTTGTGATCGTTTCAAGGTTGCCCGGTTCGACAAGCGTGGTGACCTGACCGTCGCTGGTTTGCCGTTGGGTGGTGGTACTTTGCAACGCCGGGTTGGTGGTTTGCAGCACGAAATATCCGTCGGCGGCGCCCGAAGTGCCGTCCTTGGTATAGGTGAAGGCGGTCGTGCGCGGCGACGGACTCACACCGGAACCACTGACCGAGACGCTGGTCGGCAAACCGTAGCTGGGCGAGGGATAGCCGAAAGTAGTCGTCAGTTCCTGATCGGGGACACCCGGCTGCACCGTATGCGACTGTGGCGTGCGATTCGCATTCCACGCATAGGTAGTCGTTATTGAATGACTCGGCGGGGCACCCGCTGGCGGTGCGTGGTTCGCGCTGTAAACGATAGATGTGTTCCCAACGTGTTGCGTGAGCTTGTTGATCCACCAGTAGTTGGTTGTACCCGGCTCACAGTTGGTCGTATCCGGCGCATAGGTGTTCGTCGTGGTCTTCGTATGGCTAGCGACGAACACGCCCCCGGAACCGCTGTCGTTGCTTGTTATCACTTGATGCTTGAGATTGCCGCACGCGTCCCAGCCGGATGTCGATGCATTGCTGGCATTTACGATCGAGACGCGGCTGACACGGGAACTGGTACCCTGCTCGGCGAACGCGAGGTCATAGGTGTCGGTCACTTCGCTGTCCAGATACGGGAAGTAAGCCGTGCCAGGCACCGGTGGAGCCGGATCGGTTCCGTCCCCAGGACATAGCGCATTGCGGTTGCTCAATGTGCACCGCCAGGTGTAAGAATCGCGCCGGATCGGAGTCATGGGGTGGGCGGGAACAGCAGTTTCGACTTTTTCCACCTTGCCAGTTAACGGGAATTTTTGATGGTACGTGATCGTGGTGCGCAAACGCCGCGCGACGGTATCAGTCCCGGTTTCATCGATGATCGTGTGGAAACCCTGGAAGCCGCGGCCAAGGTGATTGTAGATCGCCTCGGAATAACCGTAGGCGCTGGAACGAAAGCCGGTGTTTCCCCCAATCCCGTTGTTCTGCAGCATGTCGATGACGACCGGCATCGAACTTGTGAAGTAGTAATGGCGCAAATCATAGCCGTCACCACTCGGCACGGTATAGATCGGTATCCCGTCTTGCATTCCGGGGTATGCAAGCGGGGCATAGATCCAGACGGCGCAGTCGCCGACCCCATTGGTATAGCCGACGAGAACGTCGGGGAGCCCCCTGAGGTCCACCTGCCCAATCGGCGCGAGAGTGGGAGCGGCGACGCCCTGTGGGCAGTACACCGTCGATCCGATTCCGATATTGATGCTACCAATCAGTGCCTGATTGATCGCGAAGCTGGCTGCTGTTTGGCCATCCAACGTTGTCGGCCCATACATGCCGTCGTCCACGGCACTGCAAACCTTGTGCGACCAGTAGCCGGACGTGCCCTGCATCCCGTTGACCACGTCGATACCCGGGCAGCCCGCCGATGTGACCAGATCCTGCAAGCCGTCGCCGAACAGATCGTCCGGGTGCGTCTCGAAATCGTTCAGGCGCGATATCAGCGAGGTCTCCAACCGCTGCACGTCGAATGTTGCCAAACCGGTCTGCACGAACTTGAGCATCGAAAGGTGATAGACGCTGTTGTCCGTCCCGGGACCGCCGTGGTTGGCATTGCTGTCTCGCACTGCGAACGCCGGAAGATACTCGCCGGTCTGATCGTGCCAGACGTACGGATAGACGAGATCAGTTATCGGGTCGGCTGTGTTCGCTTGCAGGTGTAGGGAGTGCGGACCCGCCGGCGCCGCCGGATCTTCTGGGCACGCGTAAGCCGCGCACGTCTCGCCGGTATCCGGTGCGGTTGGCGGAGACGGACGGGCCCCGGAGGGACACCCCTCGGTACCAAGCGGCTGCACTCTCTTGATCGTGCATATCTTGAGCGCGAAGCCGTCATGCAAGTCTCCCGCCGTTTCGGATGGCACCAGAATGTCCGGCTTTCCGTCGCCGTCCGCGTCCATTGTCGGTAACGCGTTGGCGTAACGGAACAGGTTGCCGGCAGTCGTACCGGGCGCGGGGTCAGTGACCAGCCCGGCGCTGCTATGTGTATCAATCTCCAACTGGCCGGGCAGCCCAGTACCGAGAGTGCCGCCACCCTCGTTGAGGCGAACGCGCCAGGTCCCTTGATTCGGCCGCGCGATGACAAAGTCTTCGAGTCCATCGCCATTCACGTCCATCCAGTGCGTAACGTAACCCTTCTGTCCATCGCATTCGTCGTTATCGCTTGTATCGCACTGCAATGGGTTGATGAAGACCGTTGGGGGCGTCGCGCTTTGGGTCAACTGGATACCTGCAAACGATCCGGCCGGCGTGCTGCTGTCCAGATCGTCGCCGCCGAGCGTCAGATAGAAGTCCGGCAAGCCGTTGCCGTCGAAATCGGCAATGTGCTCGATGCGCTGTTCATCGTAGGTTGTCTGCCCACCGCTGCTATGCGTGTTGCGTGCAAGGCAGAACAGCCGCGTTGCGCCCGCGAACGTTGCAGCTGGCTGGCCTTGCGATCCCAAAAGGCGCGTGGTCGTGTTCCGGTACAGAAAAACGCCGTCCTTCGCCCCGTAGGAATCCGACCCGCACGTCGTGCTCTGTTGAACGACGACGATATCGGTGCGTCCGTCGCCGTCGATATCGTCGCTAAAGAGCGTCTTGTCCTGCCCGTGCGGGACACCGCCCGTGATGTTGATATTGGAGGAATAATTCTGGAACAGCACGCTAAAGTTATACGTCGGCGTCCCGTTGGCCATCGATGCTGCAGGTACGCCGCGATCGAGAAGCCACACACCGAACGAAATCGATCCCCCGGACCGCTCAATCAACTCGGTGCGTCCGTCGCCATCGACGTCCATGTAGAATTCGGGCCGAAATGCGAACTGCGTGCCGGTGAGGTCGACCGCGCTCTGCACTTGACGATCGGCAGTCATCTGCAACAGAAACAGATGGTCGCCATCGGCTGCGTTCACATCTGCCGTGACCTCGCGAGCTCCGTCTCCGTCCAAGTCGGCAATCACCTGAAGTTGGCGGGTGTCGCTGTCGGTCAAGCCAGAAAATGCGTCCAGTGGCGTGGGCACGTAGTCCGGCGTGCCATCGTTCATGCCAAATTGCGTGATCGCATGGCAAGCGGAGTCGCTCGCATCGTAGGCACATTCCTGTAACGATTGCAGGAGCAGCCGACCATTGTATGCCGACCCGATATAAGAAGGCGTAATCTTCCGCACGATGCTGCCGCCAATCTTCGTCGTTATCAAGGTCATCGCTTTGATTTGCATCGTCAGTCCGCCAGCGAGATAACTCGATGCAATATCGGTGACGCCGCTTGCAACGCTGGTACGGGACTGATAGGTGAAGTTGACTGATCGATCGCCAGCGCTTGAACTCGACCCTGTATAGCTCACTGTCGCCGGCAGTACTTCGCCATTGGAGTAGTCGTGATAGCTGTAGAGCTGGTTGTTGCCGACGCGGTCCTCGACCTTCTCGACCAACCAGGAAAGCGGTGCGGTCTCGCCCGCCGGGATGACGCGCGCATGGGCGCTCGAAGATGCGCAAGAAGTCGGGCGTGGTGATCCGTTGGTCACTGCACCGTAGTGCAGAATGCGACCGGACCTTTCCTCGACCCGGAAACAGGTCGAAGAGGCCGCAAGGTCGCCGCCGGTTTGAATGATGCGTGCGTGACTGTCGACTTCGGTGCGGTACTCCGTGCCGGATTGGCCATAGCCGCCGCTGACAGCAATCAGGCGCTGGCCGTCAAGGCATAGCCGATCGCTATTGGTGTAGGACACACCGAGCGTCTGTCCATCCTGTTCCGGGGTCTGCGGACAGCGGTGGATGGAACTCAGGCCCGAAATGGACCAGCCCATGCCCATGACGCCGTCGCCACCGCGGTTGTTGTAGGTCAACGACAGAGCGGGTTGCATGCCGGCCCGCCCAGGCGGTATCACGATCGGAACCGCATAGGTCGCTGCGCCGCCCTCGGTATCCGCTGTGCCCGCCAGAGTCCCCGTACTCGCATCATGAGGCGGTGCAACGTCATCAGGGGCGTTGCCGTCACCGCGCGACTGAGCGGACGCCAAAACCGATATGCCGCACAATGGCATCGCACCCAAAAAAAGCACAAACGCCGGTATCCCGATGCCTCGCAGCATCCGGGTTAGGTTCGTTCCGAACATGATTTTTCTCCCCGATTGAGCCGACCTCTCGTCCTTTCGCCCTGACGGCGACACTGCCTCTACACGCTATCTTTCCAGCGCTCGATCAGTGACAGACGATATTTTGCGGCTCACCCACCGCATATAAAACTTTATCAGCCGCAGCATCGTATCGCCGTGACCTACGTCACGTTAAAAAAAAACCAACGGTTTGGTTTCCAAGCCGCGTCAGCGCTGCGCCATCAGCGCCTCGATTGCATCGGCCGTGCGCGGCGCGGCGGCGGAAATCACCTCGGGATCGCCGGCGGTGACCACGACATCGTCCTCGATACGGATGCCGATGCCGCGATAGCGTGCCGGCACGCTCCTGTCGTTCGGTGCGACATAAATGCCGGGTTCAACTGTCAGCACCATGCCCGGCTCGAGCACGCGGAACTCGCCATCGACGCGGTAATCGCCGACATCATGCACATCGAGGCCGAGCCAGTGTCCGGTCTTGTGCATGTAGAAGCGCCGATAGCCGTGTTCGCGCAGGTTTTTCGCGACGCTGCCCTTGAGCAGCCCGAGCTTGACCAGCCCGCGCGTGATCACGCGCACCGCGGCGTCGTGGTAGGCATCGAACGGCCGGCCGGGACGCACCTCGGCGATCGCGGCCGTCTGCGCCGCCAGCACGATATCGTAGAGCGCGCGCTGCGCCGGACTGAAATGCCCGTTGACCGGAAACGTGCGCGTGATATCCGACGCATAGCAGTCGAGTTCGGCCCCCGCATCGATCAGCAGCAGATCGCCATCGCCGAGTTCGGCATTGTTGGCACGGTAGTGCAGTACGCAGGCATTGGCGCCGCCGCCGACGATCGGCTCGTAGCTCGGCACCGCGCCGTGTCGCCGGAACGTATGCAGCAGCTCGGCTTCGACGGCATGCTCATTCATGCCCGGGCGCGCGGTGCGCATTGCGCGCATATGCGCCTCCGCCGCAATTGTGGCGGCCTTGCGCATCACGCGCAGTTCGGATCGCGACTTGTACAGACGCAGATCGTGCAGCAGGTGCGACAGCGCGACGAATTCGTGCGGCGCACGCGCGCCCTGACGCACCTGCCCGCGCACGCGATTGACCCAGCCGATCAGTTTGGTATCGAAATCGGGGTCGCGGCCGAAATGGTAATAGACGCGTGAGCGTCCCTCGATCAGGCCGGGCAGAATGTCGTCGACATCGTCGATTGGAAACGCATCGTCCATGCCGTAGTCGGCGACCGCCCCTTGCTGGCCTGCACGCGGCCCGTCCCAACGTTCACGATCGGGATCGCGTTCGCGGCAGAACAGGATGACTTCGCCCTGTGCGCGACCCGGCACCAGCGCAAGCACCGCGTCGGCTTCGGGGAAACCGGTCAGGTAGTGAAAGTCGCTGTCCTGCCTGTATGGATAGTGCGCATCGTTGTTGCGCAGGCGCTCGGGCGCCGACGGCACGATCACGATCGCATCGCGTCCGGCCATGCGCATGAGTTGCTTGCGCCGGCGTGCATATTCCCTGATCTGGATCATGGTTCGTTCGCCCTCAGTGCAAGGTCGGCGGGCGCGCTTTGTGCACGAGCTCCGCGTGCAGCAAGAGTACGCTGACGCGTACGAACTCGACCAACTCGCTCAGCGCGCGCTCGTCCTCCTCGCTCTCACCGCTTTCGCCCGCACCGATCTCGAAGCGCGAGCGCGCGATATCGCCTAAATCGTGCAGAATTTCCGCGCCGTCCGCGGAATTCGCCGCGGCATCGGCTGCGCCGGCCAGACCGACCCCGCCGAGAAATCCGCGGCACCATTCAACCAGCGCGTCCGCACGTGTGCTCAACGACTCCCGCGTAGCGGGCAGCAGCGGTTCGAATTTCAGTTCCTGATCGTCGAGTTCGGCCCGGCATTCCCGATACAGACGATCGGCGAGTGCGGTGCGGCTCGTTTCCGGTTCACCCAGATCGAGCGCGAGTGCATCGACCCATCCTTGCGCATCGGCCTCGCCACCGCCACACAAATAGCCGATCAGCGATCCATGCAGATCGCTTGCGCCGACGCCCGAGCGAAGCGCAACCAGCGTGCGACTGAGTTCGGTATGGGTCAGGGCCGGTGATGACATGCGCCGGCGGCGATCGTGAGCATGCGCATTATTCTACCTGCCCCACGGATGTTTCGCGGTTTGACGACGCATCGCGCCACCCGGGTTGCTTCCAAGCGCCGGCCGCAATGCTATAGTTTCGTCATGTCCGGACCGGAGCAAGCACTGGCAGCCATCATTTCCCGGATCGATCAACTGATCGATCTGTGCCGGCGTCTGCAGGAGGAGAACCGCAGCCTGCGGCATAGTCAGGAACATCTGGCCAGCGAACGCGCGCAGCTCATGGTCAAGAACGAGCAGGCGCGCTCGCGCGTCGAAGCAATGATCGGCCGACTCAAGTCGCTCGAACAGAACCACGGCTGAGGCAGCACGCATGTATCCGTCAGGGGGAGATGGCCGACAGCCATGAGCGAGCCGGTATCCATCCGCATTCTCGATCGTGAGTTCCTGATCGCGTGCAAGCCGGACGAGCGCGCCGGCCTGATCGACGCGGCGACCTTCCTCGACAACAAGATGCGCGAGGTACGTGCGAGCGCGCATGGTTCGGCATTGGACCGCATTGCCGTTTTGACCGCGCTCAATCTCGCGCACGATCTGCTTGCGCTGCAACGCAGCAGCGAAGCGGCGTCAGCGAGCCTCGATCAGCAGCTCAACGCGCTCAAATCGCGCCTTGATGCCGCCTGCGTCTGAGCTACAATGATGTCGTCCTCTGCGGTGTACGGCAGCGCATTCTTACATATTGCCTTGCTCCTATAGACGACCCAGGGAAGTGATGCGAGCGCCGGTGTGCATGTCCGCGCAAGCGGAAAGCCTGATGGGCTCGTTGACGTTCCCACCTGATCCCGAGGATCAAGGTCGTTCGATGCGCACCGGTATGGCGGAGGACACCCATTCCCGGCAAGCCCGAGTTTCGCGCTCGGGCTTGCCCTTCCCCGATCGACGTCTCGCAAGCTGCGCGCATTCGCCGCAACGTGCAGCGCCCGCCGGCCCGCTGCAGGCGCACTGACGACGATCGCGCGGCAACGCGCGCGGCGCTGCGCGCACGCCGGCTGGCATTGCCGGCGGCCCAACGCATCGCCGCCGCCGAGGGGGTGGCGCGACAACTCACACAGTTCAAACCATTCCTGGACGCACAGCGCATCGCCGGGTACTGGGCGGTGGCGGGCGAATTGCCCCTGGCCTGCCTGCTTGGCGGGCTGCGTGCGCGCGGTCAGCAATACCTGCTGCCCGTGACCGGTTCGCGACGCCGCTTGCGCTTTGCGCCGTGGCAGGCCGGCATCGCCGTGGTCCCGAACCGGCACGGCATTCCCGAGCCCGAATGCGACGAGGACGCGCTGATCGATGCCGCCGAACTCGACGTCGTGCTGGTGCCGCTGGTCGGCTTCGACCGCCGCGGACATCGCCTCGGCTTCGGTGGCGGCTACTATGATCGCGCGTTCGCGTTTCTGCGTGAGCGCGATGCGCCCGGCAAGCCGCTCCTGATCGGGATCGCCTATGCCAGGCAGGAACTTGCGACGATCGAAGCGGCGGCGTGGGACGTCCGGCTCGACTATGTGGCGAGCGAAAACGAGCTGATCGAATGCCGGCCCGAAAGACAGTGATTGACCCGGCGCTTGAGCCGGCTGCAAGCAACCTCAACCGTTCGTGGCGAACGTAGCGCAGCAAAATCGGAGCACGCAACATGGGAAAACACGTCGGGCGCCACTGGCTGATGAAATCGGAGCCGCAGGATTTCTCGATCGACGATCTCGCACGCGTCAAGGTCGAACCATGGAGCGGCGTGCGCAACTACCAGGCGCGCAATTTCATGCGTGATGGCATGCACCAGGGCGATGGCGTGCTGTTCTACCATTCGGCCTGCGCCGAGCCGGGCATCGTCGGCCTCGCCGAGATCGCAAGCGACGCCTATCCCGATCCGACCCAGTTCGACCGCAACAGCCATTACTTCGATACCTCGAGCACGCGCGGGGAGCCGCGCTGGATGCTGGTCGACGTGCGTTTCCGGCGCAAACTCAAACGCGCGATCCGGTTGACCGAACTCAAGACGCACAAGGCCGAACTCGAAGGCCTTGCCCTGCTCCGGCGCGGCAATCGTCTTTCGGTATTGCCGGTGACGAAAGCGCAATGGGACTTCATACTCGGGCTCGAATAGGCCGCATTCGGAACCACGATGTCGAAGGACGATGAAAAACGGCGCGCCGGCGAGGCCGCACTCGCCCATGTCGAGGACGGCATGGTCCTCGGCGTCGGCACCGGCAGCACGGTGGCGTACTTCATCGACGCGCTGGCCACACGCCACCGCGCCATCGAGGGTGCGGTTTCCAGCTCCGAGCAATCGACACGTCTGCTCACCGAACGCGGCATCCGCGTGTTCGATCTCAACGCGATCGGCGAGCTTGCGCTGTACGTCGACGGCGCCGACGAATGCGATCAGGCGCGCTGTCTGATCAAGGGCGGCGGCGGCGCTTTGACGCGCGAGAAGATCATCGCCGCGGCCGCGCGCAAGTTCGTCTGCATCATCGACTCGAGCAAGCAGGTCGATATGCTCGGCAAGTTTCCGCTGCCGATCGAGGTCATACCGATGGCGCGCAGCCAGGTCGCCCGCGAACTCGTCCGCCATGGCGGCCATCCGGTCTGGCGCGATGGTTTCGTCACCGACAACGGCAACTGGATACTCGATGTGCACGGCCTCGCCATCACCGATCCGCTTGCACTCGAGCGCGAACTCAACCAGATCGCCGGCATCGTCACGGTCGGCTTGTTCGCCGCACGCCGTGCCGATATCGTGCTGGTCGGAGATCGTGAACTGACCTAGCGCCTGTTGGCGCCGGCGGGACCGCAAGTCGCATGACAACAACGACCTCATCGCGCAGCCATGTGTTGCAGACAACGCCGATCGCGGCGTGCATCACGCTCGCGCTGTGCAGCGCCGGATTTGCCACAACGGCCGCGGCGCAGGACACCGGGCGCGTGGTTTTGCGCGACGATCCGGCCGCGCGCATCTTTCCGGCCTGGCGACCCGATCTTGCCGCCGACGGCATCGGCGGATCGGCGGACGGCACCGGCAACACGCTGCCGGTCACCAGCTGCGCCGACGACGGCCCCGGCACGTTGCGTTCGATCATCGCCGGTGCAAGCGAAAACGATACGGTCGATCTCACGGCGCTGACTTGCTCGCGCATCACGCTCGAAACCGGCGCGATTCCGATCATGCTCAACAATCTCGAGGTGGTCGGGCCCGGCGCCGACCTGCTCACGGTCGACGGCGGCAGCACTGATCGCGTGTTCCTGCACTACGGCGGCGGCGATTTCACGCTGAGCAACCTGACCATCGCCAACGGCGCCAATCGCACCATGGGATTTCACGTCGCCGGCGGCGGCTGCGTCGCCTCGGCCGGCTACCTGACGCTCGATCACAGCATAGTCGCCAGCTGCTACGCAGCCGGCGAAGGCGCCTACGGCGGCGCGCTGTACGCGTATTCGCTGACGATGCGTTCGAGCACGATCACGCAGAACACCGCCTACGGCGTGCTCGATGCGACCGGCACCGCCGCGTTCGGCGGCGCCGCGTTCGTCTATCGGCTGGATCTCATCGACAGCACCGTCAGCGGCAATCGCGCGTTGCACCACGTCGATCCGCCGCGCACGAGCTACGACATCGGCGGCGGCCTGATGAGCGTGCACGGCGGGACCATCGAGCGCTCGACCATCGACAACAATTACAGCTTCGGCCGCGCCGGCGGCGTGGCGAGCTTCGATGTGCTGTCGATCATCAACAGCACCATATCCGGCAACAGCGCGGCGACCGAACTTGCCGGCGGCATCTTCATGCGACGACCGGCCGCGTTGATACTCGCCAATTCCACCATCACCGCAAACGCCGCGCCGAGCGGTGCCGGTATCGTATTGTCCCTTGGTGGCGGTGAGTTCCAGAGCAATATCGTGTGGGGCAATATCGCCGGTGGCGGCGAGGCATCGGACCTCGAAAGCACTGAGGTGGCGGAGCTCGGTGGCGCTAACAATTTGATCGGCGCGAGCGCGACGTCGCTGACATTGCCGGCCGACACGTTGCATGCCGATCCGCAGTTGATGGCGCTGGCGGCCAACGGCGGCCCGACGCGAACCCACGCGTTGCGTCCGCAAAGTCCTGCGATCGATGCCGGCAACAATGCGTTTACGTCCGCGTTCGACCAGCGCGGCCCGGGATTCCCGCGCATATCCGGTGCTGCGCCGGACATCGGTGCGTTCGAACGCTCGCCCGCAGACACGGGCACACAAACGGCGGTACCGGGCCTCTCCGTCTGGTCGGCCGGTCTGCTCGGCCTGTTGCTGGCCGCGACCGGCTGGCACTCGCGAGGGCGCCTCCAGCGCCGCTCACTGGAATCGCGGCGCAAGCACCGCGACTGAGTTCGCGCGCGGCCAAGCCGCGGCGCTATCGCCCCGGCACGCGCGGGCTGCGCAATTTACCGACTGCCCGCAATGCGATTCACGGTGGCGTCAGCAGAATCAGTACCGTGATCACGGCGGCGCTTGCAACGAAGAGCAAGAGCGTCTGCCATATCGACGGGCCGCCAGGCCCGCGTTCGGGCCCGCGCGTCTGCGCGTCGTGGGTGTCCGCACCCGGCTCGACAGCAGGTTGCATATCGGAACTTGCGTCTTCGGCTGCCACGCCGCCGACCGCACCTTGTCGACTCGTTACATCGAATCCCATTGCCGTTCTCCACGGGAGACACCTGGGCCGGTTGTACCGCGATGCCCGGGCGACGCCTTCTATTTTCTGAAACGCAAGATAGTGTCCGAAGGTGACAGTTTGCCGTGATCCCGTGTCAGGCGATGCGGCCGCTCACTGCGCCCTTGTGTAGGAAAATTCGGAGATTGTCGCGACCGCACGATCCTTGCGCCGGAAATCCGATGTGCCGTCGAACAACATGGTTTGGGCGCCACCCTGCGAAGCAATCGCAAACGGCACATGACCTGCAATTCACTCTAGAAAAAATTGTCGCGCGCCGTTCGCGGCTTTGATTCGTCCGACATTGCTTCACTGCCGGTTATCAAGTCGAGCAACTCTGCCGTGATCTCCGATTGCCGCGCTTGCCGGGCGCTCTGGCGCAAATCGGCAAGCTTCTTGGTCACGTTGTCGTGTGCCGACTTCATGGCCGCGAAGCGCGCGGCGTTTTCGCTTGCGATAGACTCGACTGCGGCCTCGGTCAGAAGCCCGAACACATATTCGTCGACCAGCTTCTCAAACAGCAGTCGCGGCTCCAGATTATGAAGCGGCGGGAGCCGGGATTGCCTGCCGGCCAAAGCTTTGGTGTCGAGCGGCAACAGCAGGCGTGTTTCGATTGTGGAGGCAACTCCCTGACGATAGCGGTAAAACATCACTTCAACGCGCGAGATCTCGCCGCGCGCGATGCGGGCGTAGAGTTCACCGGCCAGATGATTGGTCGCGTCGGGCGCGCCAGCCAATCGGGTCGCCATCGGGCTTGTCCAGGTAGCTTTTCGTCCGCGCTCGGATGCGAGGGCCGCACCGCGACTACCAAGCACAAAGAGCAGGTCAGCCGGCTTCAGGATCGCTTCCGCCGCCTCGATCAATCTCTCGTTGAAGGCGCCGACAAAACCGTGCTCGGAGGCGCACAGAACAAGCGCCACGCGCCCGCGATTTGCGCTTGTCTCCGGCGCCGGTTTCGGGACGAGCGAGAGCGAAGACCCGATCCCCTCAGCCATTGAGTCGGCGTAGCGGCGAATACCAGGCAGCGCACGCTGCGCTTCCTGCACACGCATGCCAGCCAGCGAGCGCATTGCACCGACGATATCGAGCAGCTCGTCCATGCTGCCGATGTGCCCCTGAATCTCGGCCAGCCGGGTCATGGTTGTGCCTCCGGCGTCGCAGAAGCCGCAACGGAGTCGGCAAGCGCGACCAGCGCCGCCTTGAGACGGGCGTGGAGATCGTCCGAAAGCGCCGTGGCCTTGTCATCAAGCAAAAGGATTTCAGAACAATGCTCGGCCAGCCACTGCGCGAGGCCGGCGCGAAACGCATCGATGCGATCAAGCGACACGGCATCAAGGACGTCATCGCTGAGTGCACACAGCAACGCGACCTGTTCACCAACCGACAGCGGCGCAAATTGGCGTTGGGCGAGCACCGCGCGAATCCGCCGGCCGTGCTCGATGACCTTGCGCGTGTGCTCGTCCACCATCGTGCCAAAGCGCGTGAACACTTCCAGTTCCAGGAACTGCGCATATTGGAGCCGCAGGCTTTCGGACAGGGACTTGAGGACCGGCGCCTGCGTCTTGCCGCCAACGCGCGACACGCTCTTGCCGACATCGACGGCCGGCTTCTGGTCTTCGTAGAAGAGACGCGGATCGAGGCATATCTGCCCGTCCGTGATCGAAATCAGGTTGGTCGGAATGTAGGCGCTCATATTGCCGGCCTGCGTCTCGGCGATCGGCAGCGCGGTCAGCGACCCGCCGCCGCGGGCCGGCGCCAGTTTCGCGGCCCGTTCGAGAAGACGCGAGTGGATATAAAATATATCGCCGGGATACGCCTCGCGTCCGGGGGGACGCCGCAGCAGCAGGGAAACCTGCCGGTAGGCCGCCGCGTGTTTGGTCAAATCGTCGATGACAAGGAGCACATCACGTCCGCGCTCCATGAAATACTCGGCCATCGTGCAGGCTGAATACGGAGTCAACCACTGAAGGCCGGGCGCTGCGTTGGCTTCACCGACCACAAAGATGCAGCGCTCGGGCGACCCGTATTGGCGCACGGCGTCGATGACGCGCGCCACAGATGACGCCTTCTGCCCGACCGCGGCATAGACGCAGATCACGTCGCTCGATTTTTGGTTGATGATCGTATCGACGGCGATGGCGGTCTTGCCGGTCCCCCGGTCGCCAATGATGAGTTCGCGCTGACCTCTGCCTAGCGGGATCATCGCGTCGACAACCAAGAGTCCGGTCGCAAGCGGTCGCGTGACGAGTGCACGGTCCACGATCACCGGAGCTGCCTCCTCGACGGGGGCGAACTGTGTCGTCTCCAGCGTCCCTTGTCCGTCCAGCGGTACGCCGAGCGCATCAACGACGCGACCCAGCAAGGCATCGCCGACAGGAACGCGCGCGACCTCGCCCGTGCCGTGCACGACGCTGCCGGCGGCAACGCCGCTCGTCTCGCCCAGCAACACGCAGCCGATGATGTCCTCACCGAGATCAACCGCGAGCCCGCGTATGCCGTTTTCGAAGACCAGCAACTCGTCAAGTCGTGCCTGCGGCAATCCCTCCAAAGTAGCCACGCCGTCGCCGACCCTGATTACCCGGCCGATATGTTCAAGACGCGGCTCCAGCGCCAGAGTACCGAGACGCTGACGGCTTCGTCCCAGCCAATCCTGAAGCTCCTCAACGAGGGTCATGGGCATCAACTTCCGACCGCGCAACGGCGAGCGCGCTCTGCCATGAAAAGCGCAGCACTGCCGTCGGGAAGTGAAGTTCCGCGCCGGCAATCAGTTCCGGTTTCGCTTCAAACGCGATAGCGACGCCGATCCCCAGCGGACGGCGCAGGCGTTCGCGCCATATATCAGCCGTTGCCGCCGACAAGGGCGCCGCCGTAATAACGGTCAGGGACTTTCCGCCCGCAAGCTGCTGGACGAGAGCATCGCGCTCGGACGTGGCAAGCTCGGCGATATGTTGCTCGATGCGCTCGATCCACGCTTCGACGCGAAGCTCCATCGGCACTTCGGCGAGCAGCCGCTGCGCGAATTCAGCACCGAGATCGAGAGCCATCCGCCGGCAGTCTTCGAGCGCCTGCGCACGCTCCGATGCCAGAGTCTTGCGCGCGCCATCAAGCAGTGCCTGCGCATCGCCTTCTGCCTGCGCGCGGCGAGCTTCCGCTATTTCCTGCGCCTGCGCCGCAGCGGCCTTGAGCGCCGCTTCGCGTTCCGCGGCGATACCAGCACGTTCGGCTTCGATGGTGGCGAGCTGTGCCTTCGCCTTGTCCTCCACCGTCCGGGCGTCGTCGTACTGCCGCTGGACCTCGGCTTTGCGCTTATCGATCAGGCGCAGCACCGGCTTGTAAAGAAAACGGTGCAGCAGCCAGACCAAAATGGCGAAGTTTACGGTCTGGAGACCTATGGTCCACCAGTCGAGGTGCATCGGTCACCCGGCGAATGGATTGGCGAACAGCAGCAGCAGCGCCACCACCAGACAGTAGATCGCCATCGTTTCGATCATCGCGAGACCGACGAATAAAGTGCGCGAGATGGTGCCGGCTGCTTCGGGCTGACGCGCGATGGCGTCCATCGCGGCGGCGACCGACCTTCCCTCGGCCAGAGCCGGACCGATCGATCCGATCGAGACCGCGATGACGGCGCCGATAATTGAAATGAACTTGAGATCCATAGTACCTCCTTTATCCCTTCTCGATGCCGCCGACGGCGGCGCCGATGAAGACAGTTGCGAGAACGGTGAAGATGTAAGCCTGTACGACGCCGACCAGAATTTCGAGGACCATCAGCGGGATCGGGACGAACAGGCCCGCCAGCGCGATGACCAGTGCAATGATGAATTCGCCGCTCATGACGTTGCCGAAGAGCCGGACCATCAGTGAGAAGGTCCGGGTCACCTCGGAGAGAATATTGAGCGGCAGCATGATGAGCTTGGGCTCGGCGAAACTGGCGAGGTAGCCGCGAAAGCCGCGCGCGCGGATGCCAAAGTAATGGACCGAGAAGAACACGATGAGTGCGAGCGCCGCCGGCGTCTCGATTTTGCTGGTCGGGGCTTCGACACCGGGCAGAACACCGGAAAGATTGGCCACGACCAGAAAGATGAACAGTGTTCCCACCAGCGGAAGAAAAGGGCGCGCATCGCTGCGCAGCACATCCTGAATCTGGCCGGTGATGCCGGACATGATCACTTCAAGCACAGCCTGGCGTCCATCAGGCACGGCTTGCAGGCGCCGCGTCACCAGCCGGCAGATGACGGCCAGCACGAACATGATCGCCCATGTCGTTACGACTGGACGCGTGATCGCCACGGGGCCGAGATGGAAAAGAACGGTGCTGGTCAGGGGCGATCCCTGCATCAGGCGGCCCTCCGTCCCGCGCGCAGCGCCAGCGCGCGCGCCAGCAGAAACCCCGCAAAAGCCGCTAGCAGCGGGCCAGCGCCGAGCTTTACGGCCAGAAAAAGAAAGATGACGGTCGCGCCGATGCGGCCCAGCGTCAGCGCGAGCGGACCAAGCCAGCCCTGCCCTGAAACAAGAAGCACGGTCGTCCGCTTCAGCGCCGCGAAGTGGAGAAGGCCGAAGGCAAAGCCCGCAAAACCCGTCAAGGCTGTGAGACTGGAAATCAAGGCTGTGTGTGTCATTCGCTGTGCATCCGTTTCCAAGCCAATGTGCAACCGAGGGCAAGGCCGGCGACCAGCAGGCCGAGAGTCCAGAAAACGCCCATGCCGAAGTGCCGGTCGAGCCAGCGCCCGGCGAAGATGCCGATCAGGGTCGGCAGGACGATGGTCCAGCCGAGCGCGCCGATCATCGCGAGATTCTGACCGATCGAGCGCTCGCCTTCCCGCTGCCAGCGCTCGCGTCGTTCCTGCCGCGTTCTTACGGCCTCATCCAGTCGTTCGTGATCTTCGCGCTGTCCGGTCATTGCGGAAATCCGTCCTGCGCAATGATTCCCGGCCCGCCAGGGACGGAGGAAGCACGTTCGGGCTTGAGAAAGCGGTAAATCTGACGTATGGCGGCGAGATAGAGGCGCTGTGCGTCTGTGCGCGCCCTCGTCTCCTCCTCGGTGCGGCGCTGGAACGACGCGAGCACGTCGGTTTGAAGGCGCTGCAGATCGTCATCCGCGACCGCCTCACGCGTGGCGATGGTGATCGCGTCACCACCGCGTACTTCGAGCATGCCGCCGCGAACCGCCAGATGGTGTTCGGCGCCTTTGCGGTCGCGCCAGCTCACCACCGACAGCGACAGCACCGTCAGGAAATCCGCATGACCGGGCAGGATACCGAAGGCACCGGTTTCATCCTCGGCACGAAGATGCGCCACGTCATGCGATTCGGTAACGATCGCGAGAGGGGTGGCGACAGAGAGCTTCATGCCACCCCCTTTGCTGCCACGCGCTCACGCGTACGTGCCTCATCGAGGCTGCCCACCATGTAAAGCGAACTTTCGGCCCAATCGTCAGCTTCGCCGTCGAGAATCGCACGGCAGCCGGCCAGCGTATCGTCGAGTTCGACGGAATGGCCTTCCTTGCCGGTAAAGGCAACGGTGACCATGAAAGGCTGCGTGAGGAAACGCATCAGACGCCGCGCGCGGTTGACGATGCTGCGATCGGCCGCGCTCAGTTCCTCGATGCCGAGAAGCGCGATGATCTCCTGAACCTCGCGGTAATGCGCGATTGTCTTCCGGACATCCTGTGCGATCCGGTAGTGCGCCTCGCCGACAAGGCGCGGATCGAGCAAGCTTGAAGTCGAGGCCAGCGGGTCAACTGCCGGATACATGCCTTCGCTCGCCATGTCGCGGGACAGCACGATCGAGGAATCGAGATGACTGAATATCTCGGCCACGGCCGGGTCGGTAAAATCGTCCGCCGGCACATAGACCGCCTGAATCGACGTGATTGCTGCGCCCGCGACCGACGCGATCCGCTCCTCCAGCTCGGCGATCTCGCTCGCCAGCGTCGGCTGATAGCCAACACGAGACGGCAGGCGGCCGAGCAAGCCCGATACCTCGCTGCCCGCCTGCACCATTCGGTAAACGTTATCGATCAGCAGGAGCACGTTCTCATGCGCCTCGTCGCGAAAGTGCTCGGCGATGGCGAGCGCCGTCAGCCCTGCCCGCCAGCGGGCGCCCGGCGGCTCGTTCATCTGACCGAAGACCAGCGCGGTGCGCGCCAGCACGCCTGACTGCTTCAGTTCCAGCAGCAACTCGTGGCCTTCTCGCGAGCGTTCCCCGATGCCGGCAAAGACCGAGATTCCCGAATGCCGCTCAACCGTCGTGCGAATCAGCTCCATGATGAGCACTGTCTTGCCAACACCGGCGCCGCCGAACATGGCGGCCTTGCCGCCCTTGACCAGCGGCGCAAGCAGATCGATGACCTTGATGCCGGTTTGGAAGACTTCGAGCCCGACGTCGAGCCGGTCGATGGCGGGGGCTGGCGCATGGATAGGGCGGTATCGGGTATCCGGCGGAAGAGACGGGCCACGGTCGGCAGGCACACCGACCGCATTGAGAAGCCGCCCGAGCACGGGATTCCCGACGGGCACGCGGATGGATGCTCCGGTCGCACGCACCCTGGCGCCGCGACTGAGTCCCGCCGTGTTGTCCAACGCCACGGCGCGCACGGTGACCGGATCGAGATGCTGTTGAACCTCGGCTACAAGGGGAGGGCTCTCATCGCGCTCGATTTCGATGCCTTCATCAACCGCAGGCAAGACGCCGGTGGAAAACCGCACATCGACAACCGAGCCATGGATGGCCATCAGTCGACCCAGTGGTCCTGCGTCATCGACGTTCTGCGGCTGCGCCATCATGGAACTGCCTTGTCCGTGACCACAATCCAGGTTTTCGCCCCCTGCAATTCGGAAAGCCGGATCAGCGGGAGTTCGCTGGGAAAGAGGGAGCTAAGCATAGTAACCGCTACGCGAAGCCATATCTGCTCGGTCACTACGGCGATACGCGAGAATTGATGGCAGCGTTGCGGACCGAAAGTGCCATCATCCCACAGCGCTTTCAATTCAAAGCCGCCCACGCCTGCATCGTCCTACGTCGGTCCTCCAGATACGTCGCCTTGTTGAACGTTCCCCGTATTTGTCGGGTCCGCGCGCGCAAGTTGCCGCTCGATCCAGTCCGTTTCATAGCCTTGCTCGTTCAAAGCGGTGCTGGTCGGATGCCGAAAGCCATGCGTCGCCTGACGCAGCATCTCGACGCCTTGAGTTGGCAGCGACTAACGTGACAAAAAACCCAGCAATTACGCTGGGCTTCTTGGTTCTGCGAGACTTCCTGGGGCGTCCGGGAAGTCGTGTTGGCTGGGGGACTAGGATTCGAACCTAGATAGGCAGAGTCAGAGTCTGCAGTCCTACCATTAGACGATCCCCCAGGACCGGTCCGGGCGGATGGAAGGATCGAGGTGCTGCGAGGCGGCTCGCAAACCTTCGCATCCGCTGTGGATCGCCGGGCGATCCGCGTCCTCCCGCAGCGGGAGTACTGAAGCGTGGAAACGGCGCCACCAATGCGGCAACGCCGTGCAGCGTATCAGCGCTTGGAGTACTGGGTCGCGCGGCGCGCCTTGTGCAGGCCGACCTTCTTGCGCTCGACTTCGCGTGCGTCGCGCGTCATGAAGCCGGCCTTGCGCAGCGGCGACTTGAGCGCATCATCGTAATCGACCAGCGCGCGCGAAATGCCGAGACGGATCGCGCCGGCCTGGCCGGTCATGCCGCCGCCCTCAACCGTCGCGAACACGTCAAAGCGCTCGGTGTTCTGCGTGAGCTCGAGCGGCTGTCGCACGATCATGCGCGAGGTTTCGCGGCCGAAAAATTCGTCGAGCGGCTTGCCATTGACGACGATCGCGCCGGTGCCCTTGCGCAGGAACACGCGCGCAGCAGAGGACTTGCGCCGACCGGTACCGTAATTTTGCTGGGTTGCCATGTTTGCTTAAATCTCCAAAACCTTCGGCTGCTGCGCCGCATGGGGATGCTCGGCGCCGGCGTAGACCTTGAGCTTGCGGTACATCGCACGGCCGAGCGGATTCTTCGGCAGCATTCCCTTGACCGCGATCTCGATCACGCGCTCAGGATGCTTGGCCAGCAGATTCTTGAGCGGCATCGTCTTCAGATTGCCGACGTAGCCGGTGAAGCGGTGATACATCTTGTCATCGAGCTTCTTGCCGGTGACCGCGACCTTCTCGGCGTTGATCACCACGAGGTAATCGCCGGTATCCACGTGCGGCGTGTAGATCGGTTTGTGCTTGCCGCGCAGACGGCGCGCAAGCTCGGTGGACAGGCGTCCGAGCGTCTTGTTCGTGGCATCGACCACATACCAGTCGCGCTTCACGCTCTCGGCTTTGGCGCTGATCGTTTTCATATTGGGAAACCGGATGAGCCCGCCCGATGCGTCGGGTGCGGGCCGGTGCAATGAAAGGCGCGGGAGAATAGCGGATGCGGCCCGGAGCTGCAAGTGCAGCGGGCGTTTCAAGTCGCATGCGGCGAGCCGATGGGTCGCTGGCGCCTGCTAGGATGCGCGCATGCCTGAATCAGCCCGACCGGCGGCCGTGGCCGAACTGTTGGCGCTTGCCGACCAGTGCGTGATGTGCGGTCTGTGCCTGCCGCACTGCCCGACCTATCGGTTGTCCGCGCACGAAGCCGAATCGCCGCGCGGACGCATCGCGATTTCGCGATCGCTCGCGAACGGTACGCTGGCGCCGACGGCGACGGGACTCGCGCATCTGGATCATTGTCTGGCCTGTCTTTCCTGCGAGCCGGTGTGCCCGTCGCATGTGCAATACGGCGGGATACTGCTGCGCAGTCGCGCCGAGCTGGCGCGCCGACGGTCGCCGCCGGGGCCACTGCGGCGCTTGCTGCGAAGGCCGACGGCGCTGGTCGCGCTGGCGAGAATCGGCGTCGCGCTGCGTGCCGATCGCTGGCTGCCTGCGGTCGCACGCGCGTTGCCGGCACATTCGCTGCTCCGACGGATCGCGACGACGCTGCCGGCAGCGCCGAAACGATTGCCGTACCGCGTATCGCAACCAGCGATGTCGAAGCCGCGCAGGCGTGTCGCGCTGTTTCGCGGCTGCGTGGCCAGCATTTACGATCGCGATACCCACGCGGCCGCGAGCCGCCTCCTCCAAGCGCTCGGTTACGAGGTGGTCACACCGCCCGGAACGCCCTGTTGCGGAGCGCTCGCGCTGCATGCCGGAGACAGCGCGGCGGCCGCACGGCAGACCGTGCGCACCGTAAAGGCCGTCGATGCGACGCGCGCTGACACGATTCTGGTCAGCGCATCGGGTTGCTTCGGCAGTTTGCGCGCGCAACTCGCCGAGGCAAACTCGACTGCCACGGTGGCAGACATCCACGAGTTCGTCGCGCGCGACAGCATGCTGGATTCGCTCCGCTTCGCCCCGCTCGCGCGTCGTGCGGTCTTGCATCTGCCATGTACGCAGCGCAATGTCATCGGCGGTGACGCGGCGATACGGGCGCTGCTCGCGCGCGTTCCGGGACTGACCGTGCTGGCGTTGCCGGAACAACCCAAGTGCTGCGGCGCGGCCGGCAATTACTTCATGGAATATCCCGATTTCGCCGATCGCCTGCGTGGCGAGAGACTCGATCAGGCACAGGCTTCAACGCCCGATCTGCTGTTGACCACCAACATCGGTTGCCGTATTCACCTGCAGAACGGGCTGGATGAGCGCGGCGTCGGGTTACCGGTGCTGCATCCGCTGGCGTTGCTCGCGCAACAACTGGAGATTGCCGCATGAGCATTCGAACACTCTCGCCGCTGGATCGATTGCTGGTGGAGGTCGAACGCGCACTCGGAACCGTGTTCGATCCGGCGCCTGTCGCAAGGCGGCCATCGCCGGCGGGCGCGATCGTGGATGGCGTGCTTGACGAGAGCGCCCGGCGCCACGCGGCCGGACTGATGCGCGTGAACCATGTCGGCGAGATCTGCGCGCAGGCCCTCTATTTCGGTCACGCCGCCGTTGCGCGCGATGCCGAAGTGCGTGCGCAGATGCTCGCGGCGGCCGACGAGGAAACCGATCACCTGGCCTGGTGCGGCGAACGCCTGGGAGAACTCTCGAGCCGGCCGAGCCTGTTCAATCCGTTGTGGTATGCCGGTGCCTACGCAATCGGCGTCGGCGCGGGGCTGGTCGGTGATCGAACCAGTCTGGGCTTTGTGCTCGAAACCGAGCGTCAGGTCGAGGCGCATCTGGACGCGCATCTGGAGAAACTGCCGGACGCCGACCAGCGCAGTCGCGCAATCGTCAAACAGATGAAACAGGATGAAGCCAGCCACGCCGAACGCGCGCTCGCGGCCGGCGCGCAAACGCTGGCGCCGCCGCTGCCCGCGCTGATGCGCTTGGCGTCGGGCGTGATGAAGACGCTGGCCTACCGGGTGTAGGCCTACCCTGTCGCGCACCGGCACGCTAGGTGAGATTGCGACCGTGGAACAATTCCTCGATCTCGCGCCGCAGCAGCGACTCGATGCGTTGGCGATCCTTGAATGACAGATCGTCCGCGTTGGCCTCGAACAAATACGTATCGAGGTCGAAATCCTTCAGGTGCATCTTGGTGTGGAAGATGTTTTCCTGGTAGACGTTGACATCGAACATCTCGTATTTCTGGCGGATGTGCTTGGCCAGGTATTCCTGCACCGAATTGATCCGATGATCGATGAAGTGCTTGCGGCCCTTGACGTCGCGCGTGAAACCGCGCACGCGATAGTCCATCGTCACGATGTCGGATTCGAAACTGTCGATCAGGAAATTGAGTGCGCGCAGCGGCGAGATCACGCCGCAGGTCGCGACATCGATATCGGCGCGAAACGTGGCGATGCCGTTGTGCGGATGGGTCTCCGGGTAGGTATGGACGGTGATGTGGCTCTTGTCCAGATGCGCCACGGCGCCCGAGATCACATCGCGGCCCAGCTTTTCGACCACCGGATGCTCGGAAATCAGGATCGTCACCGACGCGCCCTGCGGATCGTAGTCCTGGCGCGCGACATTGAGGATCGTGGCACCGATGATGTCGGCGACATCGGTCAGGATCTTGGTCAGCCGGTCGGCGTCGTAGGTGTCGTCGATGTACTCGATGTAGCGCTGGCGCTGATCTTCCGACACCGCGTAGCAGATGTCGTAGATATTGAAGCTGAGCGCCTTGGTCAGGTTGTTGAAACCCTGCAATTTGAGTCGGGGAAGGGGCTTGACCACCTCGTGGATACCTGTGCTGTGCGCCGGCCCTTCATTTCGGTTTGCAACCATGTCAGGGCGACTTGGGGTGGAGGACGCGACAGAACCGTCGGACGACTGCTGCGGGAGCGCACGAATTATGGACCATGCCGGCCAGCGAAGAAACGTCGGCTCGGCCCGGGAAATACCAGGGACCGCTGGTCCTGCGTCCAACAGCTGGTTCGCGCCAATGCCTTCGCCGAGCTCAACACACGCGCAGGTCGCGCAAACCGGAGAAGGAGCAGTCGAGGCGCGCATTGCTACGGGACGCCCGCTCAGCGTGTTATTGCACGCGCCGCTCGATGCAGCAATGCGTGCTCGTCACACCCCGGGGGCGAATTGCAATAAGATGCGCGGGTACAGTCGACGTCCGCATTGCATCGCGCGCGTCGACGACGCTGCTCCACACTGTCACCAAGCGCGGTCACCAAGACGACGGGAGGACTCCAGTGCCAATACAGGCGAAAGGGCCGGATTTCCGCCACACGCTGCAGCGTCCGACCAGCAAGGTTCAGCCGCCGTCAATGCTCACGCTGGATCGCGCGGCGATGGAACGGCTTCTCGAGCTTTGTCAGCGTCGCCGGTATCCGAGCAAGACCGCGATCATCCGACCGGGCGATTCGGCCAACATTCTCTATTACGTGATCGACGGTTCATTGACGGTATCGTCCGAGGATGAGGAAGGCCGCGAGCTGATACTGGCGTATCTCAATCGCGGCGAATTCATCGGCGAGATGGGCCTGTTCGTCGAAACCCCCAAGCGTGAAGTCATGGTGCGCACGCGCACGCCTTGCGAGCTGGCGGAAATCGGCTATGAGCGCCTGTTCCATCTCTTCGAGGGTGAATTGCACACTGAGTGTCCGAAGGTCCTGTTTGCGATCGGCTCGCAGCTGACCCATCGCCTGTTGCATACCTCGCGCAAGGTCAGTCGCCTGGCCTTCATGGACGTGACCGGTCGCGTCGTCAAGACGCTGATCGATCTGACCGAGGAACCCGAAGCAATGAGCCATCCGGACGGCATGCAGATCTCGATTTCGCGCCAGGAGATCAGCCGCATCGTCGGCTGCTCGCGCGAGATGGTCGGGCGCGTGCTCAAGCAGCTCGAAGAGCAGGGCGTGGTCGATGTCTCCGGCAAGACCATCGTGATCCGCGGCACGCGCTAGGCCAGCATCGATCCGTTGCAGCGTGCACGCGATCCTTCCATAGGATGGGTTGAGCGCAGCTGAACCCATCGCAGCCATACCCCACCCACATTAGTTGCGCTCACCCCTACTCAAACAACGCGCTCGCGCAATGCGCACGCATGCGCTCGATCACATCGCCATAATCCGGCTCGCCGAAAATGGCCGAACCGGCCACGAAGGTGTCGGCGCCGGCCGCGGCGATTGCGCCGATATTGTCCGGTTTCACCCCGCCATCGACTTCGAGCCGGATCGTGCGGCCGCATTCATCGATGCGCTCGCGCACGCGGCGCACTTTTTCCAGTGCGGACGGTATGAAACTCTGCCCGGCGAAACCCGGATTGACCGACATGATCAGCACCAGATCGAGCTTTTCGAGCACGTAGTCGAGGTAGTCGAGCGGCGTGGCCGGATTGAACACGAGACCGGCGGCGCAGCCGTGCTCGTGAATCAGGCCGATGCTGCGGTCAACGTGCTCTGCTGCTTCCGGGTGAAAACTGATCAATGTGGCGCCGGCCGCGGCGAAATCCGGAACGATGCGATCGACCGGCTTGATCATCAAGTGCACATCGATCGGCGCCGTGATCCCGTAGCCGCGCAGCGCGCGCAACACCACCGGGCCGATGGTCAGGTTCGGCACGTAATGATTGTCCATCACGTCGAAGTGGATCCAGTCCGCGCCCGCGGCGAGCACTGCATCGACTTCCTCGCCGAGCCGCGCGAAGTCGGCGGACAGGATAGACGGCGCGATGACGGTTGGTTGACTGGGCATGATTTTCGAAATCGCGAATTTGTGGAGCTAGAACCTGCGTTCGGCCTTGATCTTCTCATAAGCGGCATTGATTTCGCGCGCACGATCCTCGGCGCGGCGCTTCAATTCGTCCGGGACATCACCAAGCTTGTCCGGATGGTGCTGGCTGATGAGCTTGCGATATGCGTGCTTGATCTCGCGCGCGCCGTCACTGCGCGACACACCGAGTACGGCATACGGATCGGGCCCATTTGGGGAACGGCCGGACCGACTGCGCGAGGATGACCCTGCCGCGGGCGCGTAGCCTTTCATGGCTGCAAGCGCGGCGAGTTCGCGATCGCTGACACCAAGCGCCCAGCACAACTGTCTGAGCAAAGCCATTTTCGCCGGGACCGGCTCACCCTCGGCGTAGACCAGGTCGAGCAGCAGATCGAGCAGCAGAAATGCCAGATCACGCCGGCGCCCGCACCACGCCTTGAGGTCGGCTACCGCAAGACGCACCTCAAAATCCGGTCGCTTGCCGGCGGCGAATCGCTCGATCGCCGCACGGCGCTGCAGATTGTCCAGGCGCAGGCGCGACATCAACGCTTCGGCAGCGGCGATCTCGTGCTCGGAAACGCGGCCGTCCGATTTCGCGAGTGCGCCGGCGAACGCGAACAGCGGTTCGATGAACCCACGTCCGTGTCTTGCCGGATGCATGTGCGAGACGGCGACATCGTAAAAGTGACCGAGCACCGCGCCGATCAGCAATCCGATCGGGTTGTGCAACAACAAGAGACCGAGCAAGGCACCGACGAGTTTTCCGGTCATGCTCATCGTACGCGAGCTCCGCACCGGGGCTGCGTCGCGTACCACTCGGCCAGGGCGACCAGATCCGCTTTCGACAACGCGCCGGCTGCCGAACGCATCGCGTTGTCGGGCCGCTCGCCGCTGCGGTACTGCTCGAGTGCGGCGACGAGATACTTCGCATCCTGGCCGGCCAGATTTGGCGTGCCTGGCGCGACCGCAATGCCGTTCTCGCCGTGGCAGGCCGTGCACAGGCCGAGTTGAGCCGGTCGCTGCGCAACCGCGCTGCACGCGACAGCGAGCATCAACCACAGCAGACTTCGGGGCATCGGGATATTTCGATCGCGGGCGGGCCCGCGATTCTAGCAAGCCCCATCGCAAGGGCTTCCCTCATCTCAACGTTCGCCGTTTCGCTTCTCTCGCCCGATGCAATGCTGTCGCAAGGTTCCGCTCGCCTCGGCGGCGAGCGTGCCACTTTCTCTCGTTTGGCCGAGAGAAAGTCGCCAAAGAGAGGGCCACCCGGAGGCGGCGCCTTCCGGGCATTCGCCCACAAGGTACGCGGGCGACGGCCGGGTTCCGCCGACAGCGCCTCCGTGTGCTGACGGCGGAATCGGCGCGATCCCTCGCGCCGACCCTGCGGGCCTTTTCGTCCGCCACCCGCCGCCACCTACGGGATCCAAACGCAACAGCAACAGCAAACAGCGGGCACGCCAATCGCTTTTGATCTTCGTGCCGTAGGCGCTGCCGAGCATCGCAGCCGCCGGCGGGAACACCCGAAGGGCGGACGCGAAGGATCGCGTCCGCCGAGCGCCAGCACATGGA
>JBAUWF010000023.1:0-27796 GCA_049583635.1 Rhodanobacteraceae bacterium
ACCACCTTGTCGGCTGCGACCTGCATGACCGGTCCTGTCATCGCTCAAAGCGCGCGAGCCTAGCAGCTTCAGCGGATCACGTCAGTGGCAGCGCGTATCCGGAACCATGCCACCGAACAGCGCACCGCGAGCGTCCGGCCCGAGCGCGGTGGCGATGGCCAGAAACACCGCAACACCCGCAATGAAGGTCGCCATCACCACCGCGTAGTCGCCGCCATTGCGCACGGCCAGTATGCTGAGCACCGCTGCGATCATCGATGCGAGCAGGTTGCCGCGCTGCCAGGCAAGGTGGCACGCACCGCGCCGAGCGAAAGCTCGTTCAGATGCACCGGCACCACGCCCCACGCCCCACGCGCCTTGCACCACCACCTGCAACAGGAACACACCGATACCGAGCAACACGATCGAGCCGCCGAAAGCCCACAGCGGCACCGCCGGCAGCGCGAGCAGCGCGGCATTCACGATCGCACGGCGCCGACCGATGCGCTCGGAACAGGCGCCAAATAGCAATCCGCCGACCAGCGCGCCGAGATCAAGCACGACCACGAGCGACTCTATCGTCAGGGTATCGAAATGCATCTGCTGCTTGAGGAACCCCCGGGAGCGCTTCCGCGGTACCTGCGGCAGCGCTCCGGCGTAAACATTGGGCTGCGATTGCAGCGGATGATCGACCCCCGGTTACGCTCGACACGTTGTGTTCCGCCACAAGCATGCTCCACGCAAATCCGCACCGGTCGCACCAATGCAATGGATATTGAACAGCGGCGCGCGTGGCCTTTTGCTGCGCAATCGAGGGACCGATTTGACGTTCGATCTGAAATCCGATTCGAAGCGGACCCGTCATCATCTGATCCATCGTGACGTGCCGTGCCGAGCTCTGCCGCGGTTCATCGCGGATGCCCCGGGTCGCTCGCGCCGACGGCCATGATCTGTCATCGTCAACACCTGTCGGCAACGAACCGCATGAGCATCCGCATGGAAGACCAACGCTTTGCCGCTATCGCGGATGCGCCTCGACGGGCCATGCAAACCCGCATTGCCGCGCGCTTTCGTCGACGCGCGCATCGCGTCTACACACGCTTCAAGCTGGCCCTCGATCCCGTATTTGAGGCGGTCGGCGATCTGAATGACGCGAGCGATCGGCCGCTGCTGGATATCGGTTGCGGACTCGGGCTGCTGGGTCTGTACTTGCGCGAGCGCGGCTTTCGCGGGCAATACCTCGGGCTCGACACCGACGCATCGAAGGTTTGCGAAGCGGCCCACGCCGCACGCGACATTCCCGAGTTCACCGTCAAGGTGGGCGATGCAGCCGTTGGCTTGCCGGAATTCAGCGGCGATATCGCGCTGATCGATGTTCTGCACTATCTCGGCGCAGCGGACCAACGCCGCCTGTTGCACGATGCAGCCGCGCGCGTATCGCCAACGGGACGATTGATTGTCCGAAGCGTACTGCGCGCACGGCATTGGCGTTTCCGTGCCACGGTCTGGGAAGAGCATCTCGCGCGAACCGTGGGATGGACGCCAGGTGCAGCGTATTATCCGGCCCTGGAGGACATTGAGGCCCCGCTGCGCGCTGCGGGCATGCGCGTCGAGTCGCACCCGCTGTGGGGACGAACACCGTTCAACAGCTATCTGATTGTGGCGTCGCGCGATGCTTCGTAGCGTTTGCGCGCACGGCGCATGCGATTTTGCAACACCCTTCGCTGCGCGGCGAGTTGCGCCGCATGCGCGTGGCGCGCCGTGCCGAGAGGCCTCCCGAGCTTCGCGCGAAACGCACAGAAACTTGAGTAGGCGGTCAAAACGTATCGCAACCGGCGCAGCAGCAATTCCAGCATGATCGCATCGTCGAGCAGCCCGATCACCTCGACATCGTCAGGAATCAGATCCTCCGGGTCGCTGAAATAGACCAGCGTCTCAATCACGTCCGCGCGTTCCGGATCCGGCAACGCCCAGTCGTCATCCTCGATCATCAGGATCAGTTGCTGCACACCCGGCAGGCGCTTGCGCACATACCCGGGCGCGGCGCCGGCGAGCAAATGATCGAGGGCGTACTTGGCCGCATCGACCACGTCGATCTCGTCGGCCGAGCGCGCCGCAGCGCGTGCACGCGCAAGCGCCGCCTGGAAGCGCTCGATGTCGGCCGGTTCGAGTTCGAAGGTGATGCGCATGCTGAAGCCGAGAGACTACCGATCGCGCGCTCCTGGTCAACTGCCACCAGGCCTACGCTTCGTGAAATCCCGCAACCCAAACGGGACCATCCGAAAACACTCGCAAACCCATGAGGTTTCGCGTAAGCTGCGCGCTCGTTCGTCGCGTCGATCCCCGACTTCCCTTCGGTAAACCGCCCGCACACCGCGCCATCGGTGTTCAGCGGCCCTCGCCGTTCGGCTCCACGCGCAACACCGGAACGCAGGCCACGACGGTCGGCGACCGCAGAAAAATCCACCTGCAGCGCGGTTCATCTGGGAACGCTCCGGGCATATCTTCAGGAGCAATCCAACATGAGTTTCAATCTGCCCGGGCTGTCGCCCGCGCTGCTGCGTGCGCTTGCCGAACAAGGCTACACCACGCCCACACCGATCCAGATTGCCGCGATTCCGGTAGTACTCGCAGGACGCGATCTCGTTGCCGGCGCACAGACCGGCACCGGCAAGACCGCGGCATTTGCGTTGCCGCTGCTCGAGCGCCTGTGCCCGAACGGCACCCGCGCGACGGCGCCGCCGAGGCAGCCGCGCGCACTGATCCTGACACCTACGCGCGAGCTGGCCGCACAGGTGCACGAAAGCATGCGCGCCTATGGCCGCCACGTCGGCGTGCGCAGCACAGCAATATTCGGCGGCGTCGGCATGGGTCCGCAAATTGACGCGCTGAAACGTGGCGTTGATGTGGTGGTCGCGACTCCGGGACGCCTGATCGATCATCTGGAGCGGCGCAGCGCAGATCTGTCCGGCATCGAGGTGCTCGTTCTCGACGAAGCCGACCGCATGCTCGACATGGGTTTTCTGCCCGCAATCAAGCGCATCCTGGCAAGGCTGCCGCGCGCTCGCCAGACGCTGTTGTTTTCGGCCACGTTCGCGCAGGAAATAAAGGCGCTCGCCGCACAGTTCATGCGCGATCCGCTCGAAATCCAGGTTGCCAGACCCAACAGCGTCGTCGCCACGGTGACCCATCGCGTGCACCCGGTGGATGCGGAAAGAAAACGCGATCTCCTGCTGCACATCCTGTCTTGCAACGCCGGCCAGACGCTGGTCTTCAGCCGAACCAAGCACGGCGCCGACAAGCTCTGCAAGCATCTGGACAAAGCCGGACTTCGCACCGCGGCGATCCACGGCAACAAGAGCCAGGGGCAGCGCACGCGCGCGCTCAAGGATTTCAAGAGCGGCAGGATCGAAATCCTGGTCGCGACGGACATCGCCGCACGCGGCCTCGATATTGTGCAGTTGCCGTCGGTCATCAACTTCGATCTGCCGAATGTGCCGGAAGACTACATCCACCGTATCGGACGCACCGGCCGAGCCGGTGCCGAGGGTCTCGCGGTGTCGCTGGTGAGCCGTGCCGAGGAAGGTCTGCTGCGCGATATCCGTCGCGTGCTCAAGCAGGATATCGCGATCGAGACAGTCCCCGGTTTCGAACCATCGCAGGCTTTGCGCCTCGACGCGCCCGGCGCTGCACGCAGCCCGATCCACAAGACGCGTCCCAAACCATCGCATCGACCGCACGCGCATCATCATGCGGCGCGCACGGTGCCGGGGGAACGCCCGCGCCAGCCGAAACGACACCGCAGCGCGGGGCCCGCGCGCAGTTCCAGATCCTGATCGAATCGACCGCTGCAGCAGCGATCAATTTGCCAGCGCCCCACGAAGGACGCGCGCGAAACCGTGCGGTTCGCTGCGACGGATGGCAATCGCTGGCGTCGCGTGCCAGTCGGCGCACGCACGCACGGCACGCGCGACTTCGCGTATCAGCGTCTCGGTCGGTCGCTCGCGAGGTTCGAGGAAAATGCGTTTGATCTCGAACACGCCATCGCCGCGATGCGCCTTGGCATCAAGCCGCCCGATCAATCGGCCGCGGTGCAGTATCGGCAACGCGTAATAGCCCCAGGTCCGTTTCGGCGCCGGCGTATAGCATTCGAGACGATAATCGAAATCGAAAAGTGTCGCTGCCCGCCGGCGATCCCAGATCACCGGATCGAACGGCGACAGCACTGTTGTATGCGTTGCGCGCAAGTTGCCGGCCGCAGCCCTTTCAGCCAGCGCGGCATGTTCGCGGTGTACATAGCCCGCCGTCTCCCAACTCTGAACCGCGACCCTGATCAACTCGCCGGCTTCGACCAGGGCGGTGAGTTCGCCTTCGCGAACCGTCGGGCGCATGCGGAAATAATCGGCGATCCAGCTCGCCTGCGTCACGCCGAGGGCCCGCACCGCGCCGACAATGCAGCGCCCGCGCACCGCGTCCGGGGGCAGCGGCTCGTCGATCGGAGGGAGATACCCATTGTTCCGCGCACGCTGAAGCACACGCTCGCTGAGGTCGTACACGCGATGGAAATTATCGCGCCGTTCGATCATGAGTTCCCCAAGCGCGAACCAGGCTTCGAGCCAGCGCTTTTCCGCCGTCCAACTCCACCAGCCGCCGCCCTCCCTGGCCACGTGGCGCTGGAAATCGGCCGACTTGACGGACCCGGCTTTGCGCACATGCGCCAGCAGGCGATCCATATCGGCGCCATCGACCGAACGGGTTGCCAGGGCGCGCCGGGCCGCCCAGTGGCTCATACGCGCCGGCAAGTTCGCGCGGTGCAGCGCATGCTCGGCCATCGGCGCAAGGCAGGCTTCGTGTGCCCAGCACTCGAAGATCGCGCCGACTTCGAGCAGGTCATCGAGCCAGGCCTGCGGATACGCACCGACGCGCGAAAACAGGACGAGGTACGGACTGCGAGCGACGATATGGATCGTGTCGATCTGCAACAGGCGCATACGCGCAATCGCGGCGAGCACGTCTGACTTGTCCGCCCTTCGCTGCGGACGCGTCAACAGTCCCTGTGCAGCCAGATGCAGCAGGCGCGCCTGGGCGCGCGGTAACCGCAACTGGCTGATCGTGCGCCTCGCCATCAGCGCATGCGTACGAAAAGAACACAGATGTACAGCACGAACTGCGCCAGAAACAATACCGCCACGCTGGCCTGGACGCTGACGCGTCGCGATATGAAACCCGGTATTGCAAGCACGACCCAGAATATGCGGATTAGCGCATCCGTATCGAGCTCGAAACCCCCTGCGAGCATCCACTGCTGAAAGAAACTGGCGACTGGCACGAGCGCAACGATCGCATAGAACGGCTTGCGTCGATCCACAAATTCCAGCACAAGCTCCGCTCCATCGATGCGTAGATCGGCCGGCAGGATCAGATAGGCGAGCACATAAAGCAGCATCGGCAGGATCATGAACGTCGCGTAGGAATAGAACGTCCACTGATCCACATGGCGCCAGCCGAACGAAACCCACCAGACCTGAAAATGCGCGAGCAGAAGTGTCGCGACAATGAGCATGATCCACCACGCCGACCAAAGCGCACGCCCGTCACGAACCAGGCGCGCGATCCCCGACAGCAACTGCGTAATGCCGAGGCCGATGATGATCGACAAAAGCACCGAGATGTATTCGAACTCGCCCATGCGATTTCCCTGCTGATCTGTCGCGACCGCCTGAAACTTAGCAGACCATCGGGTGGCCCAACCACAAGACTGTCGAACTTGTGGAATGCATCGTTCATTTGGGAAATGGGTTGAAATGTGATCTGTGGTTCCGGGTGGACGCGCGGACGAGGCGAATGGGGTTCCATGGGTCGAATGTCGACGCAGCCCAGCACACCATCTCTTCACGCGATTTCCACCCGAAACGAGCGTTGCGCCCACGAGTCGCTCGTGCCGCCTACAATGACCCTCTTGCGCTGACCAGTTGTAATCGCAGCGCGCAGTCTTCCGGATGATTCATGCAAGCCGAAATCGACTCCTTCGCGGAACTAGGCCTTGCACCCACCGTGCTGCGGGCCCTTGCCGACATCGGCTACGAAGCGCCCTCCCCGATCCAGGCCGCCATCATTCCGCATATGCTGTCCGGCGCCGACGTCCTGGGGCAGGCGCAGACCGGAACCGGCAAGACCGCTGCGTTTGCATTGCCGATTCTGTCGCGACTGGATTTGGCGAAATCCCGACCGCAGGCGCTGGTGTTGACGCCGACGCGCGAACTGGCTATCCAGGTAGCCGAAGCATTCCAGCGTTATGCCGCACACGTGCCCGGCTTCCACGTACTGCCGATCTACGGCGGCCAGAGCTACGGTCCGCAGCTCGGCGGACTCAAACGCGGGGTACACGTTGTAGTCGGTACACCGGGGCGTGTGATCGATCATCTCAAGCGCGGCTCGCTCGATCTGTCCGCACTTGACTGGATGGTCCTTGACGAAGCCGACGAGATGTTGCGCATGGGCTTTATCGACGACGTCGAAGCAGTACTGAACAAGACGCCCCCCGAGCGTCAGGTCGCGCTGTTTTCCGCGACCATGCCGAGTGCGATACGGCGCATTGCGCAAACCTACCTGAATGCTCCGGTCGAAATCACCATCAAGAGCAAGACCGCAACCGTCACCAATACCCGCCAGCGCTACTGGCTGGTCAGCGGATTGCACAAGCTCGACGCGCTGACGCGGATACTCGAGGCGGAATCGTTCGAGGCGATGATCGTGTTCACGCGCACCAAGCTGGCGACCGAGGAGCTGGCCGGCCGTCTCGAAGCGCGTGGATTTTCGGCCGAAGCGATCAATGGCGACATGGTGCAGGCGCAACGCGAGCGCACCATCGCTCGCCTGCGTGATGGACAGATCGATATCCTGGTCGCAACCGATGTGGCCGCGCGCGGGCTCGATGTGGAGCGCATAAGTCACGTGCTGAACTACGACATTCCGCACGACACGGAATCCTATGTGCACCGCATCGGTCGCACCGGACGTGCCGGGCGCAGCGGCGAAGCGGTCCTGTTTGTCACGCCGCGCGAGCGCCATCTGCTCAAGGCGATCGAACGCGCGACGCGTCAGCGCATCGAAGCGATGGATCTGCCCTCGATCGAAATCGTGAACGATCGGCGCATCGCGAGGTTCATGCGGCGTATCGGTGACACACTCGCCGCCGGTGAACTCGAATCATTTCGCTCGCTGGTCGAGGACTACGAGCGCAATCACGATGTGCCGGCGATCGAGATTGCGGCAGCACTCGCCCGCCTCGTGCAGGGTGACAAGCCACTGCTGCTGGCGCCGCCCACAACCAGAATACGGAATGAACCGGTGCGACCGGACGAGCGACGCAACGAAGCGCGTGTGCTGCGTCCCCGCAACCGCGACGGTGCTACCCGTGAGGCTGCACCGCGACCGCGCGGATCTGCGCATGATGAACGCGCGCATCACGCCGAATCCGGCATGGAAACCTTCCGCGTCGAAGTCGGTCATGCGCATGGCGTAAAGCCCGGCAATCTCGTCGGCGCGATCGCCAACGAGGCCGGCCTCGACAGCAAGTACATCGGTCGCATCGACATCCAGGATCAATACAGCCTGATCGATCTGCCGGAAGGCATGCCGCCGGAATTGTTGCGCGATCTGAAGAAAGTCTGGGTATCCGGTCGTCAGCTGCGCATCGTGCGTCGCACCGATACGCCGGATCAAACGAACGGCCACCGGTCACACAGGCCGTTGCGACCGGCCCGTGGGAAACGCTCGACGCGCTGATTCACCCGGCCGGTGTTGTCTCGCTACTGCACCTTGTTGTGCTTCAGCCGTATGCCGGATCAACGCCACCACCATGGCAGCAGCGTCAGCATCGCGCCGATCCCGACCAGCCACCACACATTCGGAACAAAGTACGGGTACACGATCAACGCGAGTCCCGCGGCAAGTGCCGGCCAGTGCATCTGCTTCTTGCCGTACATGAAATAGCCGACGCCGATCGCGCTGAACAGCATTCCCCAGAACAGCACCGCAGGACTCATCATGTCTCGCTCCCCCTCGCGCAGCTTGGTCGTGTGCCCGTCACGCAGCAGTTTGAGGCGGCACCGCCACCGCCACCTCGGCCGCCGCCCGCCGTCGCTCGAATTCGGCTATCACCCCGTCCGCCAATGCGCGATACACCGGTTTCGGGCAGGCTAATGTCGAAATCGCGCGCGCGAGCAGGCACACCGCCATGATCGGAATTACCATGCTGTGGTTGGCCGTCAGCTCAAGTGAAATAACCGCAGCCGTGATCGGCGTTTGCGTTACGCCGGAAAGAAATGCAGCCATGCCGAGCAGGACCACTGCCGCCGTCGGTGCCGATGTGAGCAACCCGGCCAGGGTGTGACCCATGCCCGCACCGACCGCCAGCGCAGGCGAGAAGATTCCACCCGGGATCCCGGCCCACTGCGAAAGGATATTGGCGGCAAGCTTGGCCAAGCCAAAACTAGCGGCCGCGCCGCGCGTGCTGTGGATCAGACCCTGGGCCTCGGAATAACCGGTGCCATAAATCACGCTGCCGGTCGCGACGCCGATAACGGCCAACGCCAACCCACAGGTGAATGCAAACAATATGGGTGAACGATTTCGCCACTCGGCCAGCCGCGCGAGCGGGCCGCGATTGGCGAACAGGATCAATCGTGAAAACAAACCGCCTCCGACACCGCCGCAAACACCGCACATCAACACCGCCAACCAACTGCGGCCGAGTGGCAACTCGGTATCGACGATGCCGAAATAGGAATAGTCACCGAGCACGCCGAGCGATACCACGCCGGCGAAGAGCACCGCTGTGAGAATGATGCCGCTGAACCGATGCTCGAAGGTACCAGCCAGTTCCTCGATCGCGAACACCACGCCGGCCAGCGGCGTGTTGAACGCTGCGGCGATGCCGGCGCCACCCCCGGCCAGCACGAAGCGCGAAATCTGCTGTGAATCGGAAAATCCGAATCGGCGGCCGAGCCAATACATCAGTCCGGCGCCGACGTGGACCGTCGGTCCCTCGCGCCCGACAGATGCGCCGCCGATCAGCGCAAACAAGGTCAGCACCATCTTGCCCAACGCGACGGGAAGCGACAGCATGCGCTGGCGAAAGCCCGCATCTTCGATGCTGATCGTCGCGATGACCTGCGGGATTCCGCTGCCACGGGTCGGTCGCAGCACACCACGCGTCGCCCACGCGAGGATTCCAAAAACGGCCGGCGTCAAAGCCAGCGGCAGGTATGGCGAGATCGCCAGCAGGCGAACGAACAGGCCGGAAGCCGCGTCAGCCGCTCGGGCAAAGAAGATCGCAGCGAGACCCGTCACGATGCCGCCAGTCCACAATGCGACGCGGCGACGCCATTGCAGCGGCGCAAAAAATTCGTGACCCAGCAGCGTTTGCAGACGGCTCTGTCGGTCGATGGACGGCTCGTGGTTTATGGACACATCCTCACAAATGGGACGCGGGAATGCGCCCGAACGAAGCCCGCTCGACGCCCAGGCCATGTTGCCGACGCACAAAATACTCGACGGACACAGCACACGATGCCGTGGGGGTTCCCCGGAAAGCAATGATACGCCGCGTCTTCGCGGACACCGAAAGATCAGCCGGCGCATCGTGCCCGTGGCGATGGGCGCGGCGCGCGCGATGGCCGTGTCCAGGTGATGTTTACATGGCTATCCCGCGGTCATTGCAACGAGCCGGGCAACGGTGTTCATGTTGCGCGCGGTTCCCGATTTGGCGGCCGGGATCTTCAGCCTCGAATCGGCCATGCCGTCACCATAATGCACGTAGATTTCGCGTATTCCGAGCGCGAGTTGCTCGCTGTTGCACCCACTGATCGTATCCAATGCGTCGGGCGGCGGCGATGAGTCCAGGAAAATCGCCACGGTACGGTTCGGCGCGGCTTCCGAAAACGGGTTCGCGGCGAGCACCGCGGCCATCTCGTTGGGCGTGCGTACCAACACACCGACCGGCTTGCCCGCATAGCTCCGCAAGCTTGCCTCGAGGGTATGCTTGACCTGCCTCGCCGTGGATGTGCTGTCCAGAACAACATTGCCACTCGCAATGTACGTGCGCACGTTTTCGAACCCGGCCTCCCCGCACATCGCGCGTAGCTCGGTCATCGGCAACTTGCCGGTGCCGCCGACGTTCACGGCGCGCAACAGCACGATGTAGGTCTTCATGGATACAGCATAACGGGTGTCCCGGAACTCGACACCATCAGAGCTACCGTTACCAGCAGCGGCGACGCACAACCAGTGCAACCGGTCTAATTGCCCAAGACTACGCGCAAGCCGCGAGTTACCCCGGCTGGAAAGATGCTGTTGTGCGTCTCGCGATCGAGCACCCGGCCGACGCCATCGAAATGCGGGTAACCGCGCCGTTGCAAGCGGTTCAGCAGTTCGCGCATGTCGTCAACCATCGCACGGCCGTGTTGCGGTTGATTCTCGTAGCTGCCGACCACGAAATAGACGCGCGCCAGCAAATCATCATGCACTCGCGCGTAGGCCGCTTCCATGCGCAACGCAACCTTGTCGTCGTACCAAAGCGACGGGCTGACCAGCACGTAGTTGCGAAACGCCTTCGGCTGAGTGAGCAGCACATAGGTGCCGAACAGGCCGCCGTAGGAATGTCCGACCAGAGTCCGGTTTTTAGGATCAGCCCGATAGTGCGACTCGACATACGGCAACAACTCGCCGGTAATGAACTTCAGGAATGCCGGTCCACCACCGGAAAGCGTCTGGATTTTCCTGCCATAGCCGCCTTTGAGCGTATGCGTCGGAGTGTAGTCGCGGGTGCGATTGCGGTGGTACGAGTCGATGTCGGCAATGCCGCCCGGGTAGGCGATGCCGACTACGATCAGCGCAGGCACATCGCCACGATCGGCGAAATGACCGCAGATCGTTGTCACCAGCGGAAATGCGTAGTCCGCGTCCAGCGTGTAGATCACCGGATAACGTCGCTCCGGATGCGTCGCATAATCGCGCGGCAGCGAAATGTACAGCACGTACTCATGCCCGTTCCTGCGACTTGTCAGTGTCGTCACTTCGGTGTTGGGCAGCACAAACGGATGCGCCGCCGCAAGCGTCGATGCGAACAATCCGAAGCCAGCGATCACGACAGCGACGAATGAATGACAAGTCATGATGATTCATGCTTTCCCTGGAGGACGACCCCGGACCTTGGCGCAGCATGATCCAAGCGTCAAATCGCGCGAGTGTCTTCGCTTCTCGGCTGCAGTCCCGGCAACAGCGTAGGTCATCGCGATATCGTTGTCGCGTTCGCCTGCGTTTGAATGGCGTTCAGTCCATCAGGGCCGATACCACACCAGGGATGATCTGCACGAGCCCGATGGGCTGACACGTGTTCAGAATTCCCCTTAACCTAGATATCGGCAAACATCGCGCTGTGAAACGAAGGACCCTCGTTGCCGACCGGTCCCATGTCGCACTGGCTGCAGATGCGCATACCGGCGCGATCATTCGTCATCTGTTGCTTGAACTCGGCTCGCAGACGTCCGTTCACGATCTCGCTGTATTTGTGGTGCTTCAGATTGCCGAAATCGCCGGCTTTCGGGTGGATGCAGCATGGCACCACGGTGCCGTCCGCATCGACATACAACAAGCGAATTTCGCCATGCCACGGATGCTCGGTGTATTCATCGGGTTCGGCCAGAAACACGCAGGCGCCGGACGGCACCTTCAGCTCGCGATTGGTCATGTTGGTTTCCGACTCCGGCAAGGCCATCCAGCCGCGAAACTCCGGCGTCCAGCCACGCGGTTCGAGGACCTCGCGCCACCGCCGCATGTCATCCGCGTTGCGCACCACGGTCTTGGTGATCAGCTGCAGCGCGGGCGACCAGCGATCGCGCAGTGCGCGCGCGCGCTCGAGAAATTCGATCAACTGACTCCACTTCGATGGCGGCCGCAGGCGTTCGTACTCGGCGGGCGTGCCATCCCCGTCGCAACTGACGACGAGGCGATTAACCACTTCCTGCTTGACCGCCTCCTCGAAGTCCACCCATTCGACGCGTTGTGCGTTGGTGGAAATTTCCAGGATGGAAACTTTCCACGGCTGCTCCGCGATGACCGAAATGATCTGCGACAGTTCCTTGTGCAACAGCGGCTCGCCGAAATTGAACAGCCGCATCGTATGCACACGCTCAACGTCGATATTGCCCAGACAGGTGCGAAAGTCATCTACGCTGATGCGCCAGATCTTCGGCTTGAGCGTGGAATTGGGACAGCCGACGCAACGCAACTGGCAGCCGTGCACGATATCGAAATGCAGGCTGTAGATATGTTTGGGCCGCACCGGCTCGGGGGCGGATGGAAGAGTCGAAGGCATGGCGGAAAATCTTGGGAGAATGGGAGCGGAAGCCGACGGCGCACAAGACCGACAAGGCGGATCAGGAACCAATATCGATGCGGCGCCTGCGTGCTCCCGGACCGCACGAAGCTTAGTGGCTGACCCGGTCGCAGTCCAGCCAGTGAAAAATGCCATGGCGCCCTTCGATGGCCAAAAGCGCCCACGCAGCGTCTTGACGTCGGCAGATCGGTTGCTACACTAATAGTTCATCACTGAACTATTTGACAGAGCGCCAGTCCGCGATGGGTGATCTGCGCCGACACATGCAGGGAATCGAGGCCGGTGTGGGTCATGTGGCGCATCGAATGCCCGATTTGCCGGTAAAGGATGTGATGCTGGTCCGCCTGCTGAAGTTGACCGCGGACGGACTCACCGCACGGATCATCGAGGTGGTCAGGCCACAAGGCCTGAACGAGAGTGACTTCCGCGTCCTGATGCAGTTGTACAGCAGCCCCGCCGGACGTGCATTTCCTGGCGAACTTTGCCTATATGTGGTGCAGACGCGGACCAACATGACGCGGATCGCCGACGTATTGGTCGAACGCGGGCTGGTTACTCGCACTCCGAACGAACAGGATCGGCGACGCATAGAACTACGCATCACGGCCGCCGGCAAGCGATTTGTCGACAAGCTGTTGCCGCAACTGTTGCCTGATCTGCGCGCTTCGTTTTCCGTGTTGAGCGCAACCGACAAGCGCGTCATGCGATCACTGCTGGAACGCTTGATCGATTCGATCGACACCGTGGCCGAGACACACCGATGATCGGTCGGTATACGTCGCTCGCTCTGATCGGGCTGGTGCTGGGCGCCTGCGCCATGGCGCCGGACAAACTGCCGCCACCATCGCTCGATCGGCACGCACCACTGGCCGGCGTGCCGGTCGACAACGCAGCGCGCTGGCCCGCTGCAGATTGGTGGAAGCATTACAAGGACCCTCAACTCGACGATTTGGAGGCACGCGCGTTGCGCGAAGCCCCGTCGCTCACCAGCGCGCGCAGCCGCTTCCGGGTCGCGGTACAACGTGTAAAGCAGGCGCGCACCGAGGGTGGCGCGACGCTGGATGCAAATGCCCAGGCGCAGCGTCAGCGCCTTAGCGAGAACGGCTTCATACCAACCCAGTTTCTCGGTTTCACCTGGTACAACCAAGGCGACCTCGGTCTGCAATTTTCCTATGACTTCGATTTTTGGGGTCGGCGCCGCGCCGCGATCGAGGCGGCAATCAGTCAGGCGCGCGCGGCGCAAGCCGAAAGCAACGCCGCCGCGCTATTGCTGACCACTGCCGTCGCCGACACCTATTTCGCATGGCAGGGCGACCGGACGCGGCTGGCCTTGGCGCGCTCCGCGGTTGAGGCGCAGCGGCGCAATCGCGCCATCGTCGCGGCGCGCACCAAACAGGGCATCGAGAATCCCGACGACCTGAGCAAGGCCGATGAAGCCTTGTCGCAGGCACGCGAACTAGTGCTCGCTACCAAGGGTTCCGCGCAAGTGCGCCTGGTCGCCGTCGCCGCTCTACTCGGCGTCGCCCCTGCCGATCTGCCAGATCTCGACACGCGCCCGCTACCAAAGATCGATAGCGGGCTGCCAGCGGACGCCGGGCTCGATCTGGTGGCGCGTCGTCCCGATATTGCCGCTAGCCGCTGGCGGGTGGAGGCCGCCGTGCAGAACGTCGAGCAGTCGCGCGCGGCATTCTTCCCGGACATCAACCTCAAGGCGATGGCGGGCTTCTCGAGTATCGATCTCGGCAAACTGCTCGCACCCGGCAGCCGGGTGCTTCAGTTCGCGCCTGCGATGCATCTGCCGCTTTTCGATACCGGATCGCTGCACGCCAGGTACGGGATCGACCGTGCACGGCTTGACAACGCAATCGCCGACTACAACGCCGCCGTGGTCGACGCCGCGCGCGATGCGGCTACGCAATCGCTGAAGCTGACGCTGGCGATGCAACGCGCCGACGAACAGGCCATGCAAGTAACGGCAACAAGACAACAGCGCGACTTCGCCGCCGCACGCGTGCACGTCGGCGTTTCCGATCGTCGCGCGTTGATTGCGGCCGACATGCAACTGCTGCGACAGCGCGACGCAGCCGCCGTACTGGCTGCGCAACGGGCAGCAGCCGACATCGCTTTGATCAAGGCGCTCGGCGGCGGCTACCGTACGTCGCCGTCTTCCAAAGCATCCGCCACACCTGCACGGACCGGATCGCAGTCACCATGACCAACGAAAAACAGGACAAGCCGAAATCGTCTGCACCCGGCGATCAGGAACGCCGTGATGCGGACAGTTCACGCAACGCGCACAACGACACTGCGCGGCTGCGGGAAGATGAAAATCGCAGCGGTAGTGGAAGCGACAGCGACGCCAACAACGGCGACGAGCGCAGCAATGGCAACAAGAAAAACGCATTGCGCGGCAAGCGCAAGCCGCTGCTGATCGGTCTCGCCTGTCTGTTCGTCATCGCCGGCGTGGTCTGGCTGCTTGTATGGATCTTCGTTTTTTCGCAACGCGCGACCACTGATGACGCGCAGGTCGGCGGCAATCAGGTGATGGTGTCCGCGCAGGTGCCCGGCACCGTGATCGAAGTACGTACCGACGACACTCGCCTGGTGCGGGCCGGCAATGTACTGGTGCGGCTGGATCCCACCGATGCCGAAGTGAACCTGGCCAAGGCGAAGAGCGCGTTGGCACAAGCCGTGCGTCAGGTGCGCCAGCAAAGCGGCAATGCCGCCGCCGCCGATGCACAAGTTGCCAGCGGCCGCTTGCGTCTGCACAAGGCACTGGCTGATCTGCAACGACGCACGCCATTGAAAACTGTCGATGCAATCGCGCCGGAGGAACTTGCGCATGCACGGGACGCAGTTGCCAGCGCGCGCGCCGCGCTGGAAACCGCACAGCGCAATGCGCGCGCCGCGCATGCCTCCGTCGATGGCACGTCGATCGCCCGGAATCCGGCGGTCATGCAGGCGCGCGCGCAATTCCGCGAGGCCTGGATCAACTCTCAGCGCGACGCCATCGTCGCGCCGGTTTCCGGCTACGTGGCACAACGCAGCGTGCAGGTCGGACAAAGAGTACAGCCCGGTCAGCCGCTGCTGACCGTCATTGCGCTGGACAATCTGTGGATCGACGCCAATTTCAAGGAAAGTGATCTCGCCCATGTACGCATCGGCCAGCCGGCGGAAATCGAAACCGATCTTTACGGTGATGACGTCACTTTTCGCGGCCATGTGAGTGGGCTCAGCCCCGGCACCGGCAGTGCGTTCGCCCTGCTGCCACCGCAGAATGCGTCGGGAAACTGGATCAAGGTGGTGCAGCGCGTGCCGGTGCGCATCGCGATTGATGCCAAGCAACTGCATGATCACCCGCTGCGTGTCGGTCTGTCGGCGTCGGTCACGATCGATACCCACGATCGTTCCGGTCATGTACTGGCGCAAAATGAAAACAATCCGCCAGTCACCTACACCAGCGTGTACAGAAACGACTACCGAGGCGCCGACGCGCAAGCCGACGCGATAATCCGCGCGAATCTCGGTGACGCCGCACCCGACACCGCCGCAAGGTGATCGACACGCATGATCGGTTCCGGGCAGAACGAACGCAAAGCGCCCTTGCACGGCGGCGCATTGGTTCTGCTGACGGTGTTTGTCGCGTTCTCCACGTTCATGGAGGTACTCGACATCACTATCGTCAACGTGTCGGTACCGCACATCGCCGGAAGCCTGAGTGTGAGCATCCAGGAAGGCACCTGGGCAATAAGCTCGTATTCGCTGGCAAGCGCGATCATGCAACCGCTGACCGGCTGGATTGCACGCCGCTTCGGCGAGGTGAAGGTATTCTGCATCTCGGTGAGCCTGTTCGTTCTGTTTTCGATGCTGTGCGGGTTGTCGATCAGCATGCCGATGCTGGTGGTTTTCCGGCTGCTGCAGGGCGCGGTTTCCGGGCCGATGGTGCCGTTGTCGCAAACGTTGCTGTTGAACAATTACCCGAACGAAAAAAAGGGTCTTGCGATGGCACTGTGGGCAATGACCATCCTTATCGCTCCGATCATGGGTCCGATTCTCGGTGGCTGGCTGACCGACAATCTGTCATGGCCGTGGATCTTCTTCATCAACGTTCCGGTCGGCGCGCTGGCCGCTCTGGTGACATGGTCGTTGCTCAGCCGGCGCGAGAGCACGACCGAGAGAAAGCCCATCGACCTGACCGGCATCATGCTGTTGGTGATCGGGGTGGGCTGTCTGCAGTTCATGCTCGACAACGGCAACGACAAGGATTGGTTTGCATCGCCCGTGATCCTTGCACTCGGCATTGTCGCCGTGATCAGCCTGGCATTCCTGATCGTCTGGGAGCTGACCGACGAACATCCGGCGGTCGATCTTTCGCTGTTCCGAAAGCCCAACTTCCGCTATGGCACCATCGCGCTTTCGCTCGGCTTCTTCGCCTTCTTCGGCATCAACGTGGTATATCCACTCTGGCTTCAGGTGGTATTGGGTTACACGGCAACCTGGGCCGGACTTGCCACCGCGCCGGTCGGAATCATCGCGCTCGTGCTGATGCCGTTCATCGGCGCCAACATGCGCAGGCTGAACTTGCGCGCGCTGACCACGTTCGCGTTTCTGGTATTTGCATTCACTTCGTTCTGGTTCTCGCATTTCAATACCGACGCCTCGTTCGGGCAACTGATCATGCCGCGCCTCGTGCAGGGATTCGGTGTCGCCTGTTTCTTCGTACCACTCAACCAGATCTTGCTGTCCGGGCTCAAACCCGGAGAAGTCGCCAACGCTTCGGGTCTGTCCAATTTCTTCCGCACCATTGCCGGCAGCATTTCAACTGCCGTAACGGTGACCTTGTGGCAACATCGCGGCATCTATCACCACGCGATCCTTGTCGAGAACGTGCGCACATCAAGCCCCGGCACTGCGCACTACCTGGACATGCTTTCCCGTATGCACTTTCCGGACCTGCCCGGTTATGCGGCACTTGAGCAAATCCTCAATCGCCAGGCGCTGACGCTGGCGATCAACGATATATTCTGGTTGTTCGGGATCGTGTTTGTGCTCATCATCGGCGCCATCTGGCTGACCAAGCCGCCGTTCATCAATATTGCCGCGGAAGGACACATGTGAACGTTGATTTCATATCGCAGGGGGAAAAGACGACGAGCCATCGATCGGCGTGTCGCGGCCGAAGGCGGTCCACGTTGCGCGGGGCGGCATTCCGCATGAACGGATCAGAGCTAACCTGAAACCGAATGGATCGGCGGTGAAAGATAATCTGGCGGGTCTTTCGCCGCGTGCGCGAAAGATAAGAATCGGATTGCTGCTGGACGATTTTTCGACATCGTCTTGGGCTTGGCTGATGATTCAGCGGATCCAGGCGAGCGACTACGCGCAAGTATGCTTCGTGGTTGCGAACACCACCAACGCCGCATCGATACACAAGGGCGACGGAATATTTGCCAAGCTTTTCCGTAATCGCGGGAAAATCATCCGGGTCGCGACACGAAAACTGCTCGAGATCGCCTATGGCGTTCTGATCGAACGCAAAACCTTCCTGCCAGACTCGGACGAGAAACGCGATCTCAAGGAACTGCTGGCCGGGGTACCGATCATTGAGGCCCGACCGGCGCGTCGCAAGTGGTCCGAGCGATACTCGGCTGACGATCTGCGCCGCGTCCGGGAATTCGATCCGGACGTACTGGTCAGAATGGGTTCCCGGGTCCTGAAGGGGGACATCCTTGAAGTTGCACGATACGGTGTCTGGTCGTATCACCATGCCGACAACCTCATCAATCGCGGTGGTCCGGCCGGTTTCTGGGAGTCGATGCTGGGGCGCCCCGAGACCGGTTGCATTGTGCAGATCCTGACCGACGACCTGGACAACGGCACGGTACTCTACCGTTCTTTTTCCTGCACCAATGACATGTCGGTTCTCGACAACCGGCGCAACTACTTCTGGAAATCGTCGTCGTTCCTTCCGCGCTGTTTGCGCGACCTGTACGAGCTCGGCTCCGCGGAATTCTTCCGGCGTGTTGCCGAACGCAATGCGCACCCGATGATCTATTCGCGCCAATTCTATCGGCAGCCCACCAACGCGGAATACGCAAGACTTGTCGGCAGCAAGATCGTCGAAAAAGGCCGGATGCTCTGGCGCCACGCAAGATATCGCCCGCAGTGGATCCTGCTGTACGACGTGAAACCGGAAATGTCGTCATCTCTGTGGCGATACAAGCGGCTGATGCCGCCGCATGACCGGTTCTGGGCGGACCCGCATGCGGTCGAGTGGTGCGGGCGCTACTACCTGTTCATCGAGGAATACATGTTCGCGACCGGCAAGGGCCACATCGCGGTGATGATCATGGACGATGCCGGAAACTGGAGCGATCCGACGATTGTGCTCGAACGGCCCTATCACCTGTCGTATCCATTCATCTTCCGCCACGATGGTCAGTTCTACATGATCCCCGAGTCGGCGGAAAATTCGACAATCGAGTTATACCGTTGCGTGGATTTTCCATACTCCTGGGAGTTTCAGGAAAATCTCATGTCCGACGTCAAGGCATACGACACGACGCTTGCGTTCCACGAAGGCAAGTGCTGGCTGTTCGCAAACATGATCGAGAATCCCGGGGCATCATCCTGTGATGAGCTCTTTCTGTTCCATTCGGATCGCCCCTTCGGATCCCCGTGGACGCCGCACCCGATGAATCCGATCGTATCCGACTGCAAGTCGGCACGCCCGGCAGGCAACCTGTTTTCAGAGCGCGGGCAGCTGTACCGCCCGGCCCAGGACTGCTCCGGACGCTACGGACGCGGATTCGTGTTTACGTGCGTCGAGGTCCTGAACGAGCAATATTACCGCGAAGTGGTCGTATCACATGCCGGGCCGGACTGGGCAAAAGACGTAATCGCCACCCATACATTCAATCGCGCCGGGGCCCTCAACGTCATTGATGCACAAATATTGGCGAAAAAGCCCTTCTTGCGCGCGCGCCAACCCCGATGATATTGGCTACGCTGATGTCCACCCCCGTCCCGCAATACCGGCTTCGTCCATCGCGTCGGCTCAATTGTGCGTGCGTCCTGTTGCTGATGACCGCAATGTACGCGCCCGTCATCGCCGCAGCGACGCGACCCGCTCCATGCGAGACAGCGCGCCAGCAGCGTGAGGCAGAGGCGGTGACCATCTCCCGCGACGACTGGGGCATCGCCCACGTGCACGGCAGGACCGACGCCGACGCGGTGTTCGGCATGACCTATGCCCAGGCCGAAGACGACTTCAACCGCGTCGAGACCAATTACACGACCGCGCTTGGCCGCACCGCCGAGGCGAAAGGAAAGTCGGCAATCTGGATGGATCTGCGGCAGAAGCTTTACATCGAACCAATGGAACTGAAGAAGCTCTACGTGCAAAGTCCCCATTGGTTGCAGGCACTGATGAACGCTTGGGCAGACGGGCTGAACTACTACCTGGCCACCCATCCGGATGTGCATCCGAAAGTGATCACGCACTTCGAACCGTGGATGGCGCTGAGCTTCACCGAAGGCAGCATCGGCGGCGACATCGAGCGCGTGGACTTGAAGCAGCTTGCGGACTTCTATGGCGACGACAACGCGCCGCCGTCGTTGGCCGAGCTGCATCCGGCCTGGGTCGAACCGACCGGATCCAACGGCATCGCCATCGCGCCCAGACTCACCGTCGACGGCCATGCGCTGCTGCTGATCAATCCGCACACGTCGTTCTTCTTCCGCTCCGAGTTGCAGATGTCCAGCGATGAGGGGCTGGATGCCTACGGTGCCGTCACCTGGGGACAATTCTTCGTCTATCAAGGCTTCAACAAACACGTTGGCTGGATGCACACCTCCACCGGCGCCGACGTCGTCGACGAGTTCGCCGAAACCATCGTGCGCAAGGGCGGCAAGCTGTTCTATCGCTACGGCAGCAACTTGCGCCCGGTCACCACGCGCCAGATAAGCATCCCGTACAAAGCCGCCGACGGCTCGATGGCCACGCGCACATTCACCGCGTACTTCACCCACCACGGCCCGATCGTGCGCAAGGCGCACGGCAAGTGGATTGCCATGGACCTGATGAACACGCCGATCCCGGCGCTGAAACAAAGCTGGTTGCGCACCAAGACATCCGACTACGCCAGCTACATGAAAGTGGCCGAACTCAAAGCCAACTCATCCAACAACACGCTGTTCGCCGATGACAAGGGTGAGATCGCCTATCTGCATCCTCAATTCATTCCGAAACGCGCTGACCGCTTCGACTATACGAGACTCGTGGACGGCAGCAATCCGGCCACCGACTGGCAAGGCCTGACGCCGCTGAACCAGTTGCCGAGTGTCGTGAATCCACCCAACGGCTGGGTATTCAATACCAACGACTGGCCGTATTCGGCCGCCGCCCAGTACAGTCCGAAGCGCGAAAACTTCCCGCGCTACATGGACACGTTCGGCGAGAATCCCCGCGGCATCCACGCCACACGCATGCTGACTGGCGCGACCGACTTCAGCGTCCCCAAACTGATCACTGATGCCTTTGATTCTTACCTGCCGGAATTCGCACGGCAGATCCCGATTCTGGTCGCCGACTACGATGTCCTGCCAGCCGCCGATCCGCTGAAGCAAAAATTGCAGGGCCCGATCGCGCTCCTGCGGCATTGGGATTACCGCTGGGGCATCGCTTCCATGCCAACTTCTCTGGCCGTGTTCTGGGGCGATACATTGTGGGACGAAGTCAGTGCGGCAGCCCGGGCAAGCAGTCTCGACCCACAGGCGCGCGTGACGCGGATGTACGACTACATTGCCGAACGCGCCGGCAGCGCAGCGCGCCTGAAGGCACTGTCCGAGGCCGCCGATCGTTTGCAAACCGATTTCGGCAGCTGGGGCACCGCCTGGGGACAAATCAATCGTTTCCAGCGCATAAACGCAGATATTGTGCAGCCATTCGACGACAGCAAACCAAGCATCCCGGTGCCGTTCGTGTCGTCACGCTGGGGCTCACTGGCATCGTTCGGCGCACACCGTTGGCCCGGCACGAAGCGCTATTACGGCACCAGCGGCAACAGCTTCGTCGCCGTGGTCGAGTTCGGTCCGAAAGTGCATGCGCGCGCCGTCACCGCCGGCGGTGAGAGTGGGCATCCGGATTCGCCCCACTTCAACGACGAAGCCGAGCGCTACACCACAGGCAACCTGCGCACGGTCTATTTCTGGCCGGAGCAGCTGGAGGATCACACCGAGCACGTGTACCACCCAGGCGACACGGCAACCCAACGCTAGGCCGGGCCACGCGCCTCCCCGCCTGATTTTCGTATCGCCGCACCATGCGTACACAGGCCCTGACACCCTAATACTCTTCCCGCTTGGGGTCTCACTATGCGACCCCATTTAGAGTGCTTTGCGCGGAGCTGCACGCACATCGGTGTTCCACTACCGCCCGCAACACCTACAAACACACCTGGACCCATGAGGGCGCACCATGTCGAACTATCGCAAGACGCCGGAAGCCGTCGCCAAACTTACGCCGGAGCAATACCGTGTCACTCAGGAGGCCGGCACCGAACGCCCGTTCCAGAACTTGTATGACGACAACAAGGAAGCGGGCCTGTACGTCGATATCGTTTCCGGCGAACCGCTGTTCAGCTCGCTCGACAAGTTCGACAGCGGCTGCGGCTGGCCCAGCTTTACCAAGCCGGTGGAGCCCGATCACGTCGTCGAAAATAGTGATGACGGCCACGGCATGCTCCGCACCGAAGTGCGCTCGACCCATGGCGACAGCCATCTCGGCCACGTGTTTCCGGACGGTCCGCGCGACGCGGGCGGCCTGCGCTATTGCATCAACTCCGCTTCGTTGCGTTTCATTCCCGTCGACGAACTGGAAAGCGAGGGTTACGGCGACTATCGCAAGCTGTTCACGGCGGAGACTCCGTCATGAGCGCCGGTACTGAACGTGCCGTCCTCGCAGGCGGCTGTTTCTGGGGCATGCAGGACCTGATCCGCAAGCAACCCGGCGTTATCGCGACGCGCGTCGGCTACTCCGGTGGCGATGTGCCGAATGCCACCTACCGCAACCACGGCAGTCACGCCGAAGCGATCGAGATCCTGTTCGATCCGCAGCTGATCAGCTTTCGCGACGTATTGGGATTTTTTTTCCAGATCCACGATCCGACCACATTGGATCGCCAAGGCAACGACCGCGGCACCAGTTATCGTTCGGCAATCTTCTACACCAGCGACGAGCAGAAACGCGTCGCCGAAGACACAATCGCCGATGTCGAGGCTTCGGGACTATGGCCCGGCAAGGTCGTGACCCAAGTGACCCCTGCTGGCGATTTCTGGGAAGCCGAGCCCGAACACCAGGATTATCTTGTGCGCTATCCGACCGGCTACACCTGCCATTTCATCCGGCCGGGCTGGAAATTGCCGAGACGAGGAGAAGCCGCTTGAGGTTAGCTTCGCACGCACCTCGGCCTGCCGATCTGTAACCGCCCGTCACGCGGAACTTATGGCGACCTTGCGGGCGGCACACGCAAGGCGCGAACATCCCCGGCAGTGAGGACATCATCGTAATGGTTGCCGAAATGGCCGCGAACGTAATTGACCACCGCGGCGATCTGGGCGTCCGCAAGGCCGACCCGCACCATGGCCTCGAACCCGTGCAGCTCCGGGCGCGGGACGAACGATGGCATGTCGCCTCGTCCGTTGAGGACGACGGCTGCTGCATAGCGTGCCGAGGCCAGATGCGCATTGGCCGCCAAGGCCGGATAGGTTCCGGCGCCACTGGCGCCTCGCGCATCGGCCATATGACAACCTTGACAGACGTGATGGTAGATCTGTTCACCGCTTGCATGCGCAAGCTCGGCGCGATCGAGCATCGCGCGCTCGACCGCCTGGGCGTGCGTGACACCGACCAGCATCCATCCCGCCAGCGCAACCAGCAGTCGCTGCATGCAAGTTGCGTGTTTCCGATTCACGCTCACGCGACACCTCCAGCCACCACACGCGGATGAAGGCGCCGGATTGCATCCAGCGCCGACGTGACGGCGCCTTCCTGCCATGCCGGCAGATAGGAGGCGTGTTCACCGGCCAGCGCGATGCGACCGTCGATCCGACACAAGCTGTCGTAGTGCTTGCCGCGCAACTCGTCGGTCCACTCTCCAAAGCAACCCATCGCAAACGGCACCCGATGCCAGGCGACGGCAATGCCGTTTTGAAATTCGTTCATGTACTGCGGATGGATCTGGCTGCCCTGGCGCACGGCTTCGCGCACACGCTCGGCCGGACTCATTGCGGCGAACTGGAACGCATTCGCTCCCCAGGCGTAAGCACCCAGCAACACCCCCGGACTGCGCTGAAAGTAACCGGATGACGGATAGCTGATAATAGAAATCGGCAGGTCCGTGAAAGTAACGCCACCGTAGATCTGCTCGTCCTCTTCCCAGAAGCGGCGTTTGAACTGCAGACCGATCTTGGCCGACGCGGCATATGGAACCGCCGAAATCGCTGCGGCCATGTCAGCGCCGACGTTCATCGGAATCTGGCTCAGGATCGACAAGGGAATCGTGCACAGACACCAATCTGCGCGCGCCTCGCGCGTACCATTCGGGCGCTTGGCGTCCTGGTAGTGTGCGGTCACGCCGTGATCGTCCTGCGCAATGCGAACGACCTTGGAGTTGTATTGGATCAGGTTGCCCAGTTCGCGTCCGAACGCCTCGCCGATATGGCCCATTCCACCGACCGGCTGGAACAGCGTCGTCTGGAATTCATATAGATCGTTGACGAACAGCGATTGCCATAGTTGCGACCGAAGAACGTCCGTGGACGACATTGGCTGCGACGCAATCGGCTCGCCGTCGAGGCCGCCACCCGGATCCTTGTCGTAGCCGCGTTGCGCGCTGCTCCTGTCACCGCGCGCGTAGCGATATTGTTGGTCGAGAAACCCCCACGAACTCAAGGATGCGAGCAACTTGTCGCGATCCTCGCTGTCCAGCGGCGCATCGAGTCCGTGCTGGTTGACGCTCTTGGCCAGCAACTCGGCGATCATGCCCTGATAATCCGCACGATAGGCCCGATAGCGCTGCGGCTTGCCTCCAAAGGCAAGTCGGCGGTGCAGATAGGCATTGTAATTGACCTGCACGAACGGCTCGAGTTTGACGCCGAGTACCTGACAGTAATGCAGCAGATTCTGATGGTGATACGGAATCCGCCACGGGCCGGGATTGATATACAGGCCCTGATCGAACTCGCACTTCTGGCGCGCACCGCCGAGCTCGGTGTAACTGTCTCCGCCGCGCAATGTCCAGTTGCGACCACCGGGACGATCGTTGTACTCGAGCACCTGCACCCTGTACCCGGCATTGCGCAACTCGTAAGCCGCGGTCATGCCGGCGAGACCGGCGCCAAGAATCAAGACCGATGCGCCGGCGGGCGCGCCGGCGAGATCGACCGGACCGGCGTACTTCGATTCGCGCGCGAATCCCAGCGCGATCATCGCCTGATACATCGCGGCACTGCCCGCACTCAGACCGATCATGCGCAAAACGGCGCGCCGGGTCGGCAGGAAAGTGTCGCTCTGGTCAGCCATCGCTTCCCTCCAATGCCCACCGAATCGTCATGCGCATGCAGGTGCGCAAGGCTCGCTCGGATCATATCCGATGCCGGCAACAAGGGGTGCAGGAAAACGTCAATTCCGCGACCGTCCATATGGTCACGACAGACCGATGCAACGCGGAGTCCGCATCGCCATTCAATTGCCGGCGTTAGATTTCGTAATCCGGCAACTCGAACTCGTCGCGCAGGCCGCGGCCAACGAACAAATGGACCAGCGATTCGATATTCATCGCGCGCATGGCGACATTGCGCAACCAGATTCCCAGCCGGGTCCGTGTCGCGAAGAACGAGATGAACTTTTGCGCACCTGCCTGCTTGCCCTCGATGAACGGGCGCAGGCGCCTTTCGTAGGCTTCGAACGCACGACGGTGATCGGCTCCGGCGCGCTTGAGCTCGCCGGCCAGCACATACGCTTCGGTCATCGCGAGACCGGTGCCCTCGCCACCGAGCAACGAGATGCACGCCGCCGCATCGCCGATCAGCGCGACACGCCCGGTCGACCAGTGCCGCATGCGAATCTGGCTGACGACATCGAAATAGAGATCGTCGACGCCGTCCAGCGCTGCAAGGATCTGCGGACATTCCCAACCGGCATCGGCGAATTCCCGACGCAACAGCGCCTTGCACGCGGCAAGGTCGTCCGGATCGTGCGCGTCGTTTGAGCGAAACACAAACAGAAACAGAGTGCGATCCTTGCGTAGCGAAAAGCGCGCCGCCTGTCGGCCTGGCACATTGTGCGTGACATACACGAGTTCATCGCGCGGTCGGTAACCGTCGGTCACGAACGCGGCGACACGGCAGCCGAGATAGCGCTCGAAATCGCGATCCGGCCCGAACACGAGCCGGCGCACATTCGAGTGCAAGCCATCGGCACCGATCACGAGATCGAAGTCGCGCGCGTCGCCGTGCTCGAAATCCAGCCGCACGCCATCGGGGTGCGGCTGGATTGCGGCGATGCTGTCGCCGAAAACGGTTTCGACCTCGTGCTCGATCGTGGCATAGATCGCGGCTGCCAGATCACCACGCGGAAGGCTGGTGAACTTGCCCTCGGTGACACGCCGGAACACATTGGCGTCGAGGCTCGCCCGAATCTCGCCATCACGGCCGACCGAACGAACCGACTGGACCTGGTAGCCGGCATCGCGGATGGCGGCCTCGACGCCCATGCGCTCGGCGATGCGGTATCCGACACCCCAGAAATCGATCACATAACCGCCAGTGCGAAACTGCGGCGCCTGCTCGACCAGGGTCGGCACGTGGCCGATCCGATGCAGCCAATGGGCGAGTGCCGGGCCGGCGACGCCGGCGCCGCTGATGGCGATCTTCATATCGAGGCCCTCGATCGGTGCAGACGCGGGTTGGGTGCGTAAGTCGCGGTCACAAAATACCAGCTTCATGATGCCGCTTGTCACGCGAAGCAGTGGCAAACCATCCGTTTCGAAACGTGATCGAAAAAGTGGTGTTCACTCGCGTTCGCGTTGAGCCGTTCGACAAACTCGGGGCAGGCTTGGCCAGCGACAGCGGGCAACGCCGAAGCGCTCCGCACGCGCCAATTCGGTCGCACTGTTGTCAATACCGCGGTGTCATGACCTGGCCGACATCATCGGGTTGCGGCAATCTTGCACCCTTCGCGTCGAAACAGGATCGGGCATGGAGCGAGTGGATTGCATCGTCGTCGGTGCCGGCGTGATCGGTCTGGCCGCCGCGCGCGCGTTGGCGCGTGCGGGCCGTGATGTGCTGGTGCTCGAATCCGAAAGCGCAATCGGCAGCGCGACCAGTTCGCGCAACAGCGAGGTCGTGCACGCCGGAATCTACTATCCGACCGGTTCGCTCAAGGCCCGCCTGTGCGTGGCCGGCCGCGAGGTGCTCTACCGTTTCTGCGATCACCACGGCGTCGCGTACCGGCGCTGCGGCAAGCTGATCGTTGTGACGGACGCGGCGCAACGGCCCATCCTCGAAAGGCTGCAACGCCAGGCGCACACCAACGGTGTCGACCATCTTCGTTGGCTCGATGCGATCGAGCTGCGCGCTCTGGAGCCGGAACTCGACGGCGCTGCCGCCCTGCTCTCGCCGAGCAGCGGCATCGTCGACAGCCATGCGCTGATGCTGGCCCTGCTGGGCGATGCCGAAGCCCACGGTGCGGTGCTGGCATTGCGCGCACCGGTCCTGGGCATCGGTATCGTGCCGGACGGGCTGAGCATCGAGGCCGGCGGCAGCGCACCGACCAAGCTGCTGGCGCGCACGCTCGTCAACGCCGCCGGGCACGGTGCAATTCCGCTGGCGTCACGCATGCGCGGTTTGCCCTCGACATCGGTGCCACGCGCCTATTTCGCCAAGGGCAGCTATTTCAACCTGACGGGCAGGAACCCGTTCAGCCATCTGATCTATCCGCTACCCGAACCCGGTGGTCTCGGTATACACCTGACGATCGACATGACGGGGCGGGCGCGCTTCGGACCGGATGTGCAATGGGTCGATTCGATCGACTACGATTTCGACCTTGCGCGCGCCGACGTTTTCCGTGACGCGATCCGCCACTACTGGCCCGCGCTGCCCGACGAGGCGCTGCAACCCGCCTATGCCGGCATCCGGCCGAAACTGAGCGCACCCGGCGAACCGGCCGCCGACTTCCGTATCGATGGCCCGGACCGCCACGGCGTCAAGGGTCTGGTCAACCTGTTCGGAATCGAGTCCCCGGGTCTGACCGCATGTCTGTCGATTGCCGAGCAAGTGCGACAACTGCTCGAACATGCGGCATGACGCAGGCGTTTTGGAACAAGCTCGCGCCGCCCTCGATCGTCATGCCTG
>JBAUWF010000024.1:0-5897 GCA_049583635.1 Rhodanobacteraceae bacterium
CGCGTGATCGGCGACTGGATCCAGTTCTACAACAGCCGGCGTCCCCATCAGGCGCTGGGAATGAAAACACCCGACGAAGCGTATGCTTTAGCGGCCTGACCTGAGCAGAAACCGCTGGGTCATTACAGGGCAGCATTTCCGCGACCTTGTCGCGCAGCGCCTGGAACAGATCGAGATCCGGATCGGGCTCTGCCGCCCGACTCGTTTGCGTCGTGACCAGCACGGCCACCGAGAAACCCAGCAAGCGCAAGACCGCGTTCATGGACTTCCTCCCCCGAGGAATTCCTCCCCCGAGGTACGCGATCAAATGAACGCGCAAAGGCGCTTTCATACATGAACACCTGCGGAAGCGCAAGCTACCAATTTTTTTGGTGCGCACTCGGCTTCTCTCCAAATAGATCGGGCCAGCCCAGTTAGTCATTCGAATCGAGTCAAGAACGCGAGGTTATACTCACCTGCGCTGCATCGCAGCGCTGACCCATCGTCGATCCCCAACTCCGCCGTCACATGCATGCGCGTCCCCGTCCTGACTTACCACGCCGTCAATATCGCCGGCAACGATTATGCAAACAACGACCATGTCGCGTTCGCGGCCGATCTGCGCACGATCGACGATCTCGGGCTGCGCATCGTGCCCTTGCAGTGGCTGGTCGATGTGCTGCTCGGACGCGCGGATCATGACCTCGCGGACTCCATCGCGCTGTCGTGCGACGACGGCACCGACTTCGACTATTTCGACCTGCCACACCCCGAGCACGGGATGCAGCGCAGCCTGTTCAACGCGCTGCTCGATTTCCGCCGTGAACGCGGCCGCGACGCGCAACCGGATCTGCACCTGACCGCCTTCGTGATCGCCTCGCCCGACGCGCGCCGGCAACTCGACCACGCGTGCCTGGCCGGTCGCGGCGCCATGAGCGAGCGCTGGTGGCGGCCGGCCCAGCGGTCAGGCTTGATCGCAATCGAGAACCACAGCTGGGACCACAATCACCCGGCGCTCGAAACCCCGGGTGCCGACGACATGCCGCGCGGCTCGTTCCTTGCGGTCGACAACGAAATGCGCGCCGATGCCGAGATCGCGCAGGCCTCGTATTATCTGAACGCGCACCTGTCGCCGCACCGGGTCAGCCTGTTCTGCTATCCGTTCGGCCACGTGAGCGATTATCTGCACGACGAATATCTTCCCGAACGCCGCGCCGAGCACGGCATCGAAGCGGCCTTCAGCGACGGCGCCGAACCGATCCACGAGGCCAGCGACCGCTGGCTGCTGCCGCGCTACATCTGCGGCTGGCACTGGAAGTCGCCGGGCGAGCTCGAATCCATCCTGCGCGAATCGATCGGCCACGGCTGAGCCGGTTTGCTCCAAGCCCGCCTCCAGGTAACCTCCAATCTCACGTCATGTCCGCGCAGCCCTGCAAATGACCATGAATCGTGCGATGAATCAGTCGGCCGTCCTGTTCGTGCTTGCGTTGTTCACGAGCGACACCGTTTGCGCAAGAGACGTGGCCAGGCCGCCGGATCGTTCCCTGGATATCTATGCCGCGCCCGCGCAGCGCGTCGACATCGGCGGTCGCGCCTTGAATCTGCGTTGCAGCGGCAGTGGGTCGCCGACCGTGCTACTCGACATCGGTCAGGGCATGACGTCGATGTCGTGGCACAAGGTTCAGCCGTTGATCGCAAGAACCAACCGGGTTTGCTCGTACGATCGTGCCGGATACGGCTTCAGCGACCCCGGCCCGCTGCCGCGCACCGCGCAGGCGGAGGCCGACGATTTGTACGCATTGGTGCACGCCGCGAAGCTCGATACACCGCTCGTCCTGGTCGGACACTCGATGGCCGGCTACATCGTGCGTCTGTATGCCAGTGCCCATCCGGCCGATGTCGCAGCACTGGTGCTGGTCGATCCAGTGTCGGAAACGCTGGCACAGGATGCGCCGGACTATGCCGCGCGGGAAGCAGCAACGAGCGCTGAAAGCACCGACTACGCGCGCCATTGCGCCGAAGCGGCACGCAAGGGCGAGTTGCGCGCGAACACGCGCGCAGCGCAGGCCTGCGTGCCGCCGCCGATTCCCGGGCTGAGCCGGCGCCTCAGCAATTCGATTCGGCAACGCTATCGCGAGGTTGCAATGTGGGAAACCGGCGTTTCCGAGCGCGATTCGGATGTCGCGAACATCGCTGCGGTGAAGTCGATGCCACCCATCAATCCCACCATCCCGGTCATCGTCCTCAGTGCAGGCGACGACCGGGCCTGGGTTGCACCGTCCGATCGCAGCATTGCCGCGGCTGCCTACCTCAAAGGCCACCAACGGATCGCGGCGGCGTCGTCGCGTGGACTCGTCGTCATCGTGCCCGGCGCATCGCACGATATCCAGGAACAGCGGCCGGATGCGATCGTCACGGCCGTCCGGCGGTTGAGCGCCCCCGCTTCCTCGCAACGCAGCGCGCACCACTGAGCCGGCACAGCAACAGACCGCGAAGTCCGAGGCAACTCGACCCCAGGTGCACGGTCGGGCGAGCCATTCAGAACGGTCCGAGCGCGTGGGCTCTGGCGGTCATTTCCTGGCGGCGCGAGTCGCCCAGCGGCCGCGGCCACTTGACCAGCAATTTGTCGTGCGCAGTCGGAATGAAGCCAGCCGCGAGATCGACTTCCCACGCGCGCGGATCGCCACAGTAGCCGAAGAACGCATCGCAGCGATCGGCGAACTTGTCAAAGCCGAATCTGAGCGTCTGCAACAGCAAGCCGCCCGCGGCAGTAACCGCCGCGCGCTGTTGCTCGTTCATGGTTGCGAACGCCCGCCCGTCGGTGCATCCGCCGCCGACCAGCCAGATGTCGCCGACTGGATTGAAGTGCACATATGAGGCCTGCACGAAGCGGCCTTCGCGGTCACGATAGAGCGCCACGATGTGGTGCGGAAAATCCGGGACGCTCTGCCGGTACTTGCGCTGGAAAATCGCTTCGGCGAAGGTCGCACCGGCATCCACTTCGGTGACGACGATGAAATCCCGGATACGAGAATCAACGACGCTCTGATGGTCCATCATGGATTGCGCACACCGTGTGGCACGTGGCCGGTCGCGACGTGCTGCCGCGCCGAATCGGTATTGACGGTGGAGTCGTCGAAGAAGATGTCGGCACCGAACGCTTCGAGGAACGGCCCCTTGTCGCGGCCGCCGAGAAACAAAGCCTCGTCGATGCGCACGCCCCAGCGCCTGAGGGTCAGGATCACGCGCTTGTGTGCGGGCGCCGAGCGCGCGGTGACCAGCGCGGTGCGGATCGGCGAAGCGTCCACCGGAAACGCGGCCTGGATGCGATGCAAGGCTTCGAGAAAGGCCCGGAACGGACCCACCGTCAGCGGTTCGTCGGCATGTTCGACCTCGTTGCGATGAAACGCGTCGAGTCCCTGCTCGGCGGACAACCGCTCGGATTCGTCGCCGAACACCACTGCGTCGCCGTCGAATGCGATGCGCAACTCCTCGCTTTGCCGCGAGGGTGCCTTGGACGGCAGAATCGTCGCCGCGGCGATACCGTTGGCCAGCGCACGCCCGACATCCTCGGGGTTGGCCGACAGAAACAGGCCCGCGCCGAACGGGTGCACGTAAGGCGCGGTCGGCGCACCATTGGTAAATGCAGCACGCACGATCGACAAGCCGTAGTGCTCGATGGCATTGAAGATGCGAAGGCCGGTATCGGCGGAATTGCGCGACAGCAGAATCACCTCGACCCGCGGAGCCTGCGGGACGATGCTGTTCAGCCGCAGCAGCTTCTGCACCAGCGGAAACGCGATGCCCGGCGCCAGCAATTGGTCCTCGTGCGCGATCTGGTAGCGCGCATACGCGTCGAGCCCTTCGTCCTCGAACAGCGCATGGCTTTCCGACAGATCGAACAGCGCGCGCGAGGAAATCGCGACGACCAGGACATCCCCGTCCGCGTGTTCGCAAACAGCGCTTTCGAGCTTGCCGCCGACCGCGCTGGCTACCTCATCAGTCATCGAATCCGCTGTCGAGCAAGGTATCGGCCAGTTGCACCGCAGCCCACGCGTCCACCCGGCCGTAGCCGGCCTGATAATTGGGCCAGTCGTTCATGGTCAGGCCACCACAGCCGGAATTGTACGGATCGGTAACGCCTTCGGTCTCGGCGGTTTCGCGCAGGATCTCGCCGACCCGTTGCGGATTGCCCTTCAACGCAGGATCCATGGCCATGACCAGCGCGACCGCGCCGGCAACATGTGGTGTAGCCATGCTGGTGCCCGTCATGTATCCATAACTATTGACCGGAACGGACGACCGCACGTTGACGCCCGGCGCGGATAGATCCGGGCGGATCATTTCGTCGCCGATCACCGGGCCGCGACTTGAAAACGAGGCAAGCCTATCGTTGCTGTCGGTGGCGCCGACTACGAAACTTGAATCGTAAATCGCTGGTGGCGCACTAATCGTGCCGCAGCTCGGTCCAGCGTTCGCGGCTGCAGCAGCATAGAAAATGCCGCCAGCCACCAAGTTGTCGACTGCGTCTTCGATCACATTTGCCGGGTCGCAGCCCTCGCCGCCGGGCGGCGGACCCGGAACACACGTCCAGGAGTTGCTGACCACATCCGGCGCAAGGTCGGGATTGGGGTTCTGTCCCGCCAGGTCGGTCGGCGCCAGCATCCATTGCATGCACTCAATGTAACGCGCCGGCGTGCCGTTACCGTCGTCCATGTTGCGGCAGCCGATCCACTTGGCAGCGGGAGCAACGCCGATCTGATTGGCGCCGCCGTCGTCGCCGGCAAAGGTTCCGGCGGTGTGCGAACCATGTCCGTAGTCGTCGCACGGGAACGGCGAATCGTTGCCGCACGGGTTTCCGCTCGAGTCATGGATTGCATCGTGCCAGTTGTAGTTGTGATCGGCCGCGGAGCCATCCCATCCGCGGTACTGCGGTTCGAGCGCTGGATGATCCCACTGATAGCCGGTGTCTTCGCCGCCGATCACGACACCTTGTCCCCTGTCGCCTGCAGCCCATGCCAGCGGCGCGTTGATCTGCTGCACGCCCCATTCCACGGCTTGCGGCTGCTCGGGCAACTTGCCAGCCGATTCCGGTCGCGGCAGGTGTGCCGATGATTGGGTGTTGGCCGCAATGCGCGTCACATCGCCGCGGTGCGCAAGGGCGTCCAGATCGTCACTCGAAAGGCGCGCTTCGATGACGTTCGCAACCCAGTAATCGCGGTGCGCGATTCCACGCGCATCGAGCCAGTCGCGCACATCGCGCTGCTCCGCATCGCTGCGCGCGCGCAGCGCATCGACCAGTATACGGCGACGCAAACGATAGTCGGCCGTGCTATCGAGCGGCGCCAGCACCGGCGGCGCCTGATCGGCAAACACGATCAGCGCATCGGCAGAACCGTGTTCGGCTGCAGCGGCCAGCAGCGATCGATCGATATCGGCAGCGCCGGCAATGCCGACGCCGGCCACCCCGACCAGTGCGAGGGCCAGGAGAGTAAGCGATCGGGTTCTGTTGGTGCGCACTGCGATATCCATAAGCTGGGCATGGAACCGCCACTATAATCGGATCGCGACCGGCCGGCACCTAAGCCTCCGGTCCAGCACCTTGCGGCTTGGCGATGTCCGCGAAGCCGCGTACTGGTGGACAATCGAATACAACGAGCAACGCCCTCACCATTCGCTCGGCGATCTGATGCCCAGTGAATACCGTCAACAACTCGCCAGCAGTTCTACTTCTGACGTGTCTGCTTGACAGGGCAGCTTACGGATCAATTCGCGCTTGCGGTGACCGTTGCGCTGACCTTTGGCTCCCGCCTGACGGCCATAGCGCAAGCCTCCCAGCGCGGCCGTCACTTCCAGTTCCAACAATTCCCGCAGATAACCGTGCACTCCTTGGTCCTCCCCCCGTAGAGTGATACCAG
>JBAUWF010000025.1:0-8478 GCA_049583635.1 Rhodanobacteraceae bacterium
TTCGCTTCGCCGGTGACTGCCAACAACAAAAACAATACGTGAGCAAGTTGGTCATGTTACCGGTTTCGCACGCCGCTGGAAAAAAGGTGTCCGGCACCCGTCGCCATGCCATTTCACAGCCGATCAGGCAAGCGATTGGTTTGTGAAGCGGCGTTTGCGGCCCTGCACCGCGCGCAGGCCCCGAAAACTCTCGGTTTCTGCATCGATATCCGGCTTGGACACCTGGTTTGAACGCCTCTGCGCCTCGCACGAGTGTGCGGATGGATTGGTTCGCCAAGCGCGAGGCCACATTGGTTCGCACGTCTTGACGCGACAAGGCCCGCGGCGCTAGCCTCAATATCTTTTAATCAAGATAAAGGGATATCTAGTGGATCTGATCGCCGCCTCGAACCTGCTGCGACTGCTGTCCGACCCGACCCGGGTTCGCCTGCTTGCGCTGCTTGAGCGCGAAGAATTGACGGTGGCCGAGTTATCGGCGGTGTTGCGGCTCGCACAACCGCGTGTGTCCACGCATCTGGCCAAGCTCAAGGAGGCCGGGCTGGTGCGCGATCGGCGTGCCGGTGTGTCGGCCTATTACCGATTCAACGCCGACACGGACGTGCGCGAAAGCGCTCTTTTGCGTGCGCTCAAGGAAAGTGTCAAGGACGCCATACTCGGCGAGGACGAACAGCGTCTACCCGAAGTACTGGCCGAGCGCGCAAGCGTCGAAGGCTGGGCGGACACGGTCGCCGGCGATATGGAGCGCCACTATTCCCCGGGCCGAACCTGGGAGGCACTGGCGCGCGCAATGATGCAACTGCTCGAAACCGGAGACGTCCTCGACATTGCATCGGGCGACGGAGTGCTCGCGGAACTGCTCGCGCCAAGCGCGCGGTCGATCGTGTGCCTCGACATGAGCGAGCGGGTCGTTGCCGCCGCACGCGAGCGCCTCAGGCCACTTGCGAACGTCGAAGTTCGCAGAGGTGACATGCATGCACTCGAATTTCCGTCGCAACGCTTCGATCTGGTCCTGTTGATGCATGCGCTGACCTACAGTGAACGGCCGGCGAAGGCGATGACGGAAGCGGCACGCGTGTTGCGCCCGGGTGGGCGCTTGCTCGCCGCAACGCTGGGACAGCACGCGCACAAACGTATCGTCGAACCATTCGATCATCGCAATCTCGGCTTCAAGCCGAGCGCACTGAGTGCACTCGCGCGCAAGGCAGGCCTCGACATCGTCAGCTGCGAACGTCTGACGCGCGAGCGCAAGCCGCCACAATTCGACGTGGTGAGCCTGCTGGCCAGAAAGCCGCGCGAATCATGAGCGACCTGCCCTACCTCAATCCCGAGCGAACCGGGCAACTGCTCGATGCACTGTCCCACCGAATTCTGGTCATCGATGGCGCAATGGGTACCATGCTGCAATCGTACTCGCTCGACGAGGCCGGCTATCGCGGCGAACGTTTCGCCAGCGGACATGAGGGCACGCATGCCCACGGTCATGGCCCGAGCTGCGATCACGATCTGAAAGGCAACAACGACCTGCTCAGCCTCTCGCGACCGGACATCATCCGCGCGGTCCATCGCGCCTATCTCGAAGCCGGTGCCGACCTGATCGAAACCAATACCTTCAACTCGACGGCAATTTCGCAGGCGGATTACAAGCTCGAGCACCTGGTGCCCGAACTCAACCGGGAGGGCGCGCGCCTCGCGCGCGAATGTTGCGCGGAGATGGAGGCAACGACGCCCGAACGTCCGCGTTTCACCATCGGCGTACTCGGCCCGACCAGCCGCACCGCCTCGATCAGCCCCGACGTCAGCCGACCCGAATTTCGCAATACCAGTTTCGATGAGCTGGCCGATGCCTATCGCGAAGCGGCGCGAGGTCTCATCGAGGGTGGTGCCGATATCCTGATGGTCGAAACGATCTTCGATACGCTCAATGCCAAGGCTGCGCTGTATGCGATCGATGAAGTGTTCGAGGAACTCGACGGTCGGCTGCCACTGATGATCTCCGGTACCATCACCGATCGCTCGGGACGCACACTGTCCGGTCAGACCACCGAGGCGTTCTGGTATTCGGTGCGCCATGCGCGACCGTTGTCGGTGGGCCTCAACTGCGCGCTGGGCGCCGACGAATTGCGCCAGTATGTCGATGAGCTCTCACGCATTGCCGACTGCCGTGTCAGCACCCATCCGAATGCCGGCCTGCCGAACGCATTCGGCGAATATGACGAAATGCCGGCGGACATGGCGAAGTCGATCGGGGAGTTCGCGCGCTCGGGACTCGTCAATATCGTCGGTGGTTGTTGCGGCACCACGCCCGATCACATCAGCGCAATTGCCGCAGCGGTTGCCGAACAACCTCCACGCGAAATTCCGCAAACCGAACCGCTGTGCCGACTATCCGGTCTGGAACCTTTCGTCATCACACCGGACCTTCTGTTCGTCAATGTCGGCGAACGCACCAACGTCACCGGTTCGGCGCAATTCAGGAAATTGATCAAGGACGACCGCTACGACGAAGCGCTGAACGTTGCCCGGCAGCAGGTGGAGAACGGCGCGCAGATCATCGACGTCAACATGGACGAGGGCCTGCTCGATTCCGAGCAGGCCATGAATCATTTCCTGCATCTCGTCGCGGGTGAACCGGATATCGCACGCGTGCCGCTCATGATCGACTCGTCCAACTGGCACGTGATCGAGGCCGGCCTCAAGTGCGCGCAGGGCAAATCCATCGTCAACTCGATCTCGCTCAAGGAAGGTGAGCAGCCGTTTGTTGCACAGGCGCGCAAGCTGCGTCGTCATGGTGCCGCTGTCGTGGTCATGGCGTTCGACGAGAAGGGCCAAGCCGACAGTGCAGCGCGCAAGCTCGCAATCTGCAAGCGCTGCCACGAGTTGCTGACGCGGGAAGTCGGTCTCGCGCCCGAGGACATCATCTTCGATCCGAACATCTTCGCAATCGGCACCGGCATCGAGGAACACAACAACTATGCGGTGGCCTATATCGATGCCACGCGCGCGATCAAGCAGGCACTGCCCGGCGTGCACATCAGCGGAGGTGTGTCCAACGTGTCGTTCTCGTTCCGCGGCAACAACCGCGTGCGTGAAGCGATCCACTCGGTGTTCCTGTATCACGCGATCAAGGCCGGCATGGACATGGGTATCGTAAACGCCGGAGCGTTGGCGATTTACGATGATCTGGCGCCCGAACTGCGTGAAGCAGTCGAGGATGTCGTGCTGAACCGCCGCGACGACGCCACCGAGCGACTGCTTGAGATCGCCGGGACATATCGCTCGAAAAAGGGCGAGGCCGCTGTCGAAAGCCTCGCATGGCGCGACGCACCGGTGGCCGGGCGTCTGAGCCACGCACTGGTGCACGGCATCGACAAGTTCGTGATCGAGGATACCGAGGAAGCCCGCATCGAGTCGAAGCGCCCACTTGATGTCATCGAAGGCCCGCTCATGGACGGCATGAATATCGTTGGCGATCTGTTCGGCGCCGGCAAGATGTTTCTTCCGCAAGTGGTCAAGTCCGCCCGTGTGATGAAAAAGGCGGTCGCACACCTGTTGCCCTATATCGAGGCGGAAAAGGTTCGCAGCGGCGACAGTGGAACCAACAACGGCAAGATCGTCATGGCCACGGTCAAAGGCGACGTGCACGATATCGGCAAGAACATCGTGGGTGTGGTGCTGGCGTGCAACAACTTCGAGGTCATCGATCTCGGCGTCATGGTACCGACGCAAAAGATCCTCGACACCGCGATCGCCGAAAACGCCGACATGATCGGCCTGTCCGGCCTGATCACGCCGTCGCTCGAGGAAATGAGCCATGTCGCACGCGAGATGCAGCGCCAGGATTTCCGCATCCCGCTCCTGATCGGCGGAGCCACGACTTCGCGCGCGCATACGGCACTCAAGATCGAGCCGCACTACAAGTCGCCGACCGTGTGGGTCAAGGATGCCTCGCGAGCGGTCGGCGTCGCACAGGCGCTGGTCGGCGCCGAAGTCGCGACGTTTCTGGATCAGATTCGCCGCGACTACGCCAATGTCCGCGAGCGTTACAAGTCACGCGGCGCCGGCAAGAAACTGGTATCACTGGAGCGCGCGCGCGATCGCCGTTTCGAGCCCGACTGGAACGGCTACACCGCCCCGGTGCCGCGTACGCCGGGAATCACCGTTTTTGACGACATCGATCTCGACGAACTGGTGCCGATGATCGACTGGACGCCGTTCTTCCAGGCCTGGGAACTATCCGGTCGCTACCCGACGATACTCGATGACGACATCGTCGGCGCCCAGGCACGCGAGTTGTTCAAGGACGCCGAAGCGATGCTCGGGCGCATCGTCGAGGAGAATTGGCTGACGGCGCGCGCGGTCATCGGCTTGTGGCCGGCCGCGCAGGATGGCGACGACGTCACGCTGTATCGCAGCGACGAGCGCCGTGACGTCCTGGCACACCTTCATTGTTTACGCCAGCAGGCCGACAAGCCGGTCGAACGGCCGAACCTTTGTCTCGCCGACTTCATTGCGCCGGCGGACAGCGGCGTGCGCGACTGGATCGGTGCATTCGCCGTGACTGCCGGCATCGGCATCGAGGAACACCTGCGGCGCTTCGAGAACGATCATGACGATTACTCGTCAATCATCCTGAAGGCGCTGGCCGATCGCCTTGCCGAGGCGCTGGCCGAAGCCATGCATCAGCGTGTGCGCCGCGATCTGTGGGGATATGCGCCGGACGAGACACTCGACAGCGCGGCCTTGATCGCCGAGGACTACTGTGGCATTCGACCGGCACCGGGATATCCGGCGTGTCCGGAACACACCGAGAAAGCCACGCTCTTCAGGCTGCTCGACGCCACCACAACCATCGGAATCGAACTCACGGACAGTTACGCGATGTTGCCGACCGCGGCGGTGTCCGGCTGGTATTTCGCCCACCCGGACAGCCGCTATTTCGTGGTCGGCCGTCTCGGAAAGGACCAGGTCGAGGACTATGCGCGGCGCAAGGGCTGGACGCTGGCCAAGGCCGAACGCTGGCTGGCCACCAACCTCGACTACGATCCTGAGTAGGAGCCGATTCCACCGGCGCACACCGGTGGAATCGGAAAGCGCTGCCTTATGCCCCGCTGCCCACCGAGTGCATTGCAGCCATCATGCCGAGTCCTCCAAAGAGGATCGCCAGAATGATTCCAACCACGATGAAGATCAGCACGGCGCGGCAGTAGTTGCGCTTGGTCGGGTTGGTATTGGCGGAAAATCCCCAGACCAGCAGCATGATGATATTGACCAGCGGAATCGCAAGAACGATCAGCGTGATGATCCACTCACCCAGCGAGATCGTCGGCGAAGTTTGATTGTCCACAACCCACCTCCCAGAGTACCGGGCGGTCCCCGGCCGCGCGAAGTCTGCCATTGCGGCGCGCTCGGCGCCAGTAAGCGGACACGATTTGCAGACGCACGATGGAACGTTGTGCAGTGCGCAAACGTCTTCGCGGCCAATTTCGGGCAACCTGAAACGCGATCAGACCGGTCCTGACGGCGTGCCGCCGCGCCGATGGCGCAGGTCCACCACCACGTTGTAAACCGACACGACCATTGGAAACAGGTTGGCCAGGATGCCGACCGAATCGTTCTTGCCGAAAGTGAAATACGCGACCAGCAGCACACTGCCGCTGATCGACAACCACCAGAACGCCATCGGCATGTGCACACGTTTCATCTTGCGGGTTGCGTACATCTGCACGAACCAGCGGCTCGTGAACAGGAACAGGCCGAGAAACCCGATCAGTTTCCACGGAGTAACCGTGACGTGCTGAAACACGAACAAGACCTGATTCATGAGGAAGCCTGCACAAGCGCGATCGGAAAATGAGGAGCGCCATTCTAGCAGCGCATGGCCACCGTCCCTTGAGGTGTGCGCTGCCTGCAGGTTCGCACGCCGACCGCGCCAAGGTATCGTGCCAATCCGGGTAGCGTGCACGATCGTGCACGACCGGACGCCTGCCCGCGCACCGCGTGCGCGCTACGACATTTCCGTCGCCTTTCCGATCAGCGGGCTGCGTCGGCGTTGCTTCCCCGCACTCGGCCGTAACCCATCGCGACGTGAGCGGCTTCGCCGGTTGGATCGGTTTTGGAGAACTTGACTTCGCGTAGCGCTTCATCCGGAAGTGCATACGAGGTCGCGAGATGCTCGCCCTCATGAATGATTTCCGGAAACAACACGCCGTTGAGCGCCTGCACGGCGAAAATTTCCTGCACACCGCCGGTGAACTTCAGAAGACCAATGGTGTTGCCGGTACCAATATGCACGGCCCATACACCGGACTGGCGATCGGCATTCTCCTCGGTAATCGGGATGTCGGTGAACGCATTGGTCTCGCGCAATTGGGACAAGCCTATGAAAGCGACCGGACCGATGAAATCGAGGCCGCGACAAAACCCCGGCACACGCGCCACGTCGGTTTTTTCTCCGCTCTTCGGATCGATGGTGATCAGCGCGCCACGGCCCGATTCAAGAACCCACAAGCGCTTGTCGTACCAGCGTGGCGAATGCGGCATCGACAACCCATCTGCAATCGTCGCGTAGCTGGCAACATCCAGCAGGACACCGCCGTTGCGCTTGTTGGCGCGCCAGCCCTGCGGCGTGTTGGTCGTCCCCAGTGCAGTTACATAGCGCGGCTTGCCCTCGTGCATGGCCAGTCCATTCAGGTGGCAGCGATCTTCCGGCGCGTAGTGGCTCACGAACTTCGGCCGCCAGCGCGGCACAAAACTCGATTTTGTATCCAGTGTGCACAGGCATGAAAACAGCGTGTTGACGAACCAAAGATCGCCGTGTTTGTCCCAGGCCATTTCGTGAATGTCGATCGCACCGGTAATGTGACCGCGCCGCGCGAGAAACACCGCGTCGTGCCGCGGCGGGTCGTGCAACCGCTTCGCGACGGCCGGCATGTTGCGGAATTCGGCAATCTCGATATGCGCGCCGAGCGCCAGGCGCTCACCATCCGCCGCCATGCCCATCGGCCGATTGAAGGGACGGAAATGCGTATTGATCGACGCGCCGTCCGGGCGCAGGATCACGAGCTTGCCGGCCTGGTAGGTGCTGACGACGAGACACCCGCCAAGCTGACGCAACAGATCCGGAAAGTTGGTTGTATGGACGCTGGCCAGCGCCTCGGCCACAGTCGCAACCGATGCATCATTCCCTTCAGCGCTGTCGGACTTGATCTCGACCGACGCCTCATCCGGAGCAGGCGCCGGTTCTGCCTCGCGATTCATCGTGGTCGCTGCCTTGACCAAGTGTTGACGCGCAAGCATGCATCGCCGGCGCAGTCGGCACAAGCAACCGCGCGCCATGTTTCCTTCGACCGCGTGTCTTCAGCCGGCGCGTTCGGCGAGCCAGTCGTGGATCGCCGGCGGCACTTCGCGCTGGGCGCGACCGGAAACGTAAATGCCGATATGGCCGCCGCGGAATGCGAGCTGAGTGTAGTCCTCGGTGCCGATGAGATCCTTGAGAGGACGCGAAGCCGATGGCGGCACCAAGTGATCCTGCTCTGCGAAGATGTTGAGTACCGGCATCGTGATGTTTTTCAAGTCAACCTGTTTGTCGCCGATCTCGAGCCCGCCCTTGATCAGCTTGTTGCCCTGGTAGAAATCGCGGATGAATTCACGAAACGCTTCACCGGCCTGATCGGGCGAATCGAAGATCCACTTTTCCATGCGCAGGAAGTTTTCGAGCTCGGCCTTGTCGTCGAGAACATCGACCAGGCCGATGTATTTCTGCTGGAATAGGCGCACTGGCTTCAAGGTCAGGTAACACCAGTTCATGAGATCCGCCGGCACATTGCCGAGCGTATCGACGAACAGGTCGATGTCCAGATCGCGCGTCCAGTGCGACAGCATGTTGTCCGGCGTATGGAAATCCACCGGGGTGACCATCGTGACGAGGTTCTTGATCTTTTCCGGGTACATCGATGTAAAGCACAGCGAAAACGTGCCGCCCTGGCAGATACCGAGCAGGTTGATCGCATCGACATCGCAGCATTTCGCCACCGCATCGACGCAGCGACGCAGATAACCGTTGATGTAGTCATTGAGGCTGAGATAGCGATCGGCCTGATCGGGATAACCCCAGTCGATCATGTACACATCCTCGCCTTGCGCCAGCAGATTGCGCACCAGCGAGCGGTCGGCCTGCAGATCAACCATGTACGGCGTATTGACCAGCGCGTAACAGATCAGGATCGGACGCTTGGCGGTCGGTTTCCTGTCGCCCTTGAAGCGGTACAGGACGAGTTTGTCCTCGCGATAGATCGCCTCCTTGTCGGTGGCGCCGTAATTCACCTCGTCGAGCTGGCGCAGTGTGGTGATACCGGCGGCGAGTTTGCGTTGCATAGCGAGCACCTCGTCCAACGCCCGCGTGGGTTCGATCTTGAGTGGCCCCATGCTGTTCTCCTCAACGTTTGCCGACGGACGTGGCGGACTTCGATCCCTTCCTTG
>JBAUWF010000026.1:0-7963 GCA_049583635.1 Rhodanobacteraceae bacterium
TCGTGGCGGAAACCGAGAAAGGTGACCCGGTCCCCCAGCTTCCGCTGACCCAGTGCCCGCATCGCCTCCACCTGCTCTGCCGGCCCGGTTCCCAGGATGGCCAGCTGCCTGCGGGCGCGCACGCCGAGCCCCTCGAGACGGGACTCGAGATCCTGTGGGGCGTTCGGATCGGCCGGCGCGTTCGCGCTTGCCGGGCTGCCCACCGCACGACGCGGTTCGGTCGCTGGAGTCATCATCAAGGGAGGGTCGGACGGAACGCCAAGCTTAGCAAAACCGGACTTGCGCAGCGCGCAAATGCAAGGCCGTGACGACGATCGCAAGGCAACCCGCTGGCGCTCAGGCGGCCACCCCGAGTGCGCGGCGCAACGGCGCAAGCAGATCGCCGTAGCGATCGGCACGCGCGGTATTGCGGCGCAACGGCTCGCGCACCTGGGCAACGCTGGCAGTACGAATCGCGCGGTCTACCATGTGGAAGTCGAGACAGGCCGGGTCGAACTCGAAACCGAGGAACGCGAGCAACCTGGTCAGCTCCGCCTCGGGGTCGGCCAGCAGGTTTTCGTACACCACTTCGTAAACGCGGTCCGGAAAGCGCTCGAGCCACACCCGCATCGCTCGGTCGTACGCGCGCCAGACCTCGGCAATCTCGTCCAGATCGTAGGTGAAAAGCTGGCCGGACGCGAAGGTCTGGCGAAAACACGACAGGCAGGTTTCGACCGGATCGCGCCGGATGTTGATGAAGCGCGTCCCGGGCATCATGGACAGCGCGCTGCCGAGAAAGCGCCAGTTGCCGAGGCCCTTGTCGGTGAATACAGAGCGGCGTCCCTGCCAGCGCGCGGTGCGATCGAGATAACGGCGGCCAAGCTCCTGCCATTCCATCGGCGTGGTCTTGCGCACCCAGTCCGGATACGTAACCCGGCGATTGCGCGTCTCTTCGTCGAGCACTTCGGGCAATACATTGAGTTCGCTCGCAGCTTCGATTTCGGGGTGCGCAGCGAGCATCTGCTCGAGCAGCGTCGACCCCGAACGCGGCATCGAAACGACAAACACGACTTCGCGCCCCTGGGTGGCGTCCGGGGCACATGCGAGCGGACCGGAGTGCACCCTCAGCACATCCTCCACGTGGCGCGCGAAACCCGCGCCATCCCACTGGAACTCGCGCCGTTTGGTCGCGTTCGCCGCCGTCACGATCGCGAACGCCTCGCGCCAACGGCCTTGATCGTCGAGCGCCTTGGCGAGCGAGAACGCAACCGCCGCCCGATCCTTGTCCTCAAGATCCGGGCGCGCGCACAACGATTCGAGCAGAACCACGTCCTCTGCGCGCATGCGCGCAGTCTTGACATTCGCCAGACCGGTCCAGGCCTCGATCGCATCCGGCATTGCATCGATGATGCCGCGGTAGATGGAGACCGCCTCATCCACATTGCCGAGTATCTGGATCATGCGCGCGCGACCGACCTGCGCGGGAACATGCTTCGGATCAACCTCGATGCCGCGCTCGAACGCGATCTTCGCCTGATCGGAATGCAGAGCAAGATCGAGTGCCTTGCCGAGATTGACCCACGCGGCCGGCTGCCCCGGTTCGGCTTCGGCGGCGCGCTTGAGCATGGTCACCGCCGCGTCCTTCTCACCGAGTTCGCTCAGCATGATGCCGAGGTTGCCGAGGATCAGCGCATCATTCGGCCATTGGGCCAGCGCGCGCCGAAGCAACACGGCCGCTTCCTCATGTTGCTGGCGTGCGTGACACACGACGGCGCGCAGACGCAGCACTTCCGGATGTTCGGGGGCGAGCGAGCGCAGGCTGTCGAGCGCCTTGGTCGCAACCTCGAACTCCTTGCGAGCGACCGCCATGCCCGCCTGCTTCAGCAGTTTGGCGCTGGTTCGCGAAAGGCCGATCGCGCGACTTGAGCGGCGGGCCGATGCCGGTTCGGTCTGAGCGTTCCCGACCGAAGCGCCCTGCCTGTTCATGTCCGTCGTATTCACGTCAGGGTATCCGCTCAGTTGGGAGGAATCCACGCACACGGCAATCGCTGCCGCGCAGTTCCCCTGGCTCAGGAAAGATCGCCCCGAAAGGCTCGATTGCAGGAAGGCGGGCGGCTCTTCAGCCGTCCGCCTTGTGCGACTCGCCGATGCGCGTGTCGCATCGGGTACGCAACCACGCGACCATCGGAGCGAAGAGCGAACCGCTCCGATGGTTGCTTCCGACAAATTCCCCGTCTGGATGAATTCCCCGCCTAGTTCGACGTGGAAAACGGCACGATCGAACGCACGCCGTACGAAGCCGGCGTACCGCTGTTGGCAACGTGCAGCTGCACCACGCCGTTGCCCAGCGAGGTGACGGTCGGATGATTCACTCTGGGCGTCGCGTTGACGGTCATCGAGAATGTGTACATCGTGCCCCAATCCAGCGTCGGCTGGTCACCCGCGCTCCAGCTTACCGAATTCGGGCCGACGGCGGCTTGCCACGCGCCACTGTCGCCGGCAACGCCGTTGTGGAACGACGTTGCGCTCACGGTCGCGCCCGCCGGCACCGGCACCGTGAAGCTGTCGAAACCGGCGTTGCTGAGCACGCGCGGGTCCGGGCCGTTGTCGGGCGCTTGGGTGATCGCGCGCGCATAGTCGAGATTCATCACCGCGTAGTCGTAGCGCCAGTTGCCACCACCGAGATCGACGGCCTTGACTGCGACCTTGGTGTGGCCTTCATCTTTGGCCAATTCCACGCTGAGCGCATTCGCGCTGTGGCTGCGCGGATCAACCCAACGGTCAATCGCGGGACCAAGTTTGTAATTGGACTGGTTGCTGAGCGACCAGCTGTTGCTGCCGCTGTTGTATTGTGGCGATACTGACAGCGTTGCCATCGAATTGAGGATATTGATGTCCTGGCGCGCCAGATACCATGATTCGAACAAGTAGCTCGCGCCCGCATTCGCGGCTGGGTCGATCTGCGACTCGTGGGTAATCAGGCGGTTGTCGTAAGGTCCATTGCCATTGTTGTGCTCGCTGCCAGTGCAATCGAGATCCCAGATCGAACCGCAACGCCCCCAGATGCCGGTTGCTGGCACGATTTCCGAACGCGGCCCGAGATCGGAGGAGTTGTCGTTGTTGAAGGTCCCGTAAGTGTCTTGACAGCTGCGGCCGAGTGAGTTGCCGTCATAGCAGGTGCCTTGGCATCCTTGGTTGACCGTCAGAAAAGCATGCTTGACGCCCGATCGACCGATCTGCTCGATTGTGCCATCAGCATTGATGCGGTAGATGTTCCAGATCAGGAACGGATGCTGATCGTTTTTGTACGGCTCGTTGTAGTTCGGCGGAGAACCGCTGAATTTCCGGTTCCAAGCGATGTTACCCGTATACAGCGCCGTGCTTGTGCCGAGCGGATCGCCAGGAATCGTCGGCACGCGGGTGCCGTTGTTTACGTTGTTTTTGAGCGAGGAATCGGGCGCAAACACAATCGATCCATCGCTACCGCCGCTACCGTCGCAGCCCTGACAGCGCTCGAACTGCGCATCGAAAGCCAGCATGAACAGATCGGCCTGGTATGTCTGACCCGGCACGTCAGGAACCGCGTGACCGGGCCACGGATAGGTCGGCGAGGATTGATCGCACGCGTCACGTGGCTCACCCGCTCCGCGGATAGTGACTTCGGTATTCATCGCGAGTCCGGCGACTGACCAATTCGCGGCCTCCGGGGCACCGAGACGTGCGGCTAGTTCCGGCGTAATGCGGATGTCCGCGCTTAGTATTTCAAGTTCCTGTCCTGCGTTTGCGAGTGCGAACATAACGTGATCGCTGTAAAACCACACATTTCCGTCGCTACCTACCAGATCGAGGTCGCGCCCACCAGCGCTGCGTGGCCGCACGGTGAGGTTGCGCAAATCGATATGACTGCCGTCGCGCAGAGTCAACACGTAGCCTCCGCGCGCCTGAACGGAGCCGCCCGTCACAGCCTGCAATGCATCATGAATGACCGAAAAATGCAGACCGCCGCTTTCGCGCAATGCGAACCACTTGTGATCGCGGAAATCCGTCATCGCCAGCGGTTCGGCCGGCGCCTCAAGCGACAGTCCGAGATCACTGAGGAGATCGGTGTTCCAGTGCAATCCAAGCTCACCGCCCCAGGCCGACCAAGTTTGCTCCTGTTGCTGTTGCGCCTTTTCGATCACGCCGCCTTGCGCCAGTGACACCAAGCCTGCCGCGAGCAGCGCAAGCAATGCATACCGTTTCATGAGATTCACCCCGAAGACTGAAGTAACCTGCAAAAGTTACCACGCATCGCGAATGGACGCTTGCGCAGCGCAGCACAAATCGGCGACGTCCGCCGGAACGTCCGCCCTGCAACGAAACCGCCCGCCGACCGGACCAGCTGACCATGCCAATGAACGCCCCGGATTTCCTCATGCGCTGCACTTCGGTCGTGCGCCGCTTCCTGCGCATCCGTGGGCTGCGCCGCGAACCGCGCAGGGAAGACAGCATGCTTTGCTGCATCCGTGCCCGGGATGCCGACGGCGAGTTCATGCACATCCTCATCGCCAGGCGCAGGCCGTCCTGACCTGCACTGTCCCGGCCTGCGCCGCAGCGCGGCTGTCCGGGATCGGCGCGCCCCTCACCGAAGTCTTGGTAGGATGGGCTGAGCGCAGCGATACCCGTCGCATGCGAGATCAACCGCATGGGGTTTCGCTGCGCTCGACCCATCCTGTGAGTCAACTCGATTCGCTGAGACTTGCATGCGTCGATTGCTGCGCTGGTCGTGTCTGCTTGTGCCGGTGGCCGTCGTGCTGCCGGGGGTTGCCGCATGGCTGGCCCTGCGCGGCAGTCTGCCGCTGCTCGACGGAGATATTCGCGCGCCCACCCTGAGCGCGCCGGTCAGCGTGGAGCGCGATCGGCTCGGCACGGTAACCCTGCGCGGTGACAACCGGCGCGATCTGACCTGGACGCTCGGCTTCGTGCACGCCGAGGAGCGCTTCTTCCAGATGGACCTGTTACGGCGTCAGGCGGCGGGCGAACTGGCCGAGCTGTTCGGCAAAGTCGCGTTGCCGGCCGATCGCAGAGCCCGCGCACACCGCATGCGTGCGCGTGCCGAGGCCGAGCTCGCGGCACTCGATGCCGGCACGCGCGCCGGACTCGACGCCTATCGCGACGGCGTCAATGCCGGACTCGCGGCATTGTCGGTACGCCCGCCGGCCTATCTGCTCACACGCACCACGCCGGCGCCGTGGCGCAGCGAGGATACGTTGCTGGTCGTGGATGCGATGGCGTTCACGCTCAACGACAGCGAGAACAGCCGCGAACTCGCGTTCTCGAAAATGCATGCGGCATTGCCCGAAGCCGCGTACCGTTTTCTGACCGCGACCGGCGGCAACTGGGACGCACCGATCAGCGGCCCGCGAATGACCTCGCCCGAACCGCCGGATGCCCGCGAATTCGATCTGCGTGCCGCGCTTTCGGGAGGACACGGCGAAGCGGTCCCGCGGCGGCGCGTCAACGACCACTCTGCGGCCGGCAGCAACAGTTTCGCGGTCGCCGGATCACTCGCGGGCGGTGCCGCGCTGATCGCGAACGACATGCATCTGAACCTGCGCGTGCCGAACATCTGGTTCCGTGCACGCCTGGTCTATCCCGATCCGCGGGAGCCGGGCGCCATGATCGACGTCGCCGGCGCCAGCCTGCCCGGCACGCCGGTCATCGTGGTCGGCAGCAACCGCCACATCGCCTGGGGATTCACCAACAGCTACATCGACACGGTCGAGTGGGTGCGCGTGATTGCCGATCCCGCCGATGCCACGCGCTATCGCACGCCGGACGGCTGGCAGCCGCTCGCGGTCCATCACGAAACCATCCACGTGCGCGGCGCGCCCGACGACGTGCTGACGGTGCGCGATACCCGCTGGGGTCCGATCCTCGCGAGCGATGTCGACGCCACGCCGCTGGCGCTGGCGTGGGCCGCGCAGCAACCCGGCGCGGTCAATCTCGAACTGCAACGGCTCGAACAGGCGCGCACCGCCGCCGAGGCGATCCCGATCGCGCAGCAGGCCGGCATTCCGCCGCAGAACTTTCTGGTTGCCGACCAGGCCGGTCATGTCGTCTGGACCATCGCCGGACGCATTCCGAAACGGCAGGGCACGGCCGATCCCGAACTTCCGGCCGACTGGAGCAAGCCCGGCAGCGGCTGGGACGGCTGGCTGCAAGCGGATGCGGTACCGGTGATCGCGGACCCGCCGGGCTCACGCTTCTGGACGGCCAATCAACGCGTGGTCGGCGGAGCAGCGCTCGCGACACTCGGCGACGGCGGCTATGATCTCGGCGCGCGCGCCGGCCAGATTCGCGACGATCTGCTTGCTCGGCGGCATTTCGCGCCGGCCGACATGCTCGCAATCCAGCTCGATGATCGCGCGCTGTTCCTGCAGCACTGGAAGGACCTGCTCACGCGGGAACTCGACCGTGCGCCGGCGTCGGCGCTGCACACACGCATGCGCAAGGCGCTTGGCGACTGGAATGGCCGCGCCGCGATCGACTCGGTCGCCTATCGCCTGGTGCGCGCGTGGCGCGACGAGGTCAGTGATACGGTCCTCGATGCATTCGCCGGCGTGGTGCGGAAAAAATTCCCCGACTTCACGCTGCCGAAATTGCCACGCGGCGAATACGCGGTGTGGGCCTTGCTCGAAACGCGCCCGAAAAATCTGCTGCCACCGGACTACACCGATTGGGATGGCCTGCTGATCGCCTGCGCCGACCGCGTCGCGCAACGCCTCGATGCGCAGCCGGGCGGGCTCGCCGCGCGCAGCTGGGGCGAGCGCAACACGACGCATATCGCGTATCCGTTGTCGCGTGCGTTGCCGGGATTTCTGGCGCGCTTTCTCGACATGCCGCCGTTGCCACTGCCGGGCGATCACGACATGCCGCGTGTGCAGGCGCCCGCGTTCGGCGCATCGGAACGCTTTGCGGTTGCGCCCGGCGACGAACAACATGGCTACTTCGAGATGCCCGGCGGCCAGAGCGGCCACCCGCTGTCACCGTATTACGGCGCGGGTCATGGCGACTGGGCCGAAGGCAAACCGACCCCGTTCCTGCCGGGCCCGGCGCAACACACGTTGCACTTCACGCCCGGGCGGTGACGACGCACCACGCGATGCGTTTGAAGCGAAAAGCGATGGGTATCGCTGCGCTCAACCCATCCTACGTGCTGCGCGCTTCGCGCGCGGAAGGTGACCTAGGCATGGGTGGGGAAAGCATCATCGACCCATCATCTCCTTTCACCAAACGACGATCCCGACTGCGCGCGGTCCGGCGCTTGCGCCCAATCCGGTGCGAGGGTGCCTTCCCGCACGTAACGCCGGAACGACGAGTACGGCCAGTCCCGCGTCGCCGCAACCAGCCCGTGTCTGACCGGATTGATATGCACGTAATCGACATGCGCCGCGAAATCGCGGTCATCGCGAATGCGATGTTCCCAATAGCGCCGTTGCCAGATGCCGCGCTCGCCCTTGCCTTGGCGACTCGCGACGCGTGGTTCGCCGCGCGGCAGCGAACGCGAGAATCGGGTCTTGATCAAACGCCAGCGCAACGCGTAATCGGCATCGTTCGATGGCAGCGTCCAGACCGCGTGCAGATGATCCGGCAATACAACGATCGCATCGACAACGAAAGGATGCGTCGCCTTCACCGCACGAAACGCCGCGCGCAGGAGTTCGATGTGCTCAACGAGCCGATGCGAACGCCGGTCCGCCAGATTCAACGTGAAGAAATAGCTGCCACCGGCGGTGCGATCGCGTCGGTAGTTGGTCATCGACCGGAACGCGTTTGGCCGGTCTTGCGTTGGTGTGGCGAGCGGGGCAAAGGTGAAAGTGTCGGGCGAAGTGATGGGTTCAAACGATGGGTATCGCTGCGCTCAACCCATCCTACGTGCTGCGCGCTTCGCGCGCGGAAGGTGACCTAGGCATGGGTGGGGAAAGCATCATCGACCCATCAT
>JBAUWF010000027.1:0-1895 GCA_049583635.1 Rhodanobacteraceae bacterium
GCGCCCTCGGCCAGGGTAAGGCCACCGACCGCGATCATGATGCGCAGCACATTGACGACCGGCTCGTAGCGCGGACCGTACATCAGCCCCACGGCGACGGGCGCCCAGAATACTCCGACTCCGGCGATCAGGAGTCCGATAAACTGGAAATACCGCAGCGAGTGCGAAAGGATCGTGTTGACGCGCTCCTGTCCTTGTGCCCCGAACGCGTGCGCCATCGATGGCATCAATACCGAGGTCAGGCCTGAGCACAAAAGTTCAATCCCGCCACGGGTCAAGGCCGAGGCAATCGCGAAAAAGCCGACAGCGGCCGATCCCACGACCGCATTGAGCAGATAGGTCTCGACCGACTTGTTGCTGAACTGGTTTCCGATGGTCAAGACCACGGTCCATAACAGATGGTGCTTCAAACGGCTGCGCAGGGGTGGGGCGAGTGCGCTGTGTGCCGCCACGATTTTCGCGCGGCGCAGCATGATCGCCCCGAGCACCCCGTAAGCGACACAGGTAACGGCGAACAGCACCAGGTAAGCGAGCAGTGCAGCGTGCAGGATCACCAGCACGCCTACGGCGACCACGTTGAGCAGGCTCACAACGACCGTGGACAGGGCTTCGACGTCGAAACGTCCGTACCCTTTCGCGATCGAAATGCCGAACATGAACTGGCCTTTGGCGAAGACGCTGACCAGGACGATGGCGGCGAGCAACCACAACTCATCGTGCTGCCAGCCTGCCGGCGTGAAGAATGGCATGGCTGCCAGATACGCCACCGCAACCACAACCATGCACGCGTATTGCCTCCATTGCAGCCATCCATGCACGTTGCGGGCATCGGTGATCGAACCGCGACCGATACATTCGGAGACGAAACGGATCCCGGAGGTTGTCAGACCGTTGTTGCCGATCATTATCAGCACGCCGGTCAGCCAGACCAGGTACGAGTAACGCCCGAAATCCACCGGTCCGATTCCGCGCGCGATCAGCACGCTGACGATGAGACCGGTCGCGTAGGCGACGTAAGTCGAACCGGTCATCTGCAGCGCCGCACGCAGCGCGGCGCTGCGTCCAAATCGCTCGTTCATTGCCCGGCGATACCGTGTGAATGGTGCGGTAACATGGCCTTTATCACCGCGTTTCCCGATGCGGGACTTGCACCGACTTCCTGCCCGCTCGCGCGATGCCGACACCGAACCCGCAAATCAGCATCCTCCATGTTGTCGATTCGCTCGAAACCGGCGGTCTCGAGCGCGTCGTCGCCGATCTTGCCATCGCGCAACAACGGGCCGGCCATCGGGTTGCGGTTTTCAGCATCCAGCGGACGGATGGGTTTCGTCAGACCATCGAAGCCGCCGGAATACCGGTTGTGGTCGGTGACAAGCGCGGCACGCTCGATCGCGCGGTGCTGCGATGCTTGCGCGCAGCGATGCACGAACGCCGCATTGAGATTGTCCACAGCCACAATTTCGTGCCCAACTACTACGCTGCGCTGGCAATGCTGGCGATGCCACGCGCGCCGGTGCTGGTAAACACCTGCCACAACATGGGCACGCGTTTGTCGCAACAGCGTTTGCGCTGGCTCTACCGCGCATCGTTGTTGCGCACTGCCGGCGTGGCAATGGTCAGCCGGCAGGTACACGAGCGTCTTGTCGGCAGCGGCTTGGTCCGAAAATCGCGTGCGCAGACCGTGCTCAATGGCATTCCGATCGAGCGTTTCGACAACTCGGCGTCGCGACGCACGCGCGCACGCGACGCGTTCGGCCTCGGATCGGACGCGCTGGTAATCGGTTGCGTCGGTCGCCTGGTGCCGGTCAAGAATCATGCGCTGCTTGTCGCCCAGGTTCCGGCGCTGTTGCGCAAACATCCGACCTTGCACATCGTTCTGATTGGCGATGGCCCGC
>JBAUWF010000028.1:0-4851 GCA_049583635.1 Rhodanobacteraceae bacterium
CGAACTTGACGAAGCGGCGCGCGAGGACATGCGTCTGCGCTACCTTGCCGGACTCGACACGGTCTCCGAGTCCGTCGACCAGGCCGCGGACGCTTCGACGGCCGGGAGCTCCACGCCTGACGCCTCCTCGGCGGGCGCGCCCGCGCACGACGACGATCGCATCGTGATCGACTGGCTGCCACGCTGGGATGCGCACCTGCTCGCGCTGATCCGTCGCGCGATGCCCGGCACGCGACTCGTGATCGTGCAGAGCGATCCGCGCGCCGCGCTGCTCAACTGGCTCGCGTTCGGCTGGGTGCCCGGTTTCCCGGTCGCCGACATCGATGCCGCTGTCGAATGGTGGTTGCGCGCGCAGCGTCACCTCGAACACGGCGCCGATCTGGATGAGCCCCGGCGCATTCATGTGGACGCCGACCGCGTGATAGCCGAGCCGATTCTGGCCAGCGCGGACCTCGCAAGCTTTCTCGGCATCGCTCCGCTGCAGCCGGAGACCGAATTCGCGCGCAGCGCGCACAGTTTCGGCGGCCTGCCGACGCGCTTCGAAGCCGGACATTGGCAGCGATACACGGACGCGCTCGATTCGGCCTTTGCCAGGCTGGCGACATGAGCTGCGGCCGCAATGGTGCCGGGTTGCGGCGAATCGATCACGATCGCTGCGACCGCTCGATCCGCGCATGCGCGAGCGACTGAAACGGCTGGTATTCATGCGCGCGTGACTAGACTCGGCATCCTGACCAGCGGATTTTTCCGACGGACGTTCCAATGCGTTGCTTCATCGCATGCCTTGCACTCGTCGCGATTCCTGCTTTCGCAGCACCCGAACTCGATCGCCTGACGTTGCCGCCGGGGTTTCATATCGCGGTTTTTTCCGATCAGGTGCCGGGGGCGCGCGAACTCGCGCTCGGTGCCGACGGCACCGTCTTTGCCGGCTCGACCGGCGGTGAGGTCTATGCGTTGACCGACGCCGATCACGACGGGCGCGCCGACAAGGTTCGCGTGATCGCCTCGGGTCTGGAGTATCCGATCGGCGTCGCGTTCCACGACGGCGATCTGTATGTCTCGGCGATCAGCCGCATTGTGGTGCTGCGCGCCATTGAGCAGCATCTGGATGATCCGCCCAAACCCGAACTGGTGACCGACAAGCTGCCGGGGGAAACCCATCATGGCGGGCGCTTTCTTGCGTTCGGTCCGGACGGCCGTCTTTACGTCCCGATCGGTGCGCCGTGCAATGTCTGCGAGCGCCAAGGTTTCGCCAAGCTGACCAGCATGAAACCCGATGGCAGCGACCAGCGCGACGTCGCGTTCGGTATCCGCAACACGGTCGGCTTCGACTGGCAGCCCGGCAGCGGCCAGTTGTGGTTCACCGACAACGGCCGCGATCTGCTCGGCGACAACCAACCGTCTGACGAACTGAACCGCATCACGCACGCCGGACAGAACTTCGGATTTCCGTACTGCCATCAGGGCGATCTGCTCGATCCGACCTTCGGCAAGGGCAGGAACTGCAAGGATTACACGCCGCCGGTGGTCAACCTCGGCGCGCATGTGGCCTCGCTCGGCATGCGTTTTTACAATGGCCCGATGTTCCCGAAGAGTTATCGCGGTGCGATCATCATCGCCGAACACGGATCGTGGAACCGCTCGAAGAAATCCGGTTACCGCGTCATGGCGGTACGCTTCGACGGCCACCGCGTGCTCGACTACACGCCGCTGGTCACCGGATTCGAGCACGACGAGAAGGTCTCGGGGCGACCGGTCGATGTCGAGGTGATGCCGGACGGCGCCGTGCTGGTCTCGGACGACCTGGAAGGCGCCGTGTATCGTGTGACCTGGGGCGACATCCCGACGCCGCCGACTGCAGCGAACCAATCGTCAGGAGGTTGAAGCGATGGAACTTCACAGCAACAGCTTCAAGAATGGAAAGGCCATTCCGGAGGAGTTCGCGTTTGCCCGCCCGAGCGGCGACAAGACGCACGTCAGCTGGGCCGGCAATCGCAACCCGCACCTCGCCTGGACCGCGGCGCCGCTGGATACGCGCTCGTTCGTGCTGTTCTGCGTCGACCACGACGCACCGAGCGTCGGCGACGACGTGAACCAGGAAGGCCGCAGCGTCGCGATCGACCTGCCGCGCGCGGAATTCGTGCACTGGGTCGTCGCCAACATCCCGGCCGAATGCCGCGAACTCGGCGCCGGCAGTTGCGCCGAAGGCGTCATCGCGCACGGCAAGCACAATCCGATCGGACCGCCGAATGCGGTGCAGGGACTCAACAGCTACACCGAGTGGTTCGAGGGCGACGACGCGATGCGCGGCGACTATCGCGGTTACGACGGCCCGTGTCCGCCGTGGAACGATGCGCGCGTGCATCGCTATGTGTTCGAAGTGTTTGCGCTCGACATCGCCAACCTCGAGCTGCCGCAGGACTTCCGTATCGGCGAGGTGCGCCGAGCCATGAGCGGTCACGTGCTCGACGAGGCCGCGATCACCGGAACCTACACGCTCAATCCGAAATTGCGTGCCTGATCAATAGCCCGTTGCCGCGAAAAACAGCAGCAGCGCACCGAAGACGATGCGGTAGATCGCGAACGCCGTGAAGCGGTGACTGCGGATATAACCGAGCAGCCAGCGCACCGCGACGAACGCGGTAACCGTCGCGACGGCAAAAGCGATCGCGAGCGCCAGCCAGTCCTCGTGCGGCGCGCCGCCGCCTTTCCATTGCTTGACGAGTTCGTAGCCGCTCGCCGCGAACATGGTCGGGATGCCGACCAGAAACGCGAACTCGGTCGCCGCCTTGCGATCGCTGGTTCCCGCGATCATCGCGATGAAGATCGTCGCGGCCGAACGCGAGGTACCCGGAAACACCGCGGCGACGACCTGTGCGAGCCCGACCAGCAGCGCGACCAGCCAGGTGACGCGCGCGCTGTCCGGCCGTCGCGCCGCGATCCACTCCGCGCCGAGCATCCAGAAACCGCCGATCACCAGCGCCCACGCGACCGGTGCGATCGACTCCGGCAGCTTGAAGCCGAGCCGGGTGACTACGAAGCCGAGCACCGCCGTGATCAGGAATGCGACCGCGAGCTTCGCGGCGTAGTCGCGATTGGCCGCATCGGCGAGCCCGGTCGCAAGTTCCCACAGCCGGCGCCGGTAGATCAGCACCACCGCGAGTATCGCGCCGGCCTGAATCACGACGTTGAACAGTTCCGAGCGCGCGCCGAGCCAGTGCTCGGCGATCAGCAGGTGGCCGGTGCTCGAAATCGGAAGGAACTCGGTCACGCCTTCGATGATGCCGAGCAAGATGGTGCTGACGAGATCCGGCATGCGCGCGCGCCGCAGGGAAAGGCGGCCAGTGTACGGACTCGCGGCCGGCGCGCAATCGGCGCGATGCGCGCCTCAGCGGTCGAGCGGGCTCACCACGCCGTGTCCGCCGCGGTTGAGTACATGGGTGTAGATTTGCGTGGTGGCCACATCCTTGTGGCCCAGCAGTTCCTGGATCGTCCGCAGGTCATAGCCGGTTTCGAGCAGATGGGTCGCGAAGCTGTGGCGCAGCGTGTGCGCGCTGAGCGGCTTGACGATGCCCGCGCGTTGGCGCGCCGACTTCAGTGCGCGCGACAGGATCGCCTCGTCGAAATGGTGACGCCGCACGCAGCCGTCGCGTGGATCGCGCGAACGTCGGACCGACGGAAACACATACTGCCAGCCGAAGTCCTTCGCCGCCTGCGGGTACTTTCGCGCGAGGGCATACGGCAATGGCGCTTCCCCAAAACCCGCGGCGAGATCCTGTTCGTGCAAAACGCGCGCGCGCTCGATCTCGCGCTGCAACGGCTCGACCAGCGAGCGCGGCAGCATCGTGCGACGGTCCTTGCCCCCTTTGCCATCGCGTACCGCGATTTCCGATCGGCCAAAATCGATATCCTTGACACGCAGGCGCAGGCATTCCATCAATCGCATGCCGGTTCCGTAGAGCAGGCTCGCGAGAAGCCGTGGACGGCCTTCCATCGCAGCGAGCAAACGGCTCAGCTCTTCGCGTGACAGAACCGTCGGCACGCGCCGCAGCCGTTTCGCACGAACGACGTTCTCCATCCACGGCAAGTCGGTGCGCGGGACCTCGCGATACAGGAAAAGCAGTGCCGAAAGCGCCTGGTTCTGGGTACTCGCGGCCACCCGGCCTTCGGTTGCAAGTGACGACAGAAAACGCTCGACCTCGGCCCCTCCCATCTCGCGCGGATGACGGCGGCCATTCGCGACGATAAACCGCCGAATCCACTGCAGGTACACTCGCTCGGTACTCAGACTGTAGTGTTTGACGCGTAGCCGCCGGCGAACTTCGTCGAACAGGCGTGGCCGCGAGCCGGTCTCGCGCCGCGCTGTTATCGCCGCGGATTCGGAGTGATAAGTCATATCGCTTCGCCTTCGTCGGATAATCCAGCATGCTGCCGCATCCGCGCGGGCGGCAATGTCGGACAAGTCCGTGTTTCGACGTAGGATTTTGCCTTGACCCCCGACCCGGTCGGCGCGCAGGATAAGACTTATCGCCTCGGATCCGGGGTATATTTGTAGTTCAGCATCGCCGCCATCGATCCTAGTTTCAAACGAACTTTTCCTACACATAGAAGCGGCGCACTGCCAATTGACATGCTCTCGCAATCGATCACTATCAGTCGGGACTTCCGATTGTCTGCGGCTGCGGCGACCCTGTCGCTTTGGACCGCTTCTTCGAGTCGCACGTCTTCGGACAACTGCACGGATGATCGAAGTCGTCGCTCTCGAACTAGTCGCTCAACCGGACCTCGTTCTGCGAGGTTCCTTTGAAAACCAATTGCACCGGTTCACTTCGGCCGGTTAGCTCCGACGTT
>JBAUWF010000029.1:0-8748 GCA_049583635.1 Rhodanobacteraceae bacterium
GTTCCGATCGAATCACCGCCGAAAAATCGTCCGACGCAGTGCTGTTTCTCGCCCGTTCGCTGATGCGGCTGCGCCGGCGCAATTCATCGAGCGACACGCGACGATCGACCGCGCCGATCTGGTAGAAATAGCCCGGAAGGTAGCCGGTCAGCAGCAGGCGCGGATCCCACGACAAGGCCGGGCCGATGCGTTTGGCCATCCGGTAGACCAGAGTGGTGCAGTTGGATGTGATCGTGTGATAGAACGCCGGCACCTCGATCAGGCGGTTCGCCGCATTCACGTACGATACGAACAGCTCGCGCATCGTCGCACGGCCCATGCGCAGCGGATAGAGATAAACGTCCTCGCCGCGCGCGTTGGTGCGAACGCGGATGATGTCGCGCTCCTCGGCGGCCACGAGAATCGTCTCGTACTGCTTGAAGAACCCGCCGATCGGCGAGTACTGCTGATGGCGCTCCTTGCGGATCTCCACCGAAAACACGACGTGCCGCCCGTTGCTGAAGCCGAACGAGATCATCGCGTGCGCAATCACCGGACTGCCCCAATAGGACAGCACCGCATCGGCTGAAACCAGATTGGCAAGATCGTAGCGGCACGTTTCCCAGTGCACGTCATAATCGCGTGGCGTGCGCCAGGTGAAATCGCGCACGTTGACCAGCGTGACGCTGTCGCCCACGATCTGGCCGGCCAGCAGACAGCCGACGTCATCCGCCCACACGCGATCATGCGACGGCGCTATGCGCACCCACCACAGGAGCAGGAGCGCGTAGGCCAGCATGTAAATTCCGACCGGCAGCCAGCCTTGCGAGCGGATGGCACACGCCGCCAGCGCAATCACCAGGATCGACCACGTCGCGCTTCCGATCGCGCGTGCCAGCGCGCCACCCGGCAACTGATACCACAGCGCGAACGCGGCCCACACGCCCGAGATGAAGGCCAGCAAGCCGACCACAGCCACCAGCATCAGTCGGCCGATCATCCAGCGCTTGTTGGTCACGTTGCCGGACTCATTGCACGTGTGCGGCAATCCATCGCGCCACCACATCAAGCACATCGTCCATGACCTCGGCATCGGTACGCCCCGATCGCACCGGCACATGGAACGAATGATCGGCGTCCTCGATCACGTGCAGCGTGGCCCGCGCGCCGAGGCGCTGGATCAAGGGCCGCAGCAAATCCAGGCGTGCCAGCCCGTCGCGGCTTCCCTGCATGAACAGCATCGGCAGCGTCACCTCGATCAGGTGCGTCGCGCGCTGGTCCGACAGTTTGCCGGCCGGGTGCAGCGGAAAGCCGAGAAACGCGAGCCCGCGAACAGCGGGCAGCGGCTTCGCGGCTTGCGCCTGCGAAGTCATGCGCGCACCAAACGACTTGCCGCCGGCGAACAAGGGCAATGCGGGAACCTGCCGCTGCGCTTCCGCGACCGCGGCGCGCACGGCAGCATGCGCTACGTTCGGCGTGTCGCGTCGTTTCGAGCCGCGCTGCATGTACGGAAACTGGTAGCGCAAGGTCGCTATGCCGCGTACGGCAAGACCCTGCGCGACCGCTGCCATGAACGGATGCTCCATGCCGGCGCCGGCGCCGTGCGCAAGCACCAGGCACGCCCGCGCCTGCGGCGGGGACTGCATCAGGCCCGAAACCTGCTGTCCGGCTCCGAGCGCGATTGCCAAGGGTCGGGATTGCGACATCGCCTCGCAGCCTACGCCGATGCGAAACGCAGCAATGTCTGCGCGTAGCCCGGCGCGGTCGGCTCGTGCATGAAATACACGTACGCGGCCCGCCACGATGTCGCCGCCAGTCGCGCGGCCCACTGCGCGAGATCGGTATCGCCGTAGTGCTCCAGACGCAACCGCACATATCCCCACGGTGCGGTCTGGACCAGCGGCGGCGGCGCATTGTCCTCGCGCTCGGACAGGCACAAGGCCGCCCCCGCGTCATTCAGCACCGCATGCACGATGTCGTCGAACCAGCTGTCGTGGCGAAACTCGAAGGCGGCGCGATGATCGGACGGCAGCAACTGCAGGAACTCGCTCAACCGCGTCACATCCTTCTTATGAAACGGCGGCAACTGGAACAATACCGGTCCGCGCCTGGCGCCGAGCGATTCGAGCGCGTGGTACAGCCAGGCGACCGGGTCGGCTGCGCTGTCGGCTTTCAGGCGCGCCTCGTTGGTAATGCGCCGCGGTGCCTTGATCGCGAAACGAAAGTGCTCCGGCGTCGCGGCGGCCCAGTTTTCCAGCACCGGCATCTTCGGCATCCGATAGAAGGTATTGTTGATCTCGACCGTGGAGAGGCGTTCGGCGTACCAGGCCAGCATGCCGTCGGGCTTGATGGTGTCGGGATAGAACGAGCCTTTCCATTCCTTGCAGGAATAGCCGCTCGCCCCTGCCCATAATCGCACTGTCATCGTCCGCCCCGCCCAGTGGAATCATCGAGATGGCGAAACTCAGCGAATATTCCGCCAAGCGCCGCTTTGACGCCACCCCCGAACCGGGTCCGAGTGTGTCCGAGGGCAGCGCGGGCCCGCTGCTGTTCGTGGTCCAGCAACATGCGGCGCGGCAATTGCACTATGACTTTCGCCTCGAATGCGATGGCGTGCTGAAATCGTGGGCGGTGCCGAAAGGCCCGTCACTCGATCCGCACGACAAGCGCCTTGCGGTCTTCGTAGAGGATCATCCGTACGACTACGCCTCGTTCGAGGGCGTGATTCCTCCCGGCCAGTACGGCGCCGGCGAAGTCATCGTCTGGGACTGCGGCGTCTACAGTCCGGACGAAGGCGGCACCTCGTTCCACGATCGGGCCGAAGCCGAGCGCCGCGTGCGCGAGGGCATCGAAGCCGGCAAGCTCGGCATCCAGTTGCGCGGCGAAAAGCTCAAGGGCTCGTTCGCGCTCGTGCGCACGAAGGATGCGAAGACCTGGCTGCTGATCAAGCACAAGGATCGCTTCGTCACGACAAACGCGGTGACCGCACAGGACCGCTCGGTGCTGTCCGGCGTTGCGGTGAAGGACCTCAAGATCGTTCCGGTACAGCGCATGCCGGCCAAGCAACTGGTCCCGTCGGGGAAGATCGTCGCCATGCCGGCCGCGTTCGCGCCGATGCAGGCCGAGGTCGCCGACGCACCGTTTGACGACCCGGACTGGATGTGGGAACCGAAACTCGACGGCTATCGTGTGCTCGCGTTCCTCGACGAGCGCGGTGCGCGACTGCGATCGCGGCGCGGCCTCGAACTGGCCGGCAGCTTCCCGCGACTTGTCGCGGAGCTGCGCGAGCAGAGCGGGCACGGCATGATTCTCGATGGTGAAATCGTCGCGTTCGACGCCGGCGGCAAGCCATCGTTCAACGCGCTGCAGAATCGGGTTCACCTGAAGACCAAACACGACATCGCGGCGGCCGACCGGACCACGCCGACGCTGTTGTTCGCGTTCGATCTCCTGTATTTCGAAGGCATCGATCTTCGCAAGACGCCGTATCGGGATCGGCGGCGCTACCTCGCGCAATGCCTGCTGCCCTCGCCGCTGATCCAGCTCGTGCACGCTGTCGAAGACGGCATCGCGTTGCAGAAGGCAGCGCTCGCGAGCGGCTTCGAAGGCGTGATCGGCAAGCGCCTCGACAGTGTTTACGCGGCCGGCAGGCGTTCGGCGTCGTGGGTCAAGGTCAAGCCGACGCGCAGTGCGGAGTTCGTCATTGGCGGTTACACCAGGGGCAAGGGATCGCGCGCGCCGCTCGGCGCGCTCATGATCGGGTACCGGGACCACGACCAGTTGCGCTACGTCTCGCGCGTCGGCTCCGGTTTCGACGAGCAGTCGCTCGAAGAGGTCAAGGCGCGTCTGGAACCGTTGCACACACGCACCTGCCCGTTTGCCGAAAAGCCCGAAGTCAACGGACCGGTGACATGGGTGCGGCCGGAACTCGTCGCCGAGGTCCGTTTCCAGAACTGGACCGAAGACGGCTCCCTGCGCGCGCCGGTCTTTCTCAGGCTGCGCGACGACATTGATCCGAAGACAGTGCGCCGCACGGAAACATCCGACGATACCGATTCGCGTGCAAGCTCGATCGCCGCGACAACCCGAAGGGAGCCGACGACCACGATGGCAAAGAAAAAGGATCCTTCCGAAATCGACCGGATACTTGCGCAGCTCGACAACCCGAAGAATGCATTCGCACTCGCGATCGGCAGCGAGCGCATCCGCCTGACCCATCTCGATCGTGTGTACTGGCCTGCGAACAGCGCGCTCAAGCAGGATGCGATCACCAAACGCGACCTGCTGCGCTACCTCGCGCAGGTGTCGTCGCTGATGCTGCCGCACCTCGCGGACCGACCGCTGACGATGATCCGCATGCCCGCCGGCATCGACGGGCAACGCTTCTTCCAGAAACACTGGACCCAGGCGCGTCCCGATTTCACCGAAACCGTCACCGTGTTTTCCGAACACAAGGACGAGCAGCAGGAGTATCTGCTCTGCAACAACCTGCCGACGCTGTTGTGGCTGGCGCAGTCGGGCACGCTCGAATTCCATGTCTGGCATTCGCGCGCGAAAGTCGGTGCAGATTCGAAATCGAAGTCGACCGACTATTCGAGTTCGCTCGAAGCGCTGGAAGCGTCGGTGCTGAATTATCCCGATTACGTGATCTTCGACATCGATCCGTACATCTATTCCGGCAAGGAAGCGAAAGGCGCCGAACCCGAGCTCAACACGGTCGCGTTCGACAAAGGCAAGGAAGTCGCGTTCCATCTGCGCGATCTTCTCGCCGAGATGAAGCTCGAAGCGATCGTCAAGACTTCGGGCAAGACCGGCCTGCACGTGTTCGTGCCGATCAAGCGCCGGCTGGATTTCGACGAGACGCGGCGGGTCTCGGAACTCGTCAGCCGCCACCTGATGCGCCGCTACCCGAAGGACATCACGATGGAATGGAGCGTGCCCAGGCGCACCGGCAAGATCTTCATGGACCACAACATGAACGTGCGCGGCAAGACGCTCAACGTGGCCTATTCACCGCGCGGCGTGGCCGGTGCGCCGGTATCCATGCCGCTGAACTGGGACGAACTCGAAAAGGCGCACCCGCTCGACTTCCGCCTCGATAATGTGATAACACGCCTGTCCCGGACCGGCGATCGCTGGAGCGATGCCCTGAAACGCAAGCAGGATCTGGCGCGCGCCCTGAAGCGCGGCACGTCCTGAAACATCGGAGAAGCCATCATGGCTGCACGTTCGATTGCGTCGTTGACCGTTTCGTTCGGCCTCGTGGCCATTCCCGTCAAGCTCTACTCGGCCACTGCGGCGAGCCGCACGATTTCCTTCAACCTGCTGCACAAGGGTTGCGGCTCGCGCCTCAAGCAGCAATACATCTGCGCGCTCGAGAACGTTCCGGTTGCGCGCGAAGACATCGTCAAGGGCTACGAATTCGCCAAGGACCAGTACGTCGAATTCACGCCGGAGGAACTCAAGGCGCTGGAGGAAGCCGGCACGCACAGCGCCGACATCGACGAGTTCGTGCCGATCGCGGCGATCGATCCGGTCTATTTCGACAAGGCCTACTACCTCGCGCCGGACAAGGGTGGCGCCAAGCCGTATGCACTGTTCACCAAGGCGCTGCGCACGTCGAAGCGCTGTGCGATCGGCCGCTGGGCCGCGCGCGGCAAGCAATACATCGTGATGATCCGCCCGATCGAAGACGGTCTGGTCATGCAGCAACTGCTGTACGCCAACGAGGTGCGCCCGATCAGCGAGATCGATATCCCGAAGATGGACGTCAAGGACGCCGAGCTCAAGCTCGCGCAGCAATTGATCGATCAGCAAAGCTCGAGCAAATTCGATCCGGGCGCCTACAAGGACGAAGTCAGCGAGCGCATCGAAGCGGCGGTGCAGAAGAAGGTGGAAGGCGAGCAGATCACGCTGGCCGAAGCGCCGGAAGGCGGCGCGCAGATCATCGACCTGATGGAAGCGCTGCGCGCGAGCCTCGACAAGAAAGGTGCCGCGGCAGCACCGGCGAAAAAGACCAGATCGACGCGCAAACCCGCCAAACAGGCGCAATCGCAGGACGGGGAAACGCCGGCCCGGCGCAAGAGCGCCCGGCGCGCGAAATAGATGCTCCCGACGCCGCGCACCGGCGCGGGCAGCGCACGCGGGCGCCGGAGAGCGCGGCAACGGAGGTCGTCTTTCCCGCGGCTTTCCCATTGGGAGGTGGCCCGGTGAGGCGTAGGCTTTCGTCCGGGTTCGCTGTTTCTTCCACCGAAACGCTCAGGGATTCTTTCCGATGCACTCCTACGGCGTGCGCGATGTCGAAAAGCTGCTGCATCTGTCCCGTCGCACGATCCGTTCGCTGATCGCCGCCGGATTCGTCGCACCCGAACGCGGTCCGCGCAACGCTTGGCGCTTCTCGTTTCAGGATCTGATCGTGCTGCGCACCGCGCAATCGCTGTCCCACGCGAACGTGCCGCACCGCCGGATCCTGCGCGCCCTCAAACAACTGCGCGCTCAGCTGCCCGAAGCGATGCCGCTGTCGGGCCTGAGCATCGGCGCAATCGCCGATCAGGTCGTCGTGCGCGAAGGCGGCAATCGCTGGCATGCCGAAAGCGGACAGTATGTGCTCGCGTTCGAGGGCGAGCGCGATTCGGGTTCACCGCGCGCAATCGAACCGCCGCCCGAACCCGCGCGGACACAGGATGAAAACGCGGACACGGATGGCGCCGCACTCGAGCGCACAGACACCGCAGCGGCCCTGCGCGCCTACCGGCGCACGATCGCCACCGATGCGACGCGCATCGATGCGCGCATCAACTGCGGGCGGCTCCTGCACGAACTCGGCCGCCTCGACGAGGCCGAACAGACCTATCGCGACGCTATCGGGACCGGCGCCCGCGACGCGCTGCTGTTCTACAACCTCGGCGTGCTGCTCGACGACATGGAGCGCAAGCCCGAAGCGGTGGAGGCCTACCAGGACGCACTGCACGAGGATCCACAGATGGCCGATTGCCACTACAATCTCGCGCTGCTGTACGAAGCGCTCGGCCAGCCGCGCGGCGCGATCCGGCACATGGCGCACTATCGGCGGCTCAAGGGCAAGCGGCGCAAGTAACGTCGGGAAGGCTCGCCACGCACAATCGATACTTTGCTACCCACGGTGAACTATCGCAGGCGATCCTCGAATGCTCCGCTGCAACCGCACCGCTTTGCCAATCCGCCATTCACTCGGTCACCTGCAAGGGGAGTCCATACACCGACAGTTAGACCTTTGGTGGTAGTCAGTATTGGTAACCATATTTCTATTTTCTGCAATACGGCGGTAATGGGGGGGCTGGAGCAATTTCTTGAGGCTTTACGCATTTGAATGTATATCTGCAATTTCCAGCGTTGTCCCTGTAGTTGCCAGGTTGCTCAAACTCCCCTGAACTCTCGACGTTCGCTACTACTGTTGGAACTGGTGCAGGGCCTCCCAACGCAGGATTGCAATTCCGAGGACAATTGTTTCCGCAGGCCCACGTTCCTTCATATCCATACAAGGAGCAGCTTTCGTTTACAGCAGTGTTAGGTATTTGAGAGCTCCATGGCGCATTCATCGGATGCCATTGCGACGTTTCAAAATGAACTTCAGGCGGCGGCGGCGGTGGCGGTGGACTATAGGAGGGAAGCCGAACCGACGTTGGAGTTACACTAAAGCTGGATTTCGAAACGGTTAATACCGAGCTAGAGCAGTCAGCTCTTGTGCATGCTATAGCACGGCCTGCAGATGTGATTTTGAACTCCTGGCCTGGCTTTATGTTTCTGCCATTTTCATCAGTGCATGTGACGGATTGCGGGATATTTAATTTTATTTTCACTGGCTCATCGGCCGGGACTCTGTTTATGAACTTCCATGTGAAACTGGGTGAATCCCTGCTGAGGTCATTTACTTGCATAAAAAATCCATCACGCATTGAATCAATACAAGATTCGTATGCATTCAATATTGTCAAGCTTGCCTTTGATATGCGCTGATCAATCCATCCTCTTCTTGAGTAGATTTGATCATTTGAGTAACACAATTCCTTTTGGAATCTGTTGTACTCGCTCTCATTTTGGCCAAAATTCAATGACACCAATACGTCATCAATCGGTACGCTCCCATTGATGTTTAGTCCTTTGGCCTTATCGTAACTACTAGCCTCTTTTGAGCAATATATGCTAGATATTCTCTGGTAGTTGTCCCATGCTGAGTTGGTCTGGCTTTTGTCAAAGGCGCCGTCTGCCAATATTGCATTGCAAACAGCAACTTGGTCAGCATGGGCAAGTTTACAGGAGATTATTAAGAATAGTCCGGCAATGAATTTTCCGAATCTCATAAATGACTCCAATGTAAAATTGATGTGTGTTTATTTTCGAGCTGCCAATAGAAACTACAGTAGATCTTGGGTGCAATAGCTCTAACGTTCGAGCTAAGCGGGCGACGACGGCAGGCCACCAGGCCCGGGCTGGTGAAAATGTACCGCGTACCACCCAGCCCGGGCATGGCGGCCTGCCGTTGGCGCTCCACTTGAGTGATCGAATGGACTCCTCCCTTGTCGCCACACGGCTTCGATGAGCCAGACTGATGTTTTCATCAGGACGCGGGATCACGAGAGGAGTCCGCCATGCATGGTACGTCGGGAGAGTTCCTACGAAAAAGTAGACACCATCGGTCAGACACACTGGGCCTCGAACTCGTTCGGCGAACGATATCCCAAGGCTGAGTGTAAGCGGTGCTGGTTGTAGAAATCGATGTAGCTGCGAAGG
>JBAUWF010000030.1:0-8212 GCA_049583635.1 Rhodanobacteraceae bacterium
TCGTTGAACACTGCACCGCACTGACACGTACGACGCACCAACGAGGACAATACGATGATCAGCAAACGCCTCAAAGCTCAAGGCAAGAGCATCAAGCGGGCGATATTGACGGGAAGTCTCTTACGGAGGGGTTAGGCCTCGCTGCGCTTGCTTGCATGTGGCACATGCGTGGAGAGGCGAATCCTTGGCATGACTGCGAACACCAGCAGCAGCGCGACGTAGACCGAGCCCGATACCTTGTCTCGACTGCCGACGAACTCGGCGAGTGTTCTGTCTTGCAGGACGGTTGCGAGAGCCAACTCTGTGGCGACCGAGAGTGCCAAGGCCAGGACTCCGGCCATCAATGACTTGCTCGGCGTGGCCATTTCAGGGAAGCGGCGAAGGATGTATCCCGCTGCCACGTAGATGACCGTTGCCATGATCGGCATCTCTGCGAGTTCCGCCCAGCGTTCACCGATGCGCGGAACCAGGAACGGAACCCGGACCACGCCGAGAACGAAACCTGTGCCCAGCACAATGGCGAAGTAGGCAAGGCTCGCTTGGATGGTCTTTGACACGGCGGTGTGTGGCGATGGCGGTGATTGCGAAGCCCAACGCTTGAGGTGAGTCGGGGCCTCGACCGAGGGGTTGGGCCTCGCTGGCGGCGGCTCGCCAAAGCGATTTTGCTGCAGGCTCACTACTTTGAACTTTGGCTGAGCTTCTTGGGAATATCGTCGTTTACGTTGAGCCAAGGAACATGACTCTCGTAGAAGACATGTGCGCTTGGCTCTCGGTCCAGCGGGTCAGCAAATAACGCCCGTGCAACGTGCATCTCGCCGGGCCAGCGCAATGACTGGAAGAACATGGGGCTGCCACATACTGCGCAGAAGCCTCGCCTGGCACCTGCGCTTGACTCATACCAGGTCGGGTCCTCGAAATCCGACTCCAGCGAGAACTGCTCGCTCGGGAACCCGGCCCAGGTTACGAACGGTGCCCCGTGGGCGCGCCGGCAGTAGTTGCAATGGCAGTGAGCGACCCACTTGGAGGGCAAGACCGCGCAGAAGCGGACTGCGCCGCATAGACAGGAGCCGCGAGCAACGGTGGCGGTCATGGCGGGCCTACGCCGCAGTTCACCGGGTGGCGACGGACGGCGAAGCCGGCTGTTGACGCTCCGGTGCAACTGCTTGTTGGGCGCGAACGTTCGGCTAGACGGGGCAGGCATTCTTCCCTCGGTGCACCTGCCGTCCGCTAGTGTTTGATGGCTTTTGGTTCCAGCCGGAAGCATTGCGTTCCTGTCCCATGTGCCCAAAAATCGCTTGGGGCAATATAGCCCTCTTGCGCAGCCTTACTCGCGAACTCCGCGCAGAGCTCGTAGCGGCTCTCCCCAAGGACTCGGTAGCCATACGGTCGCTTTGTCTCGGGATCCAAAGGATTGACCCGAATCCCTTGCTCATGCGAGAGGTCGGCAAGCGAAGCAGGTAAACGCCCCTGACGAGTCCAATACAGGTCAACGGCATTTGCGATAGCCCGAATGTCAGCAATTCGGCGAGCGTCGAGACCACGCTCGCGCGCCTTCTCGGGGGAGCCCAGCAGAAAGAGTCCGCCGAGGACCGACGCTGCCACCGTCGCAACGACGAGGGTGATGAACGCTTGCCGGCCCTGCGCGATCATGCTTTAGGCTCCACCTCTTCCGAGCGAAGGTCCCAGAGGTAGTAGCCAAAGATGGAACCCGCGATAGCTCCTACCGTAAGCACTTTGAGGAGGAAACGCAGACCGAGCTCTCCTCCCAGGAAGTTGTAGACCAGTGTGGTCAAATCCGCCACCAGAACGCCAGTTGCAATGAACAACGTGATGTACGTTAACCATTTGCGCACACGGGATGCGCGTTTGATCGGCTCGCGCCGGATCGCTTGACCCACCAGTCGCGATACGTACAAGAACACTGGAAAGGCAATAATGAGCGACGCCACCGCCCAGCGAATCGCATACTGCGTGTACTCGACAAAGGCTGCTGGCTGCGCCGGATCTGGAAACGCGCGGTCGATGAAGTTGAAGATCAGCGCGCCAAGGTTGTACGCGCTGACGTACAGCGTCGAAAAGAGCACGAGGTACAGAAAGGCCTCCTTCGCAGAAACGTATGCCTTTGGTCTCGGGACCGGGATGGGAAAATCCACCGCCGCGTAGGCTGCGAGTGCGCTGTTCACTTGCTCCTTTCTCCACCCCGCCTGCAATAAGGCCTGCTCAATCTGCGGCCGGGGGAGGCCGCGCGCGAGCGCGTCTCGTACAAAACCCAACATTTCATCATCGATTGCCATTGTGTCTTGGTCTCCTATAAGAGGACCCAACGCCTGAATTGAGCCGACCGGCGAAGCGGGTTCGGCTTGAATGAATTGTCAGGCGGCAACTCTAACGCCTAAATGACGAATGGAACCAAGATGCCTGCGGTGCGGATGCTGCAAGGCTCGCCGTTGACATGCCGCTGAGGCCGCATCGCGTACCTGGCCGACCTCCTCGGCCACGGCTCGTTTATGCTAGTCGCATCGATCGGCCGTGACGACGAGGCATCGCCTTCGTCGGGTCGCTGTATCCGCATCGGCTGTCGGCCGCCGCGGACGACACGAAAAGGCTCGGTGGCCCAAACCATGAAAAGCAGACGCTTGATCGCAATTCCCATCCTGCTGCTCGTCGCCCTCGGCGGGTGGTGGTTGTGGCGTTCGCAGCACCATGTCGGCAACGATCATGAGCTGACCCTGTACGGCAACGTCGACGTGCGCGAGGTCAACCTGGCCTTCAACGGCAACCAGCGCATCGTGCGCATGCTGGTTGATGAAGGTGCCCGCGCAACCAAGGGCCAGGTGCTGGCCGAACTCGACACCCGCTACCTGAAGGCCGACGTCGACCAGGCCAAAGCGCAGCTTGCCGCGCAGCAGCAAGTGCTGGCGGCACTGCGTGCCGGCAGCCGTCCGCAACAGATCCGCCAGGCACGCGCCGACGTCGACGGCGCCAAAGTCGATTTGGACAACGCGCGCGTCAACTACCAGCGCCTGCGCGACGTGGCCGCCAAGCACCTCGCCTCGGTACAGCAGCGCGACAACGCCCGCACCGCGATGGATGCGGCCCAGGCACGCCTCGATGCCGCGCAGCAAACGCTGGCGCTGGCCATCGAAGGGCCGCGCACGGAAGACATCGCCGCCGCCGCCGCCACGCTCCGAGCCCGCGAGGCCGCGCTGTCCCTGGCCACGAACGCGCTGGCGGACGCGGTGCTCAAGGCTCCGGCGGACGGCACTATCCGAAACCGCATCCTCGAACCCGGCGACATGGCCTCACCGCAGCAGCCGGTCTATACGCTGGCGCTGACCGACCGCATCTGGGTGCGCACCTATGTATCCGAAACCGACCTCGGCCGCATCCATCCGGGCATGGCTGCGACGGTGACCACCGACAGCTATCCCGACAAGGTTTACCACGGCAGCATCGGCTACATCTCCCCGACCGCCGAGTTCACGCCCAAGAGCATCGAGACGCCGGAGGTCCGCACCACCCTGGTCTACCAGGTGCGCGTCTACGTCAGCGACGCCGATAACCAGCTGCGGCTCGGCATGCCGGCGACCGTCCACGTCGATCTGGGCGGCAAGACAGTCGACGACGGCAAGCAAGCGGGCTGATGGCCGACGCCGCCACGGCGCCCGCGTCGGCCACCGGCACCGACGTGGTGCTGCGGCTGACCGGCGTTGACAAGCAGTTCGGAAAGCCGCCACGAGTCACGCAGGCGCTGCGCGGAGTCGACATCGAGGTGCGGCGCGGCCGCGTCACCGGCCTGATCGGTCCCGACGGCGCCGGCAAGACCACGCTGATGCGCATCGCCACCGGACTGCTGGTGCCGAGGCGCGGCGAAGTGGAGGTGCTCGGTTTCGACGCTGCGAGCCAATCGCTGGAGGTGCAGTCGCGAGTCGGCTACATGCCGCAGCGATTCGGTCTGTACGAGGATCTCAGCGTGCAGGAAAACCTCGACCTCTACGCCGACCTTCAGGGCGTGGCGCCGCGGGCGCGCGCACCGCGCTACCGCGAGCTCATGAACATGACCGGGTTGGCGCCGTTTACCGAACGACTGGCCGGCCGGTTGTCCGGCGGCATGAAGCAGAAGCTCGGCCTGGCCTGCACGTTGGTACACCCACCGGAGCTTCTGCTGCTCGACGAGCCGACCGTCGGCGTCGATCCGGTATCGCGCCGCGAGCTGTGGGAGATTGTCTACCGTCTGGTGCGCGAACAGGCGATGACCGTGCTGCTCAGCACCGCCTATCTCGACGAGGCCGAGCGCTGCGCCGAAGTGATCCTGCTGCACGAGGGTCGCCTGCTCGGTCATGGCACGCCGGACGACTTCAGCCGTCCGCTGACCGGCCGCAGCTTCGCCGTCACCGCACCGGACATCGGCAAGCGCAAGCTGCAGGCGCGGCTGGCAGCGCGGCCCGGCGTGCTCGATGCGGTGATCCAGGGCGAGCACGTGCGCGTGGTGCTCGACGACGACACCGCCGCGACACCGCAGAGCGTTATTGCCGAGCTTCCGGGCGCCGGCATCGAACCGGTGCCGCCGCGTTTCGAGGACGCCTTCGTGACGATGATCCGCGGCAACCAGCCGGCACGGCAGGTCGACGTGTCGACGACGAGCAATACGGCGCGCGCCGACGGCAAGGTCATCGAGGTACAACATCTGGATCGCCGCTTCGGCGACTTCTACGCGGTGCGCGACCTGAGCTTCGACGTCAGCCATGGCGAGGTGTTCGGGCTGCTCGGCGCCAACGGCGCCGGCAAGTCCACCACCTTCCGCATGCTCTGCGGTCTGCTGCCGGCCAGCGGCGGGCAGCTCAGTGTCGCCGGCGTTGATCTGCGTACCGCGGCCGCCGCGGCACGTGCGCGTATCGGCTACATGTCGCAGAAGTTCTCGCTGTACGGCAATCTCAGCGTGCAGCAGAACCTGCGTTTCTTCGCCAGCGCCTACGGCCTGGCCGGTCAACAACAACGCCAGCGCATCGATGCGGCGCTGGCCGACTTCGAGTTGCAAGACTATCGCGATACCGCCAGCCAGACCCTGCCGCTGGGCTACAAGCAGCGCCTGGCGCTGGCCTGCGCTCTGCTGCACGAGCCGGACATCCTGTTCCTGGACGAACCCACGTCGGGCGTCGATCCGCTGGCGCGCCGCGAGTTCTGGGCGCGCATCAGTGCACTCGCCGAGCGCGGCGTGACGGTGCTGGTCACCACCCATTTCATGGAAGAGGCCGAATACTGCGATCGCATGGCGATCATGGCCGCCGGCCGTATCCTGGCGCTGGGCACGCCGGAGCAGATCAAGGCCAGGGCACGCAGCGCGCAGCAGCCCGGGACGACCGGCGAGACGACCATGGAGGACGCGTTCATCGCGTTGATCGAGGCCGCCGAACACCCGGAAGTGCAGGCCGATGCCGCCTGAGCAGCAAGCAACGGTCACTCGCGGCGGCGCACGCATGCGTCTGCGCGGGCTGGTGCGCAAGGAATTCCTGCAGATCCTGCGCGACCCGAGCAGCATCGCCATCGCCTTCGTCATGCCGGTGGTCCTGCTGCTGCTGTTCGGCTACGGCGTGTCGATGGACGCGCGCCACGTGCCGTTGGCGATGGTCGTCGAGCAGCCGGACGCCGACACCGCCGGCCTGGTCGGCGCCTTCGGCAGCACCGAATACTTCCGGCCGATCGCCATGCCCAACATGGGCAGCGCCGAGCGCGCGATGCTGGCCGGCAAAGTCAGCGGCATCATCCACCTGCGCTCGGACTTCAGCCGCCACCTGCGCAGCGCCGACGGCGCACCGATCCAGCTTATCCTCAACGGCGTGGATGCCAACTACGCGCGGCTGATCCGGGGCTACGTGCAAGGCGTCTGGGGCGCGTGGTTGAACCAGCGCGCGACACTGCATGGCGCGCAACCGCTGCTGGCGGTCGATCTGCAGCCGCGCGTCTGGTTCAACGGCAACTTCCGCAGCCGCGACTATCTGGTGCCGGGCCTGATCGTGGTCATCATGACGCTGATCGGCGCCCTGCTCACCGCGCTGGTCATGGCCCGCGAGTGGGAGCGCGGCACGATGGAAGCGCTGCTGGTCACGCCGGTGCGCATGCGTGAGATCCTGGTCGGCAAGCTGATCCCCTACTTCGTGCTCGGCATGGGCGGCATGGCACTGTCGGTGGCGATGGCCGTGTGGCTGTTCCAGGTGCCGCTGCGCGGCTCGCTGTGGGTGCTGACGCTGGCCTCGGCGCTGTTCCTGGCCGCTGCGCTGGGCATGGGCCTGCTGATTTCCATCGTCACCCGCAACCAGTTCGTCGCCGGCCTGCTGGCGATCATCACCACCTTCCTGCCGGCCTTCATCCTGTCCGGCTTCATCTTCGATATCGGCAGCATGCCGCTGGTTGTGCAGTGGATCACCCACCTGATGGCGGCACGCTACTTCGTCGCCATCCTGCAGACCAGCTTCCTGGCCGGCGACGTGTGGCCGGTGCTGCTTCCCAACGCCGCGGCGCTGGTCGTGATGGCGGCGATCTTTCTTGGCCTGAGCCGGCGCCGCGCGCGCAAACGCCTGGAGTGATGCCGTGACCGTCGTCCACCGCATCCTGGCGCTGATGGTCAAGGAATTCCTGACCCTGATGAAGGACAAGTTCAGCCGCACGGTAGTCATCGTGCCGCCGCTGCTGCAGACGCTGGTGTTCGGCTACGCCGCCAGCTTCGACCTCAACCACGTGCCGTTCGCCGTATACAACGAGGACGGCGGCGCCGCCGCACGCGCACTGGTCGCCCACTTCGCCGGCGCGCCGGCCTTCCGCCAGATCACCGTGATTCATCGGCAGGTCGACATCCGCCCTTTGATCGACGACGGCGATGTGCTGATGGTGCTGCACATCGGCCCGCAGTTCGGCCGCAAGCTGGCGCTCGCTGAACCAGCGCCGCTGCAACTGGTGATCGACGGTCGTAATTCCAACACCGCCGCCATCGCCCTGAACTATGCGCGCAGTATCGTCACGTCCTTCAACCTGCAGTGGGCCTCCGACCACGGCCGCGGCAGCCCGCCGGCCTACGTCGAGGCACGTGCCTGGTTCAATCCCAACCTGGAGAGCCGCTGGTTCTTCGTGCCCGGCATCATCGGCCTGCTGACGCTGGTGGTGACGATGCTGGTGACCGCGCTATCGGTCGCCCGCGAGCGCGAACAGGGCACCTTCGACCAACTCCTGGTCACGCCGATGCGCCCGACCGAGATCCTCATCGGCAAGGCCCTTCCCGGCCTGATCATCGGCGTGCTCGAAGGCAGCGCCATCATGCTGATTGCGGTGTTCTGGTTCCACGTGCCGCTGCTCGGCAACGTCCTCACCCTGCTGACCGGCCTGTGCCTGTTCCTGCTGTCGGCCATTGGCGTCGGCCTGATGATCTCCTCGCTGTCGGTAACGCTGCAGCAGGGTTTGCTTGGCGCTTTCCTGTTCCTGGTCCCGGCCGTGATTCTGTCCGGCTTCGCCACCCCCATTGCCAACATGCCCAAAGCGGTGCAACTGCTGACTTACCTGAACCCGCTGCGCTACTTCGTCGTCGTGCTGCGTGACGTGTTTCTGGAGGGCACTTCGTTCCGGCTGTTGGTGGGGCAGTTCTGGCCAATGGCGGTCATCGGGCTGGTGACGCTCAGCGTGGCCGGGTGGTTGTTTCGGCGGCGAATGTATTGACCGATCCGCTGCTCGCCCCAACGCCGAATCCACGACTGCAACTGCATCGCTTGCCAAACTGCGATTTACTCGGTCACTTGCAAGGGGAGTCCATACACGAGCAGTTAGGTATCTAGTCCCGCTTGATTCTTCGGTTTTCTGACAAACAGTTCTGGCCGATCCGTGTGCCACGCGCGCAGCGCTTGCAGAGGGGTTCGATGGCCAAGCGCTTTTTGTGGCAGATGATCGTTGTAGAGTTTTACATAGCGCTCGATCGTGGTGCGCAGATCCTCACGCGAGCGAAAGCGTGTGGTCGCCAGGACGTCGCGGATGCGCCCGTTGAAGCGCTCGACCATGCCATTGGTCTGCGGGCGGCGAGGCTTGATCAGGCGGTGCTCGATGCCCAGCTGAGCACACTGGCGATCGAAGGCGTGGTTTCCCGATGGCTGCTTGCCCTTGGCCGTGAAACGGTCGGTGAACTGACTGCCATTGTCGGTCAGCAGTTTTTCGATCTTCATTGGCGCAGCAG
>JBAUWF010000031.1:0-52184 GCA_049583635.1 Rhodanobacteraceae bacterium
GAAGAAGAAGCCAAAACGCTTGCGCAGACCATCGAAAGCGAGGCGCGCGCGCATCCGGACCAGTTCGGCGATCTGGTCGAAAAGTACTCGGACGATCCCAGCAAGTCCGACAACCATGGCTTGATGACGGATGTCGGCTCCGGCCGCTACGATCCGGCATTTGCGGAGGCCGCAGCGGCATTGAAGAAGCCCGGGGACGTTTCGCCGATCGTCAAAACGCGATACGGTTTTCATATCCTCAAGCTGATCTCGCATGCCTCCGACAGACAGCAGACCTTCGCAGAGGTGAAGGACAAGATCATCGAGAAGCTGCGTTCGGACTACATTGAAAAGGCAGTTGCAAACCATACAGACAAGTTGCGCAACCAGAAACTCGATGCCAACCCTGATCTGGTGGCATCGCTGCGCACGCGTTACGAATCGAAGCCTGCAACGCCCGCCGCCGCCGAACCATCGTCTTCCGGCGATTGATGGAAACCTAGCATCCGGGGGGCACAGTCTGTTACGCAAAGTCCGCAGTGCATCCCGTGCGCGAATGGCGTTGCGGAATCGCGCTGCGAGTCCGGACGGTTTTCGCTGGGCTCAACCCATAGCGTCCACCATGCATTTCGTACGTATTTCCAAACACCGGTAGGCCGTTCGCGCCCAGGGCGCGTGCTACGCAGTCCGCTGGAGCCGTGGAATGTATTTGATCGACCTCTGCTGCTTGCGGACGATTCGCGACACCATGTGGCCTACAATGCGCGGGTCCTGAATCCGGGGAGCCTGCTTGAAATCCCGCACGCCAGTCCTGATCGCGCGATTTGTCGGACGCGAATTGCGCAACCGCTTTGCCGGCAGCTTTTCCGGTGGTTTGTGGGCATTGTTTCAGCCGCTGATCCAGCTGGCCGTCTACGCGTTCGTGTTCGTCCATGTGTTCAAGGCGCGCCTGCCCGGAGCGGCTGCGCCCGGTTACGTGCCGTTTCTGGTGACGGCGCTGTGGCCGTGGACGGCATTTTCCGAAGCGATATTGCGTTCGACCACGGCCATTCAGGACAACGCCGCGCTGATCGGCAAGGTTGTGTTGCCGCGCGAGCTGCTGGTGCTGGCCGTTGCCGGATCGAGTTTCGTCGTGCATCTGGTCGGCTTCGTCGCGATCATCCTGGTGCTCGCCGCTAGCGGTTACGGCGTCGCGCTATCCGGCCTCGTGCCCGCCGTGGCGTTGTATGTGCCGTTGTTCGCCCTCGCGTTCGGGTTTTCGCTGTTGTGCGCCGCCATACAGGTCTTCGTACGCGATCTGGTGCAGGCGCTGGCCCAGATTCTGACCTTGCTGATGTTTGCCGCTCCGATTTTCTATGATCACGGCATGCTGCCGGAACGCATTCGCGTCTGGCTCGATCTCAATCCGTTCACGTTCTACGCCGACGCCTTTCGCAGCCTGCTGCTGCATCATGGTGAAACCGGCTGGGGCGCACTGGCGATCGCGTGCGTCGTTGCGACCGTGGTGTTGTGGATCGGTCATCGCGTGTTTCGGCGTCTCGATCCGCATTTCGAGGACTTCCTGTGAACGCGCCGCTGGTCGAAGTTCGCGGAGTCGGCAAGTCGTACCCGAAGGTGCATCGCAGCGGCGATCGATTGCGTGCGCTCGGCCGCTTGCTTTTCGGCCGCGCCGATCCGGACTCCGTGAGTGTGTTGCGCGGAATCGACCTCGATGTGCGGCGCGGTGAATCGCTCGGCCTGATCGGCGAAAACGGCGCCGGCAAGTCGACCCTGCTCAAGCTCGTCACCGGCGTCTTGACGCCTAGCAGCGGCAGCGTGAAAGTCGAAGGCGAGATCGGTGCTCTGCTCGAACTCGGCGCCGGTTTTCATCCCGAATACAGCGGCCGCGACAACGTCGCGATGGCGACCGCGTTGCACGGATTCGGCGCGGAGGAATTGCGCCAGCGACTGCCGGAAATCATCGAGTTTGCCGACATCGGTGAGTACATCGACGAGCCGGTCAAGCACTACTCATCCGGCATGGTCGTGCGCCTTGGTTTCGCGGTGGTGGCAGCGCTCAAGCCGGATTTACTGATTACCGACGAAGTGCTGGCAGTAGGCGATGAATCGTTCCAGAAAAAATGCGTCAAATGGATGGAAGGCTATCTTGCCGATGGCGGTACCCTGATGCTGGTTTCACACAGCATGTACCATATCCAGAAGTTGTGCCGACAGGCGTGCTGGCTGCGGGACGGCGAAGTCGCGATGGCCGGTGACGTGTTCGAGGTTACGCAGGCCTATCTTGCCTACCACGAGCGCAAGTCGAGCGGGCAGGCGACGCCTAGCCCGGCTGAACGCGCAGCAGTGGAATTTTCACTGCTTGGCGTGTCGCTCAATGGCGAGGACAGGTCGCAGCCGTTGCTGCTCGATATCGGTGATGATCTCGCCGTGTGCGTGCGCGTCCACTCGCGCGAGGAACGCGTGCCGACCCTAGTAATCGGCATTGGTCGCGCGGACGGCACCGCGGTATACGGCGTAAGCAGCGAAATGGACGCGCACGAGCTCGACCGCATCGAAGCGCACGAATTTGTCGGACGGATAGAATTCCCCGACCTGTGCCTGTTGCCGGGCAGCTACGTGGTCAAGGCTCATCTGCTCGATTCCGAGGGCATGCGTCTGTTCGACACGCTCGAGCGCGATTTGACAATCCGCGGAGTTTCGCGCGAATTCGGACTGGTCCGGCTCGCCCACCACTGGCGTGGCGGTGACGATGGAATCAGCGCATGAGCGAGCCTGAACAACCGGCATTGCCGTTTACGGGAGAGCGTTTCACGCCCGAATGCGAGCGCGAAATCTGGTACGAGCATTGGCATCGTTACGCGTTCGCTAGGCGCTTTGCGACCGGCAAGCGCGTGCTCGACGCCGCTTGCGGAGAAGGCTACGGCTCGGCGCTGCTGGCCGAAATTGCTGCCGATGTGGTCGGCGTGGACATCAGCGACGAGACCGTCGCGCATGCACGCGCCCGCTACGGCGCGCGGCCGCGGCTGCGCTTCGAATGCGCCGACGCCGCGGCGCTGACATTTCCGGATCGATCCTTCGATCTGGTGGTGTCGTTCGAGACGCTCGAACATCTGGCCGCGCAAGCCGAACTCGTCGCCGGGTTCGCGCGCGTACTGGCCGATGACGGCATGCTGCTGATTTCTTCACCCGATCGCGCGATCTACAGCGAAGCGGCCGGTTACCACAACGAATACCATGTGCGCGAACTCTATCGCGACGAGCTGCTGGCCCTGCTGAGACCGCATTTCCACCGGGTGCGTTTGTACGGTCAGAAACTCCTGTTTCAGTCGGTGCTGTGGCCGCTCGATGATGTCGGCGTGAATGGCGAAGCGTGGACCATGAATAGCAAGGCGGCGACGCTTGAATCGGGTCTGCCCTATGCGCCGGTATATTTCATCGCGTTATGTGACAACGAGCCTGATGCGACGCCGGTGCCGGCGTTGTCGGTGTTCGGTGATCGCGACGAAACCGTCTACGCGCACTACAATCACGAGATCCGAAAGAACATGCAGGCCGGCGCGCGCATTGCCGAACTGGAAACGGCATTGCACGAACGGCAGCACTTGGCCGCATCGCCATCGATGAACGAACCATCGCGCCTGCGCCGCTGGTGGCGCAGGTGGCGGGGCGACCGGGGCCTGTTTCGATAGCGTTGCCAAGCACGATATGAATCAATGAACAGCGAACTCAACTACGAAATCAACTACGGCACGCTGTCGACGGCTGCTGCGGCGCCGCGGCCGGACCCGGGTGCGCCGCTGTTCGCGTCCGAGGACGGTCTGGTTGCGTCGTTGTCGAACAACGAGTGTATCTTCCAGGCCAGACGCAGCGGCGACAGCCACGTGATGACCTACCAGGTGCTGCAGGCGCTCGACAAGTGCCGCGAGTTCCGAACGCTTGATGAGCATATCGCGCGCATTCTCGCAACGATACCGACCTTGCAAACGCAGCGTGAAAGCGTGGCCCGCGTGCTCGAGAACCTGGAGGGCCGCGGCTTGCTGGTGTCCGATCGTGAATTTCTCGCGCGCATCACGTCGGCGCCGGTACGCGCACCGGCGCCGCTGCGCGCGGTATTCATTCGTGCTTGCGATCGACCCGCACAGCTCGAACATCTGTTGAACTCGCTGGCCGAATACGAACGGCGTTGGCGCAGCAACCGCCACTATGTGCTCATCGACGACTCGACCACGGCTCAATCGGCCAATCGCCATCGCGATCTGCTGCGCGAATTCGCGCGTGCCACCGGTTGCCAGCTGACCTATCTTGGCACTGCCGAGCAGCAACGCTTTGTCGCGCGGCTGACCAAGGCGTTGCCCGGTGTCGCGGACGCGCTGCCGGCACTGCTGTTGCGCGATGGAGCCGGCACCCGGACGCGCTTCGGTGGCGGTCGCGGCTTCAATCTCGCGCTGCTGTTGTCGGCCGGTGCACGTCTGGTGCTGCTGGACGATGATCATCGCCTGCCGTTACGCTGTCCCGATGGTGCGAGGACAGGCCTTGATCCGAATCCGGCGGCTGCGCCGTATGCCCAGTTTTTTCGCAATATCGAAGAGGCACTGGGGGTCGGCGAGGACATCGGCGACGACCCGTTCGAGCTGCACCTCAAGGCGGCCGGCCACGCGCTCGGTGAACTGGCGTCGCAGCCGGACTATTCCGTTGCGCGCGAATCGTTGCGTGGCCTCAGTCTCAACCGCCTCGATCATCTGCAAGGGTCTGCACCGGTGCTTGCCACGCTGCACGGCAGTTACGGCAGTTCGCGCACGGAATCCGGCATCTGGCTGTATCTGCTCGCGCCGGAAAGCCGGGCGGCGTTCCACAGTGACCGCCCGGCTTATCTGCGCAACATCGAAGCCGGCAGCTTGTGGTATGGCTATCGACAGGCGCGCGTGTCGACCCAGGTTGCGTTTACGCCATTCGCGATTGACAACAGTGAGTTGTTGCCATGCACCAATCCACGCGGGCGCGGCGAGGATCTGTTGTTCTCCACGGTGACCCGGCTATGCCGGCCCGATTCGCTGGTGCTCGAATTACCAGTCGCGATCGGTCACGTGCAGGAATCGTTGCGCAAGCGTTCGGCGCATTCAATGGCCGCGAGCACGCCGCGCTTCAACCATTTCGTCGCCGATTTCGTGCAACGCCAATTGCCCGAATATCTTGCCGAAGGTGCGGCCCAGCGTCTCGACCTCTTGTCCGCGAATCTGCGCGATATTGCGGGCGCCAGTGAAATCTCGCGGATACGCCTGCTGCGCGAATACCTGGGTTTTGCGCGCTCGGATCTGATCGAGCGCCTGCAGCATCAGTACGACGCGGCAGTCGACGCGCCCGTGTATTGGCAGGCGGATGTGCGCGCGATCATCGAGGCCAACGGGCGCGCGTTGATCGATCGCGGCGCCCCGCGCCTGGGCGATTGGCCCGAGGACATCGATGCGGCCGCCGCTGCGCGCTCCTTGCGCGAAGAAACGGGCGAACTGGCCGCGATGTATGCGGCGTGGCCGGCGCTGTGGTCGCACGCGCGCGATCAAGGCGAGCGTCTGCTCGACGCACTCTGATCAAGCCGAGCGATTCATCATCCGCGTGCGCAGCGTACCCGGCCTTGCCAGCGTCATCGTCGTCGCGGCCGACAGTGGCCCGCTACTGGGCGATTGCGTCAATCAGGTTCTGGCGTCGTCGGCGCTGGTTGAACTGATTCTGATGGACAACGCATCGACCGATGGGTGGCCGCAGCGCACCGCTGCGGCGCATGCCGGCGATGCCCGTTTTCGTCTGTTCCGGAATGGTGCAAATCTCGGTTTCGGACCGGCCTGCAATCTCGGCGCGGCGCGCGCGGGCGGCGACATCCTGGTGTTCCTCAACCCGGACTGTCTGATCGAGGCCGAGACCATTGCTGGGCTGCGCCGTATCATCGAGGAGGACACCAGCCTTGCCGTGGTCGGAATCACGCTGTGCGACGTGGATGGCCACCCGGCACGCGGCAACCGGCGCCGTGAACCGACTTTGCGACGAGCGTTCATGACGATCAGTGGCCTGGCGCGCCTGGAACCGCGTTGGCCGGCATTCGCCGGAGTGGAGATGCTGTCTGCGCGTGTGCCGGATGCATCGATCGAAATTGTCGAGGCGGTGTCGGGCGCATGTCTGTGCTTGCCGCGTGAGGCATTCGAACGGCTGTGTGGCTTCGATCAGGCGTATTTTCTGCATTGCGAAGATCTCGATTTGTGCCGACGCGCACGCGATTCGGGCGCGCGTGTCGCGATCGCCGGTGCGCTTCGGGCGCGCCATGTCCAAGGCAGTTCGAGCGGTGCGCACCCGATCTTCGTGGCACGACACAAACATCGCGGTATGTGGCGCTATTTCCGCAAGTTCGATCCTGCGGCCCGCAACCCTCTGCTGCGGGCGCTGGTGTGGTGCGGCATCTGGAGTCATTTTGTGCTGAGCGCATCCTGTCTCGCGCTGCGTCGAGTCGGTATGGAACGCAGATGAACGCACAACCCGGTCGCGCCAATGGCCGGATGGGCTTTCGTTACTACGACCTGATGGTCGGTGGCATGGTCGCGATCCTGCTGTGTTCGAACCTGATCGGCCCAGCCAAGGTCTGCGCGATTTCACTGCCGCTTGTCGGCGCGCTGGCGTTTGGCGCGGGGAATCTGTTTTTCCCGATCAGCTACATTTTCGATGACGTGCTGACCGAAGTGTACGGCTACGCGCGTGCGCGTCGCGCCACTTGGATCTGTTTCGGTGCGCTGATTTTCGCGAGCCTGATGTCGCAGGCGATCATCCACATGCCGGTAAGTCCGGCCGAACCGTTCGACGCGAAATTGCAGCCGGCTTTGGAGATCGTGTTCGGCAGCACCTGGCGCATTGCGCTTGCCTCATTGATCGGTTTCTGGGTCGGGGATTTCGCCAATGCCTATATTATGGCGAAAATGAAACTGTGGACCTCGGGACGCTGGCTGTGGACGCGCACCATCGGTTCGACCGTGATCGGCGAGGGCGTGGACAGCCTGACCTTCTACCCGATCGCATTCACCGGCATCTGGGAAAGCCAAACGATCGTCAAGGTGATCGCTTTCAACTGGGCCATGAAAGTGACAGTCGAGGTGGTACTGACACCGCTGACTTATGCCGTAGTCGGGTTTCTCAAGCGCGGCGAGGGCCTCGAAACCTACGATACGTACACTCGGTTCACACCGTTCAGCCTCGCCGACGAGGGCGAGGTCCGGACATATCGTTGAGTTGCCGGCCATCGGTCCAGAGGGCGAGCTCTTGTTCGTTTCCGGAGGGCACGATGGGTTCCCGGATGTATCCTTTCAGTATTCCCTTCCCGCGAGCGGTGGGAGGGCTTGCCCCGGATCCGGGTGCCGAAGGTGGCATGGGCGGCTCCCTAGGTCTTTGATCATGTGTTTCCAAACGGAATGAAGCGTTGCAGCATTCCGACGAAAGCAACCCCGGCGCGGCCGGGTCTGGTGGTCCACCCAAGGGAGAGATTTATGCGCACTATCGTTGCGGTACTGATCGACTGGCCGGCCCGTGTGGCCGCGTATTTCCTGTGGCTCGGCCCGCTTATTGCGCGCATCGTGGTCGGTTACGTGTTTCTCTTGAGCGGCTGGGGCAAGCTGCAGAATCTGCCTCTGGTGACGAACAACTTCATCGATTGGGGTATCCCGCTGCCGCATCTGCTGACGCCATTCGTATCCGGTTTGGAGTTCGTAGGCGGATGGCTGCTGCTGTTCGGACTGTTCACCCGTTTTGCCGGCGGTGCACTCGCGGTGGTCATGATCGTTGCGGTGAAGTCCGCGCTGTGGGATCAGGTCGACTCGCTGGAGACTCTGCTCGGATTCGAGGAGACCGCTTACTTTGCGATTTTTACCTGGCTCGCTGTTGCCGGCCCGGGTGCCTTGTCGGTCGATGCGTTGCTGCAGCGCCTGACCTCGTCACGCAGCGACAACGCAGCCGCGCGCGCCGAATCGGCATAATCGCCTCCGTTGCTTGCGTAAAGGATCGCGCGCGACGAGTTGATCACGAGACCGGGCTCGCTGATTGCGCGACCACTGCGCACTACGGCCGCGACGTCGGCGCCTTGGGCGCCGACACCGGGTACCAGCAACGGCATCTCGCCGACGATGCGGCGCACCTCGGCAAGTTCCGCGGGCCAGGTCGCGCCGACCACCAGCATGCAGTTGCCGTTGCCGTTCCACTCGCGCGCGACGGTGTGCGCGACGTGCTGGTAGAGTTTGCGCCCGCCGACTTCCAGATCCTGCACATCGCGCGCGCCGCTATTGGATGTGCGGCACAGGATTACCACACCCTTGTCGGCGCGTGACAGAAATGGTTCGATTGCGTCGCGGCCCAGATACGGATTCGCGGTAACGGCATCGGCACCATAGCGATCGAATGCCTCCGTTGCATAGTGCTGTGCAGTCGATCCGATGTCTCCGCGCTTGGCATCGAGTATTACCGGTATGCCCGGATACGCGGCATGGATATGCGCGATCAGTCGCTGCAGCGCGTCCTCGGCACCTACCGCGGAGAAATGCGCAATCTGAGGTTTGAACGCGCAAACCAGATCGGCCGTTGCATCGACGATGGCGCGGCAGAAGCTGAAAATGGAATCGCGCTCGCCGGACAGCGCAGCCGGAAATCGTGACGGCTCCGGATCGAGACCGACGCAGATGAGCGAGTCGTTGCGCTTCCATGCCGAGCGCAGATGATCCATGAACGTCATCGGAGAATCTCGGTGCACGGGATGCAGTGGAGCGTGAGCAGTGAGTGGCGAGCAGTCAAGCTTGCTGCATCGTCGCGGGAGCCACTGATCGCACGCCGGTCCATCAGGCAAGTTTCTTGTAGCGCAACCGATGGGGCTGCATTGCCTCGTCGCCCAGGCGGCGTCGCTTGTCCTGCTCGTACTCCCTGTAGTTGCCGGGAAAGAACTCGGCATGCGAGTCTCCCTCGAACGCGAGGATATGCGTCGCAATGCGATCGAGAAACCAGCGATCGTGCGAGATCACGAACACGTTGCCCGGAAACTCGAGCAGTGCATCCTCGAGAGCACGCAACGTCTCGATATCGAGGTCGTTGGATGGCTCGTCGAGCAGCAATACGTTGCCGCCCTTGAGCAGCGTCTTGGCCAGATGCAGACGCCCGCGCTCGCCGCCCGATAATGTACCGACCAGCTTCTGCTGATCCTGGCCCTTGAAATTGAAGCGCCCGAGATAAGCGCGCGACTGGATTTCGATACCATTGATATCGAGGATATCGGCACCGCCCGAGACTTCCTGAAATACGTTGTGATTACCTTCCAGTTTCTCGCGACTTTGATCGACATAGGCGATGTTGACGGTCTGTCCAATGACGATCTCGCCGGAGTCCGGTTTCTCCTGCCCGGTGATCATCTTGAACAATGTCGATTTGCCGGCGCCGTTCGGTCCGATGATGCCGACGATCGCGCCGGGTGGGATGACCATGTTCAGATCGTCGATCAGCAGCCGCTCGCCGAATGACTTGGTCACGCCCTTCAATTCGATCACCTGACTGCCGAGGCGTTCACCGGGCGGGATGAATATCTCGTTGGTTTCGTTGCGCTTCTGGTAGTCGACTGCCTGCAGTTCCTCAATGCGGGCGAGACGTGCCTTGCCCTTGCTGCGGCCACCCTTGGCGTTGCTGCGCGCCCATTCGAGTTCGCGCTGGATTGCCTTCTGGCGCGCCTTCTCACTCGACTCTTCCCGCTTGAGGCGCTCGCCTTTCTGTTCCAGCCAGGATGAGTAGTTGCCTTTCCACGGGATGCCGTGGCCGCGGTCGAGTTCCAGAATCCACTCGGCCGCGTTGTCCAGAAAGTAGCGATCATGGGTAACCGCTACAACGGTTCCCGAGAAGCTCTGCAGGAAATGCTCCAGCCATTCGACCGATTCGGCATCCAGATGATTGGTCGGCTCGTCCAGCAGCAGCATGTCGGGTTTGGACAACAGCAGTCGGCACAGCGCGATGCGTCGTTTCTCGCCGCCTGAAAGGGTGCCGACGATTGCATCCCACGGCGGCAGACGTAGCGCGTCGGCGGCAATCTCGAGCTGGCGTTCGAGCGCGTGCGCGTCGTTCGCAGCCAGCAGGTTTTCCAGACGCTGCTGTTCGGCCGCAAGCTTGTCGAAATCGGCGCCTTCCTCGGCATAGGCGGCGTAGACCTCATCGAGTCGCTGCTGTGCGCCGATGATCTCTGCGACGCCTTCCTCGACCACCTCGCGCACGGTTTTTGCCGGATCAACTGCGGGTTCCTGTTCGAGATATCCGACCTTGATGTCGGGCGCCGGACGCGCCTCGCCGATGAACTCGGTATCGATGCCGGCCATGATGCGCAAAACCGTGGACTTGCCCGCGCCGTTCAAGCCGAGCAAGCCGATTTTGGCCCCCGGAAAGAACGACAGCGAGATATCCTTGATAATCTGGCGCTTTGGGGGGACGACCTTGCTGACCCCGTTCATGGTGTAGATGAACTGCATTCAAGTCTCCGGATGGACGTCGCGCGCCGCGCCGGTCGACCAGCGTCAACCGACGATAACGTGAGTTAGCCGCCCATTATCCCCCATGCGTGATGTGGCTGCCATGTGCAGCAACGTCAAGGCCGCAACACGGCCCGCCGCGGATGACGAAAGGCGGCCCGCGAGCCTGTAACATGACAGGTTGCGTCCTCGTCACAGGTTGATTCGCCCATGTTTGCCAGCGACATGCGTATTGAGGGATTCGATCCGGAACTCGCCAACGCGATAGCGGCCGAGCGCAAGCGCCAGGAGGATCACGTCGAGTTGATTGCGTCGGAAAACTATGCGAGTCCGCGTGTGCTCGAGGCGCAAGGTTCGGTGCTGACCAACAAGTATGCCGAGGGTTATCCGGGCAAACGCTATTACGGCGGTTGCGAATACGTCGATGTGGCCGAAAGACTCGCGATAGAGCGCCTGAAGAAGTTGTTCGACTGCGATTACGCCAATGTGCAGCCGCATTCCGGATCGCAGGCCAACCAGGCGGTGTACTTCGCGCTGCTCAAGCCCGGCGATGCCATCCTCGGCATGTCGCTCGCGCACGGCGGTCATTTGACCCACGGTGCCAAGCCCAATCTGTCCGGCAAGATCTTCAACGCCGTGCAATACGGCGTCGATGACAACGGACTGATCGACTACGATGAAGTCGAGCGCCTAGCGCTCGAACATCAGCCGAAGATGGTGGTCGCGGGTTTCAGCGCCTACTCGCAAGTGGTCGACTGGGCGCGTTTTCGTGCGATCGCCGACCGTATCGGCGCATACCTGTTCGTCGATATGGCGCATGTGGCCGGCTTGATTGCGACCGGTGTCTATCCGAGTCCGCTGCCACACGCGCATGTGGTCACCTCGACTACGCACAAGACGTTACGTGGCCCGCGCGGCGGCTTGATCGTCGCCAAAAGTGCCGGCGAGGAAGTCGAAAAGAAACTGCAATCGATCGTCTTTCCGGGTATCCAGGGTGGTCCGCTGATGCACGTGATCGCGGCCAAGGCGGTCGCGTTCAAGGAAGCACTGGAGCCGGCGTTCGTCGATTACCAGCGACAGGTTGTAAAAAACGCCAAGGCAATGGCCGGCACATTCATGTCTCGCGGTTACAAGGTCGTTTCGGGCGGCACCGAAAATCATTTGTTTCTGATCGATCTGATCGATCGCGACATCACTGGCAAGGACGCCGAAGCAGCGCTTGGCAAGGCCAATATCACGGTCAACAAGAATGCAGTACCGAACGACCCGCGCTCGCCGTTCGTGACTTCGGGACTGCGACTCGGCACGCCGGCGGTGACAACGCGTGGTTACCGGGAACCCGATTGCGTGGATCTTGCCAACTGGATCTGCGATGTGCTCGACACGCCAACCGACGCCAAGGTCATCGAGCAGGTGCGCGCAAAGGTCACCGCGCAGTGCAAGGCATTTGCGGTTTATGGCTGAGAAGGTGGAACTCTGATGCACTGCCCCTTCTGCCAGCATCAGGACACGCGCGTCGTAGATTCGCGCCTGACCGAGGATGGCGACAGCGTACGCCGCCGGCGCGAATGTCCTGCCTGCAGCGGACGTTTCAACACGTTCGAAACTGCCGAGATCAAGCTGCCCTCGATCGTCAAGGGCGACGGGCGGCGCGAGTCCTTCGACGAGGCCAAGCTTCGCATCGGTTTCGAACGCGCGCTGCAGAAACGACCGGTCAGCGGAGAGCAGATCGACGCGGCGCTGCGTGCGGTCATGCATGCACTCAGGATCAGCGGCGAGCGCGAGCTGCCATCGCTGCGGGTAGGTGAGCTGGTCATGACGGAACTGAAGCGGCTGGATCAGGTCGCCTATGTGCGTTTTGCGTCAGTATACCGGCGCTTCGAGGATGTACAGGCGTTCCGCGAGGAGATCGAAAACCTCGAGCGCGATCTTCCAGTCGCCGAAGGCTTGCAGCTGCCGTTGCTTGACGAGAAATCGGGTCGCCGAGAAGGATGAACCTGGCCTTGCATGGTGCACAAAGAGCCCGATGACAGCGTTCGACGCGATCGATCATATGCACATGGCGCAGGCGCTGCGGCTGGCCGAACGGGGACTCTACACGACGCAGCCGAACCCGCGTGTCGGCTGTGTGATTGCGCGCGGAGAACACGTTGTCGGCAGCGGCTGGCACCGGCGCCCGGGCGAACCGCATGCCGAAGTGTTTGCGCTACGCGAGGCCGGCGAGCGCTCGCGCGACGCAACGGCCTACGTCACGCTCGAACCGTGCGCGCATCACGGGCGAACGCCGCCGTGTGCCGACGCGATGCTGGCGGCGGGGCTTGCGCGCGTTGTAGTCGCCTGCGAGGATCCGTTTCCGGAGGTAGCCGGCCGCGGCATTGCCTTGTTGCGCGCCGGTGGCGTCAGCATTGCGGTCGGTCTGCTGCGCGATGCCGCGCGCGAACTCAACCGCGGCTTCTTCAGTCGCATCGAGCGTGCACGGCCATGGGTCCGCCTCAAGCTGGCCACGAGCCTCGATGGCCGCAGTGCGCTCGCCAACGGCGAGTCGAAATGGATCACCGGCGAGGCTGCACGCGCGGACGCGCAACATTGGCGCGCACGTTCGTCGGCGATCCTGACCGGCAGCGGCACCGCGCGGAACGACAATCCGCATCTGACCGTGCGTTTCGAAAATGTCGAGTTTCGGCCACCACTGCGCGTGCTTTTCGACACCCGACTGGACGCGTTGCACGCCGATGCAAATCTGCTGGATGGATCCGCGCCGACGCTGATATTCCACGCAAACAGTGCGAGCCCCGGGCACGCCGGGTACGCGCAAGCCGAACGCGCAGGTGCTGCGCTGTGCAACGGGCGCATCGCTCTCGTCCCGGCAATGCAGGCGCTGGTCGCGCGTGGCATAAACGAATTGCAGGTCGAGGCGGGGCCGGCGTTGTGTGGCGCATTGTTCGATGCGGGGCTGGTCGACGAGTTGTTGTGGTACGTCGCGCCGCTTCTGTTGGGCGACACGGCGCAGCCTGCCATGATGCTGCACCCACTGCCCGACATGGCGACGCGCCGACCGTTGACCCTGATTGAGCAGCGCCAGGTCGGCGCCGATTTGCGTCTGCTGTTGCGACCGACGCAAGGCACCGCGTGACCGCATCGGGAAAGCAGGCGAAACGGCGTGCAGTTCTGTCAGAATCATTTTTCTGGTTCAGATGTTCAGTGGAGAAACCCTTGTTCAGCGGAATCATTCAGACGATCGGGCGTATCGCGCATGTGGAGAGATGCGGCGAGGACATGCGACTGGCGATCGAGGCGCCCGAGTTCGGGCTGGCCGATCTGCAGATTGGCGACAGTATTGCCGTCTCCGGAGTCTGCTTGACGCTGTTGGCGCACACAGACTCCCAATTCACAATCGATGTATCCGCGGAAACCCTCAAGTGCACGACGCTCGGATCGAGCAAGAACGGTGATCCTGTCAATCTGGAAAAGGCACTGCGCCTGACTGACCGGCTCGGCGGTCATCTGGTCAGCGGCCACGTGGACGGCGTCGGTCGCGTGTTATCGATTCAGGACGATGGCCGCTCGCAGCGCTGGTCGTTCGCGGCACCGATTGATCTGATCCGTTATATCGCCGTGAAGGGTTCGATCTGCGTCGACGGCGTCAGCCTGACGGTCAACGCGGTTGAGGCAAACTGCTTCGGGGTCAACCTGATTCCACACACGCAGACGTCGACCACGTTTGGTGTGCGCAGGCCCGGCGATATGGTCAATCTCGAGATCGATCTCGTCGCGCGTTACGTCGAGCGCTTGCATACCGCGCAGCAAGACCGCGTGTTCGAGTCTTCTGGTTTGCGGACCGTCTAGAGCATCCCGATAGAGCATCCCCACATGGCGTTCAGCACCATTCCCGAAATCCTAGACGAACTGCGCGCAGGACGCATGGTCGTTGTCCTCGATGACGAGGACCGCGAGAACGAAGGCGATCTGATCATGGCCGCGGAAAAGGTGCGGCCCGAAGACATCAATTTCATGGCGCGCGAGGCGCGTGGCCTGATCTGCCTTGCATTGACCGGCGAACGTTGCCGCCAACTCGATCTCGGCCCGATGGTGCACGCCAACAATTCGCCGTTCCACACCAATTTCACGGTGTCGATCGAGGCAGCCGAAGGCGTGACGACCGGAATCTCGGCGCAGGACCGTGCCCACACAGTACGTACTGCCGTCAAGAGCGGCGCGAAGCCGACCGACTTGACCCAGCCAGGCCATGTATTTCCGCTGATGGCCGAGGCGGGCGGTGTGTTGGTGCGCGCCGGCCACACCGAGGCGGCGGCCGATCTGTCCGGACTTGCCGGGTTCGAGCCGGCCGGCGTGCTGGTCGAGGTTCTGAAAGAGGACGGCAGCATGGCGCGCCGCCCCGAGCTCGAGGTTTTTGCGGCGAAGCACGCCCTGAAAATCGGCACGATTGCCGATCTGATCCGCTATCGGCTGTCCAACGAGAAGACCGTCACGCGCGTGCATGACGAGGAAGTCGTTACGGAATTCGGTGCGTTTCATCTGGTCGCGTTTCGCGATACCTTGCACGGCGGCGTGCATTTCGCACTGGTGCATGGGCGCATCGACGATGGCGCGGCGGTGCTGACACGTGTGCATGTGCAGAACACGCTGTCCGATGTGCTGCATCTCGAACGTGAGGATCTCGGTCTGACCATTACTGCGGCGTTGCGTCGCATTGCGGCGGAGAAACGTGGCGTGGTGGTCGTATTGTCGAGCGATGAATCCTCCGATGCGCTATTGGCGCGGCTGACGCGCACTGCGCGCCCGCCCGAGCGTTCGGTCGCGCAGCAGGAATGGCGGCAACTCGGCGTCGGCGCGCAGATACTGGCCGATCTCGGCGTCCGCAAGCTGCGCGTACTCGGTACCCCACGGCGTCTGGTTGCGCTCGGCGGTTTCGGCCTTGAAGTGGTCGAACAGATCGATCAGGGTTGAGGCAGCACCCGCGAACGGCCTCGCCGCTGTGTCAGGAAATCGCGCCGATGGCGCGAGCCGCTGGATCCTGCGGCCCACAATGCCTGCGTGCTATCGTCGCGCGTAGGCTGGCTGGAATGATTCATGAATATCATCGAAGGCGATCGTTCGACACCGCGAGGCCGATTCGCGCTGATCGCCGCGCGTTTCAACGATTTCATTGTCGAGCATCTGGTTGCTTCCGCGCGCGACACGTTGACACAGCATGGCGTTGCATCGGCCGACCTTGATCTGATTCGCGTGCCTGGAGCGTTCGAGATACCGCAAGCGGCCGATCGTGCGGCGGCGTCGGGTCGCTATGCTGCCATCATCGGGCTCGGCTGCGTAATCCGCGGCGCGACGCCGCATTTCGAATTCGTGGCGGACGCCGCGGCGTCCGGTCTGGCCCGTGTGGCGCATGTGCGCGGCATACCGGTCGTGTTTGGCGTGCTGACCACGGATGACGTCGATCAAGCGCTGGAACGCTGCGGCGGCAAGGGCGGCAACAAGGGTGTCGACGCCGCGCTCGCCGCGATCGAGATGGTCAACCTGTGGACGCGCATGTGAACGCCACGGCGCACGCGCAGGGTGTCGATCCGGCGGCGCGCGCGCGCGCGCGCCGCCGTGCGCTGCAGGCGGTGTACGCCTGGCAGATGTCCGGCAACTCCATGATCTCGGTGATCGAGCAGTTTCGTCACGAACAGGACATGCAGATTGCCGATCTCGATTACTTTGAGGATCTGCTGCGTGGTGTCGAGTGTCACCTCGATGAACTCGATTCCGGCATCGCGCCGCTGATCGATCGCGAAGTCGGCGAAGTCGATCCGATCGAACGCGCGGTTCTGCGTCTGGCCGCCTACGAGCTCAAGCGGCGCATCGACGTACCGTATCGCGTGGTGATCAACGAGGCGGTGGAGGTGACCAAGCGCTTCGGCTCGGAGCAGGGACATACGTTCGTCAACGGTGTGCTGGACAAGCTGGCCGCCGCGTGGCGTGCCGCGGAATACCGTGCGCGCTGAGACGGCTTGGCAGGGGCGGACAGGTGGATCCCCTTGGGTGAATTCGATCTCATCGATCTGATCCGGAGGCGCACCGGGGCCGCGCGCGCGGATGTCCGTCTCGGTATCGGCGACGACGCTGCGGTACTCGCGCTGCCGATGGAGCGGGAACTCGTCGCCTGTTCGGATACGCTCACAGCCGGCGTTCACTTTCCGCTGGACACACTGCCGGGCGACATCGGCTGGAAGGCACTCGCGGTGAATCTGAGTGATCTTGCCGCAATGGGTGCATTCCCGGCGTGGGTACTGCTGGCGTTGACCGTGCCTGCCGCGGATCGCGCGTTCGTAGAGGCTTTCGCCGATGGCTTTGCCGAACTCGCCGCACCCCTCCAGATTGCGCTGGTGGGCGGCGACACCACCGAAGGACCGCTCTCGGCGACTGTGACCGCACTCGGTTTCGTGCCGCCGGGAACGTACCTCAGGCGCGATGGCGCGCGGCCCGGCGATGAGGTGTTCGTGACCGGCTCGCTCGGTGATGCGGCGGCGGGGCTGCATTGCATCAACGCAGGGCGAACCGGTGCGTCGGAGTCACATCGTGCTGCCTTGGTCGAGCGTCTCAATCGACCGCAGCCGCGACTTGCCGCCGGCGCCGCGCTGCGTGGCGTAGCGTCGGCGTGTATCGACTTGTCGGATGGCCTGTTGGCCGATCTTGCGCACGTGGCCGCGGCCAGCGGTGTTGCAATCGAAATCGACGTATCGCGGCTGCCGACTTCGGCGGCGCTGCTTGCGTCGTTCGACCGGGCAATGCGTCTTGAATGGCAACTCGGTGGTGGCGACGATTACGAACTCGCATTCACGGTGTCACCGCAACGCGCCAGCGACCTTGTCGGCGATATTTCACGCCTTGGCTGTGGTGCGGCGCGCATCGGTCGGGTGGTGACCGGCCAGGGTGTGAGGGCGTTTGACGCGGACGGCGGTGAAGTCGCAGCCGGTGCGCGAGGCTGGCGACACTTCACATGATGCTCGATCGCGGTCAGCGGCGAGTTGTGTTGGCGCATCCGGCCGGGTGGCTCGCATCGGGTTTTGGATCGGGTTTCAGTCCGATTGCCTCGGGCACGGCGGGTTCCGCGGTCGCCCTGCTGCCCTACCTTGCATTGCGCATGTTGTCGTTGCCGCTGTATGTGCTCATCGTCCTTGCCGCGTTTGCAGTGGGTGTCTGGGCCAGCGGTATTGTCGTTAGCCGCCTCGGCCTTGCCGATCCGGGCGTGATCGTCTGGGACGAATTCGTCGGTCAATGGATCGCTCTTGCTTTCGCGCCGCATGATTGGCGCTGGGTGCTTGCCGGATTCTTCCTTTTCCGCATCTTCGACGTGTGGAAGCCGTGGCCGGTATCGTGGGCCGATCGAACGGTGAAGGGCGGACTCGGCGTCATGCTTGACGATGTGCTTGCCGGTCTTTACGCGGCGATGGTGCTCGCACTGCTCGCCTGGTTGGCCTAGCGCATCGGTGCTGCGCGGAGACTACGCAGGTTTGGCGTTTGGCTTCTCTCGTCTGATGGAACCCTTGCGACAGCGACGCATCGAGCGAGAGAAGTGACACGGCCCCAGCCGAACGCCAGTTCGCCGTCGAAGCGAGCGGAACATCGGCAAGGGCATCGAACACAAAGCGAAACCGGCAAGACATGCCGGCCTCACGGCGGCAACAACTTGCCCGGATTCAGGATGTCGTCCGGGTCGAAGAGGGATTTGATCCGGCGCATGAGGTCGAGCGCGGCCGGGTCGAGTGCCCGATCCATGAAGTCGCGTTTGGCAAGGCCGATGCCGTGTTCGCCGGACAAGGTACCGTCCAGCGCAATGACGGCCTCAAAGATCGCCGTGAGGCAAGTTTCGACCGCATGCATTTCCTTGTCGTCGCGTGGCAACAGGTTGATGTGCAGGTTGCCGTTGCCGGCGTGACCGAAGCAGACGATCGGCAGGTTATGGCGCGCCGAAAGCTGCTTTACGGTTGCGACAAGGTCGGGTACGCGGCTTACCGGCACCACGACATCTTCGTTGATCTTGTTCGGCGACAATGTGCGCAGTGCCGGCGAGAGCGCCTTGCGTGCGGCCCATAATGTCGCTACTTCGGTCGCGTCGGTGGCGACACGCAATTCGGCGAGTCCGTCGCCGCGGGCGGCGTGCGACAGCGCGTCCACGGCCCCCGCCAGCGATGCAGTCTCGCCATCGACCTCGATGATCAGCATCGCGCCGGCTTCCGGTACGCTGTCGCCGGAATGACTGCGCGCCAGCCGCAATGCTTCGCCGTCGAGAAACTCCAGCGCGCATGGTGTGACCGGTTGCGCCATGATCCGCGCGACCGCGGCCGCGGCACTGGCGACGTCGTCGTAGGTCGCGCGCAACGTGCGTTTTGCCGAGGCGAGCGGAGTCAGTTTCAGCGTCGCTTCGGTAATCAGCGCGAGCGTGCCTTCCGAGCCGACGATGAGATGTACGAGGTCATAGCCGGTAGCACCTTTGCTGATCGGTTTACCGCAACGGAACGCTTCGCCGTTGCCCGCGACCACGCGCAGGGCGAGAACGTTGTCACGGCTGGCGCCGTACTTGACGGCGCGCGGTCCGCCGGCGTTGCAGGCGAGGTTGCCGCCCACGGTGCAATACGGTGCGGATGTCGGATCCGGTGCCCAGAAAAAACCCTGCGTTGCAAGCGCATTCTGCAGATCGTCATTGAGCACGCCGGGTTCTACTACGACCGCGCGGTTGTCCACGTCGACGGACAGGATGCGATTCATGCGCTCGAAGCTCGCGACCACACCCGCGGCCACCGGAACGCTGGCACCGGTGGTGTTGGTCCCGCGGCCGCGCGCGGTCAGCGCCATGCGGTGTCTGCGGCAGGTCTCTACCAACGCGACAACCTGTGCATGCCGCTCGGGGAATACCACGGCCTGCGGCTGCGACTCGCGCCGCGAGTTGTCGTAGCCGTAGGCCAGACACTCGGCCGGATCGGTACTGAGTGCGCCAACCGGGAAAATTCCAGCCAGATCGCGGAGCAAGGCAGCAAGCGTTTCGCGCGTCATGGTTGATTGCGAAAACTCAATCGGTGTACTCGAATATCTTCACCACGCGCTCGACACCGCGCACATTGCGCGCGATCGCAGTCACCGCATCGCCCTCCGCATGGCTCACCAGCCCGAGCAGGTAGACGACGTCATGCGCCGTGGTGACATTGACGCGTGTCGGATCGAACCCATCGGTGCGAATGTCGAGCAACGCAGTCTTGACTCGCGCGGTCAGAAAGCTGTCATGGCGGCGCGCCCAGAAGCCCTCGGGCTCGCGCACTTCGAGATCGTTGACCATGCGTTTGACGCCGTTGAACCCGGACACCAGGCGCCCGGCACGTATCTTGAGATCGTCGCTGCGCACTTCACCGATCAGCAGCAGGGTGCCGTCGTAAACGACGATCGATACGCGGTTGTGCTGTACGAGCTGCTTGTCGTGATTGATTGCCTCGTAGGCGGACAACTGAATGTTCTTGTCGGCGAGGACGGTACCAATGCCGCGCCGGTCGTGTACTGCGTCCGCGCCGATTGCCGCACCGCCGACGACCGCCGCGAGGCAACCTGTGAGCAACGGCAGGCCGATGATAAGCAGCAGGGCGTGGCAGCGGACGAATCGGTACATGGCAGATATCAATCGGCTTCGAATGCGTTGCGGCACCAGTCGGCATTATCCGCCTCACCGGTCAGTGCAATCACGTCGAAACGGCATGCGCATCGGGCCAGGCGTGGATTGCGTGAGAGGAAAACGCGTGCGGCGCGAACCAGTCTGGCGCGTTTGGTCGCATCGACCGAAACCAGACCGTCACCGAATTCCGAGCGCTGGCGGTAGCGCACCTCGACGAAGACGATGATGTCACCGTCGCGCATCACAAGATCGATTTCTCCATATCGGCATGCGGCGTTGCGCGCGATCAGGCCAAGCCCGGCGCGTTGCAGATGTGCCAACGCCCGATCTTCGTAATGCGTGCCGGCTACGCGGGTATTCATTGTGCTGGGCCTGACCTTTGCGGCAATGCAGTCAGCGCACCCTGTACCGGTGTCGCGATGCCGTCCTCGAATCGGGCCCATCCGAGCAGGCGGTGGACACGCCCGAATCTGTCGGCGTAGAGCTCGCCAGTGGCGCCGTCCAGATACGCGTCCGGATGATCAAGCAGCCAGTCCAGATAGGGCAACAGTGCGTAGGCATCCATGCCGAACGCGAACAGCCGCGCGCCGGTGCCGTTGGCACTTTGCAGGTGGCTCGCCATGGTCTCCACTCCGGGGCGACCGACCACCGATCCGATCAGCCATGGTGCATCGCAGAACTCCAGTCCATCCAGATCGCGATCGGCAGCTGCATTCGGCGTACCCGAATAGACGTGCGATGACGCAAACACCGGAGCGTTGATGCCGGCCAGTTTCATTTGCGGCAACAACAAACGCGCCTGCTGCGGGAGCATGCTGATGAATACGCCGGGACTTCCGGTGCCGGCGAGTCCGGCCGTCGCCTGCGTGATCGCGCCACTGTAGTCGACGCTGCCATCGTGCACGTGGGCCTCGCCGACGACATGACCGCCATCGGCCTCGAATTGGGCGCGAAATGCCTGCGTCGCGCGGTTGGCCCAGTCCGCATCGGCTGCGAGCAATGCGACGGCACTGACACCGCGTTCGAAAGCGTATTCGGCCGCTTGGGCGCCTTCGGCGCCCGGCAGAAGTCCGAATTCGGCACTACCGCGCGGTGGCACTTCGCCGGTGTCGGGATGGTTCAGCGCGAGCAATGGCGTCGTCAGCACTTGCTGAAACAATGCACCGACCGTCTCGCGCCGCAGCGGGCCGACCACCTGATCGGCGCCATCAGCGACCGCACGCTGATAGGTGGCGATCGCGGTACCGGGCGTATCGCCGGAATCGTATATGCGGACGTCGGGGCGATGCTCACCGTGGTCGGCGAAGTAGGCAGCAAGGAAACCGTCGCGAATTGACTGTGCGACGGCAGTGAGCCGGCCGCTCAGCGGTAGAATCAATGCGACGCGACCGAGCGCGCGATAACCTTGCGGATTCGTACCGGCGCCGTGATCCGGCAGCAACGCTCCAACCGGTCGATCCGGGCGATGCAGAGGGCGCGGCAACGCGCCACCTCCGCGTACCCTCAAGGCCTGGTCAAGCCATGGCATCAGCGCGTCGTCCGGACGCAGGGTCAGCGCCTTGGCCCGGATCGTAGCCGGATCAAGCGCGGAGAGCGTGTCGATGATTTCTTTCTGGTTGGCACTGCGATCGACACCGTTGAGCAGCGGGTCGAGCCGTGCGCGTGAGCGTGCGGCGGCGAAGCGATCGCCGTTGGCTACTTCGCTGCGCGCGCGCAACTCGAGTGCGCGCGTGCGCAAATTCGGTGGCAGATCGCGGACCGGCAGTGCAAGCAAATCGGCAGCACGTGGCGCATCGCCGGCGGCCAGCGCGATTTCCGCGTCGAGCAGGTCGAGGCGAACCGGTTCATCGCCACGCAGGCGGCGGCGCTTGATGTCATCGAGCGCGCGTGCCGCCGCGTCGAGCTCGCCGGCGTCACGCAGGGCTTCACCTGCGCGCAGACGGCAATGTGCCGCGAACTCGGTCCGGTTGTGACCCGCGATCTGCATGAACGCCTGCGCCGCGGCATCAAGGTCCCCCTGGCGATAGAGTTGCTCGGCATGCGCCGCAGCGGACGCTTCACGCGGGGAAATCTCGGATACCGTGGCGCACGCGGCCAATGCGGCCAGCGCGAGCGTCAGCACCATGCGGTGAAGTAGCGATGACTTTGCGGTCATGTCCTGGTCTGCAACAATCCGACGTGGCGATGATAGCGGATCGATCGCACGGACGATGGCCGTCGCCGCCGCACACGCAGGTCTTGCGTTATCGTTCCGCTGCCGGAGTTGCGGCAACACATCGTGCTCGCTAGTTTGCGGGCAGGAGTAGGCGAATGCGCAGTGGAACCGGGCGCCTGTGGATCGTTGCGACGCCAATCGGCAATCTGGACGACCTTTCGCGGCGCGCAATCGACGTGCTCGGCAAGGTTGCGATCATTGCCGCCGAAGATACACGTCACAGCGCGCCATTACTCGCGCGTGCCGGTGCCCGTGCGCGGGTGGTTGCGCTGCATGAACACAACGAGCGCGAACAGTTCGGGCCATTGCTTGAATGCCTTGCTGCCGGTGACGATATCGCGTTGATCTCGGACGCCGGTACGCCGTTGATCAGCGATCCGGGATTCCGTCTCGTGCGTGCCGCTCGCGCGGCGGGCTTTGCCGTTTCGCCGGTGCCCGGGCCGTGCGCCGCGATCGCCGCATTGTCGGTTGCCGGGCTGCCGAGCGACCGTTTCGTATTCGAGGGATTCTTGCCGGGGCGTGCAGCCGCTCGCCGCTCGCGGCTGTGCACGCTCGCAACCGAGACGCGCACCTTGATCTTCTACGAATCGAGCCATCGCGTGATCGCCGCGCTAGGTGACATGGCGCACGCGTTCGGTGCCGACCGTCGGGCAGTGCTCGCGCGCGAGCTGACCAAGGTATTTGAGACGATTCGCGCGGCGACACTTGGCGAACTCGGCGACTTCGTGGCGAAGGACACCAATCAGCAACGCGGCGAATTGGTGCTGCTCGTTGCCGGTGCCCACGATATTCCCGATGCACAGGTTCTCGCTGAGGGCCGCCGGGTGTTCGCACTGCTGCGCGAGGAGCTGCCGCCCGCGCAGGCCGCGAAACTTGCCGCAGCGATCACTGGCGCGTCACGCAAATCGTTGTACGGGTAGTTTTGCGCATCATGTTGCCCGGCCTCTGGTCGCTTGCTTCGCGCCCCTGTATTCTATAGACGGAGTCGGCCAGGCAGCCGCGTCATTCGCAAGAATGCCGAGGAAAGTCCGGGCTCCATAGGGCAGGGTGCCAGGTAACGCCTGGGCGGCGCGAGCCGACGGCCAGTGCAACAGAAAGCAAACCGCCGAACGGCATCTCCGGATGTGCGTGGCAAGGGTGAAACGGTGCGGTAAGAGCGCACCGCGCGCGGGGACAACGCCGCGTGGCACGGTAAACCCCACCCGGAGCAAGACCAGATAGGGGAGCCATGACGTGGCCCGCGTCGCTCCCGGGTTGGACGCTCGAGGCCCGGCGGCGACGCAGGGTCCAGATGAATGGTTGCCCACGACAGAACCCGGCTTATCGGCCGACTTCACTTGAATTAATTGTCGGATACGGGGGTTCCCACCCCCGTCCGGCGAACCGAATCCAAAGCAAGTCCGGGTCCGGTTCCAACGACGTGGGCGTGCCAGTCGCGTCGGTCGCTCCGTGAGCTTGATCGACGACGCTTTGGTCATGGAGTGCGCCACCAGGTTGTGACAGAGCGGCCAACGTCCGCCGCCGGCTATCGCCGTCGACACCCTCATTGCGACGCCCCATTGCTTGACAAATGATCCTTGTCGGACCCCGGATTGCCGTTGTTCGATGCCGCGGCATTGCCAACCACGACGCGCGTATTTCGTCCCCAGGTGAAAGCCCAAATTTCCTTGACAGTTCCGCCGTTTAGGTCATAAGGTGGGCATCAGTGGGTTTTTGTGGGTTTTAGTGGGCATCATGTTCCAGGGCGAAACCTCTATCACGCTCGACGACAAGGGTCGCATGGCCATTCCCGCGGCCTATCGCGAACTGGTGGCGCGCGAGTGCGCAAATCGTCTCGTCGTTACCTACAACCCGTTCGAGCAGGGATGTCTGTGGCTGCTTCCGGAAACCGAATGGCGACGTGTGCGCGACGAGGTCAACGCGTTGCCGCGCGCCAAGTCGGTGCATCGGATCCTGCAACGCAAACTGGTCGGCGCGGCAATGCCGGTGGAGCCCGATGGCAACGGTCGCATCCTGTTGCCGGGCAGCCAGCGCACCGCGGCGGGCATCGAAAAGAAGGCAGTGTTGCTCGGCATGGACGATCGATTCGAGTTGTGGAGTGAGCAGGCGCATCTGGCCACCGTGCGTGAGGCCATCGTCGAGGATCAGATTACCGAGGACATGCTCGACTTGAAACTGTAGTCGATTCCCGATCGGACGGATATGCGCGCGATGGCCAACGCAGACTTCACGCATATCCCGGTGATGCTGGAGCAGGCGCTCGCTGGATTGCGTCTGCGTGGGGACGGAACCTACCTGGACGGCACGTTCGGGCGCGGTGGACATGCGCGAGAGCTGCTCAATCGGATGGGACCGAATGGACGCTTGCTGCTGATGGATCAAGACCCGGAGGCGATCGTGTTCGCGGAGCGGGAATTCGGAAATGACACGCGAGTACGCATCCGTCATGGCAACTTCGCAGAGCTCGGCGATTGGGCCGAAACCGGCGACGGTCTCGACGGGGTTCTGTTCGATCTCGGCGTGTCATCCCCGCAAGTCGACGAATCGACGCGCGGGTTCAGCTTCCGATCCGACGGTCCGCTCGACATGCGCATGGATCCGACCTGCGGCGAAAGCGCTGCGGACTGGCTGGCGCGCGCAGGCGAGAGCGAAATTGCCGATGTGCTCTGGCGTTACGGCGAAGAGCGCATGAACCGGCGTATCGCCCGCGCCATCGTGCTGCACCGTGAGCGCCAGGCATTGAGGACGACGGCTGAACTGGCCAGGCTGGTGACCAGCGCGATTGGCTATCGTGAACGTCGCAAGCATCCGGCGACGCGAACGTTTCAGGCACTGAGGATTCATGTCAACGATGAGCTTGGCGCGCTCGAACTCGGGCTCGTTGCTGCATCGACGCGTCTGAAGCCCGAGGGTCGTCTTGCGGTAATCAGTTTCCACTCCCTCGAAGACCGCCGGGTCAAGCAGTTCATTCGCGGACCCGTGCCGCAGCGCGCCGGCCCGCGCGGACTGCCCGTCATGGCACCGCAGGCGACCCTGCGCCCCGTCGGCAAGGCGCGTTTTGCGACAACGGCCGAGATCGCCGCCAATCCGCGCGCGCGCAGCGCGGTGTTGCGTGTCGCGGAGAAGCGCTCGTGATTACCCGCTCGCTCCTGTTCCTGGTTTTGCTGGCGAGCGTGATCGGTAGCTCGATCGGCGTGGTCTATGCCCGTCAACAAAGTCGGCTGGCGTTCGTTGAACTGACCAAACTCGGTGTCGAGCGCGACAACCTCGAGTTCGAGTTCGGCCGCCTGCAACTCGAGCAGGCAACCTGGGCCGAAAACAATCGCATCGAACAGATCGCACGCGGTCGGCTCGGCATGGTCATGCCGAGTGCAGCAGAAACCATCGTCATGCGGCGCGGGGTCGAGAAATGACGCGGCGGCTGCGCCCGATCAATCTGCGTGCCCGGCTGTATTTCGTGTTGTGCGTGCTGGCATTGGCCTCGACCGCGCTCATCGTGCGCGCGGTCGATCTGCAGGTCGTGCGCAAGGACTTCTACCAGCAACAGGGCGATGCGCGCTACCTGCGGGATATCCCGATCCCGGTGTCGCGCGGCACCTTGTTCGATCGCAACGGTGAGCCGCTGGCGGTGTCCACACCGGTCGATTCGTTATGGGCCAATCCGCAGATCCTGCTCGCACATGCAGACCGTCTGCCCGCACTCGCGCGGGCGCTCGGCGTCGATGCGGACGCACTTCAGCAGCGCCTTGCCGCGCGTTCCGACAAGGAATTCGTGTATCTCAAACGCCATCTCAACCCGGACGACGCGCAGGCAATCCTGGATCTGGGCATCGCCGGTGTGGCGAGCCAGCGGGAGTTTCGCCGTTACTACCCCAACGGCGAAGTGATGGCGCATGTTCTCGGCTTCACCAACATCGACGATCGCGGTCAGGAGGGCCTGGAACTCGCGTTTGACGACTGGCTGGCCGGAAAACCGGGCTCCAAGCGCGTAATCCGCGATCGCCTCGGTCATACGGTCGAAAACGTCGAGCTTCTGCACGAGGCGCAACCCGGGCGCGACCTGACCCTGTCCATCGATCGGCGTATCCAGTATCTGGCTTACCGCGAACTCAAGGCGGCAGTTATCGATCACCGGGCGGCCTCGGGTTCCATGGTGGTGCTGGACACGACGACCGGCGAAATCCTCGCCATGGTCAATCAACCGTCGTTCAATCCGAACTCGCGCACCTCGGTCGACCCGGCTTATCGGCGCAACCGCGCGGTCACCGATGTGGTCGAGCCCGGATCGACCATGAAGGCGTTCACGATTTCCGCGGCACTTGAAAGCGGCCATTGGAAACCGGATACGCCGATCGATACGACGCCTGGCAGTTTCCTGCTGGCCGGCCACCTGATTCGCGACACGCACAACCACGGACTGATCGATGTCAGCCACGTCATCACTTATTCGAGCAACGTCGGGGCTGCCAAGATCTCGCAAACCTTGTCGTCCGAACACATGTACGAAGTGCTTCACCGTTTTGGTTTCGGTGAGGTAACCGGTTGCGGGTTCCCGGGCGAATCGCCCGGTTTTCTGCCGCTCGCCAACACCTGGGGCGTGCTCGAAAAGGCCACGATTGCCTACGGCTACGGCCTCAACGCAACCCCGCTGCAGATCGCCGAGGCTTACGCCGCCATTGCCGAGGGCGGACGTCTGCGCGCACCGACATTCGTCAAGGGTGCCGAGAATCCGGCCATCGCGGTGATCGATCCGGAGATCGCCAGCGAGGTGATGTCCATGCTGGAAACCGTGGTCAGCCCGCAAGGTACCGCGCTCAAGGCGGCGATACCGAATTACCGCGTCGCCGGCAAGACCGGCACTTCGCATCGCGCGGTCGCAGGTGGCTACGAAAACAAGTACTTCGCGCTGTTCGTCGGCATTGTGCCGGCCAGCAATCCGCGGCTGGTCGGTGTGGTCGTTATCGACAATCCTCAGGGAACGTACTACGGCGGCACGGTTGCCGCGCCCGTCTTCAGCAAGGTCATGACGGATGCCCTGCGCTTGCTCGACGTACCACCCGACAATGTCCAGCACTGGTACAACGGATCGCCCGATGCCGGTCACGCGATCGACGCGTCGAGCCCTCCGCCGGATTACCCGCCGGACCAGCCCAACTACGAAGAAGGCGATCCGCGATGAGCGCCCGGCAAATGACGCTCGCGCAATTGCTTGCCGGTTACGCCGAGATTGGTAGCACCGGGAAGGTCGTTGTCTCGGGTCTCGCGTCCGATGCGAGCCGCGTACACCCCGGTGATGCATTCGTCGCGCTGCGTGGCATCCACCACCATGGTTTCACGTTTGCTCCTCAGGCGCTGGCCTCCGGTGCTTCGGCCATCCTGGCCGAACCGCCCATGATCCAAGCACCGGCCTTCGCCTCGTCCCCGGTCATATGGATCGACGATCTGCGTGCTCGCATTGGTCCGATCGCCTCGCGTTTCTTCGGCGATCCGTCGGCCGCGCTGCGCATCATCGGCGTCACCGGAACCAACGGCAAGACCTCGATCGTTCAGCTGTTGGCGCAGGCGCTGGCCGGTTGCGGTCGGCGTGTTGCCTCGATCGGTACGCTTGGCGCCGGGCTGCAAGGCGATATCCGCGCCGGCCGGCATACCACGCCGGACGCGATCTCGGTGCAGGCATTGCTTGCTGAATTTCGCGCAGGCGGCGCGAGCCATGTCGCGATGGAAGTGTCCTCGCACGCGCTCGATCAGGGCCGCGTCAACGGGGTCGCGTTCGATGTCGCGGTATTCACCAACCTGACGCGCGATCATCTGGACTATCACGGCAGCATGCAGGCTTACGGTGCGGCCAAACGACGGCTGTTCGCGTGGCCCGGCCTCGATACGGCCGTGATCAACGCCGACGACGCATTCGGTGATGAGCTGGTCGCTGCGATCGCGCCCGACGTGGCGCTGATTCGCTACGGCATCGAGCGCGCCGACGTCGAGGTTTGCGCGCAGGCGGTCCGGACCCGTGCCAGTGGCATCGATTTCCGTCTGGTTACACCATGGGGCGAGGGCGACATTGCAACGCACCTGCTGGGGCGATTCAACGTAGCCAACCTTCTGGCTGTGGTCGCGTGTCTGGGTCGGTTGGGCCTGTCGTTTGAGGAGATCTGCGCGGCACTTTGTGCACTGACACCCGTCACCGGCCGCATGCACCGGCTCGGTGGCGACAGCGCAGCGCCACTGGTGGTGGTTGACTATGCACACACCCCCGACGCGCTCGAACAAGCTTTGCGATCGCTGCGTGCGCATTGTGCCGGACGCTTGATTTGCGTATTCGGCTGCGGTGGCGAGCGCGATGCCGGCAAGCGCCCGCAAATGGGAGTTATCGCGGAAACGCTGGCCGATTGCATTATCGTCACCGACGACAATCCGCGTGGTGAATCCGGCGATGCGATCGTCGCAGAGATCGTTGCCGGTCTTGCCCGGCCCGAGAATGCGCGTGTCGAACGCGACCGCGGACGCGCGATCACGCTCGCCGTTGGCATGGCCGTCGCCGGCGATGTCGTGCTGGTTGCGGGCAAGGGCCACGAGTCGTACCAGGAAATCGCCGGTGTCAAACGCCCCTTCGACGATGCGCGCGTCGCACGCTCGGTACTGGAAGCACGGTCATGCTGAACCTGCGCCTGTCCGTCATCGCGCGCTGGACCGGGGGACGCCTGCTCGGCGACGATCGCCGCGTCGACAGCGTTTCGACCGATTCGCGTACATTGGCGGCCGGTGCGCTGTTTGTGGCATTGCCCGGCGAACACCACGACGCGCACGACTTCGTCGGTGCGGCGTTGCAGAGCGGCGCAGCCGCAGCGATGGTGGCGCGCGAAATCGGAGTCGATCTGCCGCAGATCATCGTCGCTGACCCGTTGCTCGCGCTCGGCGAACTCGCGCGCCAGGTGCGCCTGCACACCTCCGTATGCGTCATCGGCATTACCGGTTCGAACGGCAAGACAACGGTCAAGACACTGCTTGCGTCGATACTCGCGCGCCGCGGATCGACTCATGTCAACGCCGGCAATTTCAATAACGAAATCGGCCTGCCGCTGACCCTGCTTGCGATGCCGGTGGATACCGAGTTCGCCGTGCTGGAAATGGGTGCCGGCAAGCCCGGCGATATCGCTTATCTGGCGGGTATTGCCCAGCCCACGGTCGCACTCATCAACAACATCGCTGTCGCTCACCTCGAGCGGCTTGGGGATCTGGAGGGTGTTGCGCGAACCAAGGGCGCCCTGATCAGCGCGCTGCCAGACGACGGCATCGCGGTGATCAATCTCGACGATGCGTTTGCAGAAACCTTCATTGAGCTCGCCGGTACCCGACGCATCGTCGGTTTCGGCCTTGATGCGGCTGCCGACATCAGCGCGCGTTTCGTTGCCTGCGCGCCCGCGGGCCAGTTCACGCTGATCACGCCGAACGGTGAGACTGCAGTCAAGCTGGCGTTGCCCGGCAGGCACAACGTGATGAACGCGCTGGCTGCTTGTGCCGCGGCGTTTGCCGTCGACGCGCAGATCCCGCTCGACGTCGTGCGCGATGCTCTCGAGGCCGCACGCTTGCTGCGCGGGCGCCTCACGCGGCACGTGCATGCGAGCGGGGCGGTGATTTTCGACGACAGCTACAACGCCAATCCGGCATCGTTCGCCGCGGCCATCGCGTTGCTCGCGGCCGAGCAGGGCGAAACCGTACTGGTCATGGGTGACATGGCCGAACTGGGACGCGACGCCGAGCAGTTGCATTTCGACACCGGCGCGCTGGCCAAATGGAGCGGCATCGCGCGCCTGCATGCGGTTGGCAACCTCAGCCGCGCGGCGGTCGCCGCGTTTGGTGACGACGCACGCCACCATCCGGATCAGGCTGCACTGATCGACGCGTTGCGCAGCGATCTGCGTCAAGGGGTCACGTTGCTGATCAAGGGGTCACGGTCCTCGGCCATGGATCGCGTGGTCGCCGCGCTCATCGACGAGGACAAGTCGGAGCGGGGAGGGCGTCATGCTGCTTGAACTCGCCGCCTTGCTCAAAAACTGGGCCAGCGGATTCCATCTGTTCCAATACCTCACGTTCCGCACCATCATGAGCACGCTGACCGCGCTCGCCGTATCTCTTGTTGCGGGGCCTTCGGTGATTCGCAAACTCGGTGTTCTGAAGGCCGGGCAGGTCATCCGCAAGGACGGTCCGCAGTCGCACCTGGTCAAGGCGGGCACGCCGACCATGGGCGGCGCGCTGATACTGATCGCGCTCACGGTCGCTACGCTGCTGTGGGCGGATTTGCGCAACCGCTATGTCTGGATCGTGCTCGCCGCGACGCTCGCGTTCGGCGCCATCGGTTTCTACGACGATTACCGCAAGCTGGTGCGCAACGACAGCCGCGGACTTCCCCCACGCTGGAAGATGTTCTGGCAATCGATGTTTGCGATCGCGATCGCGCTCGGTCTGTATTACACGGCCGGCACCGCGGCGTCGACCGCCCTGTATGTACCGCTGTTCAAGCATGTCGTCATTCCACTCGGACTCATGTTCGTGCCGCTGACCTACCTGATGGTGGTCGGCTTCTCCAATGCGGTAAACCTGACCGATGGTCTGGATGGTCTGGCGATCATGCCCAGCGTGCTGGTCGCCGCCGCGCTCGGCATATTCGCCTACCTCGCCGGCAATGCGGTGTTTTCGAGTTATCTGCAGATTCCGTCGATACCCGGCGCCGGTGAGCTCGCCATTTTCTGCGGCGCGTTGGCCGGCGCCGGGCTCGGGTTCCTCTGGTTCAACGCGTATCCGGCGCAGGTGTTCATGGGTGATGTCGGCGCGCTCGCGGTCGGCGCGGCGCTCGGCACGCTCGCGGTCATCGTGCGTCAGGAAATCGTGCTCTTGATCATGGGCGGCGTGTTCGTGATGGAAACCGCTTCAGTCATGTTGCAGGTCGCGAGTTTCAAACTGACCGGCAGGCGCCTGTTTCGCATGGCGCCGATCCATCACCATTTCGAACTCAAAGGCTGGCCGGAACCACGCGTGATTGTGCGCTTCTGGATCATCAGCGTCGTGCTGGTGCTGGTCGGCCTGGCCACGTTGAAGGTGCGCTGATGGCGATTTTCGCGCACAGCGACGGTTCCCAGGCGATGCGCCAGCGTGAGCCACGCGGTCGCTACGACACCAGTCTGCTGCTGGCAGCGACGGCACTCGCGAGTCTCGGCATCGTGATGGTTGCATCGAGCTCGATCGCCGTGGCCGACGGTCAGCACGTCGGCGAGTTTCATTTCCTGATCCGGCATCTGATTTTCCTCGGCCTCGGCGTCGGTCTGGCCGGTCTGGTTGCACGCACTGAGCTCGAATGGATCGAGGATCACGCAGGCTTTCTGCTGATGTGCGGTGCGATCCTGCTGCTGCTTGTGTTCGTGCCCGGTGTCGGCCAGCGCATCAATGGCGCGCGCCGCTGGATTCACTTCGGCATCTCCGGGTTTCAATCGGTCGAGGCAGTCAAGTTCGTGCTGGTCGTCTACATGGCCAGTTACCTTGTGCGCCATCGCGCGAGTGTCGAGGCGAGCATGTTCGGTGTGCTCAAACCACTCGGCATTGCCGCGTTGCTGGTCGGCCTCCTGCTGTTGCAGCCGGATTTCGGCTCGGCTGCGCTGATAATGGCAGTCGCGCTTGGAATGGTCTGGCTCGGAGGTGCGCGCCTGCGCAACCTCGCGTTGCTCGCCAGCCTCGGTATGCCGGCGCTGGCCTGGGCCGCTTTCAGCGAAGACTACCGGATCAAGCGCCTCACCTCGTTCCTCGATCCGTGGGCCGACCCCTTCAACAACGGGTTCCAGTTGACCCAGGCGCTCATTGCGATCGGCCGCGGCGAGTGGTTTGGCGTAGGTCTCGGTGGCTCGGTGCAGAAACTGTTCTACCTGCCCGAAGCGCATACCGATTTCATTCTCGCCGTGATTGCAGAGGAACTCGGATTCGCCGGCATCGTGTTGGTGCTGGGTCTGTTTGCCTGGCTCGCCGGGCGCGGATTCCAGATCGGCTTGCGTGCGATCGAGCGCGGCCTGCGGTTTGGCGGCTACGCCGCGTTCGGCATCTCTCTGATGCTGGCCCTGCAGGCGCTCGTGTCAGCGGGTGTGAATCTCGGCGTGCTGCCCACCAAGGGACTCACCTTGCCGTTGATCAGCTCAGGTGGATCGAGTGTCCTGATGACCTGTGCAGCGATCGGCTTGCTTGTGCGGGTCAGTTATGAAGTCAGCCGTGCCGATGCGGTCGATGGACAGGCGATTGCGCTGCGTGAAACACCGGGAGCCGGGCAATGAGCCCGCAGGACGCGCCCGTGCTGATCATGGCCGGGGGAACGGGCGGGCATATTTTCCCCGGCATTGCGGTCGGACACGAACTGCGCTCGCGCGGCATCCCGGTGACCTGGCTCGGCGCCCGTAACGGTCTGGAAACACGGCTGGTGCCGGCGGCCGGATTCGGGCTGGATACGCTTGCATTTTCCGGCGTGCGCGGCAAGGGTCTTGGCACGCTGTTGCTCGCTCCGCTGCGCCTCTTGCGTGCCGTTGTTGCCGCGCGCGGAATATTGCGGCGTCAGGCGCCACGCAGTGTGCTGTCGCTGGGTGGCTATGCTGCGGCGCCGGGCGGTATTGCGGCCTGGCTGGCGCGCATTCCGCTGATCGTGCATGAACAGAATCGCACGGCAGGCTTGGCCAATCGCCTGCTGGCAACCTTCGCAAGGCGCGTGCTTGGCGGCTTTGCCGACGCGCTGCCCGGTGCCGAATGGGTTGGCAATCCAGTGCGCGCAGACATTGCCGCGCTGCCGCATCCGCAAGCACGTTACGCGGGACGCTCGGGGCCGTTGCGTCTGCTTGTGCTCGGAGGCAGCCAAGGTGCGCAATCACTCAACGAAGCGCTGCCTCGCTCCCTGGCCCGGCTTGCGTCCGGGCAACGCCCGCTGGTTCGCCATCAGTGCGGTGCGCCGAACGCCCAGGTGACGCGTGCGGCCTATGCCGCCGCGGGCGTCATGGCCGAAGTCGAGCCCTTCATCGAGGACATGGCCGGCGCTTATGCGTGGGCCGACCTCGCAATCTGCCGTGCCGGTGCGTTGACCCTCGCCGAACTGGCCGCAGCCGGTGTGCCTGCCGTCCTGATTCCGTTCCCTCAAGCGGTGGACGATCACCAAACGCGCAATGCCGAAGCGCTGGTCGCGATCGGCGCTGCCCGGCTGCTGCGACAGGTCGACGCCGGCGCGGCTGCGATCGCTGCGCTCATCGCCGAATTGAGCGACCGGAAGCGGTTGCTGGCGATGGCCTCGGCCGCGCGCACCCTGGCCAAGCCGGATGCGGCGGCGCGCATCGCCGATGCCTGTCTCGAGGTGGCGACGTGACCCCGATGCGCATGCCCCAGCACGGCGACTTCATGCAGGATTTCCGGCGCGTGCATTTCATCGGGATCGGCGGTGTGGGCATGAGCGGCATCGCCGAGGTCCTGCACAATCTCGGTTATGCCGTCTCCGGATCGGACCAGATTGCCGGCGCGACCACGCGGCGGCTGGCGGATCTTGGCATTGCGATCATGCATGGACACGACGCGGCCAATGTCGCTGCGGTCGACGCGGTGGTGGTATCGGGCGCGATACCGCCCGACAATGTCGAGCTCATCGCCGCCCGGCAACGCCGTATCCCCGTCGTACCGCGCGCCGAGATGCTCGGCGAACTCATGCGCTTTCGCCGCGGCATCGCGGTCGCCGGCAGCCACGGCAAGACCACCACGACCAGCCTGATCGCGAGCGTTCTCGCCGAGAGCGGCCTCGATCCGACGTTCGTGATTGGCGGCCAGTTGATTGCCGCCGGCAGCCACGCGCGGCTTGGCAGCGGTGAATTCCTGGTCGCCGAAGCCGATGAATCGGACGGCTCGTTTCTGCTGCTTTCGCCGGTCATCGCGATCGTCACCAATATCGACGCCGATCATCTGAAACACTACGGCGGCGATTTTTCACGTCTCAAGGCGGCGTTCGCCGACTTTCTGCTGCGCTTGCCGTTCTATGGCGTTGCGGTGGTCTGTACCGACGACGCCGAAGCCGCCGAACTCGCCAAGTCCACCCATCGGCGCATGTTGACCTATGGCATCGACAGCGATGCCGACGTGCGCGCGAGTGCGCTGCGCCAGGATGGTGCGCGCATGCATTTCATGTTGCATCTGCCCAACGACGCGTCGCCCGTAGCGGTCAGTCTGAATCTGCCGGGTCGGCACAACGTGCTCAACGCGTTGGCTGCGTGTGCGGTGGGCTGGCAACTGGGCGTGAGCGCCGAGGCGATGCAGCAGGCGCTGGCGCGATTCGAGGGTGTCGGCCGAAGGTTCCAGTTGCGCGGCGAAATGGGACTCGCGGATGGGCGTGTCCTGATCGTCGACGACTACGCGCATCATCCGAGCGAGCTCGCCGCGGGCTTTGCCGCGGCGCGCGGCGGCTGGCCCGATCGTCGTCTGGTTGTGGCGTTTCAGCCTCATCGCTACTCGCGCACGCGCGATCTGCTCGATGATTTCGCCAACGTCTTGGCACAGGCCGACGTGCTGGTACTGACCGAGGTATATGCCGCCGGCGAAACACCCATTGCCGGTGCCGACGGCCGCGCGCTGGCGCGCGCCGTGCGTGCGCGCGGCAAGGTTGATCCGGTGCTGATCGAACACCCGGGTGAACTCAAGAGCGTGCTGCCGGCGCTGCTTGAGGATGGCGATCTGTTGCTGCTGCTTGGCGCCGGCGATATCGGCCAGGTGGCGAGCGAACTGGTCGGCGCAGGCAAAGCGCAGCGGGGGGCGGCCTGATGCGCATTGGTGATGCCCGCGAGTTCGGTCGTGTCGCGGTGGCGCTCGGGGGCCAGTCGGCCGAACGTGAGGTGTCGCTCGATTCGGGCTCAAAGGTTGTGGCCGCCTTGCGCGCGCGCGGAGTCGATGCGCACCCGGTCGACGGCATTCCGGCGTTGCTTGATGCGCTGCGTGCCGGCCACTACGCGCGTGTGTTCAATGTCCTGCACGGCCAACATGGCGGTGGCGAGGACGGCGTGTTGCAAGGGGCGCTCGATTCGTTGCGTGTGCCTTATACCGGCTCCGGCGTGCTCGGCTGTGCGTTGAGCATGGACAAGGTGCGTAGCAAGTGGGTATGGCAGGCGCTGGATTTGCCAACGCCGCGGTTCCAGTCGCTGCGCAAGGGCGCGGACGTACACGTCGCGGCGCGGGCGATCGGCTTGCCGGTCATTGTCAAACCCGCCTGCGAAGGCTCCAGCGTCGGCATCAGTCGAGTGTTTGCCGAAGCCGACCTTGACAACGCGCTCGAACTGGCCTCGCGCTACCCGGGCGACCTCATGGTCGAGGCCCTGATCGAAGGCGATGAATTCACGGTCGGCATTCTCGAGAGCGAGGCGTTGCCGACAATCCGCATCGTGCCCAGCGGCGAGTACTACGACTACAACGCCAAGTACGTTGCCGAGGATACGCAATACATCTGCCCCGGCATCGACGGTATCGAGGAGGACGAACTGCGCGCACTGTCGCTGCGTGCATTCGATGCACTTGCCTGTTCGGGCTGGGGGCGGGTCGACGTCATGCGGGACCGCGACGGGCGCAACTGGCTGCTCGAGGTCAACACCGCGCCCGGCATGACCACCCATTCGCTGGTGCCCAAGGCCGCCGCAGCGATCGGCCTGGATTTCGAACAATTGTGCTGGCGCATTCTGGAAACCAGTTTCGATCGCGCAAGCGGGAGCCGGCCATGAAGAGTGGTCTGCTTCTCAAGCTGCTGGCCTGGGGCATCGCACTGACGCTCGTCGCGCTGCCGGTCATCGGCGTACTCAACGGATGGTTCGCAGCAGGTCGCTGGCCTATCCGCAAGATCGACGTGCGGGCGCCGTTCGATCACATCAGTGCCGAGCAGATCCGCACTGCGGTCAGCAGCGAACTCGGAGAGGGGTTCTTCGCAGTCGATCTCGATCAGGTCTGTGCCGCGGTCATGCGTCTGCCATGGGTGGAAAGAGCCGATGCGCGTAAGCGCTGGCCGGATACGATCGAACTCACCGTTTACGAACAATACCCGTACGCACGCTGGGGTGCGGACCGTCTGGTCAATCGCCACGGGCATCTGTTCACCGTGCCGGGCGCGCCGAACCTCCAGGGTCTGCCGCAATTGTCCGGGCCCGACGCGCGCCTCGACGACGTCCTTGCGTTTTACGTCGGCGAGTTGCCGCGGTTTGCGGCCAGCGGTCTGGTACTCGAGTCGGTCGCGTTGTCCGAGCGCGGCAGCTGGCGCCTGACCCTCGCGAGCGGCGCGGTGATCGAGGTCGGGCGCGAGGATGCCAAAGGTCGCCTGAGCCGCTTTCTTGGTGTCTGGCCTCGGCTCGACGCGGGACACGAGCGCACACCAGCGTACATCGACTTGCGTTACGAAAACGGTTTCGCACTGCGCTGGAATGAACCGGCGGCGCCGATCGCGCCGTCTGAACCGAATGCCGGTGTGGTGCCGGCTTCCAAGGTTTGATGATGAATCGCAAGAGCGAAAAAACCCTGATTGTAGGTCTCGATATCGGCACCTCGAAAGTGGTCGCAATCGTCGGCGAACACGCGCCGGACGAGACAGTGGAGATCATCGGCATCGGCTCGCACCCTTCGCACGGACTCAAGCGCGGCGTGGTGGTGGATATCGAATCGACCGTGCATTCGATCCAGCGCGCGATCGAGGAAGCCGAACTCATGGCCGGCTGCCAGATCCGCTCGGTCTACGCGAGCATTTCCGGCAGTCATATAAAGGATGAAAACTCGCACGGTACTGCGCCGATCCGTGACAAGGAGGTCAGCCAGTTCGACCTTGACCAGGTTCTGACCTCAGCCTGCGCCGTGGTGATTCCGGCCGATCGGACGGTGCTGTATCGCGAGCCGCAGGAATACCTGATCGACGGTCAGGAAGGTATCCGCCACCCCGTCGGTATGTCGGGCGTGCGAATCGAAGCCAACGTGCATCTGGTCAGCGGCGCGGCGAGCGCGGTACAGAACATCACCAAATGCATCAATCGCTGTGGCTTGGCGGTGGACGAATTGCTGCCGGCAGCCGTTGCGTCCGCACGTGCGGCATTGACGCCGGACGAATGCGAACTCGGCGTTTGCCTGGTCGATATCGGCGCCGGCACCACCGACATCGCCATCTACACCCAAGGCGCGCTGCGTCATACCACGTCACTCGCGATCGGCGGCGATCAGGTGACCTCCGACATTGCGCATCTGATGCGCACGCCGACTGCACATGCCGAGGAACTGAAAGTGCGTTACGCCTGTGCGCTCGCGCAGCTGGCTCACGCTGAAGAAACCATCCAGGTGCCCAGCGTCGGTGATCGTCCACCGCGACGTCTCGCGCGCCAGAACCTCGCCGAAGCCGTGCAGCCGCGCTACGAGGAAGTCTTCGAGATGGTGCAGGCGGACCTGCGCCGCAGCGGCCGCGAGGAACTGGTGCGCGCTGGTGTGGTGCTGACCGGCGGTGCGGCGCGCATGGAGGGTGCGCTCGAATTGGCCGAGGAATTGTTCCACATGCCGGTGCGGCTCGGGCTCCCGCAGCACGTTGTCGGCTTGTCCGATGTCGTGGCCAATCCGCTGCACGCCACCGGGGTCGGTCTGCTGTTGTACGGCAGCCGCCAGGAAGTCGATCGCAGCTTGCCCGGTGCGGCGGCGGTTGGTGTCGGCGGCCTGCTCGGGCGCGTGACGAACTGGTTCAAGGGCGAATTCTGAGCGAAGCACAGAGGGCAGGAAACAGAGGACGGAAAGGCAGAAAAGCGAAGGCGTGGGAACGGAAAACGAATCGAGGATGAAGCAGGCGACGATAACCAGCCGACCTGTCTTGTTGCCTCAGTCATCAGAACCGGAGGATCGGAACATGTTTGAAATGGTCGAAAAATTGGCACCGAATGCGGTGATCAAGGTGATCGGTGTGGGCGGTGGCGGCGGCAACGCCGTCAGCCACATGGTGCATGCCGAAGTGGAGGGCGTGGATTTCGTCTGCGCCAATACCGACTCGCAGGCGCTCAAGAGCAGTGGCGCAAAATTCACCCTGCAGCTGGGTGCGAACGTGACCAAGGGCCTTGGTGCGGGTGCCAACCCGGAGGTCGGGCGCCAGGCGGCACTCGAGGACCGCGAGCGCATTGTCGAGTTGCTGCAGGGCGCCGACATGGTTTTCGTCACCTGCGGCATGGGCGGCGGGACCGGCACCGGAGCGGCGCCGGTCGTTGCGCAACTGGCCAAGGAACTGGGCATCCTGACGGTCGCGGTGGTCACCAAGCCGTTTCCGTTCGAGGGACGTCGACGTATGCAGGTTGCACTGAAGGGCATCGACGACCTGCAACAATATGTCGATTCGCTGATCACGGTGCCGAACGAAAAACTGTTGACCGTGCTTGGTCGCGACGTGACGTTGCTTTCGGCATTCAAGTCGGCCAATGACGTATTGCTCGGAGCCGTGCAGGGAATTGCCGATCTGATTACCCGGCCCGGTCTCATCAACGTTGATTTCGCCGACGTGCGCACGGTCATGGCGGAAATGGGCATGGCGATGATGGGCAGCGGTAGCGCACGCGGCGACGATCGGGCGGTGGCGGCAGCCGAGGCAGCGATCAACAACCCGCTGCTCGAAGACGTCAATCTGGCCGGTGCCTGCGGCATTCTGGTCAACGTCACCGCTGGTCAGAACCTGACCATGCGCGAGTTCGATGACATCGGCCAGGTCGTCCACGGGTTCGCCAGCGACGATGCCACCGTGGTGCTCGGCACCGCGCTCGATACGGAACTCCAGGATGAGGTGCGTGTGACTGTCGTTGCCACCGGGCTGAATCGGCAGGCGGCGCGCCAGCCGATCCGTGATCGCGATCGTGAACAGACGGCAGTGTTTCAACCGCGTGTCGTCCGCAATGCCACGACCGGAGCGGTGGACTATGCCGACGTTTCGTCAGACGCGTCGTCGGGCGCGCGGCACGCTGCGCCCGAGCGCAGCGTGCCGCCGGCGGAGGCGAGCAGCGACTACCTGGACATTCCGGCGTTCCTTCGTCGCCAGGCCGACTGAACCGGCGCGTCCGCCGCCTTCGAGTGGCGGCGCGTCGAACGATTGCCCGATGTGGTGGTCCGAGGATCAGCGCAAGGTGATCGACGCTGCGTTGGAGAGTGACTGCGCGCGTTCGTTGTCGTCTTTCGAGTGGGTTGGCGCAGTTGTCGCTCGTACCGATCGAAAGGACACAATGCCTGATCAGGGGGGCTTGCAGCAACGCTGTCGATGCGAGGAAAGTCGATGTTGTGCGAACGCAACAGTGTGCCGGATTACTGCGTCATTTAAACTTTCCTTAACAGTTGCCGTATGCTAGCATCTTCCGCGTTTTTGTCCGCTCCTGTCTTGGAGTAAAAGCATAAAAATGATCAAGCAACGAACGCTCAAAAACGTGATTCGGGCAACAGGCGTGGGTCTGCATACGGGTGAGAAAGTCTACATGACCCTGCGGCCGGCAGCAGTCGACGTGGGCATCGTGTTTCGCCGTGTCGATCTGGAACAACCCGTGGAAATCCGCTCCTGCTGCAAAAACGTCGGCGATACGCGCCTTTCGACCACTCTTGTGAATGGCAAGGTTCGCATTGCCACCATTGAGCATCTGCTTTCCGCGATGGCCGGCCTTGGTATCGACAACGCCTATGTGGATGTCTCCGCGGCCGAAGTGCCGATCATGGATGGCAGCGCCGGACCCTTCGTTTTTCTGCTGCAATCGGCCGGGATCGAGGATCAGCACGCGCCGAAACGATTCATCCGCATCAAGAAATCGATCACCGTGCGCGAGGGTGACAAATGGGCGCGCTTCGAGCCATTCGACGGCTTCAAGGTCGGTTTCTCGATCGATTTCAATCATCCGATGTTCACGCGTCGCACATCGACCTCGGAAATTGATTTCTCGACCACCTCATTCGTCAAGGAAGTCAGCCGCGCTCGCACGTTCGGCTTCATGCGAGACATCGAAATGCTGCGCGAACGCAATCTTGCGCTCGGCGGCTCGATGGACAACGCGATCGTACTTGACGATTACCGGGTATTGAACGAGGACGGCTTGCGCTACGAGGATGAATTCGTCAAGCACAAGATCCTCGACGCGATCGGTGATCTGTATCTGCTTGGACGCAGCCTGATCGGTGCGTTCTATGGATACAAGTCCGGTCACGAGCTCAACAACCGGCTGTTGCGCGCCTTGCTGGCCGATGCCGCGGCGTGGGAAGAGGTCAGCTTCGACGACGAACATGAAGCACCGATCTCGTACGTGCACCCGGCGCAGGCGGTCTAAAATACAGTTCCGCACAGTTCGGGCTGGTGCCGAAACCGTCGTTTTTCGGTAAATTTGCGCGCGAGACCCTTGCCCAGGGAAGGAAATCCATGCAGGATGCATCGCTCTCCGACCGGATTTCGTCCGGACGGTTTGCAGGCCGTCCGGACACAGCCGGCCGGTCAGCTGGAACAAGCGGGCGCAACAGTCCGGGTTCTGGCGGTGATGTACAGCATGATGTGAAGAAGCTGCTCCGGCTTCCTCCATCAGGGTGCTGAAGGAACCTTTCAGTACCTCAAGGGGAATCATCCATGGCGAAGGACGCCAGACGAAGATAAAGGGCCTTCAGTTCCGGGTCCGTCAAGGACTTTGCTGCTGCCCGCAGATGCCGGGCGGTAGTTGCTGAAAGCGGTTTGCGGTTTGTCGTCTCCGGGGGAACGGGGGGCAAGGGCGCCACTTTCACGGCGAAGTGTTCGACAGCGCCGCCGAGTGCGGAGCGGGCTTCTGCCAGCAAGGCTGCCTGATGCAGCCGCAGGCGCGCAGCCCAAGTCGAACTCGTTGCCAGAAAGACAACTCGTCCGTGGCGGACGTCCGCGAGTCGACACTCGCGTGCGACTGCGTCGGGCAAGTGGCGACGTAGCAGGTTGTCCAGCGCATCGAGCGCGCGCGCGTAATCAGCGAGTGCGCCGACGGTGATGAACTCCGCAACGGGCCGTGGGCCGGCGTTGGCGGTCGTTCGGTTGGATCGGCGCTCCTTTGGCATGGCGGAAACGGCAAATGGTCAATCAATGAACATCATCATCGTCGGCAAGGCGCACTTCGCGCCGAAGAACATCGATTTGGGCAGCACGCGCGGCCGTTTGATTGCCGCGGCCGCCGCCGCCGCAGGTGTCCTGGTGTTCGTCGCGGTCGGTTTCGGCCTTGCGCTGATGGTTTCAAATCCGCGCGATCGTACGCTGCGCGAAGTGCGTGATCTGCGCGACACCATTGTGCGGCAGAGTCGGCAAATTAGCACCGTGGAGGGTGAATCGCAGCGCAATCTCGACGCGCTGGCGCTGCAACTCGGTCAGTTGCAGGCGCAGGCGACTCGCTTGAATGCGCTTGGGGAACGCCTGACCCAGGTCGGCAAGCTCGACGATGGGGAGTTCGATTTCAGCGAGCAACCTGCAATGGGCGGTCCCGAGGAGCCGGCCAGCGGCAGCGCACTGCCGCTGGCGAAAGGCATAGAGAATCTGCGTGCGGCGTTCGCCAACCAGGACGAGCAACTCGGTGTACTGGAGACGCTACTGCTCGATCGCAAGGTGGACAGCGAGTTGCTGCCGACCGGCATGCCGGTCGCCCACGGTTATATCGCGTCGGGCTACGGTATGCGCAGCGATCCGATCAATGGGCACCGATCGTTCCATTCCGGCATCGATTTCGATGCGCCGCTTGGCAGCAACATCACGGCAGTGGCCGACGGTGTGGTGACGTTTGCCGGAGTCCGCTCAGGATATGGCAAGGTGGTCGAAATTGATCACGGCAACGGGTACATGACGCGCTACGCACATGCCTCGAAGCTGGTCGCGCGGATCGGCCAACGCGTTCACGCGGGCCAGATCATCGCCAAAGTCGGCTCTACCGGTCGATCGACCGGCCCGCATTGTCACTTCGAGGTGTGGTTGCACAACCGGCCGGTGAATCCGATCGCCTATGTGCGATCCACGCGCGTCAACCGCCTGTAACGCCCCGACAATCGTGGTTTGCACGATGCCTGTGCTTGCGTGATCGGTCGCAAGGCGATGTCAGCGGTGTACTTCCAGCTCGTAATGACTACGCTTCGGGTTCGGAGTCTGACGCAGTAGCCCCTTGAAAGACGAGGCCACGGCACCAACTGGTTTGTGTCGCGCGGCGCCCTCGCCTTATCATTGGCGGTTGCGGTTGTGTCCGCTTCAGCGGGCGCCCGAGACCGGATTTTGCAACCGGATGGTCGAGTGGCCGGTTCGGCCGCGACTTCCCCCTATCCTGAAGAAGACCGATGTTCGAACGCTCCCTGACGCGCATATTCGGCAGCCGCAATGAGCGCGTATTGCGCCAGCTCGGCAAGACGGTAGCGCAGATCAATGCGCTGGCTGATGAGTACCGTGCGCTCGGCGACGCCGAACTCGCCGACAAGACGGTCCAGTTTCGTGAGCGCCTCGCCAACGGTGACACTCTCGAGAGCCTGTTGCCGGAAGCGTTCGCGACCGTGCGCGAGGTCGCCGATCGCGTACTCGGTCTGCGACCCTACGACGTGCAGCTGATCGGCGGCATGGTGCTGCACATGGGCAAGATCGCCGAGATGCGCACCGGCGAAGGCAAGACCCTGGTTGCGACCTTGCCGGTGTATCTCAATGCGCTGGCCGGCAAGGGCGTACATGTCGTTACCGTGAATGACTATCTGGCCCGACGCGACTCGGCCTGGATGGGCAAGATCTACGGCTTTCTGGGCCTCAGCGTCGGCGTGGTCTATCCGGGCATGGATCACGGCGACAAGCGCGCGGCCTATGCGGCCGACATTACCTACGGCACCAACAACGAATTCGGCTTCGACTATCTGCGCGACAACATGGCGCTGTCTAAGGAGCAGCGCTATCAGCGCGGACTCCACTACGCAATCGTCGATGAAGTTGATTCGATCCTGATCGACGAGGCGCGCACGCCGCTGATCATTTCCGGCCCGTCCGACGAATCGCCGCAGCTCTACGTCAAGATCAATCGCCTGGTTCCCCGCATGACGCGCCAGGAAACCGAGGACGGCCCGGGCGATTACTGGGTCGACGAAAAGCAGAAGCAGGTGCACCTGTCCGAGGATGGGATGGAGCACGCCGATGAGTTGCTGCGCGAGGACGGTATCATCGGCGAGGACGAGAGCCTGTACGACAGCAAGAACCTTGCCGTCGTGCATCACCTCAATGCGGGCCTTCGAGCAATCGCCATCTACCAGCGCGATGTCGACTACATCGTGCGGGACGGCGAGGTCATCATTGTCGATGAGTTTACCGGACGCACGCTCGCCGGCCGGCGCTGGTCCGATGGTCTGCACCAGGCCGTCGAGGCCAAGGAAGGCGTGCCGATCCAGCGCGAGAACCAGACGCTTGCATCGATCACCTTCCAGAACCTGTTCCGCATGTACAACAAGCTGGCGGGGATGACCGGCACGGCCGATACCGAGGCTTACGAGTTCCAGAACATCTACGGCCTCGAAGTCGTGGTCATCCCGACACATCGCCCGATGGTGCGCAAGGATGAGGCCGATGTGATCTTCCTGAAAGCCCAGCCAAAGTACGATGCCATCGTCGAGGACATCAAGGAATGTTACGAACGCGGTCAGCCGGTACTTGTCGGCACCGCCTCGATCGAGATGTCCGAACTGTTGTCCGGCTTGCTCAAGAAGCAAGAGGTGCCGCATGAGGTGCTGAACGCCAAGCAGCATGAACGCGAGGCGCACATCGTTGCTCAGGCCGGCCGACCCAAGGCAATCACGATCGCCACCAACATGGCCGGCCGCGGCACCGATATCGTGCTCGGCGGCAATCTCGAGGCGGAGCTGGCTGCACTGCCCGAAGGTACCGGCGATGCGGAAATTGCCCGGGTCAGGAGCGAATGGCAGCATCGCCACAATGAAGTGCTCGTACTTGGCGGTTTGCGCATCGTCGGCACCGAACGCCACGAATCGCGCCGCATCGACAACCAGTTGCGCGGCCGTTCGGGGCGCCAGGGTGACGCCGGCTCGAGCCGGTTCTATTTGTCGCTCGAAGACAGCCTGATCCGCATCTTCATGGGCGAGGGCGTCTCCAAGCTCATGCGCATGTTCGGCATGAAGGAAAACGACGCGATTCAGGACCGCATGGTCAGTCGCCAGATCGAAAAGGCGCAGCGCAAGGTCGAGGCGCACAACTTCGATATCCGCAAGCATTTGCTTGAATTCGACGACACCGCCAACGATCAGCGCAAGGTTATCTACGAACAGCGCAACGAGCTGCTCGACAGGGACAGCGTTGCCGACACCATCACCGCCGTCCGCCACGATGTGTGCAGCGAACTGACCAATCGCTACGTACCGCCGGCGTCGGTGGACGAGCAATGGGATCTGGGCGGTCTCGACAAGGAGCTGGAATCGGAATTCGGACTCAAACTCGACCTCAAGCACTGGATCGAGGAACAAACCGAAGCCGATTCGGAAATGGTGCGTGAGCGCGTTCTCGAAGGTGTTGATCGCATGTTCCGCGAGAAGGAAGCGATGGTCGGCTCCGAAGTCATGCGCGCACTGGAAAAGCACGTGATGCTGAGCGTGCTTGACAATTGCTGGAAGGAACATCTTTCCAGCATGGATTATCTGCGCCAGGGCATTTACCTGCGTGGTTATGCGCAGCAGCAGCCCAAGCAGGTGTTCAAGAGCGAGGCGTTCGAATTGTTCGAGTTGATGCTCGGACGAATCAAGCACGAAGTGGTGCAGATGCTTGCGCGCGTACGCATTCGCAGCGAGGACGAAGTCGAGGCCATGGAGCAGGAGCAACGTCGCCAGGCACAGGCGCGGCAGCTGCAATTCCAGCATGCCGAGGCGGGCGGGTTTGCGCCGGGCGAGGAACCGGCCGAAGCGGATTCGGCTCAGGCGTCTGCACCGGCGCGGCAAATGCCGATCCAGCGCGACACACCGAAGGTCGGGCGCAACGATCCATGCCCATGCGGCAGCGGCCGGAAATACAAGCATTGCCACGGAAGCCTGGCCTGATCGCGCGGGTTGCTGTTCCGGCAACGACGCCGTGGTCGTGATCGTGTTCGCGGGCGGTGCACGCCAGGAGATGTGTTCCCGACTGCTGTGCGTGCGGCACACTGCAGCTAATGACTGACACCCGCTCGGCAGTCCATGTAGTCGCCGGCATCGTGCGCGATGGCGCCGGATGCATCCTGCTTGCCCGGCGAGCGCCCGGCAAGCATCTGGCCGGTCTGTGGGAGTTTCCGGGCGGCAAGCGCGAGTGCGGCGAATCGTCGTTGGATACGCTGACACGCGAACTCCATGAGGAACTCGGCATTCGCGTCGAATCGGCGCAGCCGTTGATTTGCGTGCCGTGGAACTACCCGGAAAAGCGCGTCCTGCTCGACGTTTGGGAAGTCGTTGCCTATAGCGGCATGCCGACTTCGCGCGAGGGCCAGGCGTTGGCCTGGATCGATCAGCCAATGCTCGATGACGTCTCGATGCCGGCTGCCGACCGCCCGGTTATTACCGCACTGCGCCTGCCGCGGCAGTACTTGATCACACCACCGCTCGACGACGGCCGCTCGGACGCAGTGCTGAAAGGCTTGCAAGCTGCGTTGGCCACCGGCATACGACTCATCCAGCTGCGCCTGCCAGGTTGGCCACGCGAGAGGCTGGCGGTAATGGCCCGTGCGGCGCGGGATCTGGCCCGTGAACACGACGCGCGCCTGCTATTGAATGCCGATTGGCAGTTGGCCGTCACGCTTGGCCTGGCCGGGGCGCATTTGCCGGCTCGCATCGCGGCTGGTATGGCGAGTCGCCCGCGCGGACTCGAATGGCTGGCAGTTTCCTGTCACGATGAGACCGAACTCGCCGTTGCGTTGCGCCTCGATGCGGATTTCGTGACCTTGTCGCCGATCCGCCCGACGCCGGATCACGTCGGTGCGCATCCGCTCGGTTGGTCGGGTCTGGCGGGACTGAGCGCGAATTTTCCGTTGCCGATATACGCTCTCGGTGGCGTCGGCATTGCCGATCTCGAGTCGGCGCGCCAAGCAGGCGCGCACGGCATCGCCGCGATTCGTGGCTTGTGGCCGGCTTGACCGGCAGCGTTGAAGGTTCTCCGGATATCGTGGCCCGAGCGTATCCACCGAGCTTCTCACGCGCTCGGCCGTGACGCTGTCAGACCGACCTCCGTTTGCCCTGTGCCAGTTCGAGGTAATGGACATGCAGTCGGGTAACTTGATGGTCGAGTGCATCCGGGCGCCCACTGTTGTCCAGCACATCATCGGCCGCGGCCAGCCGTTCCTCGCGCGTGGCCTGCGCGGCCAGCATCGCATCGGCGAGATCGATCGCGATTCGGTCGCGCAGCACCAATCTGCGCAGTTGCGTTTCGCGCGGCACGTCGACCAGCAGGACGCGGTCGGTTTGCCTGTGCAGACCGCTCTCGATGAGCAATGGAATCACCAGCATTGCGTACGCAGCGGTCGATACGCTCGCACGTCGCTGCAATTCCCGCCAGATGGATGGATGCAATATGCTTTCGAGGCGTCCGCGCAGTACCGGATCGGGGAAAATGCGCGCGCGAACCGCCGCGCGATCAAGGCTGCCGTCGGCGGTCAAAACTTCATCGCCGAGGACCGCAACGATTTCGGCGAGCAACGGTTGACCCGGTGCGACCAGCGAGCGCGCGATCATATCGGCATCGACGACATCGGCGCCGAGTGCGGCAAATCGATGGGCAACCTCGGATTTTCCCGAAGCTACGCCGCCGGTCAGGGCTACGGTGAAAAGGCTCATCGGCAGCGCGAATATTCGCGCGCCGGTCGATGGAGGCCACCGGATCTCCCAACGATGGTCGGAAAAGGTGTCTCGCTCAGAGGGCCCCTAGCCGCCCAGTGCAAACATGCGCGCATACAGATGCCCCAACTGTCCTCCGAAAACGAACCAGATCCAGCCTGCGGCCGCGATGAACGGGCCGAACGGAATCGGCGTGCCGCGATCTTGTCCGCGCAACGCCAGCGCGATGCCGCCGACGATCGCGCCGACCAGCGACGACAGCAGCACGATCGGCAGCAGGCTGATCGCGCCCATCCACGCGCCGAGCGCGGCGAGCAACTTGAAATCACCGTAGCCCATGCCTTCCTTGCCGGTCAGCAACTTGAACAGCCAGAACACCGACCACAGCGCAAGATAGCCGAGCGCCGAGCCGATGATCGCGGACGACATTTCCACGAACAGTGGCACGATCGAAATCAGCAGGCCCAGCCACAGCAGCGGCAAGGTCAGTTGATCCGGCAACAGTTGCGTTCGTGCATCGATGCCGGCGGCCGCGACAAGAGTCCAGGTGAATATCAGGCCGGCGGCAAGCGGCCAGCCGAAACCGAGTTTCCAGGCAACCGCAGCCGAAGCCAGCGCGCTCAGCAGTTCCACCAGCGGATATTGGCGCGAGATTCGAGCTCTGCAATAACGACAGCGACCGCGCAGCGCCAGAAAACTCAGCAGCGGAATGTTGTCGAGCACCGACAACGGATGTTTGCACTGGGGGCAATGCGACCCGGTGCGCACCAGATCCGGTGGCGCCGGCACAGTCGCCGGCTCGGTGCCGAGCAGCTCGCGCGCCTGGACCTGCCAGCCGTGCTCGAGCCGAGCCGGTAGGCGCAGGATCACGACATTGAGAAAACTGCCGACCAGCAATCCGAGCAGGCCGGTCAGCGCAATCAGCGGACCGGTTTCGGTGATCCAGGTGAAATCGGCCACGCGTGACGTTGCCCGCGCTCAGCCCACCACCGCGCCGAGCTTGAAGATCGGCAGGTACATGCCAATCACCATACCGCCGACGAGCACACCGATGATGATCATGATGAATGGTTCGAGCAGGCTCGCCAGCGCATCGACCGCGTTGTTCACTTCCTGTTCGTAGAATTCGGCGATCTTGAACAGCATCTTGTCGAGCGCACCGGATTCCTCGCCGACCGCAACCATCTGCACCACCATGTTCGGGAACAGGTTGGTCTGGCGCAAGGCAAGCTGCAGTTGATGGCCGACCGAGACATCCTCGCGCACGCGCTTGACCGCATCATTGAACACCACGCTGCCGGTGGCATTGGAAATCGAATCGAGCGCTTCGACCAATGGCACGCCGGCGCGGAAGGTGACCGCCAAGGTGCGCGAAAATCGCGCGATCGCGGAGTGGCGCAGGATTTGCCCGACTACCGGCAATTTCAACAATGCACGCCCGATGAAATGCTGAAACTTGGTCGAGCGCTTGTACAGCAGCATCAGGACGACAAATATGCCACCGACAATCAGCAGCACCAGCCACCAGTACGCCACCATGAAACGCGATACACTCACCAGCATCTGCGTGAACGCCGGCAGCTCGGCGCCGAAATTGCTGAACACCTTCTCGAATTGCGGGACCACGAAAATCAGCAGAATGCTCGACACGATCAGCGCGACCGAAATGACCATGGCCGGATAGAACATTGCCTTCTTGATCTTGCCCTTGATCGCTTCGATGTTTTCCTTGTAGCTCGCCACCGTGTCGAGCACGGTTTCGAGCACGCCGGCCGACTCGCCTGCGCGTACCAGATTGCAGAACAACTCGTCGAACTGCGCCGGGTGATGCGCGAGTGATTCGTTCAGCGCCGAGCCGCCTTCGATGTCGGTCTTGATATCCGTGAGCATGGCCTTCATGCGCGGATTGGTCTGACCGCCCGCGACGATATCGATACCCTGCACCATCGGTACGCCGGCAGCCATCATGGTTGCGAGCTGGCGGCTGAAGATCGCGATTTCGCGCGGCTTGATCGCGCGGCCGGTCTTGCCGAACAGCGGTTTGGGCTTGATCTTGACGACTTGCGGATTGATACCCTGGCGGCGCAGATCGGCCTTGACCAGACTCGCGTTCTTGCTGAGCTGCTCGCCCTTGATCTTGACGCCGCGCTTGTCGATGCCGGTCCACAGATAGGATTGCTGCTGGCTCATCTTGGCGCGCTGCTTGCCCAGCTGGCGTTGGTTGGTCTTGAGTGCGCTCGTTGCAGTAGCCATGGAATCAGTCCTTGGTGACTCGATTGATTTCGGCGAGGCTGGTGACACCGTTGGTGACCTTGAACAGCGCGGAGGCGCGCAGATCGCGAATGCCTTCCTTGCGCGCCTGTTCGGCGATCATGTTGGCGCCGCCGCCTGCCAGCACGATATCGGCGATCGCGTCGGTCAGCGGCATTACCTCGTAGATCCCCACGCGTCCCTTGTAACCTTCGTTGCAGGTGCCACAGCCGACCGCATCGTACAGGGTCAGGCCCGCATCGATCGCCTGCTGGCTGAAACCTTCGGCGAGCAACGCCGGTGACGGCAGCGTCAGCGGCTGCTTGCATTCGTGCAGACGCCGGGCGAGGCGCTGGGCGATGACCAGGGTGACCGAAGAGGTGATGTTGTACGGCGCGATGCCCATGTTCATCAAGCGTGCGATGGTCTGCGAGGAATCGTTGGTATGCAGGGTGGACAGCACCATGTGACCGGTCTGCGCGGCCTTGATCGCTATTTCGGCAGTCTCCAGATCACGGATCTCGCCGACCATGATCACGTCCGGATCCTGGCGCAGGAACGCGCGCAGCGCGACCGCGAAGGTCATGCCGCGTTTCGCGTTCATCTGCACCTGGTTGATGCCCGGCATGCGGATTTCCACCGGATCCTCGACCGTCGAGATATTGCGCCCGTCGATATTGAGAATGTTCAGCGCGGTATACAGCGACACGGTCTTGCCCGAACCGGTCGGGCCGGTAACCAACACCAGGCCGTAGGGTTTTTGGATCGCGTCTTCGAACAACTTGCGCTGTTCGTCCTCGTAACCGAGCTTGTCGATGCCCATGCGCGCGGCTGCGGCGTCGAGCACGCGCAGCACGATCTTTTCGCCGAACAGCGTGGGACAGGTGCTGACGCGAAAATCGACGGACTTGGACTTGGACAGGTTGAGTTTGATACGCCCGTCCTGCGGAGTGCGTCGCTCGGCGATATCAAGACCCGACATCACTTTCAGGCGCGAGGAAATACGCGCGTTCAGTTTCACCGGCGGCGACGTCATGCTGCGCAGCATGCCGTCCATGCGAAAGCGCACCCGATAGTTCTGCTCGTACGGTTCGAAATGGATATCCGATGCGCCGCGCTTGATCGCATCCACCAGCACCTTGTTGATGAACTTGACCACCGGCGCGTCGTCGGTGGCGGAAGTGTCGACACCGCCGTCGGCATCGGCGTCACTGGTGTCGCCGAGTTCGAGATTCTCCAGCCCTTCGGCATCATCGAGCCCCTCGATGCCGGGCCCGGTCGCGTTGATCACCTGTTCGATCGCGCGTTGCAGCGCGCGCGCATCGACCAGAATCGGCTCGATCAAATGGTTCGACTGGAACTTGATTTCGTCCAGTCCGTGCAGGTGGGTCGGGTCGGACACACCGACAAACAGGCGGTTGCCGCGTTTGAACAACGGCAACGCCTTGTGCTGGACAATCAGGTCTTCCTTGACCAGGCGCGCCGGCGACTGGGCCAGGTCGAGTGCCTCGAGGTCGAACAGCGGCACGCCGAACTCGGCGGATGCCGCGCGCGCGAACTGCAGGCTGGCGACCAGATTGTTTTCGGTCAGATACGCGCCGAGCGGAATCTTCTGCGTCGACGCATTGCGCACGGCATCGCGCGCCGCCTCTTCGGCAAGCGTACCTTCGGCCACAAGGCGCCGGGCAATGCCCGACAAGCCCAGCAGCGGCGCCGTGTTCATCTGTACTGCCATAGGAATACCGCGTAAGTCCCCGTAGCACCGTTCAAATCTACAGCAATCGGTTTGCCGAAGGTACACCCAAACGGCAATAACGCGGCACGCTTCACACTATCTGCCGCGATTCCAAGTGCCCGTTTCCGACACGGCAACGGCCGTCTCGCGGCAATAAAACAAGCACAAATCGCGCCAGTTGGGGCCAAACCCCCGCCACCACTCAATCGGAGCATCAAGTCAATCGGAAGCATCAAGGCGGGCCGCGTCAGTTGCGCACTGCGTGGCAAAGTAGGCCGGCGCCTGTCGATATCGGGTAAAGCTGGCGCCGGCATCCGCCGGCATCGCCACATTGACCGAAAATATCCCAAACATGTTACAAACCGGACGAACCTCTACACTACGAACCTGAACAACCGACTTGCCACGCGGCCGGCGAAAGCATGGTTGCGTGTGCTCCGGCTTGGCAGCCACAGGGGGTAATCCGTTGCATGATCAGCATCATCTTGCCCGCCAAGAACGAAACCGCCGCGTTGCGTGAGCTGTTGCCGCGGCTCAAGCAGGCGCAGCCCGAAGCCGAAATCATCGTCGTTGACGACGGCTCGACCGACGACACGGCGGCGGTTTGCAGAGGCGCCGGCGTCGTCGTGTCGAGCAGCCCCTATTCGATGGGCAACGGCGCTGCGATCAAGCGCGGCGCGCGCGCGGCCGGAGGCGACGTGCTGGTGTTCATGGATGCGGACGGGCAGCACGATCCGGTGCTGATCGATCGCTTGCTCGAGCGCCTGGCTGAAGGCTACGACATGATCGTCGGCGCGCGCGACTGGGCCGGCCAGGCCGGTGTCAGCCGTGGCCTCGCCAATGCGTTCTACAACTGGCTCGCGAGCCGCATGACCGACTATCCGGTCAAGGATCTGACTTCGGGTTTTCGCGCCGTGCGTGCCGACAAGTTCCGCGAATTCCTGCATCTGCTACCGAACGGGTTTTCCTATCCGACGACATGCACGATGG
>JBAUWF010000032.1:0-11250 GCA_049583635.1 Rhodanobacteraceae bacterium
TAACGATGAGCGGCGACATGAGCTGCACGGCGACATTCACTACGATGTGATTGGCTGTCGGTGCCTTGCCAATCCAGGGGTCGCGCAAGCGGCCCCTGTTTTCGTGTACCAGCCCGGACAGGTCCCATAATTCCCGAAACGGCCAGGCGACTTCTCAGCGGAATCGTGCGGTGCAGCCCTACAGCGAAACTTTCAAGATCGGCGAAATCATTTTCCGCGAAGGCGATGCGCCGGGCGGTGCCTTCCTGATCGAATCGGGCCGCGTCGAAATCAGCACCGTCCACTTCGGTGCGCGCACCGTGCTCAACGAGATCGGTCCCGGTGACCTGCTTGGCGAGATGTCGGCAATCGAGGACGCGCCGTGTACGACGACGGCGCGTGCGATCACCAATTGCGTGCTGACCCCGATTGACCGCGGCCAGTTCGCCGAACGCCTCGCTGCGACCGATCCGATCGTGCGCGCGCTGTTGCTGAGTCAACTCGGCCGCTACCGCTCGGTGCTGGCGAACCTGACCGGCGAAGTGGCTGCCGGTGAAGCGGCCAGCGCCGGCGATGGTGCCTATGCGCTCGACAAGATACGTCTCGAAAACGACCTGCGCAACGCACTGCAACGCGGCGAGATCGAAGTGCGACTGCAGCCGATTGCAGAGATCGCCAGCGGAACGGTGGCGGGCTACGAGGCGCTGGCGCGCTGGCCGCACCCCGAGCGCGGCGCAATCTCGCCGATCGCTTTCATCCGCCTGGCCGAGGAAACCTCGCTGATCCTGCCGATCGGCGATTACGTGCTTGGCAAGGTGTGCGATGCGTTGATCGCGTTGCGCCAGCGCGAATCGGCCGTGCCGCCGTTCGTCGCGCTCAACGTGTCGGCGCGTCAGATCGGCGACGACGCCTGGTTCGATCGGCTGCTCGCGCATCTGGCCGAGCGCGGGTTGCCAGCGGCAGCGCTGAAGATCGAGATTACCGAGAGCCTGTTGCCGGACCGCATCCGCGTCGGCGCGCTGCTCGCGCGCTGTCACGCGGCCGGTGTCGAAGTGGCGCTGGACGATTTCGGCACCGGTTGGTCCAATCTCGCGCCGTTGCTCGCGCTCGAATTCGACCAGATCAAGCTCGATCGCGCCTTTGTGCAGGCGCTCGATCGACCGCGCGGGCTCGCCGTGGTCAAGGCGATGCTGGACATGGCCTCGGCGCTCGGTTGCGACGTGATCGCCGAAGGCGTGGAGACGAAGGCGCAACTCGACGCCCTGCGCGAACTCGGCTGCCGCTACGCACAGGGCTGGCTGCTCGGCAGGCCGTTGGCGGTCGCCGACGTGCTGCGCGGCAACTTCGGCGGTGCGGCGAGCGTCGATATCGCAGGTGAAATGTCGCAAGTCAAATCGGTTCGCCGGAAATGAAGCAGGACGGGTGGAAGTGAACCGCGTCGATGTGCGGCGCATCGATACATAGCGCGCAGCGCAGCAACGATCGCAGTTACCGCAGTCGAGCGGAGCGGCCTTGCCTGCGGTGCCGCCTGAATCGATCGGCAGGAGCGTGCAAACTTCTCGCGGCCGACGTTGTCTGAAAACCGCGCCGGTTATCCCGAACGTGCCCGCTTGCAACCGTCCTCCACCCTGATTCCGCGTTTTTCCCGAAGCCCATGGACATGCCAGAACAGCCCGTTGCCCCCGTTGCCGCCTTTGGCGCACTGCGCGATGAACTCGGTCGTTGCATTCTCGGCCAGCAGGCACTCATCGATCGCCTGCTGATCGCGTTGCTGGCCGATGGTCATCTACTGGTCGAAGGCGCGCCGGGCCTGGCCAAGACCACCGCGATCAAGGAGCTGGCGGCGCGCATAGATGGCGATTTTCATCGCCTGCAATTCACGCCCGATCTGCTGCCGGCCGATTTGACCGGCACCGAGATCTACCGCCCCCAGACCGCAAGTTTCGAATTTCAGCGCGGTCCGATCTTCCACAATCTTGTGCTGGCCGATGAGGTCAATCGCGCGCCGGCCAAGGTGCAATCGGCGCTGCTCGAGGCCATGGGCGAGCGCCAAGTCACGGTGGGGCGAGCGACATATCCATTGCCAAGGCTGTTCCTGGTCATGGCAACGCAGAATCCGATCGAGCAGGAAGGCACCTATCCGCTGCCGGAGGCCCAACTCGACCGCTTTCTCCTGCACATCCGCATCGACTATCCGGATGCGGCGGCCGAAGCGGCGATCCTGACTCTCGCGCGCGATCGCGCGCGCGAGGCGCTGGGCGCGCAATCGCCACCGGCGCGGATACTCAGTCAGGCGCAGGTGTTCGCGGCGCGCGCGGAGGTACTGAATCTGCATCTGGCCGGGACGCTCGAAGCGTATCTGGTGCAACTGGTACTCGCCACACGCGACGCGACGCCCTACGGTGCCGAGCTTGCGCGTTGGGTGGCGTATGGCGCCAGTCCGCGAGGCACGATTGCGCTCGATCGTTGCGCTCGCGCGCACGCCTGGCTCGCCGGCCGCGATTATGTGACACCCGAGGATGTACATGCGGTTGCTCCGGACGTGTTGCGCCATCGCGTGCTGTTGTCCTACGAGGCCGAAGCCGAAGGCATCAATTCGGACCGCGTGATACGCGATTTGCTCGAGCGTGTGCCTTTGCCGTGAGCGGTGAGAAATCGGGCGTCGTGCGCGCTCCTCTTCGGCTCTTGCGTCTCACGGCCGACGCCCGATCCGTGAACGCATGGCTGTCTTGCCTCCGACATTCTGCTCAATAGCAACGCGACTCCGAGACACTGATGCCGACTTCCCAAGCCGCCGATAATGCTACCCGTGTCGCGCTCGACGAGTTGATCGCGATCGGTGCAATGGCGCGCGGCGCGAACCTCGCCGTGCGCCGCAGTCCCGCCCAGCGTGGAGGAGGTCATGTGTCGCGCTGGCGCGGACGCGGCGTGGACTTTCGCGAGTCGCGCGCGTACCAGGCCGGCGACGACATCCGACACATGGATTGGCGACTGACCGCGCGCAGCGGAAAACCGCACACCAAGCTGTTCGAGGAGGAACGCGAACAGGCCTTGCTGCTGGCGCTCGATTTCAATCCGGCCATGCACTTCGGCACGCGCGTGCGTTTCAAGAGCGTACAGGCGGCACGCGCTGCCGCATTGCTCGCATGGATGGTTGCCAACGGCGGCGACCGTGTCGGCGCACTCGGTTTCGGTGGCGGCATCGATGGCGAGATCAAGCCCGCCGGCGGGCGCCGCGGTGTGTTGCGCGTGCTGCGCGCGTTGCGCGACTGGGATGCGGCAGCTGATGCCACCACGCGCGAGGCGTTGTCGGTTGCGTTGACGCGCGTGCGCCGCCTGTTGCGCCCCGGCATGCGTCTGATTCTTGTGACCGACGGCTTCAGCGGCGATGCTGCGGCCGCACAGGTGCTGCCGCAACTGGCCGAACGCCACGAGATCGTGGTGGTCCTGTTGCGCGATGCGCTGGAACTGGCCGCGCCGACTCCGGGGCGCTACGCGCTGAGCTTCACTGGCACCCGGCGCATTCTCGATTTCGGCGACGAGAGCCTGCGTGCGGCCTGGAGCGACGGCTTTGCGTTGGCGCGCGACGCTCTGCGCTCGCAGTGTGCCCGGCTCGGGGTGCGCATCGTCGATCTCGACAGCCACGCGGACTTGCGGCATGCGCTGGCGCCGCTGCTGGCGCGCAGCGGGCGTGCGGTGGGCGCGGCATGAATCCCGCGACCGGCCCGCAGCTGCGCGATATCCATCTGCCACCCATGCCGTCGTGGTGGCCGCCCGCTCCAGGCTGGTGGCTGCTCGGTGCGCTGTTGCTCGGCGCGCTGGTGATTGCCTCGGTCTGGCTGCTTCGACGCTGGCGTGTCTGGCGCTGGCGTCGGCGTATCGATTCGGAGCTTGCCGAAATCGCGGCGGCGCACGATGCCTCTGCGGACGGACCGCGTCTGGCCGCCGCGATCTCCCAAATGCTGCGGCGCGGGACGTTGCTCGTGGAGCGGCGTGCCGCGGCGTTGCCCGGGGAAGCGTGGCTCGAATTCCTCGATGCGCGCATCGGCGGACAGGACTTTCGGCGTGGAGCGGGCCGCGCCTTGATCGATGCGCCCTATCGGCGTGCGGTGGAAGTCGACGCGCCCGCGTTGACCGCGCTCGCCCGCCGCTGGCTTGCCCGCGCATTGCGCACGCCGCCGGCAAGGGGCGCGTGGCGCGCGCGCTTGCTGCATCGACTGCGCTGGAACCACGGCAATGCTTGATCTGGCCTGGCCCTGGCTGTTGTGCGCGTTGCCGTTGCCGTTGCTGGCCGCGCACCTCTTGCCGCGCGTGCGCAACGCATCGACGCTTGCGCTGCGTCTGCCGCACAGTAATCTGGCTCTGCCGCGGCAGGCGGACGTTTCGGCGGTGCCGCCGCTGCGGCGGTGGCTCGCGCTCGCGGCCTGGGTTCTGCTGGTGCTCGCCGCGGCGCGCCCGCAATGGCTCGGTCCGCCCGAAGACGTGCCGCGCAGCGGACGCGACCTGCTGCTTGCGGTCGATACTTCGGGCAGCATGAGCATCGAGGACATGCAACTTGGCGGCTCGCCGGCGTCGCGCTTTGCGGCCATCCAGGCAATCGCCTCGGATTTCATCCGCCGCCGCCAAGGCGACCGCGTCGGCCTGATCCTGTTCGGTTCTCGCGCCTATCTGCTGGTGCCGCTCACATTCGATCTGAAGACCGTAGCCACCCAGCTTTCCGAATCGAGCATCGGCCTGGCCGGGCGTGAAACCGCAATCGGCGATGCGGTCGGGCTTGCGGTCAAGCGCCTGCGCGAGCGGCCCAGGGATCAGCGCGTACTGATCCTGCTCACCGATGGTGTCAACACCGCCGGCGAGCTCGACCCGGGCAAGGCGATCGATCTGGCGGAAGCCAACCATGTGCGCATCTACACGATCGGCATCGGCGCGGACGCGGTGCGTGTGGACAGCCTGTTCGGCAGCCGCATCGTCAATCCATCCGCTGATCTCGACGAGGCCATGCTCAAGGCCATGGCCAAACGCACCGGCGGACAGTACTTCCGTGCGCGCGACAGCGCCGAGTTGGCCGGCATTTATCGCGCGATCGAACGACTCGAACCGGTCGCCGACACCAGCCAGAGCCTGCGTCCGACCGAGGAATGGTATTGGCTGCCGTTGGCCGGCACGCTGCTCCTCGGCGTGCTTGCGTTCCTGCTGCCGGGTTGGCGGGCGCGGCGCCTGCGGGTGGTGCACGCGCAATGAACTTTTCCGAGTTTGCCAGTTTTCACTTCCTGCGGCCGGCCTGGCTGGTGTTGTTGCTCGCCCTGCCGCTACTGCAGGTGTTCTGGCGTCGCACCCGTGCCGACGCCGAAGTCTGGCGCTCCGCGGTCGATGCCCACCTGCTGCCGCATCTGCTCGAACGTGGCGAGACGGCCGGTCACGGCCGCGGTCTGTGGCTTGCCGGCCTGGTATGGGCGCTCATTTCGATCGCGCTGGCCGGGCCGACGTGGGAGCGCGAGGCGCTGCCGCTTTATCGCAATCAGGCCGCTCGCGTGCTGGCGCTGGAACTGTCGCCGACGATGCTGTGCCAGGATGTCAAGCCGAGCCGGCTCGAACGCGCGCGCTTCAAGCTCGACGACATCCTCAAACGCAGTCGCGACCGGCAGACCGCATTGATCGCCTACGCGGGCGACGCATTCGTCGCCGCACCATTGACGGACGATGAGGCGACCGTGCGCAATCTGGTCGATTCTCTCGATCCCTCGACCATGCCGGTCGCCGGCAACGCGACCGCGCGCGCGATCGATCGTGCGCTGGCGCTGGTGCGGCAGGCCGGGCTCAAACAAGGTGAACTGATTTTGCTGGCAGACAGTGTCGGACCCGACGCGATCGCTGCGGCGCAGAGGGCGCATGAGCACGGTCTGATCGTCTCGGTACTCGGCATCGGCAGCGCCGCCGGCGCGCCGGTTCCGTTGCCACGCGGTGGTTTTCTAAAGGATGCAAGTGGCAACATCCTGGTGCCGAGGCTGGACCAGTCCGATTTGCGCGCGCTGGCCGAGGCCGGCGGCGGCCGCTATGCGCACATGAGCGTCGACGCGAGCGATATCGATTCCGTGCTGATCGATACGCAAACAGCCGCCAACGTCGCCAGCAGCAACAATCTGGCCAATGCGAACTGGCGCGATCGCGGCCCGTGGTTGCTGCTCCTGGTGCTGCCCCTCGCGCTGCTCGGATTTCGTCGTGGCTGGCTCATGTCGAGCGTGCCGGCAATGCTTGCACCGATGTCGATGGCCCTGCTGTCGCTTGTCGCCGTGTCCGGCGCCCACGCCGCGTCGCTGACGGATTTGTGGATGCGACCGGACCAGCAGGCCGCGGCGGCTCTTGCCAACGGCGATGCCAAACACGCGGCGGCCGTCGCCAAGGCGCCGGCCTGGCGCGCCAGTGCCGAATATCGCACTGGCGACTATGCGGCGGCGGCCGAAAACTTCGCCCATGCACAAGGCGCCGATGCGGCGTACAACCGCGGCAACGCGTTGGCCAGGCAGGCTCGCTACAAGGATGCACTCGCGGCGTACTCCCGTGCGCTCGAACTCGCTCCGGGCATGGCCGATGCGAAGGCCAACCGCAAAGCGGTCGAAGACTGGCTCAAGCGCCAGCCAAAATCCGGCCCCAGGTCCAACCAGGAGAACAAGTCCTCGTCATCGAACCGCAATGGCCGGCAGCCGAACGGCAACGATCAGGCCGGCAAGGCGGACAAGCGAAGCGGCGGGCAAGAACAGAACAGTCGCAACGATCAATCGCAACAAGGCAAGGATCAGTCGCAATCCGGAGCACAGGGCCAGCAGTCCGGCAACGGCGAGAACGCGAAATCGGACCATGACGCCAATGACGCGAGCCCGCGGGCCGGCAAGCAGGCAAACCAGCATGTGGGCAAACCGGCGTCGAAGACGCAGGCCGGCTCTGCCGATGCCGCCGACTCGTCGGCCAAGCCCGAATCGAGCGACGAGACTGCGAGCGCGGCGCAGAAGAAGGCCTTGTCCAAGGCCATCGATCGGGCCTTGGCCAAATCCGCAAAACCGCAAACCGGCACGCAGCGGGCGCAAGCCACAGCGGCGCATGAGGACGAGGCGGCGCGCGAGAAGCGCCAGGCGCTCGATCAATGGCTCGAACGCGTACCGGACGATCCGGGCGGATTGCTGCGACGCAAGTTCCTGCTCGAATACCAGCGCCGCCAGCAAGACGGGGGCGCCGGCCAATGACAAACGAAAGCACATGCAACGTACGCTTCTGATCGCCTGCGCGATGCAGGCATTGCTCATGGTCGCGCCGCTCGCGCGCGCCGATGCATCGAGTGCGCGCGCCTGGCTCGATCGCAACACCATGCACCTTGGCGAAACCGTCACGCTCAATGTCGAGGCCGAAGGCAGCGTCGATACGCCGCCGGATTTTTCCGCGCTGTCGACGGATTTCAAATTGCTCGGCACGCAATCGAGCCAACAGATGAGCATCGTCAACGGCGCGAGCAGTTCCAAGACCTTGTGGGCGGTCGGTCTGGAGCCAAAACACGCCGGCAAGATCGACATTCCGGCACTCAAGGTCGGCGGTGCGACGACCGTGCCATTGAGACTGACGGTGCTGACGCAGCCGGCCGGCGCGCAAGGACAGCCGGGCGATGACGTGTTTCTCGATGTAGCGGCCGAACCATCCGCACCCTACGTCCAGCAACAGGTGCGCTACACGGTCAAGCTGTATTACGCCTTCGACATGACCAACGGCAATCTCGACGAACCCGCCGCCAAGGGCCTGGCGGTCCAGCGGCTCGGGCAGGACAAGCACTATCTTGCGACCGTCGGTCAGCGTCGCTATCACGTGATCGAACGGCATTACGCGCTCAGACCCGAACAAAGCGGGGTAGTTACGGTCCCCGGACTTGCGTTTCACGGAACCGCGCTCGATGCCAGCGATCCGACCGGATTTTTCAGTCGCGGCCGCAGCGTCGGCGCGCGTTCCGATGCGGTCGAGCTCAACGTGCGCCCGAAGCCGGCGGATTGGGGCGGCACCCCGTGGTTGCCGGCAGCGTCCGTCACTGTGCAGGACCAGACTGCGCTGCCGGACCGGGTACACGTCGGCGATCCGGTCACACGCACGATTCGCGTCGAGGCCAAGGGCCTGGCATACGAGCAACTGCCTGCAATCAAGCTGGCCCCGGTCGACGGCGCCGAGATCTATCCGGACAAGGCGCAGACACGCACACGCGACGACGGTACCTGGTTGTACGGCGAGCGCGTGCGCAAGTTCGCATTGGTGCCTGAGCAGCCGGGCCAACTCACCGTGCCCGGTTACGCCGTTCGCTGGTGGGATACCGCACACGACCGTGTGGAAACGGCCGAGTTGCCACCTCACACCATCGACGTGCTGCCGGCCGGCGGCACCGGCACGACCGCAGAACCAACATCGACACCGCCCGTCGGGACGACGTCGATTCCGGAAGTTGCAACGGGCGGGTCGGCAACGGCTTCCGGTACACCATCATCCGCGCCGCCGATGGGCGGAAGCACGCGCTGGTGGCAGTTTCTTGCGCTTGCAGGTTTCATGCTGTGGCTGCTGACGCTCGCGCTGTGGTGGCGCGCGCGCCGCAGCCCGGCCACGCGCCCGGCCGCGGCCACGGTGTCGTCACGCAGCGGTAGCGCGCGTCCCGAGTTCCAACGCGCGTGCGCGATGGGTGATCTCGCCGAAGCCGAGCGTGCCCTGGTCGCATGGGCGCGTGGCGAGCGCGCCGACGTTCGCAATCTCGGCGAATTGGCCGCCCGGCTGGTCGATCCGAAGCAGGTGCAGGCCATCACCGATCTGGAACGCGTGCGCTACGCCGGCGCCAGTTGCGAAGGGTTGGGCGGCCGCCTCGGGCGTGCTTTCAAGAGCGGGTTCGCGTGGCCGCAACGGAGTACCGGGCGAGAGCAATCGACGCTGCCCGAATTGTATCCGGGCGACGGTTCGCGCAAGTCCCGGACTTGAGCTCCCGCTTCGCTTGCCGCAGCGACTTCGATTTGCCGCAGCCGGCCACCGGCCGCATCGTTTGACATTTGCGTTTACGCATGTAATCGTTAACCACCGATTACAGCCGTAAACGTCCATGCGCATCAGCGAAGCCGAAAGCGTGGTGATGGAAGTCTTGTGGCGGCGCCATACGCCGCAAAGCGCCGAGGACATCATTGCCGCGACCGCTGCACGACAGGGCTGGCAGGAATCGACGGTCAAGACTTTGCTCAATCGCCTGCTGCGCAAGAAAGCCGTCGCCGCGGAACGCGATGGACGCCGTTACCTGTACCGGCCGAGAATCAAGCGCGCCGACTACGTGCACACGGAAAGCAAGAATCTGCTCGATCGTTTGTACGGCGGGCGGGTCGGTGCGCTGGTCGTCCATTTCGCCCGGCGCATGAAGCTGAGCGAAAAGGATGTCGCTGAAATGCGCGCGCTGATCGAGGAGCTCGACAATGATCGCTGAGATCGTCGCGCAACTGGGTTCGGCGACGCTTGCCGTGAGCACGTTGATTGTCGCAATCCTTTTCTCGCGGACGCCCGTGCGGCGGCGCTTCGGTGCGCAAACGGCTTACCTTTTGTGGCTATGCGTGCCGGTGGCGGGGCTGGCCGCGCTGTTTCCTGCTCCGGTCCCTGTGGATCGCGCGGTCGCAGTCATGTTGCCGGCGTTGACACACGGCCCGACTGCCTCCGCGATGCCGCATGCCGCGCTCGACCCGGCCATCTGGCTGTTCGGGTTGTGGTTGTCCGGCGTTGGTGCTTCGGTTGCGTTGATGGTCCGGCAGCAAGTTGATTTCGTGCGCGCCATCGGGCGCGTCTCCAGATCGGCCGAAGGGCTTTGGCAATCGACGCGTACCGCGACCGGACCCGCGCTGGTCGGTGCACTGCGTCCGCGAATCGTGCTGCCGGCCGATTTCGCGATCCGCTACACACCACGCGAGCGCGATCTCATCCTCGCTCATGAACGCACGCATCGTTCACGCGGGGATGCGCAGGCAAACGCGCTGGCAGCCGCGTTGCGCTGCTTGCTCTGGTTCAATCCGCTCGTGTATCTGGCCATGTCGCGATTTCGGCTGGATCAGGAGCTGGCCTGCGATGCGGCCGTCATCGCGCGCTTTCCCGGTGCACGCAGAACCTATGCAGGTGCGATCCTCAAGACCCAGCTTGACGCGCACGCGTTGCCGGTCGGTTGTCACTGGCACGCTGGTCATCCACTCAAGGAGCGTATCGCGATGCTCAAGTCTCCTTTGCCCGGACGCGCACGCCGTGCGTGCGGTTTGCTGTTTGTCTGCATCCTCGGTGCGAGCGCGAGCTATGTCGCGTGGGCCACGCAGCCGCGGGCAGCAGCGCGGCCTGAGGCATCCGTTGCACAAGTGGTCGATGCGCAGATCGTCGTGACGGTCGGCGGCGAAGCGCCGAAAAAGCTGCGGCTGGTCAACCCGGTCGACCAGCCGTTCATGGCAAAGGGTGATCGAGCCGATCCCTGGCAGGCTGAATTCACGGCCTCGCCTGTTCCCGGCGGAAATATCCGGCTCGCGATGAATCTGCGTCAGGGCGGCGCAACGATCGGCCAGCCCGTCATCCTGGTCGAGCCAAACAAGTCGAGCAGTGTCGAGGTGAGCTATCCGCACGGACGTTCGCGATTCCGGATCGAAGCGACGCTTGCGCTGCATGAGGCCGGCTGGAAACCGGTTGCGGCACCGCGGTCGGCGCCGGCCCTTTGAATGCGTCGACGTTTGCGCTTTCCCGCGAACGCAGTTTGTCGACGGCTTGCGCGGGTGCCTCCGTCTTGCGTCAGAGCAGGACGTCGGTATCGAGCGGAATCTTGAGGAAACGTCTTCCATCGGCGTCCGCGGGCGGCAGGGCGCCGGCGCGGATATTGACCTGCAGTGCGGGCCACAACAGACGCGGCACGCTGAGTATTGCGTCGCGCGCGCGCCGCCTCGCGACGAAATCCGCCTCACCGGTGCGCGCATCGACATGGATATTGTGTGCTTTCTCCTTGCCGATGGTCGTTTCCGCCACCGGTTCCGTCCCGGCCGATGGGTAGTCATGGCAGAGGAATACGCGCGTGCTATCCGGCAGCGCATACAGGCGCTGGATCGAACGGTACAGCGTCGCGGCGTCGGCGCCCGGAAAGTCGCAACGCGCGCTCCCGGCTGAGGGCGCAAACAGGGTGTCGCCGATGAACACCGCATCGCCGATCAGGTAACTCACGCCGTCGGGCGTGTGCCCGGGCGTGTCGATCACGCGCAC